>NZ_JAWRWU010000016.1:0-140026 GCF_046535395.1 Cupriavidus sp. SIMBA_020 | reverse complement strand
CTGAGTCCTGTGCAATACAGGACCCAGCCCTTGGCCGCGGCCTAACTTACCCGTCCAACTTTAGGGGGTCAGTTCACCAACGCGCCGCACCGCTTCCTCACTAAAGCGCTCGAAATTTTTCTCGGTAAGCGATAGAGAGATTTTCCGAATTCTCGTGATTCCCTCACGCAAGCGTTTGCGAATGTCCGGCGTGGCATTCGTAAACCAGATGCGTACCTTATCCTTATCCGACTCGCTCCAGCGCGCCAGTTCCATCAAACGCGCCTCCATGTGTGCGACGGCAATATCCCGTACCCGCATGACCGCCGCATAGAATTCCGCGTTGGTCATATTGGGACAAATCATCGTCGGATCCGCCTCGTACGCGGCAAGACTCGCTGCGTCAGGCGTGGTTGTACGGCTCGCCAAATTGTTATGGGTGTACGGCATTTTCGAATCGGCGCCCGCCGCCGCGCCCTTCACATTGCCGCTGACAACCTCCGACGACATCGTGTACTGCGATGCAAACACCCGTGGCTTTTCCTTGCATTGGCAATACACGCGCGCGCCTTCCACCAGCACGGATTTCCCCATGTCGGTCCAGCGTGGATCGCAGTCGTTGTAGACCGGGCCGCCGACCTTGCAGGCGGGGCACGTGCCGTGGTCCCCTTCCAGGCCAAGGCGTTTGCCCATGTTTGTGGAATCGCTGGTGGCGATCAGCCAACCACCAGTGCTGGTGCGGCTCGCGCCATCCAGCATGTGCCGCTTGTCGTTTCGCATCATGATCTCTTCCGTTTATGGCAAGAGCACACAGCATCACGTGATGCGATTTGAGCGGTCTATAGCAGTTTCCTGATTTCGCCGAGCACACGAAGATTTTCCCGCTGCGGGTTCCGAATCGTCGTGGGACTGCAATGGAAATGTGCCGGCGCACAAACAAATAGAGCCGTCCTCAGGACGGCTCTGATTCCCCGCTACTTGGCAATCCACCCGGCCCATCCCGGCAGCTCTATGGCTTGCCGTGGACATTGGCCAGGCGGTGGTTTTGTCGGCCCGTGGCAACCCCTCCGGTCGCATTATTCAGTGCGATATCTTCAGCGGGCTCAACAAGATGACATTCTGCGGATGCAATATTTCCGTAATAAGTCGCCAGCGGGCAGCATCGCGCACATCCAGCCTCTGCTGACGCAAATTTCGAAAACTACGCGGCCTGATCCATCGTTAGAATGAAATGGCCCTTAACTCGGAGTTGCCATGAAACGCCATCCCATTGCCGTGACGGAAACGACGCCAGAGGGCCTAGCTGCCCTCGTCTACCACCTTGCCCATGGCGCCAGCCAGGGGCAGCTCGATCCGGAATTCGTGCGCAAGCTTGCCAAGCGCGTTGGCAAGGAGCTGGAGGCCATGGAAGAAGCCGACATGCTTTCGCCGCACGACAAGACGCAGTTGCATCAGGCCATCAACACGCTGTGCCACACCGCTGAAGCAGAAGAAGGTGCGATGCTGACCAAGGCGCTGGAGCGCCTGCGCGCCGCGGACGCGGGCAACGCCCGGCCCGTCTGATCCCTTCCCGCGCCGCCTCCCAATACCGAAAATACCGAACACAACAAGCAGAACGCCCCTTCCCGCCAAGCCGGGTAAGGGGCGTTGTGCTTTCCGGCAGGACGAGGGGAAAGGCCTCGCCTGCCGGTTCTCGCTCAAGCGCGATGCTTAGAAGCGATGACGCACGCCGACGACTGCGCCGGTCTGGTTCTGGCCGGCCACGGCCGTGCCAACACCGCTCAGGCCCAGGCTGGACGTGCCCTTGTTGCGCACGTAGCCAACGTTCAGGTAAGCGTCCGTACGCTTCGAGAACGCGTAGTCGGCCGACAGGACAAACATCCACGGATCGTTGCCGCTGTCGTTGGCATCGGTGTAGTACGCGGCGCCGGTCAGCGACAGGGCCGGCGTCACGCGGTACAGGCCGCCGAGCCAGTAGACGTTGCTGCGCGCAGCAGCCGTGGCCGGGGTGGCGATGCCGTCATCGCGCATCCAGCGGTAGCCGGCGAACACCTTGGCCACGCCGAAGTCGTACGACGAGCCCACGGCCAGGCGCTTGACAGCGCGGTCGGACGTAGCCGACGTGGCGCCCTGGTACTGGTCATAGGCCGTGCCGACCGAGAAGCCGCCGGCGGTGTAGGCCACGCCTGCGCCCACGTTGCGGCCAGCCTTGTAGTCGCCCGGCACTTCGCCCGGCGAGCCGGACACCGCGTCGCGGCCCGTGCTGTAGAAGGCCGTGGCGGTCAGGCCGCCGAACTTGCCGGTGTACTTGACGGCGTTGTCGGCGCGGCCGTTGAAGCCCGAATCGACGCTGTTCAGCGAGTAGCGCGGGCCCACGCCCATCGGGTCATAGGCACCGAACAGGTCATACAGCGAGTTCTGCTGGCGACCCAGGGTCACCGCGCCGAAGCTGCCTTGCAGGCCGACGAAGGCCTGGCGACCGAACAGGCGGTTGCCCTGGCCGGACACGCCGGTGTCGATATCGAAGCCCGATTCCAGGGTGAAGATGCCCTTCAGGCCGCCACCGAGGTCTTCCACGCCACGCAGGCCCCAACGCGAGCCGGACAGGTTGCCCGAGTTCATGCGCACGGCCGTCTGGCCATTGCCGCCCGGCACGTGGCTCGCCACTTCTACGCCGGCGTCGACGATGCCATACAGGGTGACGTTGGACGCGGATTGGGCGAGGGCTGCGCCGGACGTTGCGCAGGTAGCGGCTGCCGCCAGGGCAAATAGAGCTTTCTTCACTGTGGTTTCTCGTTTTGTTAAGACATTGAGATGCTTCCCCGTTCCGGTCGCGGCGGGCGCGCGGCGGCGCCTTGCTGCACCGGATGCCCGTGCGGGTCTCTGGGGGGCGAGCGGATTGTTACAACCCAATATGAAACGAATGTGTCGTAGGCATTACTGCAACACCCCCCTACCGGGGGATACGCACCCGGGAACTACGCAAAATCCGGGTTTTCCCGACCCGTGATTTGGTAGGATTCACACCTTTCGAGATTGGCGTGCGAGCGGACCCGTTGTGATGCGGACGCAACATGCCTGCGTCATGCCCCTGGACCCCATCAGAAGACCCATCAAGCCAAGGCTTGCCGCCCCGCTTGCACGACTGCGCGCCCACCTGCAATCGCGGTGGCTGCCAATGCTGCAACCGGCAATCCAGCGGCTGCGCCGGCCCACCCGGCGCGAAGTCCTGCTGGTCGCGGCGGCCATCCCGGCGCTGTTCCTGCTCTATGTGCTGGTCCTGATTCCGTTCACGCCGGGCATCAGCGACATCCGCAAGGCCAAGTCCGAGCAACCGGCCCAGGTACTGTCCGCCGATGGCAAGGAGCTGGCCGTCTACCGCTGGGCCAACCGCGACTGGGTCGCGCTCAAGGACATCTCCCCCAATGTCGTCGATGCGCTGATCGCCACCGAGGACCACCGCTTCTACCAGCACCATGGGCTGGACTTGCGCCGCACCGCCTCCGCCGCGCTCCACACCTTCTCGGGCGACCGCCAGGGCGGCTCCACCATCACGCAGCAGCTGGCCCGCAACCGCTATCCCGAGGACATCGGCCGTGCGCCCACCATGACGCGCAAGCTCAAGGAGGCGATCACGGCGTTCAAGATCGAGGCGCTGTACTCCAAGGACGAGATCCTTGAGACGTATCTCAATACGGTGCCCTTCCTGTACAACGCGTTCGGCATCGAGATGGCCGCGCGCACCTATTTCGACAAATCCGCCGACAAGCTCGACGTGCTGGAAGCCGCCACGCTGATCGGCATGCTCAAGGGCAACAGCTACTACAACCCGGTGCTGAACCCCGAGCGCGCGCTGGAGCGGCGCAATATCGTGCTGGCGCAGATGGTCAAGCGCGGCAAGCTCGACGCCGGCCGCTTCGAGAATCTCAAGAAACGGCCATTGCGGATCGACTTCGAGCGCCAGACCGAAGCCCCCGGCCCGGCCGCCCACTTCGCCCAGCAGCTGCGCAAATGGCTGATCGGCTGGGCCGACCGCAACGACTACAACCTCTATACCGATGGGCTGGTGGTCCACACGACCATCGACTCGCGCCTCCAGGCCATGGCCAACCAGGCCGTGACGCGCCAGGGTAACCAGCTCCAGTCGATTGCCAACGCGGCCTGGGCGCCGCGCGCGGGCTGGGCGGAGAGCCGGGTGCTGGTGCAGGCCTTCGTGCGGGAGACGCCCGAGTTCCGCGCCGCCGTGGCCGGTGGCCAGAGCGAGGAGGACGCCCTCAAGCGTCTCTTCGCCGACCGCGCCTTCATGCAGGCGCTGCGCCAGCAAAAGACGCGCGTGCAGGCCGGCTTCATGGCGCTGGACCCGTCCACGGGCGCCATCCGCGCCTGGGTGGGCAGCCGGGACTTCACGGTCGATGCCTTCGACCACGTGGCGCAGGCGCGCCGCCAGCCGGGCTCCACGTTCAAGCCCTTCGTCTACGGCGAAGCCTTCGCGCACGGCCACGCCCCCGAGGAAACGCTGTTCGACAACCCCGTGGAAATACAACTGGCCGGTGGCGAGATCTGGCGCCCGACCGACGAGTCCCCCGCCACGGGCCGCGCCCTGAGCCTGCGCGACGGCCTGGTCTATTCGAAGAACACCATCACCGCACAGCTGGTGCAGGCCGTGGGGCCAGACCGCGTGGCGCGGCTGGCGCGGGCCATGGGTGTGCGCGAGAGCAAGCTGGATGCGGTGCCGTCACTGGCGCTGGGCACCAGCCCGGTTACGCTCAAGGAAATGGTGTCGGCCTACGGCACCATCGCCAACGGCGGCCTGTACCTCGCGCCAACCATGGTCACGCGCATCGAGGACCGCGAGGGCAATGTGCTGGCGCAGTTCCGCGAACCCTCGCCCGAGCGCGCGCTATCAGCCACGGCCACCGAGACGCTGGTCGATGTGATGCGCGACGTGATCGACCGGGGCACCGGCACCGCCATCCGCAGCCGCTACGGCATTCGCGCCGACGTGGCCGGCAAGACCGGCACCACGCAGGACAACGCCGACGGCTGGTTCATCCTGATGCATCCGCAACTGGTGGCGGGCGCCTGGGTGGGCTTCAACGACAGCCGCGTGACGCTGCGTAGCGACTACTGGGGCCAGGGCGCCCATAGCGCGCTGCCCATCGTCGGCGATTTCTACCAGCGCGCCCTGCGCACGCGGGTCATCGACGGTCGTGCGCGGTTTGCCGAGGCGGACGAGAAGACCTGGTACACCTCGATCACCGGGCAGGTGCGGGGCTGGTTCCAGCGGCTGTTCGCCTCGAACAAGTCCGATCAGGCGCCGGCCACACCGCGCCCCGCGCCGCGCCGGCCGGTGCTGCCGGCCACGGAGGCGGAGGCCATGCCATCGGTAGGCTCAGGTGGTTCGGGTGGTTCAGGTGGTTCGGGTGCCTCGGCGGCAATGGCTGGGAATGGGCAAGGCGGCGGCGCAAATACCGAGCACGCGGAGTCCGCCGAGCCCGGCATGGCGCTCGATCCCAATGAAGTCGTGGAGGTGTTGCCGGCATCGGAGCCGGAACCGGCGATGGCGTCCGCGCCAGGCGTGCCAGGCGTGCCATCCCCGTTCCCCGTGGCCCCGGCGATGGCGCCGGCCCCCGTCCGCTAAGGACGACCCGGGCTTACTCGCCGGAGCGCAGGCGCGTTACGGCGTTGCTGCCCGGCTCGGACACCTTGTCGCCCGGCAAGACCTCCACCGGGCCGGAACGGATCACGCGCAAGGCGTCTTCCGAAATCGTCAGCGGCGGCTCGGCCGTGGGCCGCGCCAGCAAATAGCCCTGCGCATAGTCGATGCCAAGGTCGCGGCAGATGCGCAGATCGGCTTCCTGCTCGATCCCCTCCGCCACCAGCGCCGTGCCGCTGCTATCGGCGAGGCTGCGGATGGCGCGCAGCGCCTCCTGCTGGAACGGCGATGTCGCCACGCCATCCACCACCACGCGGGCAATCTTCACGTAATCGGGTTTCAGGGCGATCCACTGCCCCAGGCTGGCGTGGCCGGTGCCGTAGTCGTCCAGCGCGAACTGGGCGCCGCGCCCACGGATGGACTCCACCGCGCGCGACAGGCATTCCAGCGAGCCCAGCGGCGCCTGCTCGGTCAGCTCGATGACGATGCGGTCCGAAGATATGCCGTGGGTCTTCAGGAAGGCGCGCACCTCGTCGCGATGGCTATCCACCTCGCGGATCGAATCGGCGCTGTAGTTGATGAAGAGCTTGCCGGGCAGCCCGGCGCGCATGAACGCGGCAATGCAGATGCGCGATGCCAGGCGCTCGAGCCGCACCAGACAACCCACGCGCGCCGCTTCAGCGAACAGCGCGACGGGGCTCTCCAGCGGCGTCCCGGCGGGACCGCGGATCAGGGCCTCGTAGCCAATGATCTCGCCATTGGCGAGCGACCCGATCGGCTGGAAAACAGGCCGCAGGCGTTGGTGTTCGAGGCAATCGGCAATAGTAGGCGTCAGAGGTCGCGACAAGGCTTGCACTCAAACTGGCTGTGGATCGTGCTGTGGGCAAAAGCCACTCCCACTGCTGGCTAACGGCGCGCCCAAGACGCAACTTGATCCCCCACTTGCAGGGGGGTTCCCATTCAGCGTGCACTCTTCATCACACCGGGCGCGTCTGCCAGAGGCTGCGTCCATGCGCCCGGTTCGGCATATTCCCGATCTTTTGTGGCAATTTTGTGACGGAAGACGCATGGGCGCTGTCACGCCGGCGTCACGAAACCGTCGGAGAATCCACCCCGAATCACCAGGCGCAAGTCCGCCGTGCCTGCCGCCAATGCGGCACTGCAGCGACGGAATATCTTGACGCCTGATTTTTTGGCGCTTCAATGAAAACGTTTTCATTGCTCGCCGCCTGACCGCCGACACCGCCCATGCCCAACGCCCGCCGCTCCGTTTTTCTGTCTGCCGATACCGAAGGCGAACGCGGCAATGGCGTGACGCTGGCAGACGTGGCGCTGGCCGCTGACGTCTCGCTGGCCACGGCCTCGCGCGTGTTCAGCCATCCGCAGCTGGTGCGCGAGAGCACCGCCCAGCGCGTGCACGACGCCGCGCGCCGGCTCGCCTTCCGCCCCAACCTGCTCGGCGCCAAGCTGCGCTCGCAACAGACCCGCATCCTGGGCGTGATGCTGCCCACGCTGGAAAACGCCGTGTTCGCCGAATGCTGGGCCGGGATCGAGGAAGTCTCGCTGGCCACCGGCTATTCGCTGATGCTGGTGACCAGCGGCTACGACCCCGCCCGCGAGCGCGAGCGCGTGGAATACCTGCTGCGCCACCGCGTGGACGGCATGGTGCTGACCGTCTCGGACGCCGCGCAGAGCGCCGTGCTCGACCAGCTCGACAGTGAAGCCGTGCCCTACGTACTGGCCTACAACCAGGCCAGCCCGGCGGGCCGGCGGCACTCGGTCTCCGTAGACAACCGCACCAGTGCCTGCGAGGGCGTGAACGCGCTGATCGCCGCCGGGCATCGGCGCATCGCGGTGGTGTCGGGTGCGTTCATGGCATCTGACCGCGCCCGGCAAAGGTTTGCCGGCTACGAGGATGCGATGCGCGCCCACGGCCTGCCGCCGCTGCCGCCGGTGAACCTGCCCTCCCATACCGCCAGCCACAGCGAGCGGATTGGCGCGCTGATGGGCGCCTCCGCCGCGCCCACCGCCTTCTTCTGCACCAACGACCTGCTGGCGATCGGCGTGATTTCGGACCTCAAGCGCCTGGGCCTGCGCGTGCCGCGCGACGTCTCCGTGCTCGGCTACGACGGCATCGCGCTCGGCACGCTGGTGGAGCCGCCGCTGGCTACCGTGGTGCAGCCCAACCCCGACATCGGCGCCACCGCCGTGCGCCTGCTGCTCAAGCGCCTGCACGCCGGCACGCGCCCCGAGGCGCTGTCCGCGTCCGCCCCTTGCGTGACCCTGCTGCCCCACGGGCTGCGCGTGGCCGGCACCGTGGCCGCGCCGCCTGCGTCCTGAAAGTTTCGCCTGACCGCCTGACCGTTTCGCCTGCCGCCCTGCTGTCCTGCTGTCCTTATCCAATCGATCTCAAACCCAATCGATCTCAAACCGGGAGCCCTGACATGACCACGCAACTTTCCTGGCGCCGCCCGCTGCGCTGGCTCGCCACCGCCGCGGCGGCCACCGCCTTCGGCATCGCCTTCAGCCAGGGCGCGGCCGCGCAGACCGCCATCTGCTACAACTGCCCGCCCGAATGGGCCGACTGGGCCGCGCAGATCCGCGCCATCAAGGAAAAGACCGGCGTGACGGTGCCGCTCGACAACAAGAACTCGGGCCAGGCACTGGCACAGCTGGTGGCGGAGCGCGCCAGCCCGGTGGCGGACGTGACCTACCTCGGCGTCACCTTCGGCATCCAGGCCAAGGCCGACGGCGTGACCCAGCCGTACAAGCCGGCCCACTGGGGCGACATCCCCGATGGCCTGAAAGACCCGCAGGGCAACTGGTTCGCCATCCACTCGGGCACGCTGGGCTTCATGGTCAACGTGGATGCGCTGCGCGGCAAGCCGGTGCCGCAGTCGTGGGCAGACCTGCTCAAGCCGGAATACAAGGGGCTGATCGGCTACCTGGACCCGTCCAGCGCCTTCGTCGGCTATGTGGGCGCCGTGGCTGTGAACCAGGCCCTGGGCGGCTCGCTGGACAACTTCGCGCCGGCCTACAAGTACTTCAAGGACCTGCAGAAGAACCAGCCGATCGTACCCAAGCAGACCGCCTACGCGCGCGTGCTGTCCGGCGAGATCCCGATCCTGCTCGACTATGACTTCAACGCCTACCGCGCCCGCTACAAGGACCGCGCCAACGTGGCCTTCGTGATCCCCAAGGAAGGCTCGCTGGTGGTGCCCTACGTGATGAGCCTGGTCAACAACGCGCCCCATCCGGCCGAGGGCCGCAAGGTGCTGGACTTCGTGCTGTCCGACGCCGGCCAGGCGCTGTGGGCCAACGCCTACCTGCGCCCGGTGCGCAACGTGCCGATGCCGAAGGACGTGGAAGCACGCTTCCTGCCGGCGGCGGACTACGCTCGCGCCAAGCCGGTCGATTTCGGCAAGATGGCCGCCGCGCAGAAGGCGTTCAGCGAGCAGTACATGAAGGAAGTGCGGTAAATCCCTGCGTCACTGCCATGACCAAGCGCTCTCTCCCGCTGTTCCTGTTCGCCCTGCCGGCACTGGTGGTGTTCCTGGCCTTCTTCTGCCTGCCGATGGCGCGCCTGATCGAGGTCAGCGTCACCGGCAAGCAGGGCGCAGGCGTCTACTGGACCGTGCTGACCAGCGCGCGCTACCTGCACAGCCTGATGGTGACGGTGGCGCTCTCCGCCGCCGTCACGCTGGCCACGCTGGTGATTGCCGGCATCGCCGGCACCTTCCTGCAGCGCCACGCGGTGCCCGGCAAACCCGTGCTGGTGGCCATCCTCACCTTTCCGCTGGCCTTTCCCGGCGTGGTGATCGGCTTCATGGTCATCATGCTCGGCGGGCGCAACGGCCTGCTGGCGATGGTGGGCGACGCGCTGGCCGGCGAGCGCTGGACCTTCGCCTACGGCCTGGCCGGGCTGTTCGTCGGCTACCTGTATTTCTCGATCCCGCGCGTGATCCTGACCGTGATGGCCGCCGTGGAGAAGCTCGACCCGTCCCTCGAGGAAGCCGCGCGCTCGCTCGGCGCCAGCCCGTGGCGCGTGGTGCGGGACGTCATGCTGCCCGCGCTGATGCCGGCCATGCTGTCCAGCGGGGCGATCTGCTTCGCCACCAGCATGGGCGCCTTCGGCACGGCGTTCACACTCGCCACGCAGCTCGACGTGCTGCCGCTGACCATCTACAACGAGTTCACCAACTACGCCAACTTCGGCATGGCCGCCGCGCTCTCGCTGCTGCTCGGCGCGGTTACCTGGGCCCTGCTGGCCGTGGCGCGCTGGATCTCGGGCGACGCCGTCGCCGCCACCGCATGAGCACCCCGAAAAAGCCATGAAGAAACCGCCGATGACGAAGCCGCGCCGCCGCGCCGGCTACTGGCTGCAACTGGCGCTCACGCTGGCCGTCTGCCTGTTCATGACCGTGCCAGTGGTGCTATCCGTGCTGGCCGGGCTGACCAACAACATCTTCGTGGGCCTCTCCAGCGGGCTGACCACGCGCTGGCTGCTGGAGGTCTGGGCGCTTTATCGCAACACCATCTTCCTCTCCCTCGGCATTGCGCTGGCCTGCCTGGCCTGCACGCTGGTGATTGGCGTGCCCGCCGCCTACTACATGGCGCTGCGCCGCAACCGCGTGACCCGGCTGATCGAGGAACTGCTGATGCTACCGGTGGCCGTGCCGGGGCTGGCCACCGCGCTGGGGCTGATCCTGCTCTATGGCGGCTGGCAGGCGCTGCGCACGAGCTGGGTGTTCATCCTGATCGGCCACGTGCTGTTCACGCTGCCGTTCATGGTGCGGGCGGTGCTGGCCATCCTGTCCGCCATCGACATCCGCACGCTGGAAGACGCCGCCGCCAGCCTGGGCGCCACGCGGTTGCAGCGCTTTTTCACCGTGGTGCTGCCGAACTGCCGGCAGGGCATCCTGGCCGGGGCGCTGATGGTGGTCACGCTGTCCGTGGGCGAGTTCAACCTGACCTGGATGCTGCACACCCCCACCACGCAAACCCTGCCGGTGGGGCTGGCGGACAGCTACGCGTCGATGCGGCTGGAGATCGGCTCCGCCTACACCATCGTTTTCTTTGTCATGATCATTCCCCTGCTGGTAGCGATGCAGGCATTCAGCGCCATGGGCGCGCGCGCACGCCGCCATGTCGCGGAACCTGCCGAGCCGGCCACCGCGCCGGTACCCGCCACCACGCCCGTTACCGCTTCCGCCGAGACCCGCCATGCATGAACCCACCCCGATTCGCCTGCGCCAGTGCGCCAAGACCTTCGCGGACGGCACGCTGGCCCTGCAACCGCTCGACCTCGACATCGGCGCCGCCGAGACCGTGGTGCTGCTGGGGCCGTCCGGCTGCGGCAAGACCACCACGCTGCGCATCATCGCCGGGCTGGAAGCGCCCGACGCGGGCGGCGAGGTCTGGTTTGGCGAGACCCGCGTGACCGACCAGCCGATCGAGCAGCGCGGCGTGGGCATGGTGTTCCAGAACTACGCGCTGTTTCCCAATATGACCGTGGCCGAGAACATCGGCTATGGCCTGCGCGTGCGGCGCGTGGATGGCGCCACGCAGCGCCGGCGCGTCGGCGATATGTTATCGATGATGCACCTGGAACCGTTCGCCAACCGCCGCGTGGACCAGCTCTCGGGTGGCCAGCGCCAGCGCGTGGCCCTGGCGCGCGCCATCGCCGTGCAGCCGCGCGTGCTGCTGCTCGATGAACCGCTGACCGCGCTCGACGCCAAGCTGCGCGACGCCCTGCGCGCGGACATCAACCAGCTGCTGCGCAGCCTCCATATCACCGCGGTCTACGTCACCCACGACCAGGCCGAGGCGATGGCGCTGGGCGACCGCATCATCGTCATGGACCGGGGCCGCATCGCCCAGTCCGGCACGCCGCAGGAGATCTACCGCGCGCCGGCCAACGCCTTCGTGGCGGACTTCATCGGCACCATGAACCACCTGCCCGCGCAGGCCGAAGCGGGCCTGTGGCGCGTGCCGGGCGGCCGCGTGCCGATGGGGCCGCCCAGCGATGCCCCCGCCACGCCCGCGGCGCGGCTGATGTTCCGGCCCGAAGACGTGGCGCTGGTGCACGCTGACAGCGCCGATCGCGCCCATGTGGAAGGCACCGTGGTCACCGCGCTGTTCCTCGGCAACCACACACGCCTGCTGGTGGACGTGGGCGCCGCCACGCCGCTGATCGTCGATACCGCGCGCCGCGACGGCTGGCCGGCTGGCGCGCGCGTCGGCCTGCGCATCGACACCGCCCACCTGATTACCCTCCCCGACGCTGCATGACCGCCTCCGCACCCTATCTCGTCGCGCAACTGAGCGACCTCCATATCAAGGCCGGCGGCAAGCTGTCCTACCGGCGGGTCGATACGGCCGGCGCGCTGCATCTGGCCATCGATACCCTGCTGGCGGCCCCGCAAATCCCCGATACGGTCATCATCACCGGCGATCTGGTCGACTTCGGCAGCGAAGACGAATACCGCTTCCTGCGGGACATCCTGCAACGGCTGCCGATGCCGGTGCGGCTGCTGCCCGGCAACCACGACCACCGCACCACGCTGCGAAAGGTGTTCCCCGACCACGGCTACCTGTTCGACCATGGCGACGGCGAGGCGCCCATCCACTATGCGATGGCGGCGGGCCCGTTGCGGCTGGTGGGCTTCGACTGCACCGTCCCCGGCAAGCCCGGCGGCCGCGTGGAGCCCGAAGGGCTGGCCTGGCTCGATGCCACGCTGGCCGGCGCGCCCGCCCAACCGACGCTGCTGATGCTGCACCATCCGCCCTTCGTCACCGGCATCGGCCACATGGACCAGCAGGGGCTCGACAACGCCGCCGCGCTGGAGGCCGTGATCGCCCGGCACCCGCAGGTGGAGCGCGTGGTCTGCGGCCACCTGCACCGCCAGATCACGCGACGCTTTGGTGGCACCATCGCCATCACCGCGCCGGGGCCGGCCCATCAGGTGGCGCTGGACCTCGACCCGCAGGCCGCCTCCCGCTTCCGCATGGAGCCGCCCGGCTACCTGCTGCACTGGTGGCACCCGGCCCACGGGCTGGTGACCCACCTGGCTGCCAGCGGGGACTACGGCCCGGCGCACCCGTTCTTCGACGCCCACGGGCGGCTGATCGACTGAGCGGGGCCGGAATCCGCCAGACACACTAATAGATAGTGATAGATATAGGGAGATCGGCGGAGCGGCGGTTGTCACGCGCCCGCCACCTTGGGTACCATCGTCGGCTTACCCAACTTCCGGATCGCGGTTCCGCATAACGGAACACGACGACCTGCTTCGACATGGATCTCCTGCTGCTGAGCAATTCCACCTCCGACGACGGCTACCTCGTGCACGCGCACGCGGCCATCACGGAGCTGGCCGATGGACGGACCGACGCGCTGTTCGTCCCCTACGCCGGGGTCACGCGTGACTGGGACGCCTACACCGATCAGGTGCGCGAGGCGCTGGCGCCCATCGGCATCACCGTGCGCGGCCTGCACGCCGAGGCGGACCCGCTGGCGGCCGTGAACGCGGCCACGCTGATCGTGGTGGGCGGCGGCAATACCTTCCGGCTGCTCCAGGTACTGCGCCAGCAGGCGCTGCTGGCCCCGATGGCCGCCCGCGTGCGCGCCGGCGCCGCGCGCTATATCGGCTGGAGCGCCGGCTCCAACCTCGCCACGCCCAGCATCCGCACCACCAACGACATGCCGGTGGTAGACCCGGGCGGCCTCGACGCCCTCGGCCTGATCCCGTTCCAGCTCAACCCGCACTATTACAACCTCGTGGTGCCCGGCTTCCGTGGCGAAACCCGCGACCAGCGCCTGGCCGAGTTCACCACCCTCTCGCCCGACACCCCTGTCCTCGGCCTGCCCGAAGGCAACTGGGTCCGCGTGTCGGGTAATCACCACACGTTGCACGGCCCGCATGCGGCGCGGTGGTTCTTGGGAGATCGGACTTGGGATGTGGCGGCCGGGGTGTTGGGGGTGCCTTGACTGCGGGGATGCGGTGATGCGGACGACCGTTACGATTGAGGACGCGCAGCGCTGGGAGGATCGTCGCCTGACATGCAAGTCGTTGCCCGCGGACGGGACAACGACGAGTGGCGGTGAGCGTATGCATCGACACGGCTTTTACTGAATGCTCTGACGTGTTTTTGCTCGCCGCAATTGAAATGATTGGTGTATCCGACTGGCTCCTTCCGGCCAGTAACCGTCATTGCCCATCGCTGAACGAATGGCTGCTTTGGCACAGGCAGCAGTCGAGACTTGATTCCTTGCTGGCTTGATTTCCATTAGCGCGACTCTGCAGCTTCCAAACCACTTACTTGCACCAGATTCCCGCTCAATTAGCCCGATTTTTCTCCGAAGATCTGGCTCTATTCGGAGGATCGGCTGATACCGGAAACGGAAAATGGCTGAATGCCCTTCGAGCACCCCTCGGTCGATAAAGGAGTGTTGAAGGATCAGTGTTCAACTGTGTGGGCTACCCGACTGAATGCATGAGGGCGGTCTGCGTTCCCGCATTACGCCGCTGCCGCAACTGGAAGCCGAAACGGGGCGCCGAGACGATTGAATGCGTTCATGGCGGCAATCGTAATAGTGAGATCAACGAGGTCCTTGGGCGAAAATGCTGCCGATGCGGCCGCATAGGCTTCGTCTGAGGCATGCGTCTCACTGACGCGCGTCACTTCCTCCGCCCAGGCCAACGCGGCCCGCTCTTGCTCGGCGAATAGGTGCGGTACTTCATCCCACACCGGAACCAGCGTGATCTTGTCGACCGACATGGTCTTTCTGAGATCGCGGCTATGCATGTCAATGCAATGCGCGCATCCGTTGATCTGGGAGACGCGGAGGAACACGAGGTGGACAAGCTCCTCGGGGAGATCCGTCTTCTTCGTGACATAGTGGTGGATACCAAAAAGCGCCTTCGCGCCGTCAGGCGCTATCTCTTGCCAATTCAAGCGGGTCATCTCGGTCCTTTTCTGTTGGTGATGGGGTCTAGCGTCGCGGTCCGCGCGCCCGAGCCGCCTATCGACTTGGGCCGCGATTCATGTCATAACGCAAAGTTACTCCGCCAGGCATTGAAGATACAGGCCCAAAAAGTGGAGAAACGACTGGCCCAAAATGAATCACCCGAATTCGCCCGCCGTGCTGTCCGTTCTGGTGGACCGCGCCACCGCCGTGCCGATCGGCGACCAGATCCATGCGAGCCTGCGACAGGCGATCGTCGAGGGTCGGCTCCTACCTGGACAGCGTCTTCCTTCCGGCCGGGACCTCGCTGCGCAGCTTGGCGTCGCCCGCGGCACCATCCGTGTCGCCTACGACCGTCTGATCGCCGAGAATCTGGTGTTCGGCGCGGGCTCCGCGGGCACACACGTATGCGCGCGGCTACCTGTCGGGCGAGCCGGCGGCGAAGCCGCACTCGATGGGCCTCTGGCGGATTTCACCCGCCCGTTCTCGAGCGTCCCGCTTCCGTTCCAAATGGGCGTACCTGCCCACGACGCGTTTCCCGCCAAGCTCTGGGCCCGCATGCGGACGCGTGCCGTACGCGCCGATGCCTTCGCTTACACGGCCTATGCTGATCCGCGCGGCGAGCCTGCCCTGCGAGCCCAGATCGCGAGCCACCTGGCCGTAAGCAGGCAGATGCAATGTCATCCGGATCAAATCATCGTTACCAGTGGATACCGGCAGGGTCTGATGCTGGCACTGACCGCCCTGCGCGCGCACGGCCGCAAGGCGTGGCTCGAGGAGCCAGGGTATCCGCTCGGAAGGCGAGCACTGGAAGTGACCGGAGCCGAGGTCGTACCCGTACCCATTGATGCCGAGGGGCTGCGCGTCGAAGCCGGCGTCGCCAGCGCGCCAGACGCTTTGCTGGCGCTGGTCACGCCCGGCCAGCATGCACCGCTGGGCGTCACGATGTCGCCGGCACGCAGGCGCGCGCTGCTCGAATGGGCGGCGACAAGGGGGGGCTGGATCATCGAAGACGACTATCTCGGAGAACTACAGCTCGACGGCCGGGCCGCACCGGCGCTTGCCGCCGGCGAGGGCGCCGAGCGTGTCGTTCATATCGGCGCGTTCAGCAAAACGATCAGCCCGGCGCTGGGCCTCGGTTTCGTCGTTGCCCCGCGCGCAGTGGCGGAGCGTCTGGTGGAGGTCTGCGCCGTGTTGGCCCCGGCGCCGAACCGGACCACCCAATTGGCGGTGACGGAGTTTCTGCGGGATGGGCACTACCTGCGGCATTTACGCCAGATGAAGGCACTCTATGGCGAACGGCGCCGCCTGACGCTGGCGCATGTCAGCGAGTTTCTGCCGGGCACGCTGATGGCGGGTCTGGGTGTGATCGCACCGCTGCCACAAACCGCCGACGACCGCGTGGTTGTCGGCATTGCCCGCGCACGCGGCCTCGCACCTTCGGCACTCTCCGCATGGTACCTTCGCCGCAATCACGCGCAAGGCGGCTTACTACTCAGTGCGACAAACCTGCGCCCTGACAACATCGAGGCCGTGTGCGCGACGCTTGCGGGTATCGTTGCTTCATCGAGTCGTAGCCCACATGAGTCCAATGGTCGCGAAGGCGACGTCGGAGCGTCCACTTTCTAGAGATATCGACGACGGCTAAGGGTCGGAACCGAGGATCCGTAGCTGCGGCGGGCCTGGCGACCGCGGAACTTCCGCGTTCGGCCATCAAGAGACGCTCGTCCATCCCATCGCGCGTGCATTTGATCGTCGGCGACACCACTGATAGCGACCCTTCGTTGGAGGATGACACCTTACAGGTCATCTGGCTAAGGGTATGCACGACCCGCGAATCTTGCGTCGTTCTCCAAGCAACCGCCCCCACCGAACCGGGCCGTCATAAAGCAGATGCGACGTGATCGCCGAGCCACGCGGTATGATTTGCGTCGTGATTACGACCATAGCTGCCCGGAGACTGGAATTGCTCAAAAACTACCTGAACAAGGACGGTGAGGACCTCTTCGCCTCATTCAAGTCTGATGCGGATCGTGAATGGACCTGGCAGGTGATTGAGTGCTTACGCGAACGTTATCCCGATGCCGACCAGTGGACGACAGGTGGGCCAAACTACAAGTACACCGACTTGCGATTCGGGCGACGCAAGCTCGGCCACTCAGCATGGCGCGTCAGTTTTCGAATTCGGCTGAGGGCGGGGCGACCTGCTTGTGAGCTTGCCAAATGGCTCTGCAAGGGTTCGGCAGACCGCCCGGCGATGTCGCCCGTGACGCATCCTGACTCGACCGCCATGAATGGCTGGCTCGACGAGTGGGCGCCGCGCGTCGCTCCCTATGCGAGCGACTTGATAGGGCAAGGCTACCGGCCGTCGGACTACGGCGCTTCAGCGTCTCCTGACGTCGACCCAGACGAGTCCGATCCAATCGAGCGGACACCGCGCGGCATACCTCCAGATGCCCGCCTAATGAACACCATTCTGTACGGCCCCCCGGGAACCGGCAAGACGTATGCCACCATTGACGAGACATTGCGCGTCCTGGATCCCGAGTTGCTGGCGCAGTATCCGGAGCCTGTCGGCAACGCTGCGGCCGACAGGCTGAATCGGCGTTCTGCATTGAAGACAAGATTCGACGAGCTGGCTCAGGCCGGGCGCGTGCGCTTCGTCACCTTCCACCAAAGCTTCAGCTACGAGGACTTCGTGGAGGGAATACGTGCGGTCAGCCACAGCAATGGACAAATCAGCTATCAAGTCGTTGACGGGGTGTTCAAGGCGCTGTGCGATCGTGCACGGGGGTCCGCCGCAACCAACACATCCGTCGAGACCGAGCCGCCCATTAAACTCTCCGGACGCCGCATCTGGAAGATGTCTTTAGGTGCAGCTGAAGGCGACGACGCATACGTCTACGATGACTGCATCAGGCAAGGGATGGCGCTGCTGGGCTACGGTTACGCGCTCGACTACACTGGCTGCGCTTCACGAGCGGACGTCTCTGCACGGATGCGCGAACACGGGCATCAACCCGATGTCAACGACTACGCCGCAACGGCGGTCAACACCTTCATAAACGTAATGAAGACCGGCGACCTGATAGTCGTGACGGACGGGAATCTGAAGTTCCGGGCACTTGGCGAGATCACAGGACCCTACCGACATATCGAACGCGAGGAAGGCGACGATTACAGGCAGAGCCGTGCTGTACGTTGGCTACGGTCCTATGAGCCGTCCCTGGCCTTCGGCGAATTGATGAACAATCGCTTCAGCCAGATGACGCTTTATGAACTGCGCGACGGCTCAATCGACATGACGAAACTTGACGCCTTGCTGGCACCGGCGCCTCCACCGACGGGAGCCGACGCGACGCCTTATGTGTTGATCATTGACGAGATCAATCGGGGAAATGTTTCGCGCATCTTTGGTGAACTGATTACGCTCATCGAGCCCAGCAAGCGAGCCGGCAATCCAGAAGCGTTGACGGTTACGTTGCCGTACTCGCAGACGCCATTCACTGTGCCGGACAATGTCCATCTGCTCGGTACGATGAACACGGCTGACCGTTCCCTAACGGGCCTGGATATCGCTTTGCGCCGACGTTTCACCTTCAGGGAAATGGCGCCTCGGCCAGATTTTCTCGATAGCGTACACGTTGCTGGCATCAACATCGGCCGAATGCTTGCGGTGATGAATGAGCGCATTGAGCTATTACTTGATCGCGACCACATGCTGGGCCACGCGTACTTCATGCCGCTGACAGCCGAAGGGGGCAACACACTGGAGACGCTGGCTCGAATCTTCAGGCATCAGGTATTCCCGCTGCTCCAGGAATATTTCTTCGAGGACTGGGAGCGAATCATCTGGGTGTTGAACGATCATCGCAAGGCAGATGAATTGCGCTTCATACGACAGCGTGGCGCGCCACTGGCACAACTTTTTGGTGCGGAGCAGGTCGGCATGCTGCGCGAAAAACGTTGGGAAGTGAACACAAAAGCCTTCGACATCGTTGAAAGCTATGCGGGCATCCTGTCGACCGAAGCATGAGCGCGCGCACGCTTACTGTCCGCGAATTCGCTCGTTTAACGACGGGCGAAGTGCCCACGTCGCTAGATCAGGCCCAAGTTACGAGCGCCGACTTCGAATGGCTATGCGAGATTTCGGCGCGTATGCGCGGGCAAACTGGCGCACAAGTCCTGCATGTCGAAAGCCGGCGGTGGTTACGTCTGGACAATTATGTCGGAGTGCTTGAATCGCCTGGCGGCCTGCGTCTCGAGGTCCTGCCCAAGCATGTAAGCCGCGCCGACGCCCAGACTGTCGAGCCAGCCCGAGCGTTACTGCGCCGCATGCTTGAAGTGGCAATGGAAATTACGCCGCGCGAAGGCGATGAGGCTGCCCTTCAATGCTTTGATCACCCCATCACCGAGTGGGTGATGCGACGGTTTCTACAGGCGCTCGAGCATGTGATCAAGCGAGGCGTGAGACACGACTATCTTCGTATCGAAGAAGAACAGCGCTATTTGCGCGGCCAACTGAATGTCGCAAAACAAATGCGCGCGTCGCCTGCTCGCGCCGATCTGCTGAACATCCGGCATGACGTGTTTTCGCCAGACCGTGCCGAAAACCGGCTACTCAAGTCCGGGTTGCTACGTGTGAGCAAAAGCACCCGGGATGCCGACAACTGGCGCCTTGCCAATGAACTGCTGCACCTCCTTCACGAGGTCCCCGCCAGTCGAAACGCGTCTGCGGATTTCCGGGCGTGGCGCACGGACCGCCTGATGGCGCATTATGTCCAGGCCAGGCCCTGGTGTCAGATCGTGTTGGGCGACCAGGTACCGCTGGCGCTAGCCGGTGAGACGCAAGGGATCAGTCTGCTGTTCCCCATGGAGAAGCTTTTCGAACGTTACGTAGGCCACGCGTTGCGTATGCGTTTGCCTGTGCGCTACCGACTGACGGAGCAAGGATCGCGGCACTGGCTTTGCAACCATGACAGCACTGGCATCTTCAAGCTCGAACCGGATTTTTTGATCGAGGGCCCAGACGCTGCCAGGATCCTCGACGCCAAGTGGAAACTGATTGATGGTGCGGACCGTACCAACAACTATGGGCTCAAACAGGCCGATTTCTATCAACTCTATGCCTACGGCCAAAAGTATCTCGGTGGCGCTGGCGAATTGACTTTGATCTATCCACGCACGCGGCAGTTCGAGGCGGCGCTCAAGCCGTTCTATTTCACTCCCGAGTTGCGCTTGCGAGTATTGCCGTTTGACCTAGACACTACAACATTACATGGCCTGAATTGGCTTGCGTCGGACTCTGAATTTTCCCCAGATCTTTAGATCTTGCGAGCCTCACCGCCTGTGGGGTCTGCTTACTGGCGATTCGATACACGCGAAGTCAGACCGTCATCTTCTGGCGTTCCGTTGCCGTCGCGTTCTCCGCCACATGAAAAACGTCACTTCAAGGCAGAGCACGCTAGTAGCAGTAGCGAAGTAGGCTTGGGGGCCGTTATGCGCTAGGGAACAGCCGTTCCTAGTGTACTAACGTGAAGGACGGCAACGTGTCGGCTACGGAAGTCCGGCCCTGCAGTGACGCCTGGTGGCCGGCGGACTTCCGGATTCGGCCAACTGCAGTCCGTCGTGAAGAATCCTGCACTGACCGCAGAAGTACCCTAAGCGGACGATCAGCTTCCCGAGAACAGGAAAGCACATAGTGTAAAACGTGACGTCAGCAGGGCCATGGGGCGCCTGCCGAATTGAGGCCTTGCTGGCTTGCGAAGCGGCGCTTGCTCGCGAGCCACCGTCGATCGACACCATTGCGTTCGATTATTTCGTCATGTAATGCGTGGGCGATACGACTGATCAGAACTGTCAGGTCTGCAAGCATTCTTGCTGCGATTCTAGGCTGCGTCTCGACACTAGGATCGCGCCGCATGCTAATGCAGTTATCTTCGAGCCTATCAACAAGGCGCTCAATCGACTGTTCCTGCATCGAAAGATATGTGAAAGCGTCGAGCCGATTTTTAAATCGAGGAGCTGTGTATGCGAATCCCGGGCGGTAATTGACGATGTTTCGGAATGCACTGGGCCAGTCGTCTCCCAAGATACGAGCCGAATTGATAATTGCCAGGAATAGACGCTCCTCCTGCGGCGCTGCCACGCCAGCACCGACTTCCTGGTGCAAGGAAGTGAGAAGGTCGAAGACAGTGGTCCAAAGCTGTTCATGCACGCGTCTCTGACGCTTCACCAAAGCAAGCTCGCGGACCCCTACGCTTAAGGAGCCCCCGCAAATCAGTTCGTAAGTTCCTTGCGTCACGCGAGCGGATCCCGTTGCCGCGAGGCTTGTGAATTGCTGGGCGAGAGTAGGCGTGACGAACCAAACCGTCCTCCCAAGCAGTCGCGACAGAGCCATCCCGCAAAAGTACGACCAGTAGTAGAAAGTCACGACTTGCCAAGCGGGGCTGCTCCATTGACCGCTCGTTAGCGTCTTCATGAGGGATGTTTGGTGCTCAAGTGCATGGTCGAGGTGGAACGCTGCATCCGAGAGTAGCGCTCCGCCGAAGTCAGTGGGAGCGACAGCGATTGTGAACTTGCTTGAGCTCGTAGATGAAATCGTATAAGTGCCCTCCGCCTGCCATTCAGCCAAAGTCACTGGCGACCTGAAATCGACGATTGAGCCGGATGGAATCGCGTCAAGTGCACGCTGACGCATTCGTTGCCAGAGGGCGCCCTGTGGGAGCGTCATAGCATTTCGGCGGAGATTGGCGCGGTCTTTCGTAACGCCGATTGCATGATCGTAACGATAGCCTTCTTAGGCAGTAGAGTCCTCCCTCCTGTGCCAAAGTAGTTCAGTCGTGCGAGGGGGCGGATAGTGACTTGGATCGCAAGCTGCTTCGCATTCTTCTTCGCAGTAAGGGTGTTCTGCACAGCCTCCCCAAATACTTCAAATATTGCTTCAAAAAATGCTGATCGAAGCAGCATCGACTTATCTTGCAACTCAGCGTCCCATGCATTCAAGAAATTCAGGATGAGCTTATATCGATTCTCGGCACCGGCGTCGAGAGCTACACCCGATGATAAGACGGGGCCGACCGCTCGATTAAATGTGACTCGCGAGATCCGATTTGCGAGCGACTTTGCCGCACTAAGCTTGCCAGCGATTGGGGATTTCGAGTCGGTATTGAGACGATCGAATATCTGGCGGAGGGTATGCTCTCTCGCGTCCTCAACATTAGCCAGTTCTTTGATATCCAACAGGAGCGCCGCAGGCACCCCACGTTGCGTTGTATTGATGTCGATGAACAGCTTGGTTTCTTCAGGTCTCGTCAAACCTTCATAGATGGCTACTGGCACACGATGGCGCACAGAGCATTTCTCGTAACCCCATAGCCTATGCTGGCCGTCCAGTACCAAGAAGGCAGCCTGTTCACGGGAAAATGAGATCGATTTCGTCTTCCGGTTGTAAGCGAAGTTGGAAACCTCCTGAGCGGAGAGCACGATATTGCTCGGAATCGAACCAGTCCCAGCTGCCAAGTATGCAGCTATGTCATCTGCACGCGATTCGTTCAATGCTCGCTGGAAGCCTGTCCCCGGGTCTTCGTCTCGTCTTGCGACGAAGCAATATTCGAAAAGATCGTCGACAGGGATAGTAGTGAAAAAGAAGCGGTGCTTGTTCTGTGTCACGAGCAACGCGGGATAGCTCGTCGTTTTTTTAGTTCGCGTGCTTTTCTTGCGTGGGGCTGTTCCGACAGTTGTACTCATGGTGCCTCTCCTCCTAGCCTGACAGTTTTTTCGATCGCTTACGGGTGTGAGTTTACCTTAGTCCCAACCTCCTCGATCTAGCCGGGTGGATGTGCCGCGCACCGCAATTAAGACTTTCTGTCTCGGAAAAGAGCAGGATGTCCGGCCTATCCCGCTCCGACGGCAATAAATTAGAATTCCGACGCTAGGGGAGGCGGGTCGGCGATCCTCTATTGTCTGAGCTCAGACGTTGCCCCTCGGGTCACCTCCGGGCGCGATGGTGACCCGCCAGAGCAGCAATCGGCCAGGAGCGACGCTGACTCTTGTATTATGATCAGAACTCAGGATTTGTCGGCCCCGGAGTGGGGGGCATCAGTACCGCGCAAGATTCGAAGGTCAGGTTCACAATTACTATCCCGGTCGACTAGAACAAATGGGTCGCCGTTGATCAACTCTCCGTCAACGAACTTATATTCACCTGACGCAGATATCATCTTGCCGCCACACCGTGAGCAAGCCGCGTCTGTCGATAGGGTGCCCTTGACCGTAAGATTCTTCGACGGAACCTTTGGGCGAAATCTTGCCGTCCTCCCGCACGTTTCGCAGGTCACGACAACTCTATTTGGCGGGCCTGTTCTTGGTCCTAAACTGAGCGACGATGAGGAAGGGATAAGATAATTTCCGAGCTTCGGGTAATGTCGACTCCGTGCTACATCCCTGTAGGTATTTGTCACACCACCTATGAAGGACAAGATCTCATCATAGTCTTCCGTGCCGGGATAAATTATCCAGTGCTCACCTTGATCCCAACAATACTCTCGACCTACGACGCACAGCGCCGCCAATGCCGGCGACTCCTTCTTTCGACTATATATTTTTTCGTAGCGATGGCATTCCCTTAGAGCTTTGCCGGACAGATCTGATCCAAGGGCAAAGACGACACTTCGGGCTCGCTGAATTGTGTGATGCTGATAAGTGCCATCGTAATTCTCCAAGCCGGGCAAATACCCGAACGATTGAAGAGCAGTAGCACTGTCGTGCGCGATCGTCAGGTCCTTTGCCGTTAAGGTGGTCTTGACTTCGATAGCATACAAGACAGCTTCAATGGGAAAAATGCCGGTACTATCGTCGTAGAGTGCGGGCGGCAAGATCGATCTGTCATACAGAATAATATCGATCTGAGTGGACATATTTCCGCCCATTTGATCGATTATCTGACCACCGCCTATTCCAATATCGCTAGGCAACAGAGGGCGAAATAGTCTCGCGACTAAAATTTCAAGCACCGTGCCCTTGACACCTTGGTGCTTCAGTGAGCTTGCGGCCCGAGCCTCAGCAACCGCACCGGCGATTTTTGCACGTAAAAATGCTTGATATTGATTTTTGTTTGCCATGCGCTATGGGATAGTCGAGATCTGGTTGCCGAAGATGAATCATAATCCGTTTCAACGAGTTCATCGATCGCCTGCACGAATCGCCGGCGAAAGCTGGCTCAGTGCGACTGCATCGGTGCGGTGAGCGGACGTTCCGTTTTGCGGAACGACAGGCTGTTTAGGGTCGGTAGCGGCCCGTTACTACGGACTGGTTTCGCCGTGGGGCCGCGCTTTTCAACCGCCCCGCTGCCGAATCAATCGACCAGCCCCCGCACAAAAACTGCCGTGCCGACCTTTGAATCTTGGCTGGCAGGAGGTGTGCGCCGCAGTACGCATTCTGGCGACGCACTCTTGTGCCCCTGCCCGGTATTTCCCTACGGCAGGGTCCCGGGCGGCAGCACGCTCCATCCTGAAACACTACTGGATGTCGTCCTCCCGTGACTCCGGAGGACGCCGTTTTGGTCGAATTCGAAAAGGACCATCACCGACCGAATCTCGCCGCCTGAGAACAGAGGGCCAATGAACGGCAGAAAGCTCTCGGGATGTGGCCTGGAGCTGGCAAACGAATAGATCAGGACCGTCGAGCCGCTGCTTAGGGATGCCCGCCAGGTCGGATTTCCGAGCTGCCCGGTAATGTCGTCGAGCGTGGAGAAGCCGATCATGAAGTGCGACAACTGTTCCTGCTTCACATCGACGCCAGTAGACACGCAGGCAGCCAACCCCAAAGTCGCCAAAAGAATGTGAACACGCCTCATGGCGAACCGGGCTCGTCCATTGAAGACCAGTGTGAGGAAGGACATGGCGCTTCTGGCGACTGACCGTTGACGGCAACCACCGGCCAGATGGATTCCGTGAATCGTTCACAAACACGTGGCCGTCTCCTACATTTATAGGCGCCTGAAGAGCACAACCCCATGCCGTGGGGGCTCATGCCACGCGTCCCGGAGCACATCATGGATACAAAAAGCGAATTGCAACGCACCATGGATGCGCTGGTTCAGGCCGGCAAAGGCCTTCTGGCTGCCGACGAAAGCGGGCCAACGATCGCCAAGCGGTTCGAGCACATCGGTGTCCCATCGAGCGAGGAGACGCGCCGCGCGTGGCGCAGCCTGCTCTTGTCCACGCCGGGGCTCGGCGAGTTCATCAGTGGCGTGATCCTGTACGAGGAAACGCTGGGGCAGCGCGCCGACGATGGCACACCGTTACCGGAGATGGCGGCGCGCCAGGGCATCGTGCCCGGCATCAAGGTGGACAAGGGCAAGCTGGCGCTCGCCCACGCACCCGGGGACGAGATCACCGAGGGCCTCGATGGGCTGGCGAAGCGGCTCGCAGGCTATCGCCAGCAGGGCGCGCGCTTCGCTAAGTGGCGCGCGGTGTACAACGTCTCGGACACACTGCCCGGCCGGCTCGCCATCGCAGCGAATGCGGACGTGCTGGCGCGCTATGCCGCGATCTGCCAGGAAGCGGGCGTGGTGCCGATCGTCGAGCCCGAGGTGCTGATGGACGGCGCGCACACCATGGCGCGTTGCGCCGAGGTGTCCGAGGCCGTGCTGCACGAAGTCTTCCACGCCTTGCACCGGCACGCGGTGGTGCTCGAGCACATGCTGCTGAAACCGAGCATGGTGCTGCCCGGCAAGGCGTGCGGGCGTACTGCAGCGGCCGAAGTCGCCATGCATACCGTGCAGGTGCTCAGGCGCACGGTGCCGGCGGCGGTGCCGGGCGTTTTCTTCCTGTCCGGCGGCCAGACACCCTCCGAAGCCACCGCCAATCTCGATGCGATGAACCGACTCGCCCCGCTGCCCTGGCGGCTGTCGTTTTCGTACGGGCGCGCCTTGCAGGAACCGGCGCTGCTGGCGTGGAGAGGCGAGGCAGGCAACGCGGCACTCGCACAACGGGCCCTGTTGCAACGCTCCCGCCTGAACGGCATGGCCTGCCTGGGCCAATACCAGGCGGCGCTCGAGGATGCCACAGGCTGAGCCTGCAACACGCTCAGTGCGCCACGTGGGACGTCGGCATCCGAGCGGCGTCTCGTTCGTTCAGAGGGCTGGGCGAAGACCGTGGAATTGGCTCGCACTTTCCAGCAGGCCGGCGAGATGAAGAATCGTCGACTCGGCCTGCCAACTGGATACCAATTGAACGTTGATCGGCATGCCGTCGTGGCTTGATCCGAACCGAATTGACAATCCCGGAAGGCCGGTCAGGTTCAGGGGCACGGTTGCTCCCTGCAGATAGGTGGCGTCGACGGTTTGGCCATTGATGAGGAATGTCGAGACGCCATGCTTGTGCGCCGGAATCGGCAACACGGGCGTGAGCAACGCATCGAACCGCTGGAAATAGTCAGCGAAACCGTCGCGCAGCCGCTCCGCAGCCTGCTCGGCCTCGATGTAGTCCTTCATGGACGTGTCGGGTGTGGCGAGCATCGTCCGGGCCATCACGTAGAGTTCATCGTCGCGCCGGCCAGCGGTAGCCTCCAGGAATGCGGGCTTCATCTCCATGACGTGGAGGCGATTGAAGACGTCGAGGGCAAAGTCCCGCTCCAGCGCGGGAATGCGCACCGGCTCCACGATGCATCCGACGCCCGCAAGCGCCTCTGCGGCAGCTTGCACCGTTGCGGCCACCTCGGGATCGATTGGCCCGAAACCGGGCTCCACAAGCCAGCCCACTCGAACGGGTCGGGCGGGCGAGCGGCCCACGCCCGCATCAAACGACACGGTGCTCGAAGCGAAGGCATCCGCACCATCGGGCCCCGTCAAGAGCGAGTAAGCAAGCGCGATGTCGCGAACACTGCGCGCCATCGGCCCTACGTGCCAGAATCGACGCGGCGCTCGTGGCCAGATACCCGTCATCGGAATGCGCCCGTGGGTGGCCTTCAGCGACGTGATGCCCGTTTGTGCCGCCGGCCCGCGCACGGAGATCGCCAGATCGGTGCCCAGGCCTAGCGGAGACATGCCCGCGGCGATGGCAGCCGACTCGCCGCCGCTCGAGCCCCCTGGCGTGCGCTCAAGATTCCAAGGATTGTTCGACCGACCGGATAACAGGTTGTCGCTTTCGATCCAGTAGGAAAACTCGGGAAGATTCGTCTTCGCCAGCAGAATGCCACCGGCCGCTTTCAGGCGCGCAACGCTGGTCGCATCGACGTCTGGGGTGCGGCCCGCGAAGATGGGCGAGCCACGCTGCGTCGGAACACCCGCCGTGTCGAGCGAGTCTTTCGCCGTGAACGGCACGCCGTGGAGCGGGCCCAATTCCTTGCCCGCCATGACGGCGGCCTCGGCGGCCCGGGCGGCCTCCATTGCCCCGTCCGCGATGGTCACCACCGCATTGATCCTTGGATTGACGGCCTCGATACGGTCAAGGTGTGCTTGAACCACTTCGACAGGAGAAAATTCCCGCTGGCGGATCAGTTGGGCAAGCTTGACGGCGTCTTGATAGAAGATTTCAGAGTCCATGACGTGTGTCTCTATGTGAACAGATGAACAAGGTGGCCCCAGCCACCTACCTAACGTTTGTTAGGCTGAACTCTAGGAGTTATAATCGGCTCCGTCAACATCAAATTCTCGTCCAGGCAAACCAGTGAAGAACCCCGCAGGCACAAACTCGGCTGACAAGATCCTGGCTGCGGCCACGAGAATCGCGCAGGCACATGGCTATGGCGGGCTCAGCATCCGCGACCTGGCTGAAGACGTCGGCATCAAGGCCGCCAGCATCTATCACCACTTCCCAAGCAAGGCGGATCTCGCCGCGGCGGTGGCCAAGCGCTATTGGGAGGACTCGGCGGCGCTGCTGGAGGCCATGTGGAAGGAACTGAACGACCCGCTGGCGTGGCTGCGGCAATATCCCAATACATTCCGCAAGTCGCTGGAAAACGAGAACCGCATTTGTCTTTGCAGCTTCATGGGCGCCGAGTACGACGACCTGCCCCAGCCGGTGAAGGACGAGGTTCAGCGTTTCGCCGACGTCAATGTGGCCTGGCTCGGCAAAGCCCTGTCTGCCGCTTCCCTTGTGGATGCCGATGAGACCGAGCGCCGGGCCCGCGCCATCTTCGCCGCGATTGCCGGCGCCCAACTCATGGCGCGCAGCCGGTCGGATATCACGCTCTACGACGCGTTGCTTGAAAGCTATCGCGCGGCGGGACTGCTGCCGGCTTAAGCCCAGCCCCGCACACCGTCGACAAGCAAAAGCCCAAAAAAATACCCACTGCCGGGAGGGAGTGGGTATCCAAAGTGGTATGGACAAGTCGCGGAATTCGTCCACGTGGCGATCCTCGCACCCCAGCATGCGAGTGCCAATAATCTTTCCGGACTAGCCGGGCGTCTGCGCAACGCCCCGCATGGACAAGCTGGCCGGAATCGAGTCCAATCGTTTCCTCCCCCGCCCCCTGCCCTCCATGCCCCGTGCCCGCCTGCTGCTGATCGATGACCACACCCTGTTCCGCACCGGGCTCAAGCTGTTGCTCGCTGACAGCCCGAGCGTGGATACGATCATCGAGGCCGGTTCCGTGATGGAGGCCGTGGCGCAGCACGGTGAGAAGCCGGTGGACATCGTCCTGCTGGACATCCAGATGCCGGGGCTGAACGGGATCGAGGGCGTGAAGGTACTTAAGCGTCACTTTCCCGTGGCCAGGTTCCTGATCGTCTCGGGCACCTCCGGGCTGGACGCCATTCCGGCCGAGGCGCGCAAGGACATTGCCGGATTCCTGCCCAAGTCTGCCGATGCGCGCGAGATCGAGGACGCGATTGCCTGCTGCCTCGCCGGCGGCACGCACTTCGCCACGGAAGGCAACGGCGGCTGCCTCGATGGCCTGAACGGGCTGAATGGCGCCCCGCAGGCCGCGTCCTATGCGCCGAGCCAGCTCACGCCGCGCCAGCTGGAGGTGCTTGGGCAACTCAACCTGGGGCGCTCGAACAAGGTCATCGCCTATCACCTCGGGCTGTCCGAGAACACCGTGCGCGTGCATGTGGCGGCCATTCTCGACCACCTGGGCGTGGTCAGCCGCGTGGAAGCCATCCTCGAAGCCCAGCGCCGCGGGCTGGTGCAGGCGCAACGCTGACTGCCCGCCGGCATTCGCATGACATCGACTTCCTTCGGCCTGCTCCCGCGCTACGACGAGCCGCGCCTGCTGACGGCGCAGATGGAGCTGATCGACCAGAGTTTCGGCATCGCCATGCTGGGCTGCGCGCTGGCCGCGCTGATCCTGGCCAGCGGGCTGACCATCACCGGCGGGCACCCCGGCGCCCTGCCCTGGGCCACGGCCATGACCGTGGCCTGCGCGGCGGCCTATTTTGGCCGGCTGGCGGTGCCGAACCGGCTCACCGAGTCCGGCTCGGGCCGCTACGCGCGCGTCATGACCGCAATGCTGGTGCTGATCGGCAGCCTGTGGGGGCTGGTGGCCTGGCTCTACCTCGATATCCGCTCCCCGGCCGTGGTGATCTGCGTGCTGTCGCTGATTGCCGGGATGAGCGCGGCGGCGCTGGCGGTGTTCTCCGCCTGCCTGCCGGTGGCGGTGGGCTTCTTCATCCCGTCGATCGTGCCGGTCTGGATGGTCTTCCTGGCCACGGGCGATATCGCCTACCTGCCGATGTTCCTCGGCACGCCGCTCTATCTGGTGGTGCTGATGATCTTCGCGCGCAACTACGCGCGCGTGGCGCGCCATGCCATTACGCTGCGCTTCGAGAACGTCGAACTGATTTCGCAGTTGCGCGACCAGACCGCGCGCGCCGGCCACGCCCAGCGCGAGGCCGAGGAAGCCAACCGGGCGAAGTCGGTGTTCCTGGCCTCGGCCAGCCACGACCTGCGCCAGCCGCTGCACGCGCTGGGGCTGTTCCTGGTCTCGCTGGGCCGCACGCAGCTCGATGAGCACCAGCGCCAGCTGCTGGCCCATATCGAGGCCTCCTCCGGCGCGGCCCGGGAGATGCTGAACACGCTGCTCGATTTCTCCAAGCTGGAAGCGGGCGTGATCACGCCCCGGCCGCGCCCGTTCCGCCTGCAACCGCTGCTGTACAAGCTTGAGAACGAGTTCGCGCCGCAGGCCAATGCGCGCGGGCTGGTCTACCGCACGCGCGACACCACCGCCACGCTGTTCGGCGACCCCACGCTGGTGGAGCTGATCCTGCGCAACCTGATCGCCAACGCCATCCGCTACACGCGCACGGGCGGCGTGCTGGTGGCCTGCCGCACACGCCGCTTCCATGTGTCGGTGGAGGTCTGGGACACCGGCATCGGCATTCCGGCCGCGCAGCACCGGGACATCTTCCGCGAGTTCCACCAGCTCGGGAATCCTGAGCGCGACCAGCGCAAGGGGCTGGGGTTGGGGCTGGCCATCGTCGAAGGGCTGGCGCGCACGATGCAGACGCGCGTGACGCTGGCCTCCGCGCCCGGGCGCGGGTCGGTGTTCCGGCTGCGGCTACCGCTGGCCTGGACAGCGCCCGAGGAGGTGGCCCATCCGCGTGCCGCGATGCGGTTGAATGGGCTGCGCGTGCTGGTGATCGACGACGATCCGGCCATCCGTGAGGCCATGGCCGGGCTGCTGGCGGTCTGGCACTGCCACTGCCGCACCGCCGAGAGCGAGGAGGAGGCGCTGGCCACGCTGGACGCCTTCACCCCGGACCTGATCCTGGCCGATTACCGCCTGCGCGGCCATCGCACCGGGCAGGAAGCCATGGCGGCCATCCGCGAGCGCGTGGGCCGCGCGCTACCGGCCATCATCATCACCGGCGACACCGCCGCCGACCGCCTGCGGCATGCCCATGCCGGGGGCACGGCCCTGCTCCACAAACCCGTGGTGCCAGGCGAGCTCCACGCGGCCATCAGCGCGCTGCTGCGCGACACCCGCTGGTGTGGAAATCGACCCGGGTGAATGGTCGCGGACGGAACAATAAGCGCCACCCCTATTCATGCATTAAAAGCATGAATGAATCAGTCCTATTAATTGGACTTAGATCAGCACCCCCACCACACTGCAAGGCAGAAGCGGGCCCGGCACCGCAGCTCGTCCGGCCAACGCGCACGTCATCCCCAACAATGACCCAGCAGCGAGGAGCCTTGCATGCCTTTGTCCCCATCCGGCGACCTGCCGACCCATGATCTGCTGATCGACGGCCAGCGTGTGCCGCCCGGAAGTGGCGAATACTCCACTGACATCAATCCCGCCACCGAGGCACCCATCGCCCGCGTGGCGCAGGGCAATGCCGCCGATGTGGACCGCGCCGTGCAGGCCGCACGCGCCGCACTGAAGGTCTGGAACGGCATGCGTGCCGCCGAGCGCGGGCGCATTCTCTACCGCTTCGCCGACCTGCTGGAGGCCCATGCCGAGGAACTGGTGCAACTGGAAAGCCAGGACGCCGGCAAGCCGCTGGCCGGTGTGCGGCGCCAGGACGTGCCGGCCGCCATCGACACCGTGCGCTACTACGCCGGCTGGTGCGACAAGATCAACGGCCAGGTGATTCCCGCCCGCAACGACGCGCTGACCTACACCGTGCGCGAGCCGGTGGGCGTGGTGGCGGCCATCGTGCCGTGGAATTTCCCGCTGATGATCGGCATGTGGAAGATTGCCCCGGCGCTGGCGTGCGGCTGCACGCTGGTGGTCAAGCCGGCCGAGATCACCCCGCTTTCCGCGCTGCGCGTGGCCGAACTGGCGCTCGAGGCCGGCGTGCCACCGGGCGTGTTCAATATCGTCACGGGCAAGGGCAGCGTGGTGGGCAACGCGCTGGTGGCGCATCCGGGCGTCGACAAGGTGACCTTCACGGGCTCGCCCGGCGTGGGGCGCGGCATCATGCAGGGCGCGGCGGCCAACTTCAAGCGCGTGACGCTGGAGCTGGGCGGCAAGTCCGCCAATGTGATTTTTGCCGATGCCGACCTGGACGCCGCCACGCGCGCGGCGGCTTCCGGCATCTTCTTCAACGCGGGGCAGGTCTGCTCGGCGGGCTCGCGCATCCTGGCGCAGCGGCAGGTCTACGACGAAGTCGTCGAACGGATGGCCGAGCGCGCCCGCGCGATCCGCGTGGGCGATCCGGCCGAACCCGGCACGACCATGGGCCCGGTGGTTTCGGCCGCGCAGATGAAGACCGTGCTGGACTACGTGGAGATCGGCAAGAAAGAAGGCGCGAGCGCGGTTACCGGCGGCGCACGCATCGGCGAACGCGGCTTCTACGTAGCGCCCACCGTGTTCGCCAACGTCGAGCACGAGATGCGGATCTCGCAGGAGGAAATCTTCGGCCCGGTGGCCAGCGTGATCCCGTTCGACGATGAGGCGGATGCGGTGCGCATCGCCAACGGCACCGCGTTCAGTCTGGCCGCCGGGGTGTGGAGCGCGGACATCGCGCGCGTGCACAAGGTGGCCGGCGAACTGCGCGCGGGCACCGTGTGGATCAACACCTATGGCTATACGGACGTGCGGCTGCCGTGGGGCGGGTCGGGCGACTCGGGCCTGGGGCGCGAGCACGGCGACGCCGCCATCGAGAACTTCACGGAGCCAAAGGCGATCTGGCTGTCGCTACGCTAGCGTCAGCCAGAACCGGAGGAAGAGGCGATGCGGAGGGTCAGCCGACCATCCGCATCGGCAGCAGCGCGTAAGCGATCGTCAGCACGCCGACGATGGCCGGAGAGCCGTACTTGAGCGCCAGGCTCTGCGACTGCACGCCCAGATACGTGTAGGCGCAGATCAGCATCATGGCGCAGGCAAAAACAAGGCCGTCATAGACTTGCATGGATGTCTCCCAGAGTTCGTTCTTCGACTACTTCTGTGATGGCGGGCTGGCTCGAATCGGGGCGCCCGCGGTACTGCCCAACGCAATCTATTGAGGCCCATGGTCGTCACTTCACCGGGTCGTGACAATCATGGAAATCCCTGCTCGTGCCGCGCCTGGCTCATCGCCTATGGCGCGTGCCTTATCTGCCGCACCGCACCAATCCGCGTCGCCGCCGCACCCGGCGCTGCGGACGGGGCGAGCCCAGCGACGCCGGGTCGTTGCCGAACGGGATCGGGTGGTCCATGTACGCGTTCAGCTTGTCGCGCACGAAGGACGTGTCATCGCCCACCGTCGAGATGATGCCCGTGGTGGCGCCGCCGCCCAGCAGCAGCGTGAAGATGCCGCGATACGGGAAGTCGCCATAGGCCGGGGCGCTGACGTCGAACGGCACCGAACGCTCGAACATGTCCTTGGCGCTCGTGCCCATCGCCCAGTGGAAGGCGTCCGGGAACTGCAGGGCGATGATCTTCGGGTTGATGTTGTGGTAATCGGTGCCGATGGCCGGATCGCCGAGGATGTAGGTGCCGCCCGTGCCCCAGTTCTGCGTGTCGAAGTCGTCGTTGACCGGGTCCGTCACCAGCGGCGCATGGCTGGCCGGCACCTGCCACGGCATGATCGGCACCTTGAGATCGCGGCTCAGCTCGGCGCAGAAGTCGAAGAAGCGCTTCCACTCGTGCACCCAGTAGCAATAGCCATTGGCATAGGCGCGGATCGTGAAATCGTCGGCCTCGTAGCGGTCCACGGCGAGGAAGTCCGGTGCGTACGCGCCCTCGTGGACCTTCAGCGCCCGCACATAGGCGGCGGTAACGCGCGCGTTGCGCTTTGGGGAGTCGTCGGACGAGTAGATCCATTCGGAGGCCCCCACCCCCCACAGGTTGACCTGCCAGCCGAAGGTGACCGCCGGCGCCACGGTGCGGATCAGCCAGTTCACGGCCGCCACGTAGCCCCGGATGTTCTCTTCGATGTTCTGCGGAATCGTGGCGACGACCTTCCAGTGGGCCAGGGCCTGCCGCAGCGGCTCGCGCACGGGCATGGCGTAGTCCGGCGCGAATCCGCCCTGCTGGCAGGCGCCGAGGAAGTCCGGGTTGACGACGAAGCCGCACGGCACCGGATGGTCGACATCCGTGTGTTCCTTCGCCAAATTCAGCGACAGGATGAGGTTGCCGAAGCTGTGGGCCAGGCCCTGCGTGTTGGCGAGTTGCGTGGGCGTGTCCCCGAGGGACAGGTTGCAGGTATAGGACACCATCACCGGCAGCACCTGGTGGCCGCCGCCAATCTGCTGCTCCACATCGCGCGCCAGCAGGATGGTGCGCGTGGTCTGCGCATCGTCGGTCAGGTACTGGCCGGGATCGCCGGCCCCGTCGAAGCCCGCGTACTTGAACACCGACGACGCGCGCGCCGCGACGAAGTCCACCGCATTGCCGGGCGTCAGGTCGGCGCAGCCGCCGAAGCTCAGGAAATCGGGGAAGCCGCGCACCTTGAGGTTGGCGCCCTGCGAGACGTCGATATGCAGCTGCGCCTTGCCCGTGGACAGCACGACGAGGTAGTCAGCCGTCTGCGTGTTGTACACCACACCGTCGTAGATGAAGTCCGACACCTCCACGGTGTACGCCTGCGGCTGCACGGGCACGGCGAGGTTGTAGCTATGCGTGCCCGCCACGAGGTGAAAGGTCTGGTGATAGCTCATGTTCGGCGCCACCAGGCGCACGTCCAGCGGCGCATTGACGGTCACGTCCGAGGTGATGACGACCGGCAGCGTGACGAAGCCGGTGGTGTTGACCACCGTGGACTGCATGTCGGCGGCCGTGAACGCGACGAACTCGAGCTTGGTATCGAGCGAACGGTGCTGGGACGGGAACGTGTGGCGAACATTGTTCACCGCGATGCTCGCCACGCTGATGTCGACCACGCCAACCAGCGGCAGCCCGCGCAGCTGCGTGAGATGCCCCGGCGGACTCGAGAATGCGGCGAGCGTGTCGATGGAGTTGCGGGCAATCACCGTGACGTCGAGCAGTTCGTCGGCCAGCACGGGAATATCGCCAATCGACACATCGAGCGCGGCGGTGTACTTCGCCGGGTCATAGACCACCATGATGACCGCATTGCTGCCGGGCGTGACCGTGACGGTCGACGGCTGCACGTGGGCCGTGGACACGACCGTGCCGGCGTGGTTCGACAGCGGGCTGGCGGTAATCGAATACGTGCCGGCCGGCAGCGCCAGCGGCGTGGTCGTGCCCGGCGCCACTGTCTCCACATGGACTTGGGTGCCCTGCGTGAAGTACAGGGTCTGGGCGGACGAATACAGGCGCTCATCGGGCGCCGAGTTGGCCTGCACGCTGACGATGCCGTTGGTATCCGGCAGGGTATCCGCGGCCAGCGCGAAAGACGACAGGTAGTCGGCCGCGCCGGGGCCGGTCAGGTCGCCATTGATGCCGATATTGATCTTGTCCTGGGCGGCAAAGGTGTGGCCCAGCTCGAAAATGAGCTTGGCGGTGACGTCCCAGGTCTGGCTGTCGATCTGGTCATTCGTGGTCTCCGCCGTGGTCGGCGTCCACATCCAGAACTGCGGATTGAAGTCGGTGGGTTGCACCGATGCCGGGGAATGGAACCCCATGCCGAGGAAGTCGTTGACCCGGACCGCGCTGCCATCGGCGTAGCGGATATTCGTGACCGAGATCACGCCATACCACTGCGACGCCCCGCTCTCCACCTTGATGTCGTAAAGCACTGCCATGATCCCTGCCTCCGCACGTTCGTCAGCGCGGCGCCCCGTGCGCCAGCGTCAGCGCAGGTTAGGCGGCAAGCGGGAATCGGAGAATGGATTGGCAATGCGCGCCGGATGCATCAGATGGATCAGGCGCGCCGGGAAAGACCGGACAAGGGGAAGTCAGGGACTCAGCGCTGGCCGAAATGCGCGTCGCGGAACAGCTTTTCAAGCCCGCGCGGCTGGGAGCGCCAGTACTGCTTCGGGGCGTCCACGCTGGCGCCGAGCTTGGCGGCGGCGTGCCACGGCCAGCGCGGATCGTAGAGCATGGCGCGCGCAATCGAGATGACATCGGCCTCGTTGTTGGCGACGATGGACTCGGCCTGCTCGGGCTCCGTGATCAGGCCCACGGCCAGCGTCGGCAGGCCCACCTCGGCCTTCACGCGCTGCGCGTAAGGCACCTGGTAGCCCGGCCCGAGCTTGATGGCCTGCTGCGGGGACACGCCGCCCGTGCTCACATGCACCGCCGCGCACCCGCGCGCCTTGAGCGCGTGGGACAGCGCCAGCGTGCCGTCGATGTCCCAGCCGTTCGGCACCCAGTCCGTGGCGGAGACGCGCATCCACACGGGCCGCTCGGCGGGAAACGCCTCGCGCACGGCATCGAACACTTCCAGCGGAAAGCGCATGCGGTTCTCCAGGCTGCCGCCGTATTCGTCGGTGCGATGATTGGCCAGCGGCGACAGGAACTGGTGCAGCAGGTAGCCGTGCGCGCCGTGCACCTCGATGCCGTCGATGCCGAGCCGCGCGGCACGCTTGGCTGCGGCGACGAAATCGTCACGAATCTTGCGCATGCCGGCCTTGTCCAGCGCCAGGGGCGGCACTTCGTCCGCGCCATGCGGCACTGCCGACGGCGCCACGGTCTGCCAGCCGCGCGGCTGGTCCGGGCGGATCTGCGCACCGCCCTCCCAGGGCGCCTGGCTCGACGCCTTGCGGCCCGCGTGCGCAAGCTGCACGCTCACCGCAATGGGGGAATACTTGCGCACCGCGTCCAGCACGCGGCCCAGCGCGGCCTCGTTGGCATCGCTGTACAGGCCGAGGTCGTCCGGCGAGATGCGGCCCTCGGGCGACACCGCCGTGGCCTCGACGATCAGCAGCCCGGCACCCGAGAGCGCCATGTGGCCCAGGTGAATCATGTGCCAGTCGGTAGCCGAGCCCTCGTCGGCCGAGTACTGGCACATCGGCGCAATGGCGATGCGGTTGGCAAGTTCGAGATTACCGATCTTGTAGGGCGTGAAAAGTTGGGACATGAACAGGTTCCTTCGGAGGCCTTCAGGCGTAGGCGGGTGTCACGATGTTGGCGATTGTAGTGGCGAGCGGAAAACCTTGCTCGCAACGCCCGCACAACGCCGCCGACCCTTATCGCACCCGTCCCCGCAGCACCAGATCCGCCCCCAGCGCAATCATGAAGGCCACCGCGCCGCAGGCGAAGATCAGCGCGTAGTTCTCGTGGGTGTGCGCAAACAGGTACGAGTAGCCATAGCCGGCCAGCACCTGGAACAGCGCGAAGGCGCTGGTCACGCGGCTCCATGCCGCGCGTTGGGCGCTGGGGTCGTGCGGCAGCGTGTCGTGCACGCGGCCCAGCATCAGCGGCACCACGCCGGGCGTAAACGCGCCGAGCACGATGGTGGCCGCCACGATGACCACGGGGCCGTCCCACAGCGCCAGCGCCCCCACGGCCAGGGCCTGGAGCAGCAGCGCCAGCCGGTAGGCGTTGCGGAAGCCCATGCGGTCACCCAAAAAGCCGGAGACCAGCGGCCCGGCGATGGCGGCCACACCATAGAGCACCCAGTAGCCGGCGCCCACGTTGGGGCCCTGCCCCAGCCCGCGCGCCACGTAATCCACCAGCAGCACCATCGCCGGCACGAGCCCCAGCGCGTTGGCCGCGTATTGCAGGCTCAGCAGCCGCAGCGTGGGCCGCTCGGCGCGCAGCGCTGCACCAATTTCGGGATGCCCGGCGGGCGGGGTCGGCGTGCCAGCCGGCGCATCGGTGGCGGGCCAGCCGAACCAGCTCAACGCCGTCAGCACCAGCGCCAGCGCGCCAAGGCCGAGCCACGTCTCGCGCAGCCCCAGCGTCAGCAGTGCCGGCACCAGCGTGCCGGATGCCGCGATGCCCAGCCCCAGGCCGAGAAAGATCATGCCGCTGACGAAACCGCGCCGCGCCGGGGCGATATGGGGCAGGATGGCCGTCGCCACGAGCACCATGATGGCGCCGCCGGACAGCCCGGACAGGAAGCGCCAGACGAAGTACCAGCTCGTCGAGACCGGGAACGCGCAGGCGAAGAACGCCGCCGTGGCGGCCACCATCAGCCAGCGCAGCGCATGGCGGTTGGACAGCCGCGCCGCGATCGGCCGGCCAAACAGCGCGCCGGCGAAGTAGCCCGCGAAGTTGGCGGCGCTGAGCGTGACCGTATCGGCGGCCGTAAACCAGTGCGCGTCGATCAGCGGGGGAATCAGCGGCGTATAGGCAAAGCGTGCGAGGCCGATGGCGACCAGGCTCGCGCAGAGACCGGCCAGCGCGGCATAAAGGGCCCGGGCATCGAGCGCGCGGCCCGTGCCAGCGGCATTGCCCGGGGACCGGATCGCAGTGGGTGGTGGTGCCGTGGCGGCATCTTGGGACATGACGGAACTCCTTGGGGACGAACGCCGCCCCCGCGCTGCGCCGGCAGCCCGTTGGCGGATAAATCAGGGGGGGATTGCGAGGCGGGCCGGGGGCCCTCAGCGGATCAGCATCAACACGATGGCGGGGGCATGGATGGCAGGTTCAGCATGGACAACGCCTGCCGCACCATCGCCTCCAGCAGTGCGCGCTCGGGCATCACGCGCGACAGCACGCGCAAGCCCACCTGCACGGCCAGCAGGTTGGCGGCCACGTCCTCGGGGACAAAGCCGGCATCCAGCGTGCCGGCGGCCTGTGCGGCGCGCACGGAACGTTCGAAGAACGCCCGTAGATCGTCCAGTTCCTCGGCCACCACCTCGCGCAGCGCCGGGTCGTCGGACGAGGCATCCAGCGAAGCATTGATCAGCATGCATCCGCGATGCTGGGGGTCAGCCAGCGCGCGCTCCACACTTTCGCCGAAGAACGCGGCAATGGCCTGCGCCGGCGGATGGTTTGCCTCCGCCCGCGCAATGCGGGCACGGAGCGACTTGTTCAGGTAGTCATCCAGCGCCAGCAGGAACAGCGAGCGCTTGTCGCCAAACGCGTTGTAGAGGCTGGGCTGGGTCAGGCCCATGGCCTGCGTCAGCTCACGCGTGGACGTGGCCTGGTAGCCCTTGTCCAGAAAGGTGTTCTGGGCGGCGGCCAGCGCGGCTGCCGCGTCGAATTGCCGGGGTCTTGCCATGACGGATTCCGTTTTGTATCGGTCGGTATGGAACGGATTATAGAGCGATCGATACAAAACGCAAGGTCGGATGCGGCACCGCCGCAAAAAAAGCCGCCCGGCGTGAACCGGGCGGGGTGTTGGCAGATACGGGTGATGCAGTGCCGACTTTATTGGCTCAGCTTCACCACGGTGAACTGCGGGTCCGCCGCAATCGCCTGTTCCGTGAACGGCAGGGAAATCCAGCGTTTGGCCGAGAACTCCCGCATCTGGTCCCAGGCGTGGGGCGAGTTCGGGTCGACCGACTGGCCATAGACCAGCAGCGCCTGCGCTACCGGGCCGTGGTCATCGAACCCCACGGTCTGGACGTAGCTGGTGCCGAAGTAGACGTGCAGGCCCTGCGCCGACACCGGCTGGCTGGTCAGCTTGTTCAGCACGCCCTCGTACTCCTCCCCGCCGTGGAGCGCGATGCGGCCTGCCGGCGAAATCGCGGCCTGAACCTCGCCAAGTGGCGCATCAAGCGCAAATCCAGCCGTGTGCATGGCCCCGACCGCATCCTTGAGCGCCTTGAACACCGCCGGCCCCACCGTGCCGTCCTGCATGCGCAGGCCGCGCGGCGTGTTGACCGGGTCCGCCGCATTGAACGCCACGGCATAGACGTTGGGGATGGTGTGCGCGCGCATCCAGAACTCGCGGAACAGCGGCGCCGCCCGGCTCTCCACATTGCTGCGGCGGTCCCACTTGCCCAGCGCCGCGCAGCCATCGCGCAGATCGGCATCGGCCTGGGCCGCCTTGCCGGCGCAGGCGCGCAGCAGGTCGTCCAGCACGATTTCGGCCGCCAGGTTGCGGTCCCGGAACAGCACGGCCTGCAGGCTCGGCACGTCGAAGCGGTTGCCGGGCAGGCCATCCACGCCCGAAAGCCGCTTGCCGATCTCCATCAGGCCCACCCGCGTGCGCAGCCGCTGCGGCACGCCCTGCGGCCCGAGCACTGGCGAGAAGCCCTCCAGCTTCTGCGCCGGGTTGGTCAGCCAGGAGCTGTCGTTGCTGTTGGCCACGAAGTCGTCGCGCTCCAGCACGGGCATGGCCGATGGCGGCACGAGGCCCGGCACCGGCGAGGCAGCGTCCACGGTCCAGTTGCACGCGGCGCGCGAGCCATCCAGCAACACCATGCCGGTACCCACAAGCAGCTTTTTCGCCAGCGCGGCGCCATCGCCGGCCGGCGCGCACTGGCCGAGCATCGTCGCCGAGACGTTCGGCGTGACCGACACATCGGCGAACAGCGCGCGGCCATGGCGGTCCGTGGCGATCGTATTGACCCAGGGGATGCCGAGATTGCCGATGGCCTGGCGGACGTCGCCCACATTGCCGGCGCGGGCAATGTCCAGCCATGTGTCGATGGCGCGCATGTTGTTGCGGTTGGCGTCGCGCAGCGTGTAGGCGCGCTGGGCAGTCCACGGCAGGCCGGCGGCCGGCATCGCCACCACCGGGCCGTACTCGGTCATATAGAAGGTGTGCGTGCGCGCCGCCAGCGTGCCGTCAGGCTGGCGCACGTCGTAGCGCACCGTCTTCGTGGTCATCTTGTGCGGCTTGCCGTCGATCAGGTAGGTGGTCGGGTCGCCTTCGGCCAGCTTCAGTTCGAACAGCGTGAAACGGCGCGCGGTGGACACCGTGTGGGTCCACGCCACGTCCTTGTTGAAGCCGATGCTGATGATGGGGAAGGACGCAATCGACGCGCCCATCACGTCCAGCTTGCCCGGGACGGTCAGGTGGGCTTCGAAAAAGCGGTTGGTGGTGGTCCACGGAAAGTGCGGATTGCCGAGCAGCAGGCCGCGCCCGTTGGCCGTGGCGGCCTTGCCGAAGGCCCAGCCGTTGCTGCCGATGGGCGGATCGAGCAGCTGGAGGTCGCGGTTGACGGCCTCGACATCGATCGCCGCCACGTCGAGCTTATCGGACAAGGCCGCCGCAGCCTTGCCGGCGGCGGGCGGCGCGGCGGCCAGAATGCCGGCCGCGAGCGCGCCGGCGCTGGCCTGGATGCTCTTTTCCTCGGCCAGGCGCGCCATGTCCAGCGCGGTGACGGGCCGCACCCACGCGGCATTGCGGCACGCGGCGGGGCGCTGCGCTGGCGGGGTGTCGCGCAGATAGCGGTTGTAGCCGGCGATGTAGCCGCGCAGCAGTTCGCGCGCCTCAGGCGACTGCTTGGCCATGCCGGCCTGCAGGGCCTCATCGTCCAGAATCGCGCGGAAGAAGGCGTCGGCGTCGCCGTTGCGCAGGCGCTTGAACGAGACCTCGGTGGTCTGGTCCGGCCCGAACACGGCGGCGCGTTCGCCGCTGACCGTGACGAGCTGGTCGGCCATCAGGCAGACGTTGTCCTGCGCGTAGGCGTAGGCCATGCCGAACGCCACGCCGGCGTAGTCGTTGGCACGGATGTGCGGAATGCCGTACGACGTGCGCCGGATCTCCGCGCTCAGGCCCTGCTCGCTGCCGTATCCGCTGCCGTATCCGCTGCCGTATCCGCTGCCGTATCCGCTGCCATATCCGCCGCCGGTGGCGCAGCCGGTCAGCGCGGTGGCTGCCAACGCCAGCGTGGCGAGCGTGGTCGCGCCTCGCGCAATGCGATGCTTCATCTGTCTCTCTCCATTCTTGTGATTGTTCTGGGTGCCGCGTGGGCAATGGTCGGGTAAATCGGGGCATGACAGGTAGGGGGAATCTCGCCAGAATTGGTGGCAATGCCGCCATGCGGCGCCGCCCCCGCCCCCCCCCGCCCCGATGACCGTCGTCTATCTGCTCTGCTATCCCGCCGTGGCGGTCTCCACGCTGGCCGTGGCCGCCGATACGCTGATGATCGCGAACACGCTGGCCTCCATGCAGCCACGGCGGCGCGGCCACGCCACGCCGTTCCAGTGGCGGCTCGCGGCGGCCGAGCCGGAACGCTGGCGCGCCGCCGCCGAGGTCATACGGGCCGAGGTAGTCGGGCTGGACGCCCTGGCGCAGGCCGACAGCGACAGCATGGTGGTGATCGGCCCGCCGCTGTTCGACCATATTGCCGGGCTGGAACTGCTGCTGTCCCAGATCGATGCCGAGCGCGCGGCCATTGCGGCGGCAGCGGCCAACGGCGCGCTGCTGGTGGCGCCGTTCACGGCGGTGGCGCTGCTGGTCGGCCTGACCTTGCCCAAGCCGTGGCGGCTGGCGGTGCCGTGGCTGATTGCCAACTGGATGCGTGCCGGGGAGCCGGCGCGGCGGCTGCCGGCGGATCAGGCCATTGTGGAGAGCGGCAACCTGCTCAGCGCGCGGGCGATGGAGCAGATCCACGCCCTGATGCAGCGGGCCGTGGCGCGCATGGCCGGCGACGCGCTGGCGCGCACCGTCGGCAATACCCTGCTGGACCAGCCCGAGCGCGGCGCGGCGCTGAAGATCTGGCTCCGCGCTGGCGACGCGCCCCGAGAAAGCGTGGTGCTACGCGCCCGCCGGCACCTGCAACAACATCTGGCCGAGCCCTACGACCTGACGCGGCTGGCGGCCGTGGCGGCCACCAGCGAGCGCACGCTGCTGCGGCACTTCATGAAATCCGTGGGGATGTCGCCGTTGCAGTTCCTGCACAAGCTGCGCGCGGAACGCGCCTGCCATCTGCTGGAAGTGACCACCCTGAGCCTGACCGCGATTGCCGAGCAGTGCGGCTATCAGGACATGTCGGCGTTCCGGTCCGTGGTGCGCAAGCACACCGGCCTGCCGCCCGGGGCGCACCGGCGCGCGCACTCGGTGCGGGCCGAGTTGCGCGCGGGGGTGGCTTAGGGTGGCTTAGGGCGCCTTAGGGTGGCTTAGGGCGGCTTAGGGGGCTGCGGTGGCTTAGGCGCCCCTGCCGCGAGCCGCCGGGCCGGGCTCGGTGATGGCGCTGTAGACCAGTGTACGCAACTGACGCCGCACGGGGAATGCAGACGACGGCAGCAACTGCGTCAGGAACACGCCGATCAGGTCTTCCTGGGGATCGACCCAGAAGAAGGTACTGGCGGCGCCGCCCCAGAAGAAATCGCCGGCACTGCCTGGCATCAGCGTGCTCGCGGGGGTGACCGTGGTGGCGAAGCCGAGGCCGAAGCCCACGCCATCGTAGGTGGCTTCGCTGAACATCGACCGCGACAGGCGTGGAATGTCCTGCCCGCCCGGAAGGTGGTTGGCGGTCATCAGCGCCAGCGTCTTGGGGCCGAGCAGGCGCACGCCATCGAGTTCGCCGCCTTGCAGCAGCATGCGCGAGAAGCGCAGGTAGTCGGCCGCCGTCGAGACCAGCCCGCCGCCGCCGGAGACCAGCGTGGGCGGCTTCAGGTAGGGGCTGGTGCGGGGGTCGTCCTGCAGCGTCGGGCGGTCCTGGGACACCACTTTCGAGCCCAGCACGCCCACGGCATAGCAGGCGCAAAAGCGCGAAATCTTGTCTTCCGGCACGTGGAACGCGGTGTCCACCATGCCCAGCGGATCGAGAATGCGCTGCTTGACGAAGGTCTCGAACGGCATGCCGCTGACCTTGCCAACCAGATAACCGAGCACGTCCGTGGAGACCGAGTAGTTCCACGCCTCACCGGGCGAGAACTCCAGCGGCAGCTTCGACAACTGCTCGACCATGTCGTCCAGCGTCGTGCCTTCGGTGGTGCGGTCGGCAATCTTCAGCTTGCGGTAGGCGGCATCGACATTGCTGTTCTGCTGGAAGCCGTAGGTCAGGCCGGACGTATGGCGCAGCAGGTCCACCACCAGCATCTGGCGCTTGGCCGGCCGGGTCTGGAAGCTCTCCATATAGCCGCCCGCGTAGACGCCAAGGTTCTCCCACGACGGGATGTACTTGCTGACCGGATCGTCGAGAGCGATCTTGCATTCCTCGACCAGCATCATGATCGCCACCGAGGTGATCGGCTTCGTCATCGAGTAGATGCGGAAGATCGAATCCTCGGCCAGCGGCGTCTGCCGCTCGCGGTCGGCCATGCCCAGCACCGAATTCAGCACGACTTCGCCGCGCCGCCACACCTGGACCAGCGCGCCGGGCAGCTTGCCGCTTGCCACGTAGGTGGCATCGAGAAACTGCTCGACCCGCTCCAGCCGGGCCCGGGACATGCCTTGCATCGCCTTGTCTTGCATCGCCGAATCTCCTGGTTGTTTTTATCGCGATGATGTCTGCGAGCCGCCAGACTACCCAGAGTCGGGCCCCGATTCAATCCCCGTACACGGCCGGCGTAGGTAGGCAAGTTGCCCGACGCCCAGGCGTCGGGCAACAGGTGGAGAACGACTAGAACTTCGGAATTCGCAGCGTCTTGCTGATCATCAGCGAGCCGCTGAGGACGAACAGCAGCGCCATGGGATGGAAGGTGCCGGGGCCGATCAGCCAGGCGCCGGCTGGCAGCGCGTCGCCGATGCGGCCGGCGGCGGCGCACCACGCCAGGATGCCGGTCAGCACCACGCTGGTGGGGATCGGGGTGCCTTCGAAGTACTTGACCTTGCCGGTGCCCTCGGCCAGCGTTTCGGCCGTTACGTTGAAGCGTGCCAGACGGCTGACGCCGCAGCAGACGAAGTAGATCAGCGCGGCGAGGTCCCAGCCGCCGCGCATGCCGGCGGCGAAGGCCAGCGTGGCCGGGCCCACGCCGAACGAGATGATGTCGGACAGCGAATCGAGTTCGCGGCCCAGCGCCGAATGGGCGTGGCGCCAGCGCGCGATGCGGCCGTCGAGCACATCGAAGATGAACGCCGCCGGCGCCAGCGCCGCCGCGATATAGAAATGGGTCAGCACCGGCTCGCCCACGTAGTACATGGCAAAAAATACCGATCCCATGCCGCACGCCGCGTTGGCCAGTGTAAAAAAGTCGGCCAGCTGCAGGTCGCGCAGCATCGAGAAATGCCGTGGGCGCTCCTGGGGTGTCGCCATGCGCAACCTCCGGGTCAGAGCACGGTGTTGACGTGATGCACCTGGGGCGGCGCGGCAAAGCAGTCGCCCACGAGCTTGCGCCACGTCTGGAAGTCATCGGACTCGCGGAAGTGGACCATGTGGTCTTCCACGGTTTCCCAGGCCACCACCAGCGCGTATTGCGACGGCTGCTCGATCGAGCGTTGCAGGTTCATGCCATGGCAGCCGCGCGCCCGCAGGAACAGCGGCTTGGCTTGCGCCACGGCGGCTTCGAACTGCGACTCCATGCCGGGCTTGATCGTGATCTGGGCGATTTCGTGAATCATGATGGTCTCGTATTCGGGTGGGATCGGAGCCTTCCGATCGGTGAGCAATGCGCCGCGAAGCGGCTTGCTGTCTACCTTAGCAGATTTTGGCGCGCGCTCGTCACGTCACGCGGTGCCGCGCGAGCCCGGTCACGAGATAGGCCACCACAAGCGCGTTCGCCACGGCCAGCCCCACATGGATCCAGGTGGGGTGGCGGATGGCCTCGTACACCTCCACCGGTATATAGATGCCGCCCGACCACACGCCGAGCCAGTTGCCCCACGCGCGCCCGCGCCAGAGGCCGTAGGCTTCCGTGAACCGCATCAGCGCGTACATCGCGGCCGAGCCGCCGATGGCCCAGAGGCGCCCGTCCGTGGGATGCGCCAGCAGCGACAGGAAGATGGTGGGATACCGGCTCGCCGGGTTGATGTGGAAGCGGCTGACGATCGCCTCGGCCAGCGCCTGGGCGTCGCGGTGCAGCAACGCCACGAGTCCGATGCCGGCCAGGATGACGAGCGCGCCCTTGGCGGCTTCAAACATTGCAATGCTCTTGAGGCCCAGTTGCGGGCTGGCTGCTGCCCCTTTTGCCATGGCGAGAAGCGGGAGTCGACGAAGCCGCCATTGTGCAGCATTCGCGGCGCGACGGAGCGCCCGGCGGGCTTAACGCGCCTGCCGCTCCACCATCGGCCCGCTGGCGTCGATGCCGCCGCCGGCCTCGAGCGGGCCGGTGACCGTGAGCGGCCCATCGACATGCAGGTCGCCGTGCACCACCATCGTGCCATGTACCGTCAGCGGCCCATGGAACACCTTGAGCAGGCCGCGCGGCGGCGGCGGCGGATAACCGCCCCCCGGGGTGGAGAACCACGCGGCAGTGATCGGGCCCGCCGCATAGACGCTGCCGTCCACGCTCAGGGTGCCCTGCACCGTGACTGGCCCCTTGACATGCGCCGAGCCGCCCACCGCGATCGATCCCGTGGTCGAGGGCTGGGCGCCTGCCCATTGCGGCCACAGCATGCCCAGCGACAACTGGGCGGCGGCCATCATGGCAACAAGCAGTCTCGATGGCATGGCGCCCTCCTCTTTCCATGGCGCCTGCAAAAAAAGAAACTGGCGCGATGCATCCAGTGTAGTGCTCCGGATACCTCGCGCCAGCGTGCCCCTGCGGGGGCTTACGACTTGTTACGCCGCTTACTGCATGGGCTACCGCATGACCTGCTGCGCGGTCTGCTGCGCCGCGGGTTGCGTGGTGCCGTTGGCCGCCACCGACTCCGGCAGCGGACCCCAGCCGCCGCCGAGGCTGCGCACCAGCGACACCGTAGCCGCCGCACGCAGGCCCGCAACCTGATTGGCCTCGCGCTGCGACTGGAGCACCGTGCGGTCCGCGTCGATCACGGTCAGGTAATCCACCGCGCCGGCATCGTAGCGGCTGCGCGAGATGCGCTGCGCACGCCGGGCGCCCGCCAGCGCGCCGTCCAGTGCCGTGCCCTGCTGGCTCAGCCAGCGCACGTCGGCCAGGCTGTCTTCCACTTCGCGGAAGGCCACCAGCACCGTCTGCCGGTACGACGCCACGCTTTCCTCATGGGCGGCGCGCGCGCCGGCCAGGTTGGAACTGTTGCGGCCACCGTCGAACACCGTCTGCGCGACCGTCGTGCCGATCAGCGGCCCAAGCATCCACGTACGCGAGGACCACTTGAACAGGTTCGACAGATCCGCCGATTCGAAGCCGAACAGCGCGGTCAGCGAGATACGCGGGAAGAACGCGGCCTTCGCCACGCCGATCCGCGCGTTGGCGGCCGCCATCTGCCGCTCGGCGGCAGCGATGTCGGGACGGCGCTCCAGCAGCTCCGACGGCAGGCCGGCCGGCACCGCCACCGGCGCCGTATCGAAGGGCCGCGCGGCCAGCGTGAACTGCGCCGGCGGCACGCCGGTCAGCACGGCCAGCGCATGCTCCTGGTTGGCGCGGCGACGCTCGATGCCGGCCAGGTCCGCGCGCGCGGTGCCCAGCTCGGCTTCGGCACGGGCCGGATCGAGGTCGGTGGTCTCGCCAGCGTCGTAGCGCTTCTTCAGCAGCGAGAGTGCGTCCTCGCGCAGCTTGATCGTCGCGTTCAGCAGTTCGCGTTCGCTATCCAGCGTGCGCAGCGCGAAGTAAGCCTGCGCGGTGTCGGCCTGCAGCGCAAGCTGCACGGAACGGTACAGGTCCTCGGCGGCCTGGGTGTCGGCCCGCGCGGCGTTCACGCTGCTGGCCACGCGGCCGAACAGGTCCAGCTCGTAGCTGGCAAAGGCGCGCGCCTTGTACACGGTCTGCGGCGACACACGGGTCCCGTCGGGCAGGCCCTGCGAGGCGGCGGACGCCTGCGTGCGCGTCGGGTCGAGCCCGACACTCAGTTGCGGATAGAGGTCGGCCTCGGTGGCGCCCATGAAGGCCCGCGCCTGCTTCAGCCGGGCGGCGGCAGCGGCGAGGTCCTGGTTGTTGCCGTTGGCGGCCGTGATCAGGCGGTCCAGGTCGGCATCGCCGAACACCTTCCACCAGTCACCGCGATGCTGGCCCTCGGCCGGCGTGGCGGTCTTCCACTGCGCGCCTTCGGCCTGCGCCGCTTCCGCTTCCTTGAACGCAGGTACGGAGGCGGTCTCGGGCACCTTGTAGGTCGGCGCCAGCGAGCAGCCCGCCAGCACCAGCGCGGCGGCCAGTGTGGCCAGGCGGGGCAGCGTGCGTGTCAATTGCGCAATCATGATGTGTTCCCTTTTTGCTTTCATGTCTCTGATTGGCTTATTCCGCCGATGCCACCGCGTGCGAGGCCGAGGCGTCCTGCGCCACCGCCCTGCGCTGGCCGCGGGTCGCCCACAGGCGCAGCGCCACGTAGAACACCGGCGTCAGGAACAGGCCGAAGAACGTCACGCCGAGCATGCCCGCGAACACCGCCACGCCCATCGCATGACGCATTTCCGAGCCGGCGCCGGTCGAGATCACCAGCGGCACCACACCCATGATGAACGCGAACGACGTCATCAGGATCGGGCGCAGACGCAGGCGGCTCGCCTCGATCGCGGCCTGCACCACCGTACGGCCGTGGTGCTCCAGTTCCCGGGCGAATTCGACGATCAGGATCGCGTTCTTCGCGGATAGCCCCACCAGCACGATGAAGCCGATCTGCGTGAAGATGTTGTTGTCTCCACGCGTCAGCCACACGCCGGTCATGGCGGCCAGCAGGCTCATCGGCACGATCAGGATCACGGCCAGCGGCAGCGTCAGGCTCTCGTACTGGGCAGCCAGCACCAGGAACACCAGCAGCACGCACAGCGGGAAGATCCACACCCCGGCGTTGCCGGCCAGGATGTCCTGGTAGGTCAGCTCGGTCCATTCGAACTTGATGCCCTTCGGCAGCGTCTCGGCAGCGATGCGTTCGGCAGCAGCCTGGGCCTGGCCCGACGAGAAGCCCGGTGCCGGACCGCCGTTCATGTCGGCAGCCGTGAAGCCGTTGTAGCGCACCACGCTGTCCGGGCCAAAGCCCTGCTTCACCTGGACCAGCGAGGACAGCGGCACCATGTCGCCATTCACGTTGCGGGTCTTCAGCTGCAGGATGTCCTCGGCACGGGCACGGAACTGCGCATCCGCCTGCACCTTCACCTGATACGTGCGGCCGAACTTGTTGAAGTCGTTCACGTAGGCCGAACCGAGGTAGGTCTGCAGCGTATCGAACACGTCCGTCACCGGCACGCCCAACTGCTTGGCCTTGGTGCGGTCAAGCTGCACGTCGAGCTGCGGCACATTCACCTGGTAGTTGCTGAAGATGCCAGCCAGCTCCGGCGTGGCGCGTGCCTTGCCCATGAACGCATTGGTTGCATCGAACAGCGCGTCATAGCCCAGCGCGGCGCGGTCCTCGATCATCAGCTTGAAACCACCGATGGTGCCCAGGCCCTGCACGGGCGGCGGCGGGAACACGGCAATAAACGCGTCCTGGATCGCACCGTACTGCTTGTTCAGATCCGCCGCGATGGCATCGCCGGACAACGCCTTGCTCTTGCGTTGATCGAACGGATCGAGCGTGACGAACACGATGCCGGCACTCGGGCTGTTGGTGAAGCCGTTGATCGACAGGCCCGGGAAGGCCACGGCCGATTCCACGCCCGGATGCTTGAGGGCGATATCCGACATGCGGCGGATCACGTCTTCCGTACGGTCCAGCGTGGCGCCGTCCGGCAGCTTGGCAAAGCTCACCAGGTACTGCTTGTCCTGCGCCGGCACGAAGCCCTTCGGCACCATCTGGAACACGCCCCACGTGGCCACCAGCATCACGGCGTAGACGCCGAACACCGCACCCTTGCGGCGGATCACACCGGTCACGCCGCGGCCATAGTTATCGGAGCTGCGGTGGAAGAACCGGTTGAAGCGCTTGAAGAAGCCGCCGAAGACCTTGTCCATGCCACGCGTGAGCCAATCCTTCGGTGCATCATGGCCGCGCAGCAGCAGGGCCGACAGCGCCGGCGAGAGCGTCAGCGAGTTGAAGGCCGAGATGATCGTCGAGATCGAGATGGTCAGCGCGAACTGCTTGTAGAACTGGCCGGTCAGGCCCGTCATGAAGGCCAGCGGCACGAACACGGCGATCAGGGTCAGCGCGATGGCGATGATCGGGCCGCTCACTTCGCGCATGGCCTTGTAGGTGGCCTCCTTCGGCGAAAGCCCTTCCTCGATGTTCCGCTCGACGTTCTCCACCACCACGATCGCATCATCCACCACGATACCGATGGCCAGCACGAGCCCGAACAGCGACAGCGCGTTGATCGAGAAGCCAAACGCATGCATCAGCCCGAACGTACCGACGATCGACACCGGCACCGCCAGCAGCGGGATGATCGACGCACGCCAGGTCTGCAGGAACAGGATCACCACCAGCACCACCAGCGCGATGGCCTCGAACAGGGTGTGAACCACGGCTTCGATACTGTGGCGCACGAACTGTGTCGGGTCATAGACGATGCTGAAGTCCACGCCCTCCGGCATGTTCTCCTTGAGCTCGGCCATGGTCTTGCGCACGTCATCCGAGATCTGGATGGCGTTGGAGCCCGGCGACTGGAAAATCGGCAGCGCCACGGCGGACTTGTTGTCCAGCAGCGAGCGCAGTGCGTACTCCGATGCGCCGAGTTCGATGCGGGCGATGTCCTTCAGGTACGTCACCGCACCGTCGGGCGAGGACTTGACGACGATGTCACCAAACTCCTCCACCGTCTGCAGACGGCCCTGCGCGTTCACCGAGAGCTGCAGGTCGGTGCCCGGCAGCGACGGCGACTGGCCGATCACACCGGCTGCCACCTGCACGTTCTGCTCGCGGATGGCCTTGACCACGTCGGACGCCGCAAGATGGCGCTCGGCGATCTTCTCCGGGTTCAGCCACACGCGCATCGAGTAGTCGCCCGAGCCGAACATCTGCACCTGGCCCACGCCCTGGATCCGCGCGAGGCGGTCCTTCACGTTGATCAGCGCGTAGTTGCGCAGGTACGTCATGTCGTAGCGGTCGTTCGGCGAAACCAGGTGAACCACCATGGTCAGGTCGGGCGAGCTCTTGACGGTTGTGATACCCAGGCGGCGTACATCCTCGGGCAGGCGCGGCTCGGCTTGCGAGACGCGGTTCTGCACCAGCTGCTGGGCCTTGTCCGGGTCCGTGCCGAGCTTGAAGGTCACCGTCAGCGTGAGGTTGCCGTCGCTGTTGGCCTGCGAGTTCATGTAGAGCATGTCCTCGACGCCATTGATCTGCTCTTCCAGCGGCGTGGCCACCGTTTCGGCGATCACCTTCGGGTTGGCGCCCGGGAACTGCGCGCGCACCACGACTGACGGCGGCACCACCTCGGGGTATTCCGAGATTGGTAGCTTGAACATCGAGATGGCGCCGATCAGGAAGATCAGCACCGACAACACGCCCGCAAAAATCGGGCGATCGATAAAGAATTTCGAGAGATTCATCTTGGTCTCGGCGAAAGCACTCCCCCTGGCCGTCCGCCGGGGCGGACGCCATATGCTGCAAGGGAGAAAAAATTAAGCTACCTGTGCGTGCTGCGGGGTAGTGCTCAGCTCACGGTCTTGGCCACGGCTTCGGCAGGCTTGTCGGCCTGGCCTGCCTTGTCGTCGGCAGCCTGCTTGCGGTCCGGCGTGGTGCCGCGCGGTTCCAGTTCGCTGCGATAGGCCATGGCCACCGGCTTGGGCGCCACCGTGTCGCCCGGGCGCACGCGCATCAGGCCGTTCACGACGATGTTCTCGCCCGGCTGCAGACCCTTGCGGATCACGCGCAGCCCTTCGAACGACGGCCCGAGGTTCACCTCGCGGTAGACCAGCTTGTTGGCCTTGTCCACCACCAGCACGAACTTCTTGCCCTGGTCCGTGCCGATGGCGCGGTCGTTGATCAGCACCGCCGGGTGCGGCGTGCCGCCGCCGAGCTTGACCTTGGCGTAGAGACCCGGCAGCAGGCGGCCATCGGCGTTGTCGAACACCGCGCGCACGCGGATGGTGCCGCTGCGCGTATCCAGCCGGTTGTCCACCGAGTGGATCTTGCCCTTGTGCGGGTAGTCGTCCTCGTTGGCCAGGCCGACGAACACCGGCAGGTCGTTCTTGCCGCCGCCGGCGCCCGGCGCCGTGTAGCGCAGGTAGCTCTGCTCGTCCACGTCGAAGCTCGCGTACACCGGCGAGACCGACACCACCGTGGTCAGCGGCGGCGAAGCCGCGCCCGCGGCCACCAGGTTGCCTACCGTGATTTCCGCACGCGACACCTTGCCCGAGACCGGTGCAACGATGCGCGTGTAGCTCAGGTTCAGGCGCGCCACTTCGAGCGCCGCCTGCGCGCCCCGCACGTCGGCGGTGGTCTCGCTGGCGGTGTTGATGCGCTCGTCGAACTCGCGCCTGGAGATGGCGTTGTCATCCAGCAGACGCTGGGCGCGTACCTTCTCGCTCTGCGCGTGGCTGGCACGCACCTGGGCCGCGTTCAGGGCAGCTTCGGCACGGGCCACTTCGGCCGCATACGGGCGCGGGTCGATCGTGAACAGCGGATCGCCCTTCTTCACGATGGAGCCTTCGCGGAAATGCACCGTGTCGATGGTGCCGGAGACACGCGGACGGATCTCCACGCGGTCCACGGCCTCGATGCGGCCCGAGAATTCATCCCATTCGGTGATGGTCTGCCCCACTGCCGCCGCCACTTCCACCGCAGGCGCGGACGGCGCCGGGTTGGCCTGTGCTTCCCCGCCGTGCCAGGGACGCAGAACCGAGGTAGCCACGCCGGCGCCCAGGATTGCCACGATGGCAATGGCGATCAGCGTGCGTCGAGACTGATGATTCATTTTTCTTCACTCCGTGTTCGTCGGGTTTTCTTCAACTGGAAAAGCAAAAGGCCGAACGCCGCCCGCCGGGCTGGACGGCCCGGAAAAATGGGAAACAAGGGTTCGTCCCCGCCTGGATGGACGGGGCTATGCCACTACCGCTGCCAGCCTCAAAGGGCGCTGGCTAACTTGCTCCGGACGCTCAGGCTCCTTGAGCGCCGGGCCGGCGTTCGGCCGGTGATGAGGTATCGTCGGTTTGCGCAAAACACTCGCGCAGGAACCGCGCTCCTTCGTTGACCCATGCCTGGCACTGCTCATGGGATTCTTCCACCCCGTCGCCACAGGCGCCGGGCATGATCAGGGTGCGGGCCGGAATGCCCGCCTTGACGAGTTTTGCCGCGAAGGCTTCGCCCTCGGCACGCAATGCATCCTTCTCGGCCACCTGCACCAGCGTGGAGGGCAGCCCCACCAGGCGCGATGCCATGGCCGGTGCCGCATACGGGTGCACGCTGGCGGCCGGCGTGGGCAGGTATTCGCGATAATTGCAGGCCAGGCGGCGCAGCATCTCCATCGGCACCTGCCCGGTCGTGCACATCGACGCATGCTGGAGGCACGGGTCTGTCACGGGGCGGATCAGCCATTGCCCGGCCGGCTGCGGCAAGCCGCGGTCACGCAACATCTGCGCCAGCGCAATCGCCAGATTGCCGCCGGCTTCCTCGCCCACCAGCGCGAAGCGCAGCTTGTCCACCTTCAGCTTCCTGGCGTGCTTGAGCACCCAGACTGCCGTATTCACCGCATCCTCGGGGGCGGCCGGGAACGGATGGTCGGGCGCCAGCGAGTAGGCCGGCGTCACCACCACGGCCGGAACCGACTTCGCCAGATCCCGCGCCAATGCCTGTGCCGCTTCCACCCCACCTTCGACGAAACCGCCCGCGTGCAGGTACACCAGCCACGGCAGCAGCTCGGTGCTGCCCGCCGCCGGTGCATACCCGGCGGGATAGGCCACGCAGACCTTGATCTCGCGGTCGCCGCTCGCCACCATATATTGCTCAGCGCGCGCTTCTCCCTTGCCTGCAGCCGGTTTCACGGCGGGGGTGATGGGATTCACGGTCTTTGACATGGTGGTTACGACGCCGGCACGGGCCGTCGATACTGTGTTGCGATGCAACGAATTATGGTGATTGACCCGATTGGGATAAAGCTGGAGATTGCCAACGCACTGTTTCTGGAGTGGAATAATCGCCAGAGTGTTGCGAGAAGTGAAACCACACGCTTGGCAAGGACACCGGAAATGTGATTCACTCCGGTCCTTCGGTGCACGCACGGTTGGGGAACCGCGCCCGCCACCGAGCCCCCAGACCTCCACCCATCCCCGCTCCGGCCGCCACTGGCGGACCGCCGGCAGCAAACCCAGGGCACGCACTTGACATGCGCTATCCCAACTCCCGCCAGACACCATCCTTCGGAACGTAGCCCCCGGTCTCACCCCTTTCGGAAGCAACATCATGGATCGTCTTGTCTCTATGCAGGCATTCACTCGGGTGGTGGATGTCGGCAGTTTTGCGCGCGCGGCGGAGTCCCTTGACCTGCCCAAAGCCACGCTCACCCGCCTGATCCAGAACCTGGAGACCCATCTCGGCGTCAAGCTGCTGCACCGGACCACACGGCGCATCAGCGTGACCACGGACGGCGCCGCCTATTACGAACGCTGCGTGCGCATTCTCGCGGACGTGGAGGAAGCCGAGCAGTCGCTCACGCGCCACAACAACTCGCCGCGCGGCACGCTGTGCGTGGACACCACGGCCGGCCTCGCCCGGATGGTGCTGATTCCCAGCCTGCACGATTTCTACAATGCCTACCCGGAACTGAAGCTCGAGCTGACCATTAACGGCAAGCCGATCGACCTGCTGCAGGAAGGCGTGGACGTGGTGCTGCGCGTGGGCGCGCTGGACGAGGCGATGGTGGCGCGGCGCCTGGGCCAGGTCAAACTGGCGTTCTTTGCCTCGCCGATCTACCTGCGGCGTTTTGGCACACCCGCCGACCTGACCGAGCTGGCGCAGCACAAGGCCATCAACTACCTGTCCAACCGGCACGGCCGCGAGATGCCGTGGGTGCTGTCACGCAACGGCGAGAGCAGCGAGATCCTGCTGCCCTCGGCCATCTCCACCAATGACGCCGACGTCTACATCGGCTGCGCGCTGGAAGGCCACGGCATCGCCCAGATCTCCCGGGCGATGGCGGAGCCCTACGTCCAGAGCGGCCGGCTGGTGGAGGTCATGAGTGACTGGCAGACCGAGGAATTGCCGATTTCGGCGATGTACCCGCAGAACCGCCACCTGTCGGCGAAAGTGCGGGTCTTCGTGAACTGGGCGGCTGACCTGTTCTCCCGGCATCCGCACTTCGGCGTGGCGCCGCAGCAACTGGCGGCGTAGACCCCGCCAGCCCGGCCGGCAAACCCCTTGCACTGCTGTGCAAGGGGTTTTTTCATTTCGGCGTCCAGCACCAAGCGTCGACTGAATTGCGCCGTCTTGATTCATGCCGGTTTTCTTGCTACGTTTCTGCGGCTTGACTTATCAACAATAATCACAAACGGGTCCAATCATGAGCCATCTCCTGCGCAGGCGCCACGCCGCGCGGCCTTCGCGCGTACAAGCCGCCTTTCTGCCATGCCTCGCGCTGTTCACCGCCCTGCTGTTGGGCGGATGCGCGGCGGACGAATCCAGCGAGGCACCGGCAGTGCCCCCGGCGCCCACGGTGCCGGCAACCCCCGGCCCGTACGCCATCGGCGGCACCCTCGCCGGCCTCACCGCCGGCAGCCAACTGGTGCTGCAAAACAACGGGCTGGATGCGCTGACGCTGACCGCCGACGGCAGCTTTACCTTCGCCACGCCCGTGGCCCACAACGGCGGCTACGCGGTCACCATCGCCCAGCAGCCGGCCGGACAGGTCTGCTCGGTAGCAGGCGGCGCCGGGGCCGGTGTGACCGCAGCGGTCACGAATATCGCCGTGGTCTGCGCCACCACCCGCTTCACCGTCAGTGGCAAGGTCAGCGGACTGGCCGCCGGGCAATCGGTCGTCCTGCACAACAATGGCGCGGATGCCCTGACCCTCAGCGCGAATGGCACGTTCAGCTTTCCGACACCCGTGCCGTACAACGGCAGCTACCTCGTGACGGTGTCCGCTCAGCCGGCCGACCAGACCTGCACCGTGAATGGCCACCAAGGCAGCGCGGTCATCGCGGACATTGCCTCGGTGGACGTGGTTTGCGCCACGACCACATACAGTGTGGGCGGCACCGTGTCGGGTCTGTCGAGCCAGGTCACCCTGGCCAACAACGGCACGGACTTCCTCACGATTTCTGCGAACGGCGGATTCACCATGCCGACCGCCCTTCCGACGGGCGGCACCTTCAATGTCACCATCAACACCCTGCCACTCGGGCAGACCTGTACCGTGGTGAACAGCTCCGGCACGGTGGCCGCCGCCAACGTCACGAATATCGCAGTGATCTGCACCTCGCAGCCGATTGGCACCCTCTACATGCCGGCCGCCTCCGCCACGCGGACGGACGTCTACAGCGTGATGTCGGACGGCCAGCTGGTCATTTCCGGCAATGCCTATGGCTACAGCGGGGATCCGATCGCCATGGCCTATGACGACAGCTTGAGAACGCTGTACTTTTCGACGACGAGCGGATGGACGTACAAGTTCGACGTGGCCGCGGACGGCACGTGGATCAGCAGCGCGGGGAACTGGGCCTACGGCGGCACGCCCACCAGCCTGTTGCGCGACCCCCTCGGACGGTTCCTCTTCGTGGGAAGTGATGTATTCAACATCCGCACCGCCACTCTCGATGTCCTCGGCAACATGACGACCCCGACGACCCCGATCGGCACGACCTTCCGGCCCGATACGATGGTCGCCACACCCGACGGCCAGTACCTGATTGCCAGCTCGTCCGCCACACCGGGGTTCGACGTCTTTGCGATCGCCCCGGATGGCTCGCTGACCTCCAGCAGCCATCTAGCCCTGGCTGTGGCGCCGTCTGCGCTGGCGATGCATCCCTCCAATAGCTATCTATATGTGGCGGACCCCATCAATAACCGAATCATGGAGTATCGCGTCGATGGTGCAGGCAATGTGACGCCCCTGCCGGCCACGCTCATTGCCACCGACGGGCCGCCCCAGCACCTCAGCATCGACCCTTCGGGCCGCTACCTGTACGCCACGAGCCCGGCAACCGGCAAGATCTCGCAGTACACGATCGCCGCCGATGGCACGCTGGTGGCAATGCCTCAGCCCACCGTTGCCGCGGGCGCCTTCCCCGGCGCGCCGACGATCGATCCGAGCGGGCGCTTCCTTTATGTGCCGAACGCCGCCAGCCTCGAAATCCGCCAGTACGTTATCGGCGTGACCGGGGCCTTGACGCCGCTGACGCCCGCAACCGTGTCGATCCTGGCCGCGCCGACGCTGCTGTACAGCGTGCCGAGGTAGGCGCCGCCGCCCCAGGGCGAAAGGCCAAAAAAACAGGGCGGGGATGCACTCCCGCCCTGTTTTTCATTTCAGGTACCGATCAGCTCGGACCGCTCAGAACTCCACCATCGCGAAGTCTTCCTTGCCCACGTCGCACTCGGGGCAGCGCCAGTCGTCCGGAATGTCTTCCCAGCGCGTGCCGGGCGCGATGCCGTCCTCCGGCAAGCCGGCCGCTTCGTCGTAGACCCAGCCGCAGATGATGCACACCCATTGCTTGAATTCCGCTTCGGGGGCCGCCGGCTTCTCGGCGCTGACGGGGGCGTCCTGGCTGGCTTCGGGGTCATCGAGGCTGAAGACCAGCGGCGCGGCCGTGCCGCTGGCCAGATCGGCCAGATGACCCTGGAGCCGCGCCATCAGCGCCTGGGTCTCCTCCAGCGTGAAGTCGATCCAGAACGGATCACCAGCGCCATCGTTCAGGCGTTGCGGGGAAAACTGAAGTTCGAGGACGGAGCCTTTCTTGTACATGCGTCGATGGGGTTGAGGGCGGCAAAGGCGCGTAGATGGGGACGATCGGCGGCGCTTCAAGCGGCGCCGCCGAGATCCGCCTTACTGCTGCACCTTGTAGCGCTCGAGCCAGTGTGCGTACGGCGCCGGCAGCACCCACGACGGGCGCTCCACGTTCAGCGCCATGGCCGCCTGGTACGGCCAGTGCGGGTTGGACAGCAGCGCGCGGCCCACCATGACGAGGTCGATCTGGCCATCGGCCACGGCCTGGTTGGCAATGGCCGGATTGTCGATGCCCCACGAAGCCGCCACCGGCAGGCCGGCCTCGCGACGCACGCGCTCGGCCACCGGGGCCAGGAAGGCCGGGCCCCACGGAATCTGCACGTCCGGGATGGTGAAGCCAACGCTGACGTTGAGCATATCGAGCCCGCCCTCGCGCATCGCGCGGGTCAACTGGATCGATTCCTCAAGCGTGCGAGCGTCGTCGCCGTCATATTCGATCACGCCAAAGCGCGCCGTCAGCGGCAGGTTCTTCGGCCAGACTTCGCGCACGGCGGCCAGTGTTTCCAGCAGGAAGCGGCTGCGGCCAGCCACGTCGCCGCCATAGCCGTCGGTACGCTGGTTGGTGTGGCGCGAGAAGAAGCTCTGGGCGAGATACCCGTGGGCGAAGTGCAGCTCCAGCCACTGGAAGCCGGCTTCCAGCGCGCGCTTGGCGGCGGCCACGAAGTCAGCCTGCACACGGGCGATGTCGTCCAACGTCATCGCCTTCGGCACCTTGGGCAGATGGGCGCCGAACGGCACGGCGGACGGGGCGATGGTCGGCCAGCCGCGCGCATCGTCCTCGGCGATATGGTCGTCGCCTTCCCAGGGCCGGTTGGCGCTGGCCTTGCGGCCGGCGTGGGCGATCTGGATGCCGGCCACGGCACCGCCGGCCTTGATGGCGGCGGCGATGCGCGCCATGCCGGCCATCTGCTCATCGTTCCAGAGACCGGTGCAGCCCGGGGAGATACGGCCTTCCGGCGACACCGCCGTGGCCTCGACGATCACCAGGCCCGCACCGCCGCGCGCCAGCCCGGTGTAGTGCGCCAGATGCCAGTCGTTGGTGACACCGTCGACGGCGCTGTACTGGCACATCGGCGGAATGGCGATGCGGTTGCGCAGCGTGACGTCTTTCAGCGTAAAAGGGGTGAACAAAGCGGCGTCGCTCATCGGATGGCTCCGGGGGTGTTATCGAGGGTGCCAATCGTATGCGGGCGTGGCTATAATGAAAACTATCTGGCGATTATTGCCTCAATAAGAGTTTGTTATGGTGATTCGGTGATGGTGATTCGGTGATGGTGAACCCCCAATGGCTGAAATCCTTCGCAACGCTGGCGGAACTGGGCAACTTCACGCGTACGGCTGACCGCCTGGGGCTGACCCAGGCCGCCGTCAGCCAGCACGTGCGGCATCTGGAAGATCTGTATGGATCACTGTTGATCCGCCGGCCCCGCGCCTTGGAACTGACCCCGGCGGGTGCAGCGTTGCTGGAATACTGCGCCGAGGTGAACCAGGCGCATGAGCGGCTGGCCTCGCGGCTCTCCGACGCCGATGCCACGCAGGGCGAGGTGGCGCTGATCACGCCCGGCAGCATCGGGCTATTTATCTACCCGATGCTGCTGGACCTCCAGCAGGAACACCCCGGGCTCGCCGTGAGGCACCGCTTCGCGCCCGATACCGAGGTGCTGGAGGCGGTGCTGCACAACCGCTACGAACTTGGCATCGTCACGCTCAAGCCGGACGACACGCGCCTGACCGCCACGCCGTTCATCGAAGAACCGCTGGAGCTGGTGATCCCGCCGGACGAGGAAGTCCATAGCTGGGACGACCTCGTGCGCATCGGCTTCATCGACCATGCCGAAGGCCAGGCGATGGCCAACCGGCTGCTGAGCCGGCGCTTTCCCGGCAATCCGGGCGCCTTCCACCTGCCCCGGCGCGGCTTCAGCAACCAGATCGGCATGCTGCACGAGCCGGTGGCGCGGGGGCTGGGCTTCACCGTGGTGCCGCGCTTCGCCCGCGAGGCGTGGGAGCGCACCCGGCCGGTCAAGGTGGCCGAATGCGGCCCGCCGGTGGTGGACACGCTCTGGTGGATCCATCGCGCCGAATGGCCCCTTTCCGCACGGGCCACGGGCGTGATCCGCTACCTCCGGCAACGCATCGAGGCCGCTTGCGGCAGCATGGTCTGCCTGCTGCCGCCGGAGCTGTGACAGGCGCCAAGACCCCTGGATTCATGAGCACAGCTAACAAGCGTATGCAGATTCTTGCGGCTACCCTTTGTGCGCCACGCCTCCTATCATTCCGGTTTGCCTTGCCCGAAAGTCCACATAACAAGGATGCCCCCCCTGGAAGATTTCGGCGACATCAGAATGTCACGGCGCGACCTGCTCAAGGCGGGCGCGGCTTCGGCCACGGCGGTCGCCGTGCCCGCCGCCCAGGCGCAAGACAGCCCCGCTAATGTAAACACCCCCTCCCCCGGCGCCAGCCGCCCGCCCGTGGTGGCCAGCGTCACGCTCGACGTCAATGGCCGCCGCCATACGCTCAAGCTGGACACCCGCACCACGCTGCTGGACGCCCTGCGCGAACACCTGCACCTCACCGGCACCAAGAAGGGCTGCGACCACGGCCAGTGCGGCGCCTGCACGGTGATGGCCGATGGGCGGCGCATCAACGCCTGTCTGTCGCTGGCCGTGATGCACGATGGGGGCAAGGTCACCACTATCGAGGGCCTGGGCACGCCCAGCAGCCTGCATCCGATGCAGGCCGCCTTCGTCAAGCATGACGGATACCAGTGCGGTTATTGCACGCCGGGCCAGATCTGCTCCGCCGTGGCCGTGCTCGACGAGATCCGCCAGGGCATTCCCAGCCATGTCAGCGCCGACCTCAACGCGCGGCCGCAGATGAACGTGGTGGAGTTCCGCGAGCGCATGAGCGGCAATATCTGCCGCTGCGGCGCCTACGCCAACATCGCCGATGCCATGAGCGAAGTGGCCGGGAGGCAGGCATGAATCCCTTCAGCTACGAACGCGCCAAGACCCCGGCGGAGGCCGCCGCAGCCGCCGCGCGCACGCCGGGCAGCCGCTTTATCGCGGGCGGCACCAACCTGCTCGACCTGATGAAGCTCGGCATCGAGTCCCCCACGCACCTGATCGACGTGAACGGCCTGCGGCTCGACAAGATCGAGCCCACCGCCGAAGGCGGCCTGCGCGTGGGCGCGCTGGTGCGCAATACCGACCTGGCCGCCGATACCCGCGTGCGGCGCGACTACGGCGTGCTGTCCCGCGCGCTGCTGGCCGGCGCCTCGGGCCAGTTGCGCAACAAGGCCACCACGGCCGGCAACCTGCTGCAACGCACGCGCTGCCCCTACTTCTACGATACCAACCTGCCGTGCAACAAGCGCGCGCCGGGCAGCGGCTGCTCCGCCATCGGCGGCGTGACCCGCCAGCACGCGGTGATCGGCGTCAGCGAGGCGTGCATCGCCACCCATCCGAGCGACATGGCCGTGGCCATGCGCCTGCTCGACGCCACCGTGGAGACCGTCCAGCCCAACGGCACCGCGCGCACCATTCCGATTGCCGATTTCCATCGCCTGCCGGGCAACACGCCGCATATCGAGACCGCGCTGCTGCCGGGCGAGCTGATTACGGCTGTCACGCTGCCGCGCCCGCTCGGCGGCGTACACGCCTACCGCAAGGTGCGTGACCGGGCCTCGTACGCGTTCGCGCTGGTCTCGGTGGCGGCCATCCTCCAGCGCGACGGCACCGGCCGGGTGGCGCTGGGCGGCGTGGCGCACAAGCCGTGGCGCGTGGAAGCCGCCGAGGCAGAGCTGCCGCGCGGCGCGCGTGCCGTCACCCAGCGTCTGCTGGAAGGCGCCACGCCCACCCCCGAGAACACCTTCAAGGTGGCGCTGGCCGAGCGCACGCTCGGCGCCGTGCTGCTGCAGGCCAAGGCCTGAGGTCCAAGGGCTTAGGCACGGGACAAAACAGGAAAAGGACGCTCCGATGAAATTCGACACGCCCGCCACCACCAATCCGATCGACCAGCTCAAGGTGGTCGGCCAGCCGCTCAACCGCATCGACGGCCCGCTCAAGACCACCGGCACGGCACGCTACGCCTATGAATGGCACGACGCCGCCCGCAACGCCGCCTATGGCTACGTGGTGGGCGCCGGCATCGCCAAGGGCCGCATCGCCGCCATCGACACCGACGCCGCCCACCGCGCGCCGGGCGTGCTGGCCATCGTCACCGCCGCCAACGCCGGCACGCTCGGCAAGGGCCGCTTCAACAACGCCCGGCTGCTGGGCGGCCCGGAGGTACAGCACTACCACCAGGCCATCGCGCTGGTCGTGGCGGAGACCTTCGAGCAGGCACGCGCGGCAGCGCAGCTGGTGCGGGTGCGCTATGAACGCGAGCGCGGCAGCTTCGACCTCGCCGCCTCACGCGATGGGGCCACACGCCCGAAGTCCGGCGTGCCCGAATCGGCCCGGGGGGACTTCCCCGGCGCGTTCGCGGCGGCCCCGGTGCAGCTGGACGCCACCTACTCCACCCCCGACCAGGCCCACGCGATGATGGAGCCCCATGCGTCGATGGCCAGCTGGAACGGCGACCAGCTCACGGTGTGGACGTCCAACCAGATGATCGACTGGAGCCGGGGCGACCTCGCCCAGACGCTCGGCGTGCCGAAGGAAAACGTGCGCCTGATCTCGCCCTTTATCGGCGGTGGCTTCGGCGGCAAGCTGTTCGTGCGCGCCGATGCGGTGCTCGCCGCCCTCGGCGCGCGGGCGGTGCGCCGGCCCGTGAAAGTGGCCCTGACGCGCCCGCTGATCTTCAACAACACGCCGCACCGGCCCGCCACGATCCAGCGCATCCGGCTGGGCGCCGGGCGTGACGGCCGGCTGACCGCCATCGGCCATGAAAGCTGGTCCGGCGACATCGACGGCGTGAAGCCCGAGAACGCGGTGCAGCAGACCCGCCTGCTCTACGCCGGCGCCCATCGCATGACCGCGCTGCGCCTGTCCGCGCTGGACCTGCCGGAAGGCAACGCCATGCGCGCGCCCGGCGAGGCGCCCGGCATGATGGCGCTGGAAATCGCCATGGACGAGATGGCCGGCAAGCTCGGCCTCGATCCGGTGGAATTCCGCGTCCGCAACGACACCCAGGTGGACCCGGAGAAGCCCGAGCGCCCGTTCTCGCAGCGGCGTCTGGTCGATTGCCTGCGCATTGGCGCCGAGCGCTTCGGCTGGCCGGGCCGCGCCACGCGCCCCGGCGCGGTGCGCGACGGGCAGTGGCTGGTGGGCATGGGCGTGGCGGCGGCGTTCCGCAACAACCAGGTGGCCAAGTCGGGCGCGCGCGTGCGGCTGGACAAGCGCGGCATGGTCACCGTGGAAACCGACATGACCGACATCGGCACGGGCAGCTACACCATCATCGCCCAGACCGCCGCCGAAATGCTGGGCCTGCCGATCGACAAGGTCATCGTGCGGCTGGGCGATTCGGCCTTCCCGGTGTCGTCAGGCTCGGGCGGCCAGTGGGGTGGCAACAGCTCCACCGCCGGCGTCTACGCCGCGTGCGTGAAGCTGCGCGAGGCGATTGCCACGCAGGCCGGCCTCGATGCCGCCACGGCGGTGTTCGAGAACGGCCGGGTCCGCGCCGGGGGCAGCACCGGAAGTAGCACCGGAGGTAGCACCGGCGGGCGCGCCGTGCCGCTGGCCAGCGTGGCCGCGCGCGGCGACATCGTGGCCGAAGACACCATCGAGTTCGGCGACCTCACGCGCCGCTACCAGCAATCCACCTTCGGCGCCCATTTCGTGGAAGTGGGCGTGGATGCGGACACCTGCGAGATCCGCGTGCGCCGCATGCTGGCGGTTTGCGCCGCCGGGCGCATCCTCAACCCGAAGTCCGCCCGCAGCCAGGTGATTGGCGCCATGACGATGGGCGTGGGCGCGGCGCTGATGGAGGAGCTGGCCGTGGACAAGCGGCTCGGCTGCTTCATCAACCACGATCTGGCCGGCTACGAGGTGCCCGTGCATGCGGACATCGGTCCGCAGGAGGTGGTGTTCCTCGACGAAACCGACCCGATGTCGTCGCCGATGAAGGCCAAGGGCGTGGGCGAACTGGGCATCTGCGGCGTGGGGGCGGCCATCGCCAACGCGGTGTTCAACGCCACCGGCGTGCGCGTGCGCGACTATCCGGTCACGCTCGACAAGCTGCTCGGGCGCATGCCGGACCTGTCAGCCTGAGCGCCTGAACCCTTAGTCCCATGGCCGGGGCGCCGACGCCGGGGGCCGGTGTCGCGCCTCGGCCAGGATGCGACATTCGTCCACCGCGCAGTAGCCGTCACGCAGCAGCGCGCCCCAGACCTCGGTGGCGCTGAGGCCGGTGAGCGGCGTGTGGGGATCGAAATCGCATGACTCCACCCGCTCGGGCGGGCCGAGCCAGGCGAGCATGGCGGGCGGGATGTTTTCCAGCGGGTGTGTGTGCGCGACGAAAAGAGCGCGTACACCACGGCGATGTATCGAGATCTTCACGACGGAACCCTTCGAGAGGAACGGAACTGTCTAATTTTTAGGACGCCGGTCGGCCGGAGGTCAAGGGCGTCCCTGTATCAAGGTATTAATGCATCAATGCATCGGCGATCCGGTCGGCCGTATTGACCGAGTCGGTCAGCCCGAGGTGGCCGTGGCCTACCGCCAGCCAGAGGCCGGGCTGGCCGTCGGCCGGCCCCACCACGGGCACGGAGTCCGGCATGCAGGGCCGGTGGCCCATCCAGGTGGTGACGTGGGCGCCTTCGAGCCCCTTGAATGTCTCCCGCGCAATACGTTCGAGGATGGCCGCGCGCTTCGGATCGGGCGGCGCCGCCAGTCCGGCGATCTCCACCGTGCCGCCCACGCGCAGGCCGCCCTCCATCGGCGTGACGAAGATCTTGCGGTCGGTCAGCACCACGGTGCGCGACACGGCGTCGTGCCGGTTGGTGAACTGCACGTGATAGCCGCGCTGGCTCTCCAGCAGCAGCCGCACGCCCAGCGGGTCCAGCAGCCGGCGCGACCATGCCCCCGCCGCCACCACCACGTGGTCTGCCGTGTGGCGGCCTTCCGCGCCGCTCAGCAGCCATTCCCCGCCCTGCCGGCGCAGCCCGCGAATATCGTCGCGCACGATCCGGCCGCCCCCCGCTGCGAAGGCCGCGGCAATCGCCTCCGTGTAGCGTGCCGGGTTGCGGATGGTGGCGTGGTCGGCCAGATAGACGCCCGCCTGGTAGCGCGGCGCCACGCCGGGCTCCAGGGCCTCGATGCCGGCGCGGTCGAGCCGCTCGAAGCGGAAACCGAAGCGCTCGCGCAGTTGCCACGCCGCCGCATCGGCCTCCAGCGCGGCGGCATCGGGGTACAGGTGCAGATGGCCGCGCCGCATGAACAGCTCGGGCACGCCGACTTCGCGCGCCAGCGCCTCGTGGCGATCCCCCGCATTGGCATGGAGCGCGGCCAGCGCCGCTGCCGACTGCGCCACCCGCCCCGGCGCGGCCGAGAGCACGAAGCGCGTCAGCCACGCCGCCGCCGTGGGCAGGTAGCCGAGCCGCAGATGGAGCGGGCTTTCCGGATCGAACAGCATCTTGGGGAGTGAGGCCAGCACGCCCGGCATGGCCAGTGGCGCCACCGAACTCACGCTGATGGCGCCCGAATTGCCGTAGCTGCACCCCTGCGCGGGGCCGTCCCGGTCGATCAGCATCACATCGGCGCCACGCTTGCGCAGCGCCAGCGCGATACAGCAGCCGACAATGCCGGCGCCTACCACGGCAACCCGTGGCGTCCTGTCAGTCGTCTTCGTCATGGGCCGAAACGGTAAACGGATCGGGCGGCGCCTGCAAGCCATCGCGCCGATGTTCGCCCAGCCGGGGCACCAATTTGCCGTCAATGTGCCGCCATGGCGCATGGGGTGACGCATTGCGGTGCGCCACACCGCCCGCCCGGCGCCGGGGCCGTGGCACGGAACCTGCTGAACCGGGGGCAGGAGAGTAGAAGCGTTCAGCGGCCCGCCACGCCATGTCGGGCCGCCCGGAAATTGCTCGCCGCGTGTTCCCACACCCATTTTCCGGAGAGCTTTCCCATGCGCCGCCGTTCCTTTCTCCACGCCACCGCCGCCACCGCTGTGTCGTCGCTGATTGCCGCCCCCGCCTTCGTGCGCGCCGCCGGCAGCCTGCAGAAGTTCAAGTTCAACCTCGGCTGGAAGGTCGAGGCGTCCGGCGCCGGCTTCCTGCTGGCCCAGCAGCGCGGCTATTACAAGGACGCCGGGCTCGACGTGGTGATCGACACCGGCAACGGCTCGGCGTCGGCCATCAGCCTCGTGGCGGGCGGCGCCTACGACTGCGCCTCGGCGGATCTGGCGGCCATGCTCGAATTCAACGCCGCCAACCCGGCCGCCGCGCTCAAGGCGGTGGCCATCCAGTACGACCTGAACCCCAACGCGGTGATCGTGCGCAAGGATGGCCCGATCCGCAAGCCGGGCGATCTGGCGGCCAAGACCATCCTCGGCCAGCCGTTCAACGCCTCGCGCAAGCTGTTCCCGGTGTTCGCCAAGGCGCAGGGCTTCGACCCGTCCTCGGTCAAATGGGAGAGCGCCACGCCGGACATCGGCGACACCCGCTTCGTCAAGGGCGATTTCGACGCCGTGGCCTACTTCTACTTCACCGGCCTGCTGAACCTCAAGGCGCGCGGCATGGGCCCGGAGAAGCTCAGCGTGTTCCGCTTCTCCGACTACGGCATGAAGTCGTACGGCAACGGGCTGGTCGCCAACCCGAAGAGCATGGCCGAGCACCCGGATGCCATGAGAGCCTTCGTCAAGGCCTCCACGCGCGGCTGGATCGAGGCGATGGCGGACCCGCAGGCCGGCGCCGCCGCCGTCAAGGCGCGCGAGCCCCTGGCCGACCAGACGCTGGAATTCGAACGGCTGAAGCTGATTGTCGACGGCTCGATGCGCACGCCCGATACGCTGCGCGACGGTTGGGGCGCCGCCACCCAGGCGCGCCTGCAGGCCACCATCGACGAGACCGTCGGCGCGTTCGGGATGAAGCCCGGCCTGACCGTGGCCGACATCTGGACCGGCCAGTTCCTGCCAGCCCCGGCGGACCGCAAGCTCAAGGCGTAAGCCCGGGCGGCCACCCGCCCTCCCCCAACGATCAAAGATCGCCCGGCCGCGTGCACCACGCGCGGCCGGGTATGCACCCCAATGGGGCCCGGCCCGGCCTTCGGCAGGCGCCAGCCGGCCGCTTGCGCCCCAATTTTGCCCACAAGTCTTGCATACAAGGCTGGCATACCACTTGCAATAGTGGTCCCCGTGAGCGAACTCCAAGACAAACCCTCCGCCGACATTGCCCAGCGCATCACCGAGGCCATGCTCGCGCAAAAGCTGCTGCCGGGCTCGCGCCTGGGCGAGCAGGAACTGGCCGCGCTGTTCGGCGTCAGCCGCACGCTGGTGCGCGAGGCGCTGATGCGGCTGGCCGCGCGCGGCATGGTGACCGTAAGCGCCCGGCGCGGCTGGTACTTGATCGAACCCGGCGCCGACGATATCCGCGCCGCGTTTGCCGCCCGCCGCATCATCGAGACCGGCCTGCTGCGCGAGATCAGCGCGGCCCAGCCGCCCAGCGCGCCGGCCATCCACACGCTGAAGGTGCATATCGCCCGCGAAAAGGCGGCGCTGGACGGCAACGACGCCGGCGAGCGCAGCTTCCTGCTCGGCGACTTCCATGTCTGCCTGTGCGCCACGCTGGGCCACGGCCTGCTCGTGGATACCCTGCGCGACCTGACCGCGCGCACCACGCTCGTGGCCAGCCGCCAGCAGTCCGCCGCCGACGCGGGCCGCTCCTGCGCGCAGCACGAGGAAATCGTCAACGCGCTGGCCGCCGGCGACGGCGAACGCGCCGCCCAGTTGATGACCGACCACCTCGGCGAAGTCCACGCCAGCCTGGACGCCGTGCCGGCGGACCCGCTGGCCGGCCTGCGCCATGCCCTGGCGCCGGTTTCCGGCCGCGCGCCGGCGCCCCCGATCTCCGCTTCCTCCCGCTCCAACCCACCCGCTTTGAAAAAGGACTGACCGATGACCCCGACTCCATCGACCCCGCTGTTCTCCAAGGCGCGCCGCGCGCTGCTGCTGGGCCTGTTCGCCAGCGCCAGCGTCTGCGTGGCCGCCCTGCCCCGTCCGGCGCAGGCCGACACGCTCGCGGACATCACCAAGGCCGGCGTGCTGCGCGTGGCGGTGCCGCAGGACTTCCCGCCGTTCGGCTCGATTGGCGCCGACATGGCACCGCAGGGCCTGGACATCGACGTGGCCGCGCTGATGGCCAAGAAGATGGGCGTGAAGCTGCAACTGGTGCCGGTATCCAGCACCAACCGCGTGCCCTACCTGCAGACCCGCAAGGTGGACCTGATCATCTCCAGCCTGGGCAAGAACCCCGAGCGCGAGAAGGTGCTGGACTTCTCCGAAGCCTATGCCCCGTTCTATAACGGCGTGTTCGGCCCGGCCGACATGGCCGTGAAGAGCGCCGCCGACCTGGCCGGCAAGACCGTTGGCGTCACGCGCGGCGCGGTGGAAGACCTGGAGCTGTCGAAGATCGCCCCGGCCAACGCCACCATCAAGCGCTACGAGGACAACAACGCGACGATCTCCGCATTCCTCTCCGGCCAGGTGCAGCTGATTGCCACCGGCAACGTGGTGGCCTCGGCGCTGATCGCCAAGCATGCGCCCAAGGCGCCCGAGACCAAGTTCCTGATCAAGAACTCGCCGTGCTTTATCGGCATGAACAAGGACGAGCCGGCGCTGCAGGCCAAGGTGAACGCCATCCTGGCCGAAGCCAAGAAAGACGGCGCGCTGAACTCGCTGTCGATCAAGTGGCTGCTGCGTCCGCTGCCGGCGCAGCTCTGATCGCCGCCTGATCCCCGCTCCGCTCCCGCTGCAACCGGTCCCGTCCATGGCCTATCAGTTCGATTTCCTGTCGGTGCTCGATTACACCGACGTCCTGCTCAAGGGCATCGCCGTCACGGCACAGCTCACGCTCACGGGCGGCGTGCTGGGCGTGGCGGTGGCCATCTTTGGCGCCTGGGCCCGGACGCAGGGGCCGGCATGGCTGCGCGCCATCGTCAGCGCCTATGTGGAGGTGATCCGGAACACGCCGTTCCTGATCCAGCTCTTCTTCATCTTCTTCGGCCTGCCCAGCCTGGGCGTGCAACTGCCCGAGATGGTGGCCGCCTCGCTGGCGATGGTGATCAACCTGGGCGCCTACGGCACCGAGATCATCCGGGCCGGGCTGGCCGCCACGCCGCGCGGCCAGTTCGAGGCTGGCGCCAGCCTGGCGATGTCGCCGCTGCAGGTGTTCCGCCACGTGGTGCTGCGCCCGGCGCTGCAGAAGATCTGGCCGGCGCTGTCGAGCCAGATCGTGATCGTCATGCTCGGCTCGGCGGTCTGCTCGCAGATCGCCGCGCAGGACCTGACCTACGCCGCCAACTTCATCCAGGGCCGCAACTTCCGCGCCTTCGAGGTCTATCTGGTGAGCACCGTGATCTACCTGTTGCTGGCGCTGCTGCTGCGCCAGCTGCTGCGCGGCGTGGGCCGGCAGCTGTTTGCGCGGAGGGCGCGATGATCGACTTCACGCTGTGGGACATCGTGCGCAACCTGCTGCTGGCGGCGCGCTGGACCGTCCTGCTGTCGCTGGTGGCCTTTGTCGGCGGCGGCGTGGTGGGCCTGCTGGTGCTGCTGATGCGCACCAGCAAGCGACCCTTCCTGCGCCGCGCCACCTGGGCCTATATCGAGATCTTCCAGGGCACGCCGCTGCTGATGCAGCTGTTCCTGGCCTTCTTCGGCCTGGCGCTGTTCGGCGTGGATGTGCCCGCGTGGCTCGCCGCCGGCGTGGCGCTGACGCTCTGGACCGCCGCCTTCCTGGCCGAGATCTGGCGCGGCTGCGTGGAGGCGATTCCGCGCGGCCAGTGGGAGGCATCCGGCAGCCTGGCCATGAGCTACGTGCAGCAGATGCGCCACGTGATCCTGCCGCAGGCCATGCGGATTGCCGTGGCGCCTACCGTCGGCTTTGGCGTGCAGGTCATCAAGGGCACCGCGCTGGCCTCGATCATCGGTTTCACCGAGCTGTCCAAGGCCGGCACGATGATCGTCAACGCCAGCTTCCAGCCATTCACCGTGTATGCCGCCGTGGCGCTGATGTACTTCGCGCTGTGCTGGCCACTTTCGCAAGCCAGCAAAATGCTGGAGAGGAAATTCCATGCCGCTCATCGCCATTGACCAGGTTCGCAAATCGTTCGGCAGCAACGAGGTCCTGAAGGGGGTTTCGCTGTCGGTGGAGCCGGGCGAGGTCATCGCCATCATCGGCAAGAGCGGCTCGGGCAAGAGCACGCTGCTCCGCTGCATCAACGGGCTGGAGTCCATCGACGCCGGCGCCATCACCGTGGCCGGCGCCCATCTGGCCGACACCGAGCTGCAACTGCGCGCGCTGCGGCTCAAGGTGGGCATGATCTTCCAGCAGTTCAACCTGTTTCCGCACCTGAGCGCGGGGCGCAACGTGATGTTGTCGCCGATGATCGTCAAGGGTGTGCCGGAAGCCCGGGCGCGTGAGCTGGCAGAGCTGAACCTGGCCCGCGTGGGCCTCTCGGCCAAGTTCGACGCCTATCCGGATCAACTTTCCGGCGGGCAGCAGCAGCGCGTGGCGATTGCCCGGGCGCTGGCGATGCAGCCCGCCGCGCTGCTGTGCGACGAGATCACCTCGGCGCTGGACCCGGAACTTGTCAACGAGGTGCTCCAGGTCATGCGCGGGCTGGCTGCTGACGGGATGACGCTGCTGATGGTCACGCATGAGATGCGCTTCGCCCGCGAGGTGTGCGACCGCGTGGTCTTCATGCACCAGGGCAAGGTCCACGAGATCGGGCCGCCGGACGAGGTCTTCGCCCGTCCCAAGACCCCGGAGCTGCAGCAGTTCCTGGGCATGGTGGAAGCCTAGGCGCGGGCCTGACCCTGAGACTGCGCACGCAGGTTCTCGGTGGTCTCGCCCTTGCCGTCGGGCTGCCAGCCGGGGGGCATGGTCAGGTAGCCGAGGGCCGCGCCGAGGCTGGGTGCCGCCGCCATGTCGCGGAACAGGCCAATCCAGTGCTCGAACTGGTTCATCAGCGGGTTCACCGTGCGGGACGGCTTGACCAGCCCGTAGCGGCACGGCTCTTCGGCACGCTCGGCCACGTAGGTGCCGAACAGGCGGTCGAACACGATCAGCACGCCACCGTAGTTGGCATCGAGGTAATCGACATTCGAAGCATGGTGCACGCGGTGCGCAGACGGCGTGTTGAACACGTATTCGAGCCAGCCCAGGCGCGGCACCCACGTGTTGTGCAGCCAGAACTGATAGAGCAGGTTGAACATCAGCGTGGCCAGCACCACTTCCGGGCGCACGCCGAGCCAGACCAGCGGCGCAAAGAAGATCGCCGTGCCGGTGAGCTTGCCCGTCCAGCCGAGCCGGTAGGCCGAGGCCAGCGTGAGCTGGTTCGGCGAGTGGTGGACCGCGTGCGTCGCCCAGAAGAAGCGCACGCGGTGCGAGGCGCGGTGATACCAGTAGTAGCAGAACTCCTGCCCTACGAAGAGCAGCAGCACCATCAGCGCGCTGTTGAGCGTGACCGTGAACAGGCGGTGATCCCAGGCGAAGGCGAACACGGGCGTGGCCAGCGAGAGCGGCAGCAACACCGAGAGCTTGCGGCCGGCCAGGTCGGCCAGCGACAGCCAGACCTCCCGCCAGTCGAACGGGGCCTTCGAATTCCGGCGCTTGCGCCAGAGCACCACGGCTTCGACGAGCGAGACGGCGACGATAAACGCCGTGGCGTAGAGGGCGATCCGCTGGACGGATAGTTCGGGGTTGGCGGTGGGAGTCAGCATGGCGTGCCTCATGGGGTAGTCGGTTGGGCATCGGGAACGCACTGTCAGGAACAGGATGGTGCGTCGCGGTGAGCCAAATGTAGGTGCCGCCCGCCAGCCGCGCCATGCGGGAAATATGTCGCCGGATGTCATGCCCGGACCGGTGCCGCGCCGTGTAACACCGCGACATGGTTTGCGCCTCGCGGACTGCCCCACCCCCTCCTATAGTTCGTCCCGTTGCCGCCGCACACCGGTCGGCTCACCTCACCAGGAAGGGACTCACCATGAAACGCCTCGGCTTCGCTACCGCTACCGCCGCCCTCATCGTCGCCACCGTGACCGCCGCCACGCCCGCCTTCGCCGGCTGGTATGGCGCTGGGGCCGTCGTCGTCATGCCGCCGCCGCACGTTGTCTATGTCGCCCCGGCGCCGCGCCCCGTCTATGTCGCCCCGCCGCTGCCGCCGGTCTATGTCACGCCCCAGGCCGAATATGTCGCGCCGCGTGCGGTCTATGTGGCGCCGCCGCCCCACCCGGCTGTGTGGGTGCCGGGACATTGGGTGGGACGTGTCTGGGTGCCCGCACACTACGCATGACTTCGGGTATCGTTCCCGCATGACGGATGGTCACGGAGACATGCCATGGAGGTAGTCAACCGCATCCTCGTGCTGGACGACGAGGCCGAGTTGCGCAACATGCTGCAGCGCTTCCTGACCAGCCAGGGCTTCCGCGTGCGCGCCGTAGCCGATGGCAAGCAACTCGACCGCTACCTCCAGCGCGAACCCTACGACCTGCTGGTGCTCGACCTGATGATGGCACCCGAGGACGGCCTGACCATCTGCCGGCGGCTGCGTGCAGACGGCATCACGCTGCCCGTGCTGATGCTGACCGCCAAGGGCGATCCCATGGACCGCGTGCTGGGGCTGGAAACCGGCGCGGACGACTACCTCGCCAAGCCATTCGTGCCGGACGAACTGGTGGCCAGAATCCGCGCGCTGCTGCGCCGCCAGCGCATTGCGGCGGGCGACCCCACCGTCACCGCGCAGACGCTGCGCTTCGGCGAATTCGAGTTCGATGTCGGCCAGCAGACGCTGCGGCTGCGTGGCGATCCCGTGGAGGTGCATTCAGCCCAGATGCTGTTGCTGCACGCGCTGGGCTCCTCGCCTAACCGGCCCGTGAGCCGGGAGAACCTGCTCGCCCGCGCCCGGGGGCGGGACCATGACGCGCTGGACCGCAGCATCGACGTACAGGTGCTGCGCCTGCGCCAGATCATCGAGGAAGACCCATCCAAGCCCCGCTTCATCAAGACGGTGTGGGGCGTGGGCTACATGCTGGTGGCCGGCGTGGCGTCGTGATGCGGCTGCCCCGGTCGCTGCTGGCGCGCAATATCGCCCTGCTGGTGGCGCTGGTGGCTGTCACGCAGGCCTGCTCCCTCACGGTGCTGCTCCACTACATGCAGCGCCCGCGCATCGAGCGGGCGGCCATCATCTTTGCGGACTATGTGAAGACGCTCGATAGCGTACTGGCCGCGCTGCCGCCCGCCGAAGCACAGGCGGTCACCGCGCGGCTCGGCGCCCAGACGGCAGACCCGGTTCCGGCGCCCCCCGCAGACGGTGCCGCCAGCCCGCTGCGCCTGTTCCGCACCTACCAGCGCGACGTCTTCTTGCACGCCCTGCGCCGTGACCTGCCGCCCGACATGCCGGTGCGCTGGCAGATCGGCGCCCCCGATGCCGAGGAGCGCCTGTGGATCCGCGTGCACGTGGCCGGTACCCCGGCGTGGATTTCCCTGCCGATGACCGCCGATGCCCGCGCCAGCGGCATCCTGGCCGCGCTGGCGCTCTCCACCGCACTGGCGATGCTGGCCGCGCTGACCGGCTACCTGATCCAGCGCCACCTGAACCGGCCGTTGCAGGACCTCGCCCGCGCCGCACGCGACGTGTGCGGCGGCGAGATGCCGGCACCGCTGCCCACGGACGGCCCCACGGAAATCGCGCAGGTCAGCGCCGCCTTCAACCAGATGACCGACACCCTGCGCCAGGCCGAAGCCTCCCGCGCGCTGATGCTGGCGGGCATCTCGCACGACATCCGCACGCCGCTGACCAAGCTGCGCCTGGCCATGGCAATGGCGATGCCACGCGGCAGCGACGACGCTTTCGTCGCTGCCACCGAAAGCTATCTCGACCAGATCGACACCATCCTCCAGCAGTTCATGGACTACGCCGGCAGCGGCGAGCGCGAGCCGCCCCAGCCGGGTGACCTCAACGCGCTGGTGCGGCAGTTGTCATCCGATTTCGCCGGGCTGGGGCACAGCTTCGAGCTGTCGATCGGCAACCTGCCGCCGCTCGACTACCGCCCGGTGAGCCTGATGCGGCTGCTGATGAACCTGATGCAGAACGCCGTGGTCTACGGCCGCACCGGGCTGGCTGTGCGCACCTGGGCCGATGCGGAAACCGCCTACGTGGCAGTGTGCGACCGGGGCGACGGCATCGGCGCCCAGCAGTTGGAACAACTCAAGGCACCTTTCGCTCGCGGCGACAACGCGCGGGGCCATTCAGGCGGCACCGGGCTGGGGCTGGCGATTGTCGAGCGCATCGCGCGGCTGCACGGCGGCTCGCTGCAATTCCGCCCACGTGACGGCGGCGGCCTGGAAGCCGTGGTGGCGCTGCCGCTGCGGCCAGCGGCCTGACATTTCTCGACATACTTCCTGCATGGCATCTGTAGGCGGTTTTTCCCATACTGGGTTCCAGCGATGCACCGACACGCTCCAACCCAACCGATACAGGATTTCGCCATGCAAACCACCCAACTCTCCCTCGTTGCCCGCCGCTTCACACTCGCCACGCTGACCGCCGCCACGCTGCTTGCCGCCGGCTGCGCCAGCGCCGCTACCACCATGACGCAAGACGTTGCCGCCCTCCCCGGCAACGCGGACATCATCTACGTGCAGACCTTCAATGCCAACCCCGATCAGGTCAAGGTGGACAGCCGCCTGATGCAAAAGGTCATGACGATGGCCGGCACCGACAGCCAGGCCGGTAAGGCCGTGCGCGATGCGCGCGAGGCCCGTGACCAGGTGAGCGATGAAATCGTGCGGCAGCTGCGCGCCAAGGGGCTCAACGCGGTGCGCCTGGATGGCCCGGTCCCGGCGGGCGCGAATGCGCTGGTCGTTACCGGCCAGTTCGACAAGATCGATGAAGGCAACCAGCGCCGCCGCATGCTGGTGGGCCTGGGCGCGGGCAAGAGCAATGTGGGCGCGTCGGTCGAACTGGTCTACCAGCCCGCCAGGGGCCCGGCGATGCCCTTGCAGGACTTCCACGCCAGCGCGGATAGCGGCCACATGCCCGGCGTGGCGGAAACCGCCGGCGTGGGCGCGGTGGCCGGCCATGTGGCCATGTCAGCCGCCGCCGGTGGCGCGGCGCATGGCGTCAGTGAACTGCAGCACGACAGCGTCTACAACGACGCCACGCGCCTTGCCGACGCCATCGCCAAGCAGGTGGCCCAATCCGCTCAATCTGCTCAGCGCCCGCTCTCCTGAAGCATGCGCGTCATCAGGTAGAGGCGCGGGACGATGGAATCGAGTTCGATGTACTCGTCACGCGCGTGATAGCCAAAGCCGGACAGGCCAAAGCTCTCCACCACGGCGGCCTTGCCCGACTGGCCCGCGAAGCCGGCATCGGTGGCCCCGCCCGTGCCGGGAAACAGCGCCAGTTGCCGGCCGTCCAGTTCCGCATAGATCTTCTGGGCCTGCGCCGCCAGCTCCCGGCCGCGCGCATTGACCACGAAGGGCGGGCGGCCCTCCTCCATCGTGATGGTGGTCTGCGTATCGGGCACCAGATGGCCCGCGTTGACCTTCTCCTGCAGCGCCGCCTGCAGCTTCTGGGCGGCACCGGCAGCCGTCACGCGCACGTCGCCGAAGGCGCTGGCCGATGCGGGAATCTGGTTGCGCGCATCGCCGGCCTTGGCATTGGTCCAGTTCAGTTGCGAGCCCGGCACGGACTTCGCCACATCGCGCGTCTGCTGCAACTGGTAGGCCAGTTCCATCAGGGCATTGCGGCCCAGCTCCGGCGCCGCGCCGGCGTGCGCGGCGCGGCCCTGGACAGCCATCGTCGCGGAGGCCGTGCCGGCGGCGCCAAGCAGCAGCGACTCCGTCTTGGCCACGGCCTTGGCCGGATTGGGCTCGCAGGACAGCACCACATCGTGCTGCGCCCCCAACGCGGCAATCGCGGCGCCGGAGCCGAGCGAACCGATTTCCTCGTCGGCGTTGAACAGCACGGTCACCCGTGCGAAGTCCTTCCAGCCCTGCGCCTTCATGATCTCCAGCGAATGCAGGATGACCGCGATGCCGCCCTTGTCGTCCGCGATACCCGGCCCGTAGAGCTTGTTGCCCTCCTCGCGGATCGGCTGCGAGGCCAGCGTGTTATGCGGATAGACCGTGTCCATGTGGGCGATCAGCAGGATGCGGCCCCGCCCCGTGCCCTCCAGCGTGCCCTTGACGATCGGGCCGTGGCCCTGCGCCGCCGGCACGCGCTCCACGCTGGCACCCAGCGCCTTGAGGCGCTTCTCGGTGTAGGCGGCCATGCGGTTCAGCCCGTCGATGTCATGGCTGCCCGACTCGATCGACACCATCTCCTTGAGCGACTGCACCACGCCCGGCTGCGCGGCCTGTGCCGCCTGCAGCAGGACCGCGTCCGACCCGGCGGCCAGCGCGGTGCCGCCCCAGGCCAATGACAATGCGATGGAGAGCGCAGCGGGCAGCGCTGCGCGACGATGACGAACGGAACGGGGCATGAGGATTCCTGTGTGGACGGTTGGCGACAAAAACCGATCCTAGCGCCTGCGCGCGCGGCCGGGGAGAGTCAATCCCGCCAATCCACGCGCCATTCCCGCCAACGCCATGCCCCTCAGGAGGTGATTTAACTGCTCAGCGAGATACGGTTGACGACGTCCTCTACGCCGTACACATACCAGGCATCCCGCTCTACCTGCTTGCGCGCGCCTTCGCTCGTGGCATAGCCGTCGAGCGTTACCACACGCTGCGCGGTGCGCACCGCGATGCGGCCCGCATCGACGAACGGATCGGTTTCCAGCACCAGTTGCAGCGCCTCGGTGATTTCCTCATCGCTATCCGCCTCGGCCGGCGCCACCACCAGTTCGTTCACCACGCAGCGGCAGCCGCGCGACCACCATGCCAGCACGCCAGCCAGCCGCATGTGGGAGAGGCTGATCACATTGCCGGTCAGCGTGACCACGCCATTGACGGCGGCCACCTCGATCCAGCCGCTGCGCTCGCCCACGGCCTCGCGGCGTGCCTCGTCCTGGCCCTTTACCTTCGCGCAGATTTTGCAGTTGCGGAAATCGATCGCGGTAAGCAGTCGCTGGCACACGGCATCGCGCAGTTCGCCGTCACCCACCGGCGCGCCGCCATCGGCAATGCGCAGGTGGTCAATGACCATGGTCACGCCGTCCACGCGCCGCAGATGTGCGGCGGCGCGCGTCTTGTCGACGATGTCCGCCACCTCGCCCTCGAGGATCAGCGCGCCGTCGGAAAGCCGCAGGTGAATGGTGGGATGAAGGTGATGGCCCTGATACGGCACATGCGCCAACGCGGCTCGCGCCTGCGTCAGCACCGCTTCGCTACTCTGCTGCATGATGTTTCTCCATGTTTCGTGGAGATGAGTGGCGCGTGCCCCTGCCTGCGAGCACGCGTGGCAGCGACTGGCCGCGCATCAGCCCGCGCGGCCTGTCCGTCCAGCTATTGTAGGCATTCCGATGGGAGCGCGTTGGCGGAGTGATGCCGGCGCCTCTGGGGCGGAAAGGGCTCAGCCCGCGCCGGGCTGGCAGGTGCCGCGCATGCCGGCCAGCACGGCGTGAATCTGCGCGACCACGGCGGCGCCCTCGCCCACGGCGGACGCCACACGCTTGATCGACCCCGAGCGCACGTCGCCGATGGCGAACACCCCTTCCAGGCTGGTTTGCAGGGACGGCACGTGCGGCGCGGCATCGGGCACATCGGCCCCGGTCAGCACAAAGCCTTTCTCGTCGCGCACCACCCCGCAGGTGGCCAGCCACGCGGTATTCGGCGCCGCGCCGATGAAGACGAACAGGTGATGCGTGGTCATGCAGCCCTCCACGCCGCCCGCGCCCCGGTAATACACCCGTTCGAGACGGGCCCCGCCCTCCAGCGCGCGCAGGTCCACGCGGGTGTGCACGGTCACGTTGGGCAGCACGGCAATCCGCTCGGTCAGGTAGCGCGACATGCTGTGCTCAAGGCTGGTGCCCCGGATAAACAGGTGGACATGCTCGGCATGCGCGGCCAGGAACACCGCCGCCTGCCCGGCGGAATTGCCGCCGCCCACCAGCAGCACAGGCTCCTTGCGGCACAGGCGCGCCTCGATCGGCGTGGCCCAGTAGTAGATGCCGGACGACTCGAAGCGTTCGAGGCCGGTCACGTCCGGCCGCCGGTATTCGGCGCCGCTGGCAATCACCACGGTGCGCGCGGCAATGCGGCGCCCATCGGCCAGCTCCACGAACAGCGGGCGCCGGTCGCAATACAGGGCCCTCACTTCACATGGAATGCCGATATGGGCGCCGAACTTCTGCGCCTGGGCGAAGGCGCGGCTGGCCAGAGACTGCCCGGTGATGCCCGTGGGAAAGCCGAGGTAGTTCTCGATGCGCGCGCTGGTGCCGGCCTGCCCGCCCGGCCCCCGGCAGTCGAGCACGGCCACGGACAGCCCTTCGGACGCGGCGTAAACTGCTGTGGCCAGCCCGGCCGGGCCAGCGCCGACCACTGCCACGTCGTAGACGTGGGTCGGATCGAACTCGGGAATCAGGCCCAGGCACGAGGCCAGGTGGCCTTCGTCCGGATTACGCAGCACGGTGCCGTCCGGGCAGACCACGAGCGGGAAATCGTCCGGCAGCGGCGTCAGGCGTTCGAGCAGCGCGACGGCCTCGGGGTCCATCGCCGCGTCGAGCGTGGTGTTGGGGAAGCCGTTGCGCCGCAGGAAGTTCTGCAGCGCGAGCAGCCGCCCGTTGTCCGGCGCGCCGACCAGCACCACGCCGTGGCCGCGCTCGATCACCAGCATGCGGCGCAGGATCAGCGCGCGCATGATGGTCTCGCCGACGTCGGCCTCGCTGATCATCATCGCGCTGAGTTCGTCGGGGCGCACCAGCACGGCCTCCACGTCATCGATCACGCGCGCATCCACCACGGCCGGCTTGTTCGACAGCTGCGTCACGTCCGAGGTGAACTCGCCGCGCTGGGTGTAGGTGTGGAGGACGCGCTCATGGCCCAGCCCGTCGCGCCCGACGATCCGCACCTTGCCGGACAGCAGCAGGAACATGCCCGGGCACAGGCTACCGGCCCGATAGAGGTACTCACCGGTGGCAAAGTGCGACAAGCGCCCGAAGCGGCGCACGCGCTGGATGTCCTCCTCGGTCAGCACGGGGAACATCTGCGCGTAGCGCGGATGTTCGCGCACGCCGGGATCATCCTCCGGAACCGGATTGTCGACCATCCCCCCCTCCCGCTCCCGCGCTCGGCCAGCCATCGCTATATATATAGGCCACCGGCTAGGCGGCGGCCCGGCCGGGCGCGTCCATCAGCTTCTCCATGGTGATGGGCAGGTCACGGATACGCTTGCCCGTGGCGTGGTAGACCGCGTTGGCCACGGCCGCCGCAAAGCCGGTAATGCCGATCTCCCCGATGCCGCGCGCGCCGAACTCATTGAAGGCCAGGTCGGGGTAGTCGAGCAGGATGACGTCGATGTCGGGCTGGTCTGCGTGCACCGGCATCACGTACTCGGCGTAGTTGTTGTTGCCCGGAATGCCGTTGCGCTCGTCGTACTCGGTGGCCTCGAAGAGCGCCATGCCCACGCCCATGACGATGGCGCCTTCCACCTGGTTGCGCGCCGTGAGGGGATTGATGACGCGGCCTACGTCGATGGCGCTGACCACGCGCGCCACGCGCAGGCGCGAGATGCCGGGGTCCCAGCGCACCTCTACGAAATGCGCGCCGAACGACATGAACGACATCTTGTCCGTGGGCGTGCCGCCGGTGCGGGCATGGCCCTCGGCGCTGGCAAAGCGCTGCGCGGTCAGCACGGCCGGGTAGTCTACGGTGCGCTTCCCATCAGTCAGGCGGCCATTCTCGAAGCGAAGCGATTCGGGCTTCGCCCCGGCGAACGGCGCGCCCTCCTGCGTGGCGAACGTGCGCAACTGGCCGATGGCGTTGCGCGTGGCCTCCGCAATAGCCGGCAGGACGCTGGCAGTGGCCCACGAGCCGCCCGAGACGGGAGCCGCCGGGAACGAGGAATCGCCGAGCTTGACCTCGATCTTCTCGAACGGCAGGCCGGTCAGCTCGCTCACCGTCTGCGCCGCAATCGTGTAGGTGCCGGTGCCAATGTCCTGGATCGAGCAGATCACCGATGCCGTGCCGTCGCTGCGCAACTGCACCCGCGCTTCGGCTGGCGTGCGCCAGGCATCCCAGTTGCAGACGGCCACGCCATAGCCGGCAATCTCGTCGCCCACGCGCATCGCGCCAATGCGCGGGTCGCGCCTGGCCCAGCCAAACTTGCGGGCGCCCTGCTCGATGGCCTCGCGCAGGTGATTGCTGGACCACGGCAGGTTGGTGCTTTCATCGCGCGTGGAGATGTTATCGAGGCGGAACTGCACCGGGTCCTTCTGGCACGCCAGCGCCAGTTCGTCGATGGCGGATTCCAGCGCGAACAGGCCCGGCGCGGCGCCGGGCGCGCGCATGGAGGTGGGCGCGCCCCGGTGCACGTCGATGGTGTGGTGCGTGACCAGCACGCTCGGGCACGTGTACAGGCTCGACGTCATGCCGCCGCAGTTTTCCACGTACTGCTCGATGAACGACGTGGTGTTGATCGACTCATGCCGGATCGACGTGATCTTGCCGTCGGCGCCCGCCGACAGCCGGATGTGCTGCTTCGTCTCCGGCCGCTGCCCCGTGGTCGTGAACATCTGCGCGCGAGGCACCACCAGCTTCACCGGGCGCCCGGTCATCTTCGCCGCCGCGCAGGCGGCCACCGAGTGCGGCCACAGGAACAGCTTGGCGCCAAAGCCCGAGCCGATGAACGGGGCGTCCACGCTCACGCTCTCCGGCGTAAGTCCGAAGATCTGCGCCAGCGTGTTGCGGTGAACCAGCACGCCCTGCGAGGCCTCGTAGAGGTGCAGGTCACCGCCCTCCCACCAAGCCACCGTGGCGTGCATCTCCATCGGGTTGTGGGTCTCCACCGGCGTGTGGTACATGGCATCTACGCGGACCGGCGCGGCGTCGAAGTCCCGCGCCGGCTCGCCACGCGAATGACCGCGCCCGCCGTCCTGCAGCTTGCCGGCCGCCATGCCCTGCTCCAGATTGGCAAGTGCCTTGGCCGGGGCATACGTCACCTTGACCAACTGGGCTGCCTCGCGCGCATGTTCGTAGGTATCCGCCACGACCAGCGCGACGAACTGCCCGGCGTAGTGCACCTTCGCGTCCTCGAACGGCAGGCGGTGCTCGTCCGTGATGCCGGCGGTCAGGATCGTGGCTGGCGAGATCGGCGCCTTGGGCGCGCGGTAGAGCCGCAGGAAATTGTCATGGTGCAGGACGTTGACGACGCCCGGCACGCGCCGCGCGGCCGCGGTGTCGATGGCCGTGACGCGGCCGCTCGCAATCGTGCTGAATACGCCATAGGCATGCAGCATGCCGGGGAGGTTGCGGTCCGCCGTGTACAGCGCGGCGCCGGTGACCTTGAGACGTCCGTCGATACGGCGCGGCGACGCGCCGATGGCATTCTTGTTCACGCTGGACTCCCGTTGTCGAGTGAAGGTCCGCTGGACCGGGGGCTGGATCGGGGCAGCCGCTCAGGCGACGAGCCGCGACAGGTTGCGCGACACCGCCTGCTGGCCGAGCAGCAGCTTGAAGCCGTTCTGGCCGTACGACTGCGCGCCCGCCATGGCGGCGGCGGCGGTCTCGCGGATCAGCGCGTCCGTTACCGGCTTGCCGCGCAGTACCGCCTCCGCGTTGGCAGCCCGCCACGGCTTGGTGGTGACCCCGCCGAGCGCGATGCGCACGTCCCGCACGGTGCGGCCGTCCAGCACCACCACCACCGCGCTCGACGCCAGCGCGAACTGGTAGGAGCCCCGGTCGCGCAGCTTCAGGTAGGCGGACCGGCTGTTCGGCAGCGGCGCATCAAGCGTGATGTGCGTGATCATCTCGTCGGCTTCCAGCGCGTGCTCCTTCCACGGCGTTTCACCGGGCAGCAGGTGGAAATCCGCGAACGGGATGTCACGCCGGCCCTTGGTCCCCTGCACGTGAATGGTGGCGCCGATGGCAACCATCGCCACGCACATGTCTGACGGATGCGCGGCGATGCACTGGTTGCTGCCGCCCAGCACTGCGTGCACGTTGCGGTTCAGCCCGTCGATGGCCGGGCAGCCCGATCCCGGCACCCGCTTGTTGCACGGCGATACACCATCGCGGAAGTAGCCGCAGCGCACCCGCTGCATCACATTGCCGGCCGTGGTGGCCTTGTTGCGCAGCTGGGTGCTGGCGCCGGAAAGCAGCGCCTGCGACAGCGCCGGGTGGTGCTTGACGATGTGCGGATGGCGCGCCAGTTCGGTGTTGCTGACCATCGCGCCAATCCGCACCCGGCCGTCGCCGGCCACCTCGACCTGGTTGAGGCCGAGCTTGTGGATGTCCACCACGCGCGGCGGGTGCATCACGTCCAGCTTCATCAGGTCCAGCAGGGTGGTGCCGCCGGCCAGGTAGGCGGTCTCGGGCGTGCGCGCGTGCAGTGCGATGGCCTGCTCCACGTCCGCCGCCCGGGCATATTCGAAGGTTCGCATGGCTAGGCCCCCTTGATCTTGCCGCGCGCGTCCTGGATGGCCGCGACGATGTTCCGGTAGGCCCCGCAGCGGCAGATGTTGCCGCTCATCGCCTCGCGCACGGCCGCGTCATCGGCCGGGATGCGCTTGTCGCCAAGCACACCCACGGCGCTCATCATCTGGCCGGCGGTGCAGTAGCCGCACTGGTAGGCGTCGTGGTCCCAGAAAGCCTGCTGCACCGGGTGCAGTGTTCCGTCGCGGGCCAACCCTTCGATGGTGGTGATCTCGTCACCGTCATGCATCACCGCGAGCGACAGGCAGGCGTTGACCGCCACGCCATTCACGTGCAGCGTGCACGCCCCGCATTGGCCATGATCGCACCCCTTTTTGGTGCCGGTGAGGTGCAGTTGATCGCGCAATACGTCCAGCAGCACGGCATTGGACGCCACCGTAAGCGACTGGAGCGTGCCGTTGACCTTGAATTTCACCGCGTGGCCGGCGCTGGCCTGCGGCGCGGCGGACGCCGCAGGCACGGTGGCTTCGCCCGCGGCATACACACTTCCTGCCACTCCGACCCCCGATGCGCTGACGCCGACCGATTGCAGGAAGCGTCGTCGCGAGATGTCCGGCATGTTCGGGGGTTGCACGCCGCTGGTGCCGGCACGGCCACCATTCTGCTGACAAGAGTCTTCCATTTCCCGTTCTCCTTGAACGCGAGCGGCGCAAGTTCACGACGAACATTGCAGGATAGTCATCTGGAGAAATTGTCCAGACATTAGCAAGCAGCAGGCCTGGGAAACCAGACGAGACAGTGTGGGTGTTTGCAGCCTTTACAGTATTCGAACAAGCGCTTCCGTTTTTCAAGATCTGGCGTGCGCCTCTTTTACAAGCAGCACGAGTAGCCACGACGTATGATTGAGAAATTCTCAAACGTGTCGCCGTTCCCCCTGACATGGACCGCCTGCCCCCGCTCAACGCCGTGCGCGCCTTCGAAGCCGTCGCGCGCCGGCTCAGTATCACCATCGCCGCCACGGAACTGCACGTCACGCCCGGCGCGGTCAGCCGGCAGATCCGCACGCTCGAAGATGCGCTTGGCATCCAGCTACTGGTGCGCGGCCATCGGCAGATCACGCTCACGCGTGCCGGCGAGGACTACTACCGCGCGGTCACCAAGGCGATGGACGGCCTGCGCGAAGCCACTGTCCGCCTGACCCGGCGCACCCGCCGCACGCAACTGAAGGTGCGCGCCTACACGACGTTCGCGATGCGCTGGCTGATTCCACGGCTGTCCAGCTTCCACGCGGCCAATGCCGGCATCGAGGTGCTGCTCACCGCCTCGCTCGACGAGGTGGACTTCCGGCGCGAGGACATCGACGGCGCCATCCGCCTCGGCGACGGCAAGTGGAGCGGCGCCAACGCCTATCGGCTGGTGCCGAACATCCTCCTGCCCGTGTGCAGCCCCGCGCTGGCGAAGCAGGTGCGCAAGCCCGCCGACCTGCAACGCCAGGTGCTGCTGCATTCGATCGCCCGGCCCGAGGACTGGGGCTTCTGGCTCGCCTCCACCGGCGCGGACAAGCTCGTCGATGCGCGCAGCGGCATGACCTACCAGAGTTCGGCGATGGCCTACATGGCGGCGCTCGAAGGACAAGGCTTCGCCATCGCACAGCGCTTCCTGGTGGAAGACGACCTGACCAGCGGCAAGCTCGTGGCACCGTTCCGGCAGGCCGTCGACATGGGCGACTTCACCTACTACCTGCTCACGCCGGCGGACCGCGCCGAAAGCACCAGCATGGCCACCTTCCGCGCGTGGCTGCTGGCGCAGTTCCAGGGCACGGCAGCGGGCTAGGCGCAGTGGATGGCCCGGCTTGCGTCCAACGCCGCGATATCGCTATCCGCATAGCCGAGGTCGCGCAGCACGGCGCGCGTATGCTCGCCGCAGGCTGGCGCGGGCTGCATCGGCGCGGCATTGCTGACGGCACTGTCGATCGGGAACCCCGGCATGCGGATCGTGCCGAGCGCGGCGTGGGAGATATCGGCGAACATCTGGTTGGCCGCCACCTGCGGATGCTGTGCCACATTCTCATAGGTGGCCACGCGGGCGCAGAGAATGTCGACGGCCTGCAGCGCCGCCAGCCACGCATCGGTGCCGCGCGTGACGAAAACCGCCGTCAGCGCCTCCACCATCGCCGCGCGGTTGGCCACGCGCAGCGGCGAGGTGGCGAAGCGCGGGTCGTCGGCCAGCGCGGCGAGTCCGAGCGTCTCGCACAGCCGGCGCCAGCGGTCGGGCATATAGGCCGCCACCATGATCCAGCCGTCCGCCGTGCGGAAGGCCTGGTTCGGCGCCGAGTAAGGCGCGGCACTGCCCGCCCGCACCGGCAGGTCGCCATCGGCCAGATAGCTCGCCAGCGATGACTGCTGCAAGGCCAGCGCGGCGTTGAACAGGCTCACGTCGAGATGCCCGCCGCGCCCGTCGCGCGCCCGCTGCGCCAGCCGGGCGAGGATGCCGACCACGGCGACGTAGCCCGTCATCACGTCCACCACCGGCGCCTGCACCTTGCACGGCTCGCCGCCCTCCACACCGATCAGGCTCATCAGGCCCGAGTCCGCCTGGATGATGCCGTCCACGCCAGCACGGTCCGCGTAGGGGCCTTCCTGCCCGTAGGCCGAGATCGAGCAGTAGATCAGCGCGGGGTGCTCCTGTGCGAGATCGGCGTGGCCCAGCCCCAGCCGCGCCATCACGCCGGGCCGCATGCTCTCCACCACGATATCGGCGGTAGCCACCAGCCGGCGCGCCACGTCGAAACCCTCGGGCCGCTTGAGATCGATCGACACGCCGAGCTTGTTGCGGTTGAACCCGTGGAACAGCGCGCTGTCCGCGCCGATCCAGCCCGGGCCAAGCCCGCGCCCCATTTCGCCGCCCGGAGGCTCCACCTTGATCACGCGGGCCCCCATGTCGGCCATCAGCATGGTGGCCGTCGGGCCGGCGCCGATCTGCGTGAAATCGACGACGGTCAGTCCTTCCAGAGCTTGGCGGAGCATGGTCATGCCTCCCGGTTCGCGCGGGACCGCTTGAAGGTGCCCTGCGCGGTGGCGATGCGCTCGCCGGCAGCGGTGAGCAGCTCGGCCGACGAAAAGTAGATGCTGCGGCCCGCATGAGTGACGGTAGCCACGGCACGCACGCGGCCCGTGCTGACCTTGCCGAGGTAGCTGATCGTCAGCATCAGCGTCACGGCGTTGCCGAGCGCGCTGCCGTGGGTGCCTTCTTCCTGATGCAGCCCGGCGTAGCCGCAGGCGGCGTCCAGCAGCGTGGCGCTGACGCCGCCCTGCAGCGAGCCCTGCCGGTTCAGGTGGCGCGGCTCGATATCGAGCGCGAAGGTGCAGGCGCCGGGGCCGACGCGCTCGAGCTGCACGCCGAGGAATTCGAGCAGCGGGTTGTCCAGATCCGGGTTCACATCGCCACCTTGATGTCGTTGTCGCGGATCACGCGTTGCCAGCGCGCCAGCTCGCGGACGATATAGGCCCGGAGTTCGTCGGGCGTGGAGCCCTTGGCCTCGAAGCCCTGCTTGTGGAACTGCTCCACCACCTCGGGCGCCTTCAACGCGGTCAGCAGTGCGGCGTTCAGCTTGTCCACCACCGGACGCGGCGTCTTGGCCGGGGCGAGCAGGCTGTACCAGAGTTCGGCGTCGTAGCCCTTCAGGCCCGCCTCGTCGAACGATGGCAGGTCCGGCATCAGCGGCGTGCGGCGCTTGCCCGCAATGCCGAGCGCGCGCAGCTTGCCGGTCCGCACGTACTGGATGGCCGATGCGAACGTGGCGAACGAGACCTGCACCTGCCCGCCCATCAGGTCCGTGATGGACGGCCCGGTGCCGCGATACGGCACGTGGAGCAGCTCGGTCTTGTTCATGCGCGCGAAGACCTCGCCGGCCAGATGCTGCGGCGTGCCGGGCCCGGGGCTGCTGTAGCTGATCTTGCCGGGATGGGCCTTGCTGTAGGCCATGAACTCGGCGAGCGTCCTGTAGGGCTGGTCGGGATTGGCCACCAGCATCAGCGGCACCGAGCCGATCAGCCCCACAGGTTCGAAATCGCGCTCGATCTGGAACGGCACCTTCATGCCCAGGTAGGGGTTCATCGTGATCTGGCTGGAGGCGATGACCAGCGTGTAGCCATCGGCCGGGGCATGGGCGACCAGATCGGCACCGAGGTTGCCGCCTGCGCCGGGCCGGTTCTCGATCACCACCGGCTGGCCGAGCTGCTTGCTCATCTGCGGCGCAATCAGCCGCGCCAGGATGTCGTTGCCGCCGCCGGGCGCGAACGGCACGATCAGCGTGACGGGCTTGGTGGGGAACGCCGGCTGGGCGCTGGCCGGGGCGGTGGCGCCGAGCGCGCAGGCCAGCCCCAGCAGCATCCGGGCGATGCGGAAGATGCGGAATCGTGTGGTCATGGTTGTCTCCTGAGTGTCGTTATGGATGGGGTGGGCCGCCCTCAGCGGCCCGTGAAACTTGGCGGCCGCTTCTCGGCGAATGCCTGCCGCCCTTCGGTGCGGTCCGCCGTGTCGCGCAGCACGCCCCAGTAGAGTTCGGTCAGCGCCTGCGCGTCGGCTTCGCCAAGGTGCGCGGTCTGGCGCGACAGCTTCTTGGCGGCCTGCACCGCCAGCGGGGCGTTGCGGGCCACGCGGTGCGCCAGCGTGAGCGCCCGCTCGGCCAGCATTGCAGCCGGCACGGTCTCGCTCACGAGGCCGATGCGGTGCGCCTCGGCGGCATCGATGCGCTCGCCGGTCAGCACCATCTGCATCGCATGGGCGGCGGGCACCGCCTTGAGCAGCCGGTGGAGGCCGGAGACCGCCGGAATCGATCCGACCGCCGCCTCGGGCAGGCCGAAGGTGGCGTTTTCCGATGCAATCCGCATATCGCACTGCAAGGCCATTTCCAGCCCCGCGCCGAGGCAGTGCCCGTTGACCGCCGCGATCAGCGGCTTCCACAGCGCCAGTCCGGACAGGTCCATCAGGCGGATATAGAGGCCGAGGTCGGCGGCGGGGTCCGGCGCCTGGAACAGCGCTTCCGCGTAGCTGGCCGGCGAGGTGCGCGTGCCCTTGAGGTCTGCGCCCGCGCAGAAGGCGCGCGTGCCGGCGCCGGTGAGCACGGCTACGCGGATATCGTCGCGGTCCCGGATCTCGGTCAGGTGGGCGCGCAGGGTGCGCAGCGCGGTCACGTCGAGCGCGTTGAGCGCCTCGGGGCGGTCGAGGGTCAGCACGGCCACGGCGCCGTCAAGGGTGAGGTGGACAGTCATGACGCCCCCTCCTACACGCTGGGCGACGACAGGCTGCGCCCGCCGCACACGTAGAGCGTCTGGCCGGTAACGTAGGACGCCTCCGGGGCCAGGAAGAAGTGCACGGCATTGGCGATATCGGCCGCCGTGCCAATCCGCTGCACCGGCACCGACTTCTGGAGCTTCGCCTGCACGTCCGGCGCGAAGTTGCGGAACAGCGGCGTGTCGACGATGCCCGGCGCCACCGCGTTCACCGTCACGCCCTTGCCGGCGAACTCGATGGCCAGCGAGCGCGTCAGGCTGACCACGCCGCCCTTCGCCGCCGAGTAATTGGCCTGCCCGAAGCCGCCAAGCCACGCCCGCGACGAAATATTGACGATGCGGCCGTAGCCCCGCTCGACCATGCCGGGCAGCGCGGCCCGGCAGCACAGGAACTGGGAGCGCAGGTTGGTGTTGATGACGAGGTCCCAGTCGTCGTCCGTCATCTTGAGGAAGCGCATGTCGCGTACGGCGCCGGCGTTGTTGACCAGGCCATCGACGGGGCCCATGGTGGCCGAGACATGGGCGAAGGCCGCGTTGACGGCGTCGCCATCGGTCAGGTCCACGGTCACGCCCATGGCGCGGTGGCCGGCGTGGACCAGCCCGCCCACCGCGTCGGCCAGCGCCGTGGCATCGCGGTCGAACAGCGCCACGGTCATGCCCGATTCGGCCAGCCGCGTGGCGATGCCGAGGCCAATGCCGCGTGCGGCGCCGGTGACGACGGTGACCCGCCCGGTTTCGGAAGTGTTCGCATTCATCTCAAACTCCCAGCACATGCACCGACGAGGCGGCGTGATCCACGCCGGCGATGCCGCCGCCGGTGCATTGGGTCAGGCCGATCCGGGCCCCTTCCACCTGCCGGCTGCCGGCACGCCCCTGCAGGTGCCACATCACTTCCACCATTTGCGCAATGCCGGTGGCGCCGAGCGGATGGCCCTTGGCGAGCAGGCCGCCACTGGGGTTCACCGGCACCCGTCCGCCCAGCCGCGTGGCGCCCGAGCGCAGCAGCGGCACGGCCTCGCCAGGGGGCGCGAGGCCCAGCGCCTCGTAGTAGAGCAGCTCGGCGATGGTGAAGGCGTCGTGCAGTTCCACCACGTTGACGTCCGCCGGGCCGAGTCCGGCCTGGTCGTACGCCTGCCGTGCGGCGCGGGCGGTGATTTCGGCGTCGAGGATGTCGTCGTCGGCCTGCTCGCGCATGCCGGAGACCACCACCGACGACAGCACCCGCACTGCCCTGGCCTTGGCCTGCGCCGGACGGCGCGTGCTCAGCACCACCGCCGCGGCGCCGTCGACCTGCGAGGGGCAGCACTGCAGCAGCGTGAGCGGGTCCGCGATCATGCGCGAGGCCAGCACTTCCTCGGCCGTGACCGCCGTACGCTGCTGGGCGAACTCGTTCAGCGTGCCGTGGTAGCGGTTCTTCACGGCGACGGCGGCCAGGTCTTCGGGCGTGGCATCGCGCTCGTGCAGGAAACGCGTGCCGCGCATCGCGTAGACGGCAGGCAGCACCATGCCGGCGTTCGCGTAGCACTCTGTCTTGTAATCATTGCGTTGCAGCGGGATGGTACCGCCGCCGAGCGCGGTGAGTTGCTCGATGCCGAAGACCAGCACCGTCTCATACTGCTGGGCCAGCAGCGCGTGGCGCGCCAGATGCACGCCGGTGGCGCCGCTCGCGCAGGCGTTCTCGACGTTGTAGACGGGAATGCCGCGCAGGCCGAGATCGCGCACGATCAACTGGCCCAGGATCATGCCGCCGAGCACGTTGGCGCAGTAGACAGCTTCGATGTCCTGCAGCGAGACGCCTGCGTCGTCCACGGCCTTGAGGATGGCCTGTTGGGCCAGTTCGGGGGCCAGCACGCCCGGGTGTCGGCCGAACGGCGTCATCGCGCCGCCGGCAATATAGATGTCTTGCATGAATCGCTCCGCTCAGTCCTGGGTGGCGTGGAATACGTAGCCGTAGGTGTCGTCCGGCTCGGGCCGGTAACGGTCGCCAATGGCGGGCCGGTCCTTGCCGAGCAGGCGGCCGAAGATGCGCACCGGGCCGGCGAAGTCCACATAGCCCAGCGCGTACGGCGGCTGGCCGGTCTTCGGCGCGGGATGGATCACGGTAAAGCTGTAGACGGTGCCGGGGCCGGTCACCGCCACGGGTGCATGGTGCGGTGCGAGCGGCGAATGGTCGGCCACGGCCGGGAACACCCACTCGCCGGTACGCGTGTCGCGGGACGCCATCAGCGTCGGCGCTGTCTGGGGGCTGCCGGGGCGCCAGAGGGGGAAGGATTGCGTCGTCATGCTGGTCTCCTTGTCGTTGGTCGTTGGCTGGATAGTGGTACGCCGGTGAAGCCACGACAAACGAGAAATCCGGACGCGTCGATTGACTTTTTCTCAAGCGAAGGGGCCGAGGAGCGCCGGGCTGGTACTGTATTCGAACAGGCACTTCGGGTTTTCAAGGTCTCTGCCTAGCCTTGCTGTCGCGCCGGCGCTGGTGTAGGCTTGCAACTACGATCTATTGAGTCCTAGTTAAAAATGTCCCATATCAGCACGGGTGTCGAGTACGGGCTGCACTGCCTGCTCTATCTGTCGCGCTCCAACATGGCCGTGGAAGAAGCCAGTGTGCGCGATCTGGCCGAACTGCAGGGCGTCCCCACCGAGTTCCTGGCCAAGCTGTTCACCAAGCTCGCGAAGGCCGAAATCGTGGTGGCCACCGAGGGCATCAAGGGCGGTTTCCGGCTGGCGCGTCCGCCTTCGCGCATCTCGGTCTATGACGTGATTGTCGCCATCGACGGCGACAAGCCGCTGTTCGAGTGCCGGGAGATCCGCGAGCGCAGTGCCGTATTCGAGGGCTGCCCGCCGGCCTGGGCAACGCGCGGCGTGTGCACCATCCACGCGGTCATGCAGTCCGCCGAGAAGGCAATGCGCGCCGAGCTCAAGAATCACACGCTGGCCGACATTGCCGAGCGCACCGTGGAGAAACTGCCCGCCGCGTACGGCGGTCAGGTTGTGGAGTGGCTGACCGACCGCGCGGCCAACCGGCGCAGCGCCAGATAGAGAAAGGGCGATCCTGGCGGATCGCCCTTCTTCTTTCCCGAGCCCGATCAGGCCACGACGATGCGGCGCGGATCGGCCGACGCCAGCGCCTCGGCCCGGTTCGCGCTCGGCGGGTAAATCCATTCGGTGTTGATCTTTGTCTTCAGCGCCTTGGCCTCGGCGCCCGACAGCTTCACCTGGCGGTCCCAGCCCTCGGTGTAGACCGCCCCCCACGGCCCCAGATCCAGACAGGTCACGTACTTCGGCTGGCTGTACGGGATCGGCGGCTGGCCCAGCAGGTCGGCGGCCACGTTGTGCCCGGCAGACCGCCCCAGGTTCATCGCGTGCTGGCACGACATCATCGTGACGTTACCCTCGTCATCGGTCGCGGCACGGGCCACATCGCCGGTGGCGTAGACATGCTCCACACCATCGACCTTCAGGTTGCGGTCCACATGCAGCCGGCCGAAGTTGTCGCGCTGCGCGGGGATCTGGTCAGTCAGCGCGCTCGCACGGGCGCCTGCGGTCCAGATCACGGTCTGGGCGTCGATGCGCTCGCCGCTTTCCAGGGTGACGCCTTCGGCGTCCACCGACGCCACACCGGAGCCCAGCTTCCACGTCACGCCGAGTTGGGTCAGCGCCTCGGTAATCACCGGGCGCGGCCCCTGGCCCAGGTCCGGACCGATCTCGCCATTGCGCTCCACCAGGATGACGCGCACTGCGGTATCGGCACCGAGCACCTCGCGCAGCCGCGCCGGCATCTCGGCCGCGGTCTCGATGCCGGTGAACCCAGCGCCAGCTATCACCACGGTATTGCGCGCCACGCTGTCGGGGCGGCCGGCCAGCCCGTGCAAATGCGCCTCCAGCCGCGAGGCATCGGCCACCTGGTCGACGTTGAAGGCATGCGCTTCGAGTCCGTCGATCGCCGGACGGAACAGCCGGCTGCCGGCGGCCAGCACCAGGCGGTCATAGCCGAGCGTCTGGCGCGAGGTATCGGCGCCCACGCCCTTCACCGCCACTTCACGGGCTGCCACGTCAATGCGTTCGACGATGCCCTGCACGAACCGCACACCGGTGGCGGCGAAGATCTCCAACAGCGGCGCCTTCATCTTCAGCGGGTTCTGCTCGTAGAGCCGGGGGCGCACGTGCAGCGCCGGCTCCGGCGCGACCAGCACGATTTCCACATCGGTGCGCGCGGCCTCGTCGAGCAGACGGGCCGAAGCAAGGGCGCTCCACATGCCGGCAAAGCCGGCGCCAATGACAAGAATGCGTTGGGACATCTCTACTGCTCCTGAATTGATCTGTACTGCCCTGACCAGCGGCGGCGCCGCGTCGATTTACAGGCCGCGTCTCTCGACACAGCTTAACTACGATTGTATGAGTCGTAGTTAAAGCGTGCAAGAAATTTCATGGATGGGGTTTACGCCAATCCATCCGCTGCTTGCAGGGAGACCGCGAATCGACTATCGTTATCTCCGACTATATTAGTCGTAGTAATGAATTGGAGTCGATCATGAGGCAGTTTGGTTGGGTGGGCGCCCTTGGCGCCATTGCAGTATTGGCGACCGGCATCACCACATGGGCGGCAGCCGATGGTGGCCTGGCACCCCCCTGTGCGCGGGGTGTGCTGCTGGGTGCGCAACACGCCGATGGCACGAACGCCGCCAGCCAGGCATCTGGCCCACCCTACCCGGTGGCCTGACCGGCTCCGGCCCTGAACATGGAGGTTGAGATGAAAGTTGTTTTCCCCCGGATGCTGGCACCGCTCCTGGCGGCGGCCGGCATGATGCTTGCCGGCGGCGCGATGGCGCACGGCACTGGCGAGACCGTCACACCGAACTTTTCGCGCGCCATTCCGAACCTGCCGGGCAAGTCGCTGGTCGCCGTGGAGGTGAACTACGCGCCGGGCGGCGCTTCGCACCCGCACCGGCATGCCGGGTCTGCGTTCATCTATGCCTATGTGGTCTCGGGCAGCATCGTCAGCAAGGTTAACGACGGCCCCGAGCGCGTCTACAAGGCGGGCGAGAGCTTCCACGAAGACCCTGGCTCGACCCATCCGGTCAGCCGGAATGCCAGCAAGACCAAGCCCGCCAAACTGCTGGCGGTCTTCGTGGCCGATGCCACGGACACCGAACTCACCACCAACCTTGGTACCCACGACAAGAAGGACTGAGCATGCGCATCGACTACACGAAAACTTCCCCAGCCGGCGTCAAGGCGCTCGGCGGTGTCTACGGCTACATCACGCAGTCCGGGCTCGAACCCGCGCTGGTGGAGCTGACCTACCTGCGCATCAGCCAGATCAACGGCTGCGCCTACTGCCTGGACATGCATACACGCGAACTGACGCGCAAGGGCGTGGACGTGCAGAAGCTTGCGCTGGTCCAGGTCTGGCACGAGGCGGGCAACCTGTTCTCCGACCGCGAAAAGGCCGCCCTGGCCTGGGCCGAATCGGTGACGCGCGTCGCCGACACCCATGTGCCCGACGACGCCTTCGAGGCTGCCGCCGCGGTCTTTGAGGAAAAGGAACTCGCCGACCTGACCATCGCGATCGGCCTCATGAATGCCTTCAACCGGCTGGCCATCAGCTTCCGGCGGGGGCCCGAGGGTGCGGTGTAACGGCGCTCGGGCCCCCGCCTGGCCGTGCGCGTCAGACGACCGCGATCGTCACGTCGATGTTGCCGCGCGTGGCCTTTGAATACGGACAGATCTGATGCGCCCGTGCGGCAAGCGAGCGGGCGAGGTCGGGATCGATCCCGGGCAGGGACACGTTGAGCCGGGCAGCCAGCAGGAACGCCTCGCCAGCGCGACAAAGGTCGATTTCCGCTTCAACCGCGGCGTCTGCAGGCAACGTGACGTCCGCGGCCTGTGCCGCCTTGCCGATCGCGCCGAGGAAGCAGGCGGACCAGCCGGCGCCAAGCAACTGCTCAGGATTCGTGCCGGGACCGTTGCTGCCGGGGCCAGAAAGGTCAATGGCGAGACGGTTGTCCGAACTGCGGGAACTGCCGTTCCGGCCGCCCGTCGTGCGGGTCTTGCCGGTGTAGATCACGGTATCGATGGCTTGCGTCATGAATGTCTGGGATGGTAGGAGTGTTCGCCACGTATGGAAGGCGGCGGCCCGTGGTGGCGACACGGGCCGCGCCGGGTAACTCAACGGAACGCCGCACGAACCTCGTCGACCGTCTCGTGCGGACGCTGCAGGTGCGGGTAATGGCCCGTGGCGGGCAGCAGGCGCAACGGCGCTCCGGTCCTGCGCGCGAACTCGGCGCCCATTTCCTTGCTGATGTAGATGTCCTGTTCGCCCCACACAACACGTACCGGGGTCTTCAGGCTCGGCAGCAGCGCCTCGAACGCATTCTGGTCCCGCGTGAAGTGCGCGTAGTAGTGCGCGAACGCGTCGGCCGACGTCAACGCCCCGTTCTGCCAGCCGCGTGCAAGATCGGTCCGGTACTCCGCATCCAGCGCATAGCGCGCGCCCTCCGGCAATCCACGTGTGAACGCGTTCTGCAGAATCTCGTCGCGCGAGGCATTGAAGGCACCACGCACGGCTTCGGCCGATGCGGGTTCCTTTAACGCCTGCAGGCGTTCCTGCATGTATTGCGGCCGGTTGAACGGTGCGAAGTCTCCGACGATGATGGTCCGGGCGATACCTGGCCGGTCGATGGCCGCCAGCAACGCCGGCAAGGCCGCGATGTCGGTGGCATAGATCACCAGGTTGCTGCTGTCGAGGCCTGCTGTGTCGATGTAGCGCGTCAGTACCGTGGCGTAGTCGCGCGGCGCATAGGCAAAGCGCTCGACAGGCGGACGTGAAGAACCGCCATAGCCCGGCCAGTCGAACGCATGGACTTCGTATTCCTGGCCGAGCGTCCTGGAAATCTCTTTCCAGGCGAGCATGGTTTCGGGAAAGCCATGCAGGAACAGCACGGTACCTCGCGGCGCCGCCGGCCGGACCACCATCCGCCGCAAATGCAACCCGGCATCGACATCCACATGACTCACTTCTGCAATGGGCTCGCCGGTCGCTGCGCCTGCGGCGCCTGCGGCTCCTGCGCCGCCCAAGAGCGCCGTGGAGACACTGATGGCAGTGGCCACCGACAGCGCCGAACGACGGGTTGCTGATTTCGCTTTCATCTCGTTTCCTCCTGCGCCGGCCGGGCCGCGCAATCTGTTGCATATGCAGCATTAGAGTGATGGGATGTATCGAGTCTGTTGTCGTGAGACGGTCAGACGGTATGGCTGTGTATCCCTCTGCCCTGCAGATACATGCGCGTACAAAAAGGCCGCCCGCCTACTATTCCGTCAAGGCATCATCGGCGCCCTCGGGTTGTTCCCAAATCTTAGGAGTCACACATGAGAGCTCTTACCCACGTATTCGCCGCCGCAGCGCTCGCGGCAGTGCAGATGACGGCCGCCGCACAAACGGCTCCGGACACGAGCCGTCCACCGGCCGTCCTGCCGCTCGAAGCGGAGCCGGCGCCCCGGGTTGTGGCCTACCCGGCATTGCCGGAGCCGCTCGCGCGGGGCGTCGTGATCGTCCAGTTCCGCACCGAGAACTTCCGGGTGATCCCGGTGTTCGGCAAAGCGGCCACCCAGGTTTCGCCACGGGTCGGCCATCTGCATGTGACCGTTGACGATGGCCCGGCCACCTGGGCGCACACCAGCGAGGACCCCATCATCGTGGTGGGGCTGCCGCCGGGGCCGCACAGGGTGCGGCTCGAACTGGCGGATCCCACGCACAGGATCCTGGCGACGGAAGTGGTGACCGTGACGGTCCCCGATACGCGGTCTTCGGCCGCCACGGCCGCGCCGCCAGCACATCGGCACTGAGTGCGGTACGCTGGCGGACCTTCATCGCTTCCCGTGAGACATGCGACCCGCTAAGCGTTCCGCGGCCGGTAACCCGGGCGCCGAAATTTTCCAGCACTGCGTGATGACCCGTGCCCGGCAGATCTCGCGCGTCCTGACCGCTGCCTACGATCAGGCGTTGCGCCCGTTCGGCATCAACGCCACGCAGTTCACGCTGCTGGTGCTCGTGCATGAACTCGGCCCGATCAGCCGCGCCGATCTCGGACGGCGCAATCATCACGACCGTTCCACACTGACGCGCAACCTGCAGCCGCTACTCGCGGAAGGGTGGATTGCGGAGGACGTGGCGGAGGCCGCCGATGGCCGATCGCGGCCGCTCTCCGTGACCCGCGCCGGCAAATCGATGCTGAAGGAGGCCGCGCCCGCGTGGGCGCAGGCGCAAGCGGCCGCCACGGCCATGATGGGAGACGACGGCGTGGCGGCCATCATGGGCATTGCGGCGAAGCTGCCGAAGCGGGGGGCGTAGGACTGCGGCGGCTGCCAGCATGTCCGCACGCCTCTCCCCCTCCCAGGAGCGATCGATGTGCGTCAACTACGCCCCCATCCAGCGGCAAGTCCTGCGTGACATCTTCGGTGTCGAGCCGCCGGCCCGGCTGTGGGCGGACGAGGCGTGGCCGGACACCCTCGCACCCATCGTCACCGGCTCCGATGCCGGGCGCGCCTGTGCGCTGGCCTCGTTCAGCATGGTGCCGAAGCGCCGGATTCCGGCCGGCACCCGCTATTTCCCGACTGCGAATGCGCGTACGGAGACCGTGGGCACGCTCAAGTCCTTCGCCAGATTCTGGAAGGCCGGCCAGCTGGCCCTGATTCCGGCCAGCGCGTTCTACGAATACGCCTATCCCGAGGCCGGCACGCCCGAGCGGCCCGGCAAGCCCGTGCGCTGGAAGCTCTGGCTGCCGGATGCACCGGGCTTCGGCATCGCCGGCCTCTGGCGCGCGTGGCCGGACGACACGCTGTCTTTCACCATGCTCACCGTCAATGCCGATGCCCATCCGCTGCTGTCGCGCATGCACCGGCCCGGCACCGAGAAGCGTTCGGTGGTGATCGTGCCCGAAGCCGATTGGGATGACTGGCTGCGCTGCCGCGATCCGGAAGTCGCCCGGACGTTCCTGCGGCTCTATCCGGCCGAGCGCATGGCCGGAGCGCCGGCGCCGATGCCACCAGCGGCTGGGAAAGCGGCACCCGAATCGGCTCCCGAACCGCCCGCGCCCGAGTCCGGATCGTTGTTCTGACTCAGGCGCCCGGGCGCGGCGCAGCCCCCAATTGGGTGACCGGAACGCCCCTCCGACAGAGGGTGTCGGGCGCAGCCCTTGTTCCCCATACTGCCCTGCACCGGCCACAAGAGCCGTTCCTATAAGGGGTCAGACCATGTATGTCGCCGTCTCTTTCGTCGGGTACGTTCTCGCTTTCCTCATCGCCCTCATCGTCGCCGCGCGCTGGATCTCGCGTCATCATCCCGGCCTGCGCGATGCCGACGCCGACCGCCTCGCCCGCGCGGAGCCGCCCACCCGGCCGCTCATGCCAGACTGAATCCGCCGCCCTCCGGAACTTCCCCGCGCCGCCGAGAACCTATCGCCGGGCGGCCTTCTGCTGCACAATGCCCCGTTAGTCGCCACTTGCGCGGCAGCAGAAGGAAAAGGAACCAGGATGGCTACATCGAACAAACTGCCCGCATGGACCATCTGGTCGCCGCTGGCCGCGTGGGCCGCGTTTGGCCTCGGGCTGATGCTGCCGGGCCAGGGCTGGCTTGTTGCGATCATGGCTGCCGCGCTGGCCGGCGCGGTGTTTTCCGCGGTGCACCATGCCGAGGTGGTGGCCCACAAGGTGGGCGAGCCGTTCGGCACGCTGGTGCTGGCGATTGCGGTGACGGTGATCGAGGTGGCGCTGATCGTCTCGGTCATGCTGTCCGCCGGGCCGGAGAAGGCCGGACTGGCTCGAGACACCGTGTTCGCCGCCGTGATGATCATCTGCAACGGCATCGTCGGCATGTGCCTGTTCGTGGGCGGCCTGCACCACCGGGAGCAGGAATTCCAGGCGCCCGGCGCCAAGGCCGCGATGGCCGTGCTGGTGGCGCTGCTGGTGCTGACCATGGTGCTGCCCAATTTCACGAGCTCCACGCCGGGGCCGATGTTGACCTCGTCGCAACTGGCGTTCTCGGGGCTGATGTCGCTCGTGCTGTACGGCAGCTTCGTGTTCGTGCAGACGGTGCGGCATCGCGACTACTTCCTGGTGGAGAGCAGCGACGAAAACGTGCACGCGGAACCGCCGCCGGGGCGCGTGGCCGCGGCCAGTGGCGTGCTGCTGGTGGTGTGCCTGGTGGCCGTGGTGGGGCTGGCGAAGATGCTGTCGCCGTCCGTGGAGGCGGCGGTGGCCGCCGCGGGCCTGCCGCCCGCCGTGGTGGGCGTGGTGATCGCGGCGCTGGTGCTGCTGCCCGAGGGGCTCGCCGCGCTGCGCGCCGCGCGGCTGGACCGCCTCCAGACCAGCATGAACCTGGCGCTGGGCTCGGCGCTGGCCAGTATCGGCCTGACCATTCCCACCGTGGCGGTGGTCTTCATCGGCCTGGGCCGCCCGCTCGAACTGGGGCTGGGCCCCAAGGAGATGGTGCTGCTGTTCCTGACGATGATCGTCGCATCGCTGACGCTCGGCTCGGGCCGCACCACGATCCTGCAGGGCGTGGTGCACCTTGTGATCTTCGCCGCCTACCTGTTCCTCACCATCGTGCCCTGACGGGCGCGCGCCGCAGCCCTCAATCGGCGCGAATGCCCTTTTCCTTGATCAGGGCACCCCACTTGGTGGTTTCCTTCGCCAGGTGGTCGCGCAGCGCCGCCGGCGTGCTGCCGATGGGCTCCGCGCCGATGCCCGCCAGCCGCTGCTGCACGGCGGGCTTCTTCAGTGCCTCCAGCATGGCCTTGTTAAGCGCGTCGATGACCGGCTGGGGCGTCCTGGCCGGCACGAAGGCAGCGAACCACGGCGACAGCTCGTAGCCCGGCAGCCCCGCCTCGGCCAGCGTCGGCACGTTGGGCAGCGCCGAGGAACGCCTGGCGGTGGTCACGGCGATGGGCGTCAGCTTGCCGCTGTCGATCTGAGGCTTGGCCGAAGTGATGCTGTCGAACATGTAATCCACCTGCCCGCCGAGCAGGTCGGTCATGGCCGGGCCCGATCCCTTGTACGGGATATGGAGCAGGTCCACCTGCGCCATCGACGTGAACAGTTCCCCCGCCAGATGGATCGATGTGCCATTGCCAGCCGACGCGTAGGTGTACTTGCCCGGCCGCGCCTTGGCGCTGGCGATCACCTCCGCCACGGTCCTGGCCGGCGTCTTCGCCTTGTTGGCAACCAGCACGTTCGGCACCACGGCCAGCAGCGAGACCGGCGCGAAATCCTTGATCGGGTCGTAGCCAAGCTTGCCGTACAGCGCCGGATTGACCGCCATGCCGTTGGCCACGATCAGCAGCGTGTGGCCGTCGGCCGGCGCACGTGCCACCAGTTCCGCGCCGATATTGCCGCCCGCGCCGGGGCGGTTTTCCACCACCACGGCCTGGCCGAGCGTCTTCGACATATCCTCGCCCAGCGTGCGGGCGATGTTGTCCATCGCGCCGCCGGCCGGGAACGGCACGATCCAGCGGATGGGATGGTCGGGATAGGCGGCGTGGGCGGTGCCCGCCGCCAGGGCGGCGGCGGCCAGCAGGGCCGACAGCAATGACCGGTTCAGGGATTTCATAGTCTCCATTCCTTCTTGTATATGTCGATGATGCGGGCGCCGCTCAGGCAACCCGGCGATAGTGCGCGAGCTTGTCCTCATCCAGCGCCAGCCCCAGGCCCGGGCCGGTGGGCAGGTGCAGCGCGAAGTCGCGGTAGGTGGGCCGCTCGGCCACGATGTCGTCCTTGAGCAGCAGCGGGCCGAACAGCTCGGTGCCCCAGGCCAGCTGCGGCAGCGTGCAGAAGCCATGCGCGGCGGCGATGGTGCCGACGCTGCCTTCCAGCATCGTGCCGCCATAGAGCGCGATGCCGGCCGCGTCGCCCACGGCCGCCGTGCGCAGCATGCCGAAGATGCCGCCGGACTTGGCGATCTTGAGCGCGAACACGTCGGCGGCGCCCAGCCGTGCCAGTTCCATCGCGTCTTCCGGGCCGGTCACGGCTTCGTCGGCCATGATCGGCACCACGAAGCGGGCCGCCAGCCGCGCCAGCGCCGTGCGGTGCTCGCGCGGGGTGGGCTGCTCGATCAGGTCGATGCCGGCCGCCTCCAGCATGGCGATGCCGGTGGCCGCGTCGGCCTCGTTCCACGCCTGGTTCACATCGACGGTCACGCGGGCGCGGTCGCCCAGCGCGCGCTTGATGGCGGAGACGTGCGCCACGTCGTCACGCACCGCGCGGCGGCCGATCTTGAGCTTGAACGTGTTGTGGCGGCGCTCGGCCAGCAGGCGCTCGGCTTCCTCGATGTCGCGGGCGGTGTCGCCGCTGGCCAGGGTCCAGAGCACCGGCAGCGTGTCGCGCACGGCACCCCCGAGCAGCGTGGCCAGCGGCACGTTCAGGCGCTTGCCCTGCCCGTCGAGCAGCGCGGTTTCCAGCGCGCTCTTGGCGAAGCGGTTGCCGCGCGCCACCTTGTTCAGCCGCGCCATCGCGCCGTGGACGTTGGTGGCGTCCTGGCCGATCAGCGCCGGGCCCAGGTAGGTGTCGATGGTCAGCTTGATGCCTTCGGGGCTTTCTTCCCCATAGGACAGCCCGCCAATGGTAGTGGCCTCGCCGATGCCCTCCACGCCGTCGCTGCAGCGCAGCCGCACGATCACCAGCGTCTGCTGCTGCATGGTCGCCATGGCCAGTTGGTGGGCCCGGATGGTCGGGAGATCGACCAGGATGGCCTCGATGCCGGTAATCGTCGTAGTCATACTTTCTCGATGCTTGGTATCAGTTGCAATCGAGCATACGCCTTGACTTTACTGGCGTCCAAGACCGATGATGTCTCGATTGATACCCTGTGGGTATGCATCGACCCTACCAAGGAGGCGCCATGGAACTCCGGCACCTGCGCTATTTCCAGACCGTCGCGCAGGAACTCAATGTGACGCGGGCGGCATCCCTGCTGCACATGGCCCAGCCGCCGCTGTCGCGCCAGATCCGCCAGTTCGAGGAGGAGGTGGGCGTGGCGCTGTTCGATCGCGTGGGCCGTGGCCTGAAGCTGACCGAGGCCGGCCGCTTCCTGCTCGAACAGTCGCTCCAGCTGACCCAGCGGCTGGAAGAAACACTGGAGGGTACGCGGCGCATCGGCCGTAACGAGAAGCGCTGGTTCGGCATCGGCTTCGTGCCTTCTGTGCTCTACGGCGTGCTGCCCGAGCTGATCCGCGTGCTGCGCGACGACGCCAGCCAGATCGAGGTGGGCCTGACCGAGATGATCACGGTGCAGCAGCTGGAGGCGCTCAAGTCTGGCCGCATCGACCTCGGCTTCGGCCGGCTGGCACTCAACGATCCGGCCATCGCGCAGCGCGTGGTCAGGGCGGAGGCGCTTGTGGCGGCGCTGCCCGCCAGCACCGCCGTGCCGGCCACGCCGCTGACGGCGGACGCGCTGGCCCGCCATCCGCTGATCCTCTACCCCGCCCGCCCCCGCCCCAGCTACGCGGACCACGTGCTGTCGCTGTTCCGCGCGCAGGGGCTGCAACCCCACGTCGTGCAGGAAGCCAACGAGTTGCAGACGGCGCTGGGGCTGGTGGCGGCGGGCATCGGCATCACGCTGGTGCCGTCGTCCGTGCAGCGGCTGCATCGGGACGATGTGCGCTACGTGCCGGTGGACGCCGCCGGCTTCGTCTCGCCCGTGATCATGAGCTACCGCGCCGGCGACGTGTCGCCGTACCTGCTGCGGGCGGTGGAATGGGTGATGCGGCAGCGCGGGGAATGACCGGCGTTGCGCACGAGGCGCCGGGCTAGCTGCCCTACCCGGCGGCGTGCAGCCGCGCCAGCAGGCGGCGGCCGGCGTCGATCGATGCCACGTCCGGCACCATCTGGTAGCGCACGATCATCCCCTCGATGCAGACCATGGCTTCCTCCGCCACGGCCTCGGGGTCACGCAGCCTCAGCTCGCGGGCCACGTTCGCCACGAATTCGGCGAGCGATTTCTTGTGTTCCACCGCGTGCCCGGCCAGCCGGGGGTCATCCCCGGCGCCACCACCCGCCTCGGCCACCACGTTGATGAAGGCGCAGCCCCGGTAGTCGTCCGACTGGAACCACTCCGCCAGGGCATCGGCCAGCACATCGAGGTTCGGTCGTTCCTTCAGCCGGCGCCGCACGGCGGCCTCGAACCACGCCATCCAGTTGTCATGCCGGCGGGCCAGGAAGGCCGAGATCAGGTCGTTCTTCGAAGCAAAGTGCCGGTATAGCGACATTTTCGCCACGCCGGACTCGGCAATGATCTTGTCGATGCCGGTGGCGCGATAGCCGTCGCGGTAGAACAGCCGTGCGGCGGTGTCGAGAATGCGGTCGCGGGCGGAGGGAGTGGCCATGGCGGTGCGGAGGTCAGGTGCGGAAGTCAGGTGCGGATGGCCACCATTATAGAAGACAGACCTGTCTACAACCTGCCGATTACCCAAACCCCTGCCACCCCTCACAGCACCACGAAGGCGAACCACAGCACCACCGGCGCGATGATCGTGATCAGCGCGCCATAGACCATCAGCTTGCGGAAGAAGGCCTGCCGGTCTACGCCCTGCGCGTTGGCCAGCACGAGCGCGCCGTTGGTCGAGAACGGGCTCACATCGACGATGGTCGACGACACGGCCATCGCGGCGATAAAGCCGATCGCGCTGACATCCGAGCCCTGCTGCAGGAACGGCACCGCGAGCGGGATCAGCGACCCCAGCACGGCCGTGGACGACGCGAACGCCGATACCACCGCGCCCACAAAGCACAGCAGCAGCGCAGCCATCAGCGGCGAGGTCAGGTTCGCCACGCTGTGGCCGACGAAGTCGATCGTGCCCATCTTGTCCATCACGCCAACGAAGGTGCTGACGCCGACGATCAGCATGATCTCGGGCCAGGAGACCTGGCCCAGCGCCCGCTTCTGCAGCTCCGGGGCGATCAGCGTGAGCGCCAGCGCGATGGTCAGGGAGACGAAACCGATATCGAGCTTGAAATAGAGCGTCAGCACGGCCAGCGCCACCAGACCAGCCACCGTCAGGTACTGGTAGAGGCCGGCCGGGGTCTCGGGGCTGCTGGCCGCGCTGCCGGCGGCATCGCTGCCCCCCTCCAGCATCGATCCCCGGTCGCGCGTCATGGTCTTGTGCTCCTCCGTGCCCGCCTCGGCCTCGGCATCGCCATAGATCTGCGCGCCCTGTGCCGCCACCGTGCAGGCGCCGAAGGGATGCGGCATGGCCAGCGCGCCGCCGGCCGCCTGGGGTGCTGCCGCGGGCTGGGTCGATGTTGCCGACTGGCGCATCAGCCGCAGGCCGCCAAAGGCCACGAACAGCCCCGCCGCCACGGCGAGGTTCACGCCGAAGCTGGCGAAGGCCGTCGCCATCTCGCTCAGCGGCAGCCCGGCCTTCTGCACGATCTTGTTGGTGATGCCGCCGTAGATGCTGATCGGCGAGAAGCCGCCGCCCTGCGCGCCATGGATCACCATCAGCCCCATCAGCAGCGGGTTGATGCCATAGCGCGCGGCAAAGCCCAGCGCAATCGGCGCGATGATCGCCACGGCTGCGGGACTGACCGCGCCAACCGAGGTCAGCAACGCCGCGATCAGGAACATGATCCACGGAATCGCCGCGATCCGGCCGCCCACGGCACGCACCGCCAGCCGCACCAGCCAGTCGATGGTGCCGTTGTTCTGCGCCACGGCGAACAGGTAGGTAATGCCAACCAGCGTCAGGAACAGGTCGGCCGGAAAGCCGGCGAGGATGGTCTTGGCCGGCATGGCGGCCACCCAGGTGCCCACCAGGAACGCGCCGACGAAGGCGAGCGCCCCCATGTTGACCGGCAGGACCGTGGCGACGACGAACATCAGTCCCAGGACTGAGATGGCAATCAAATGTTGCGACATAGCGGCTCCATCGCGGCAGGCACGCATCGGCGCACCCCGCTTGGTAGGGAAGGCATGGGAATGGCATCGGCAGGACTGCCGGGGGATTCGCCGCTAAGGCAAACGCTGGCGGGGGCTGGCGGTCACGAGTTGTCTCCGGGTGGATGGGGTCGCGTCCGGAACACTTCCGCCCGGCGCGCCGCTGATCTGGTTGTGATCCCACAATACGGCGGCGGGCGGCAGGCATCAATTAAGGTACTGGTCCAATCCTTACGGTAACCGGAACAGCGCTCGGGGAGACCGCCGCATCACAAAGCGCGTGTAGGCGCCGGGAGGATTGCGGCCCCCCCGCTGGCGAGAGAGAATCAATCGGCCATTCCCCTGCCGGCCAACCTTCAGGAGCACGCGATGGACCTGTCCTTCCACCATTTCTCCGACCTGTTCGCACAGCTCGGCCTGCCCGCCGAAGAGGCCGATATCCGCGCCTTCATCACCACGCACTCCCCGCTCGCCGACGACCTCGAACTCTGGGAGGCACCGTTCTGGACACCCGCGCAGGCAACGCTGCTGCGCGACGAGTACATGGAGGACGCCGACTGGGCGGAGATGGTGGACCAGTTGAATCTGGCGTTGCGGGGGGCGCCGGTCCCGGGGGCTTGAGTCGAGCGCCTGAAGGCGGCAGCCGGCCGGTATATCATCGGCCCTTCCGCAACACCTCCGGCCCCCTCACGATGTTCCAGCTTTCCGACGATCTCTGCGCCGCCCCGAAGTCTGACCAGTACGCCACGCTGGTGGACATGGCGCGCGGGCTTCTTGCCGATGAGCGCGACCTGATCGCCAATGCCGCGAATTTCTCGGCGCTGGTCTACCACTCGCTGGCCGACCTGAACTGGGCCGGTTTCTATTTCTACGATGGCACCGAACTGGTGGTGGGCCCCTTCCAGGGCAAGCCGGCCTGCGTACGCATCGCCATCGGGCGCGGTGTCTGCGGCACGGCGGCGCAGACGCGCGCCACGCAACTGGTGCGCGATGTCCACGCCTTCCCCGGTCATATAGCCTGCGATGCGGCCTCGCGCTCGGAAATCGTGGTGCCGCTGGTTGCACCCGATGGCACGCTGATTGGCGTGTGGGACGTCGACAGCCCCCGCGAAGCCCGCTTCGACGAAGCGGACCAGGCGGGCATGGAAGCGCTGTGCGCGGTGTTCGTCGAACTCGCCTGGGCGCGCCGCATCGAGGGCTGAACACCCGATCACGTCATCGGCGCGCCCTGGCGGCGGGCGTTACCTCATGCCAGCCGCTTCAACAAGTCCGCTGCCCCTGCCGCCGAGGACGCCGGGTTCTGGCCCGTGATGAGCAGGCCATCCTCGACCACGTAGGGTGCCCAGTCATCCCCCTTGGAATAGAGGCCGCCCTTGGCTTTCAGTTCGTCCTCCACCAGGAACGGCACCACCTGCGTCAGCCCCACGGCGGCTTCCTCGGTGTTGGTGAAGCCCGTGACCTTCTTGCCCTGCACCAGCGGCTTGCCGTCGGACGTCACCACATGCCGCAGCACGCCCGGCGCATGGCAGACCAGTGCCACGGGCTTGCCGGCGGCAATGAACGACTCGATCAGCGCGATCGAGTGCTTGTCTTCGGCCAGATCCCACATCGGGCCATGGCCGCCCGGATAGAACACCGTGTCGAAATCCGCCTGCGAGACGGAATCCAGCCGCACGGTGGCGGCAAGCTGCGCCTTGGCGGCCGCGTCGGCCTCGAACCGATGCGTGAGTTCCGTCTGGAAATCCGGCTCGTTGCTCTTGGGGTCCAGTGGCGGCTGGCCACCCTTGGGCGAGGCCAGGACGATGTCAGCGCCCGCATCCTTGAAGGCGTAATACGGTGCGGCCAGCTCTTCAAGCCAGAAACCCGTCTTGCGGCCGGTATTGCCGAGTTGGTCATGCGAGGTCAGGACCATCAGGATCTTCATCATGTTTCTCCGTTGAGCGAAAGTGGGGGTCTACCTGTCGGCCGGCTGGTTCACCTGGCCGGTGTATCTGGCGAGATGAATTTCGACATCGGGCGCTTCCTGTAGCCCCAGCTCCATGAGCCGGCCGATATTCCGCTGGGCGGCGGGCCGCTGGACGGAGGCGATGAATCGATCCCACTCCGCTGCGATGTCCTCATCCGGCGGCAGGCTGGCCACATCGACCAGATGCTTGATTTCGGAGATGGAGGTCTTGTCGAACGACGCTATGCGCCGCGCCAGTCCATCGACGAAGGCATCCAGTTCGGCATCTGGCAGCGCGCGATTCACGTAGCCGTATTGCTCGGCCAGCGCGCCGTCGATATCGGCGCCACTGAGCAGCACCTCCAGCGCCCGCCCCCGCCCCATCAGCCGTGGCAGGCGCGCCATGGGCCCGCCTCCGGGCACAAAACCCGCGCCAATCTCGAACTGCGAGAGCACCGCCTTCTCCCGGCTGGCAAACCGCATGTCGCAGGCCAGCGCCAGTTCGCTGCCCACGCCCGTGGCACGGCCGCGGATCGACGCGATGGACACCACCGGGGCCCGGCTCAGGCGGACCAGCATGTCGGGCAACGGTGGCATGCCGGTCGGCCCGGGCGCCATGCGGGTGGTGACCTCGAGCGGCGGCACGAAATCGTAGTGGGTCAGGAAGAAGCCCGGCACGGCACTATCGAACACCACCACCTTCAGGTCCGCAGCGCTTTCGAGCTCGGTCATGACCTGGTTCAGCTGCGGCATGGATTCCGGACCATAGATATTGAATGGCGGATGGTCGACCGTGACACGCCAGTAGGCTGGTGTCACGCGCGTGATGTGGAATTGCTGCGTCATCGTTGCACCCTGAGTCGATGCCTGATCCTCGAAGCCATTCCCGGTACGGGCCAGGCAGGATGCCGGGTGGCGCTCGCACCTGTCGTAGCGCCACCCCTTGGCGGCTCTCGCGCGTGAAGAGCCAGATGATTATAGGAAGCGATTTTCGGTATGCCAGGCGATCAGCGAGCGCACCCTTCAGGTGCAAAGCCAGTGCGCTGGGTCGGGCAGGTATGCCACAGGCTGAAGGACCAGGGCATGGATGTCGCATCGCAAATATGGACTAATAGTCACATAATCATACTATTCCCCAATGGTGCCGCAGCGGCGTCGGCGTATCTTCACGCGATACCTGCGTCCGCAGGAATGCGCTACATGATGCTTCGGGGTAATGGGTAACGGACTGCAGATCTTGTGGGACGACGGCGAGCGTGTCTTCTATCGAGGACGGCGCCCGGACGAGGCCGGCGGCGATTTCCTGCTGGCACGGCCCGCTGCGGAACAGCCATCGCCGGCCAGCCTGGACCGCCTTGGCCACGAATATCGCCTGAAGGACGAACTGGACAGCGCCTGGGCAATCCGGCCGCTGGAACTGGTGCGAGAGGCCGGCCAGACTGTGCTGGTGCTCGAGGATCCGGGTGGCGAGCCGCTCTCGCGCCTGCTTGGCGCGCCGATGGAGATCGGGGCATTCCTGCGCCACGCAGTGCACATCGCCAGCGCGCTATGCGGGCTCCACCAGCGCGGGCTGCTTCACAAGGACCTGAAGCCGACCCATATCGTCGTGAACTGCGCCGACGGGCAGGCACGGCTCACCGGCTTCGGCCTGGCCTCGCGCCTGCCGCGCGAGCGCCAGGCGCCCAAGCCGCCCGAGACCATCGCCGGCACGCTGGCCTACATGGCACCCGAGCAGACCGGGCGGATGAACCGGTCGATCGATTCGCGCAGCGACCTCTACGCGTTCGGCGTCACGCTCTACCAGATGCTGACCGGCGCGCTGCCGTTCACCGCCACGGACCCGATGGAGTGGATACACTGCCACATCGCCAAGATGCCGGTGTCGCCGCGCGCGCGGCAGGAAACCGTACCGGCGACGATTTCGCGCATCGTCATGAAGCTGCTCGCCAAGACGGCCGAGGAGCGCTACCAGACCGCCGTCGGGCTGGAGCACGACCTGCGCCGCTGCCTGGAAGACTGGGAGCGCCAGCGCCGCATCGAGGACTTCCCGCTCGACGCGCACGGCACGCACGACCGCCTGCTGATTCCCGAGAAGCTGTACGGGCGCGAGCACGAAGTGCGCACCCTGATCGACGCGTTCAACCGGGTAGTCGGCACCGGCACGCCGGAACTGGTGCTGGTGTCCGGCTACTCCGGCATCGGCAAATCCTCCGTCGTCAACGAGTTGCACCGGGCGCTGGTGCCGCCGCGCGCGCTGTTTGCATCTGGCAAGTTCGACCAGTACAAGCGCGATATTCCGTACGCCACGCTGGTGCAGGCCTTCCAGGGCCTGGTGCGGATGCTGCTCGGCAAGTCCGATGCGGAGCTGGAGCGCTGGCGCAGCGCCCTGCTGGCAGCGCTGGGGCCGAATGCGGGGCTGATGACCGATCTCATTCCCGAGCTGAAGCTCATCATCGGCGAGCCGCCTCCGGTACCCGAGCTTGAGCCGCAGCAGGCGCAACGCCGCTTCCTGCTGGTATTCCGCGCGTTTCTCGGCGCATTCGCCCGCCCGGAACACCCGCTCGCGTTGTTTCTGGACGATCTGCAATGGCTGGACGCCGCCACACTGGACCTGATCGAAGACCTGCTGACGCACGCGGACCTGCGCTACCTGCTGCTGGTGGGTGCGTACCGCGACAACGAGGTCGGTGCCGCCCATCCGCTGACGGGCAAGCTGCAGGCCATCCGCAACGCGGGCGCGCGCGTCGATGACATCCAGCTGGCGCCGCTTGCCAGCGCGCATATCAGTCAGCTGCTCGCGGAGGCGCTGCATGGGGAGCCGGCACGGATCGAGCCCCTGGCACAACTGGTGCATGAAAAGACCGCCGGCAATCCGTTCTTCGTGATCCGGTTCCTGCACGCGCTGGTCGACGAAGACCTGCTCACCCCGGACCACGCCACGCGGCAATGGCGCTGGGACCCGGCGCGCATCCACGCCAAGGGCTACACCGACAACGTCGTGGCCCTGTTGGTCGGCAAGCTGGCCAAGCTGCCGGCGCCGACGCAGCAGGCGCTGCAGCAGCTATCGTGCCTCGGCAACGCTGCCGAGATCACGACGCTGGCGGCGGTGCTCGGCATGCCCGAGGTGCAGATCCACACAGTACTGTGGGAGGCGATTCGCCAGGAACTGGTGATCCGGCAGGAAACCACCTATGCGTTCGTGCACGACCGCGTGCATGAAGCCGCCTACACGCTGATTCCTGAGGCCCTGCGCAGCGAGGCGCATTTGCGGATCGGCCGGCTGTTGGCCGCCCGCACGCCGCCGGCGCAACGCGACGAGGCAATCTTCGAAATCGTCGGCCACCTCAATCGCGGCGCCGCACTGATCACGGCGTGCGCCGAACGCGAGCAGCTGGCCGAATTCAACCTGCTCGCAGGCCAGCGCGCCAAGGCGTCCACCGCCTATGCCTCCGCGGTGGCGTATCTCGGCGCCGGCGCCAGCCTGCTGCAGGACGGCGGTTGGCAACACCACTATGACCTGATGTTTGCGCTGGAATCGAACCGGGCCCAGTGTGAATTCCTGATCGGCCAGCTGACCGCCGCCGAAACGCGCTTCATGACGTTGGCCGAGCGCGCCGTGAACGTGGTCGAACGTCTGGAGATCGCCTGCTGGCAGATGGATCTGTACCTGATTCTCGGCCAGGGCGACCGCGCGGTCGCGGATTGCCTCGCCCTGCTCCGTCAGGTGGGCATCGAATGGTCGCCCCAGCCGGACGAGATCGCGGTACGTCACGAATACGCGCGCATCTGGTCGCTGCTCGGTGACCGGCCAATCGAGACCCTGATCGATCTTCCACCAATGGAAGACCCGGTCGCCCTCGCCACGATCCAGGCGCTGGCCAAGCTTTCCTCGCCCGCCCTGCATACGGCCCGCGAGGATGGCAACCTGGCCTGGCTGACGATCTGCAAGGCGATCAGCCTCAGCCTCGAGCACGGCAATACCGATGCGTCGTGCGTGGCCTATACCAACTTCGCCAGGGTGACCGGGCGGATTTTCGGAGACTATCAGGCGGGATTCCGGTTCGGGGAACTCGGCTGCCAGCTCGTCGAGCGACGCGGCCTCAAGCGCTATGAAGCGCGCACCTACCTGTCGTTCTCCGTGTTTGTTGCACGCTGGTCGCAACCGGTGCGCACGTGCGGCGAGCAACTGCAGCGTGCGTTCGACGCGGCGAACCGCGTCGGCGATATTCCGTCCGGCGCATTCACGCGCAACAACCTGCTGTCGGACCTGCTTTTTGCCGGTGAGCCCCTGCCCGCGCTACAGAGCGAAGCCGAACGCGGCCTGGCGTATGCCCGACAGGTGCGCTTCGGCATTGCCATCGGCTTCAGCGAGACCCAGCTGGCGCTGATCCACATGCTGCGCGGCATCACCCCGACCTTCGGCTGCCTCGATGGCGAACACTTCAACGAAAGCCGCATCGAACAGCGCTTATCGACAGCGTCTCCGGTCTTCGCCTGCTGGTACTGGATCCGGAAACTCCAGGCGCGCTATCTTGCCGGCGACTGCGCAGCGGCGATGGAGGCCGCTGCCCATGCCAAGGCGCGGCTCTGGAGCTCGCACGCGTTCCTCGAGGAAGCCGAGTACTACCTCTACGGCGCGCTGGCCCGGGCTGACCTCTGCGGCACGCTCCCGGCCGGCGACCGACCGCCGCATCTGCACATCCTGGCCGACCATCATCGTGAACTGCGGGTCTGGGCGGATCTCTGCCCCCAGAACTTCGCCTGCCACGCCGCGCTCGTGGCCGCCGAGATCGCCCGCGTCGAAGGCCGCGACATCGATGCGGAACACCGCTACGAGGAGGCCATCCGCGTGGCGCGCGACGACGGCTTCCTCAACATCGAAGCCCTGGCGAACGAACTCGCGGCCCGTTTCTACGCGGCGCGCGGCTTTGAGAAGATCGCGCGGGCGTATCTGCGGGACGCCCACTACGGCTACCTGCGTTGGGGGGCGGATGGGAAGGCCCGCCAGCTCGAGGCACAGCATCCGTACCTGCGCGCGGAGGCCGCCACGCCCGGCGCGACGAACACGATGGCCACACCGGTCGACCAGCTGGACCTCGCCACCGTGATCAAGGTGACGCAGGCCGCCTCGGGCGAGATCGTGCTGGAAAAGCTGATCGACATGATCCTGCGCACCGCCATCGAACAGGCCGGGGCGGAACGCGGCCTGTTGATCCTGTCAGACGGCGGCGCACAGCGAATTGCCGCGGAAGCCACCAGCGACGCGACCCGCCTGCATCCGCACGATGTGCCGGTCAGCGCGGCGATCCTGCCGGCGTCCGTGCTCAACCACGTGATGCGCACGCGGGAGCCCCTCTTTCTGGACGACGCTGCGGCCGAACCGCCCTATGCCGCCGACCCGTACATCCGCCAGCATCGCGCCCGCTCCATCCTCTGCGTGCCGCTGATGACCCAGGCCAAGCTCACGGGCGCGCTCTACCTCGAGAACAATCTGGCGGCACGGGTATTCAGTCCGTCACGCATTGCGGTATTGCGGCTGGTGGCCTCACAGGCCGCGATCTCGCTGGAGAACGCGCGCCTGTATCGCGACGTTGCCGAGCGCGAGGCCAGGATCCGGCGGCTTGTGGAGGCCAATATCATCGGCATCGCCGTCTGGCGCGACGATGGAGAGATCCTGGAAGCCAACGACGCGTTTCTTCACATGGTGGGATACGCGCGGACGGATCTGGTCTCGGGCCACTTCCGCTGGCGGGACCTGACGCCGCCGGACATGCAACAGGACACCGATCGAGCCGCGGCAGCGCTGATCCTGACGGGGCGCGTGCCGCCGCTGGAGACGGAGTACCTCTGCAAGGACGGCAGCCGGGTACCGGTCATCGTCGGCCTGGCGACGTTCGAACCCGGCGGGCGGGATGGCGTCGCCTTCGTGCTGGACCTGACCGAGCAGAAGCAGGCCGAAGACAGGGTGCGCGAGAGCGAACGGCGCTATCGCGAGGTGCAGACGGAACTGGCGCACGCCAACCGCGTGGCCACCATGGGGCAGCTCGCAGCCTCCATCGCGCATGAAGTGAATCAACCGATTGCCGCGACCGTGACCAACGCCCAGGCCGCGACGCGCTGGCTCAACCTGCCGCGCCCCGACCTCGACGAAGTCCGGCTCGCGCTGGAGCGCATCGTCAAGGATGCCAATCGCGCGGCGGATGTGCTCGGCCGGATTCGGCAAATGATCAGGAAGGCGCCGCCCGGCAAGGAACGGGTGGACATCAACGCCGCCATCCGCGAGGTGGTCGCGCTCACCGGCGGCGAAGCGAGGCAGAGCCACGCCCGGGTGGAGATGCAGCTTGCGCGCGACCTGCCCGCCATCGAGGGCGAGCGCGTGGCGTTGCAGCAGGTGCTGCTCAACCTGATCGTCAATGCGATCGAGGCCATGCTTGGTGTCAGCGAGGCCGAACGGCATCTGCTGATCGCCACGGGCTATACGGCCGAAGGCTGCGTCCTCGTTACCGTGCGGGATTCCGGCCCGGGCTTCGGCAGCCTGAACCCTGCCGGCATATTTGCGCCCTTCTATACCACCAAGCCCTCTGGCCTGGGCATGGGGTTGTCCATCTGCCAGTCGATCATCGACGCGCACGGCGGCCGGCTATGGGCCAGCGAGCACGCACCGCGCGGCGCCCTCATCCAGTTCACGGTGCCCGTGCAGTCCGGAGCGTCGCGAATGCCTTGCCTTCAGGACCCGCCGAACCAGTTGTAGCCCTGATCCTTGCCGGGCGACAGCTAGCCTGCCGCCACGATTACATGGGCCTGGATCTTCCCGGCCACGGGACCGTCGCCATGGCGGCTGGCAATCGCCTCGGCCGCCCGGTCCGTAGCGTGTTGCAGCAGGCTGGCGTCCCGCACCTCTATCTCGTTCCGTAGCGGCGTACCCAGGCAATAGGCGGTGGCGACGTCGCGCGCCGAGTTCGCGCGGCTCAGCTTCTCGCGGGTCTCGATCTGGACGCCGGCGAACCCGGCGCGGGCCAACTCCTCCCGGATCAGCGCGACATCGTGATAGCCATGCGGCGTACGCGCGAGGAATCTCGGCGGGTCGTGCGGGAACACCGTGGCAACGGCGTCGGTAACGTCATTGGCAAAGACATTCTCTTCGATGCGATCCCAGACATTGAAGATGAAACGCCCGCCCGGCCTCAGCACGCGACGCGCCTCGGCATAGCCGGCGACCCGATCGGGAAAGAACATCGCGCCGAACTGGCAACAGACAGCGTCGAATGACGCCGCCTCGAACGGAAGGTTGAGCGCGTCCGCCTGCTTCCATTCGATGCGGCTGTCGGGCCCTTGCCGGCTGGCGGCATAGTCGAGCATGGGCTGGTTGAGGTCGGTCACCACATAGCGCGCGCCGGCGCCCAGCTTGGGCGCAAGCGCGCGCGTGACCACGCCGCTGCCGGCTGCCGTCTCCAGCACCGCGCCGGGCGGGGCGGCCGCAACCAGCGCGGCCAGATCGGCGGCATAGGTCTCGAAGATCAACGGAACCATGAACGTGTCGTAGAACCTCGGGATCGTGCCCGCAAACACTTGATCGCAATCCGTCATGATTCCCCCTTGAAAGCGCTTGATCGTGCGCTTGCCGATGCCTCCGCGCGCCTAAAGTGGATCGCGCTGCGCTGCAACCGCCCACCAGTCTCCTGCATCGTGATCGCGCAAGAAATCCATGCGAACCCGAAAATCGCGCCGGCCGTACACGCGCATGCTGGCATCAGACGCTGAGAAGCGTCGTGGATCCATCCGGATCCACCCGTTAGTTCGCAAGGAGCACATCATGAAAACACTTGTACGACTCACCGGCCTGGCCCTTGTCGCCCTGCCCGCGCTGGCCTTTGCACAAAGCACTCCGGGCCCGGTTACCCGCGCGGAAGTGCGCGCGGACCTCATCCGGGTAGAGAAAGCCGGTTACAACCCGTTCGGCAACACCAACAACTATCCCGCCGATATCCAGGCGGCGGAGGCCAAGGTGGCTGCGCAGCAAGGCACGCCGGCCATCCAGCCGGAAACCCGCGCTGAAGTCCGGCAGGATCTGGTGCAGGTGGAAAAGGCCGGATACGATCCGTTCCGCGTCGGCAGCACGTATCCGGCCAAACTCCAGGCCGCCGAGGCACGCGTAGCAGCCGGCACAACCACCGCCTCGCCCACGCCGGCACAGAAGCCGATGGCAACGATGGCCGCTGCATCGGCAATCCCGCGCATTGACCGGCCCCGCAATGCGTTCTTCGACGGCGCTTGACGATGCAGGCATGTCCAGGCCCTAGCGCAGCCCGCCCCAGTGGTTGGTCACGCGCAGCAGCGAGGCATGCGGGCCGAATTCGCCGAGCCCTGTGGATAGCTGCTCGGCTGCCTCGCACACGGCTGCGGCCAAATCGCGCAAACGCGTGGGCCGCAGCCGTGTGTCCGGTCCGGAAATACCAACCGCCGCAATGACCGCGCCCGTTCCATCGAAAATGGGCGCGGCCAGTCCGTTCACGCCCGGGCGCCATTCGCCCCGATTGATGGCGTACCCCAGGCGACGGACCTGCTGCATCGATGCCGTGATGCCGTGATGCCGGCCCCCTTCGGCCTGCGCGAGAATCGCCGGCCACAGCGGCACGGACGGATGCACGCGGGACTGCAAGTGTGCATCGTCGAAATCCAGCATATGTGACGCCGTGCCGTTCACCAACGCGGCCTCCCGGGCGCCATCCTGCCGCACTACGCGCTGCAGATCGGCATTGCGCAGCCCTTCCGACACAGCCTTGGACGGGCGCTGCACGATCGCGTCCGGCGTACCGCCCGGCGGGAATCCCACCACGAGCTTGATCGGGCGATCCGGATACTGGCACGGGAACGGACGGGAGGAGGGATTCGTGTCGCCTTGCGCGAAAGGCGGCGAAGGCGGCGAAGGCGGCACAGGCGGCGGGAGATTGACGGACTAGTGTGCCCGTCTCCCGCCTGATCAGCCACCGCGTTGCGCGGTGGCCGGGGGCACTGCCAAGACGATTAAGAGCCGACCTTCAGGCGGCCGCCGCGTCCCAGTCCGCCCTTCACTTCCTGCGCCTTGTAGTTGCGCAGCGAGACCACCATGTTGTTGTAGGCGTCCATGAACGCTGCAACCGTGGCCTTGCCTTCCGGCGTGCGGGAGAAGCCGCCAAGCCCGCCAGCCGCACCGCCGCCAAAGGCGCCCATGGCGGCACCAAAGTTGGTGGCCGTGGCGTTGCCTTCGGAGATGGACAGCTGCACGCCCGAGCGGATGTCGAACATCGTCAGCGTCACGACCGATGCCTTGCTTTGCATGGCACCGCCAACCAGTGCGCCGGCGGCGCCAAACAGGCTGCCCACACCGGCAGCCAGCTGGCCCGTGGCGTCGTTGTCGATGATGATGGCCGGCTCCATGTAGAAGTCGGCGGCCACGCGCTGGCCCTTCTGCTGCTTCGAACCAGCCCGGAACTCGCCCGAATTGCGCTGCTTGTCGGTGATCGACGACAGCTTGCTCTCGGTGCGATTGTTGCCGACAGACGTAATCACGAAGCAGTTCGACTGCTGCACGGCCAGGCGGATCAGCGGCTCGATAGTCGTGATCTTGGTCGTGGCGCCGAAGCTTGCGTACCACTCCTTGCCACGGCCATCATCCACGGCGAGCGTGCCCAGGGGCGCGTCGCAGCGCTCCAGCGACGGATTGGCATTCACGCTGCTTGCGCCGCCCGCGGCGCCGGTGGCGGCCGTCGGTGCCGTGCCAGTGGAGATGCTACCGCCGGCGCCCGGCATGGCACAGCCAGCCAGAACCAGGGACGCGGCCAGTGCGGCCAAGCGCAAAGAAGTCTTCTTGGGCATGAAATCGCCTGTTGTTGGAAGTGATGGAAAGAGGAGGAGGGGGCGGGCTTAGCGCAGATACCAGCCGGAAGGGCCCCAGACCCAGTAATACGGGTAGCTGCTGTACCACGCGTACCAAGACTTGCGATACGCCTCGCGTACCTGGTACAGACTCTGTTCGTCCTTCTTGGCGGCTTGAGCTTGCGGGATCAGGTCGCGGGCTTCCTTGCTGCCCTTGGAGGCGGCACGGGTCAGCCAGGCCTCGGCTTCCGCCGGGTCCGCGCCCATTTCCTCAAAGCCCATCAGATAGATTCGCCCAAGCGCCAGCTGGGCCTGCACGTGGCCGTTGTCGCCGGCCTTGCGCATCCACTCGAGGGCTTGATAGCTGTTGCGCTCCACGCCGTCGCCGCGCAGCAGGCGCAGGCCCAGGTCATAGGCCGCGTTGGGATTGCGTTCCGCCACTTCGGTCAGGGCCTGCATGCGGCGCTCGGCCTCGATATCGACGGGCGCGCCCTGGAATGTGGTCAGGCGTCGGTCCTGCTCGGCGCAGGCATTGCCGTTGCACACGCGCACCGTTGGCGAGCGGGACAACTGCCCTTCCGCCGTCTGCCCGGCGCATCCCGCCAGGCTCAAAACTGTCACGAACACCAAAGAAACGGAAACACGCATGGCAACCCCACCCCGAACATATTTATTTTTTTTGCAATGCCTCGAATACTTAGCTTTGTAAGTAAACGTGTAGATTGTAACGGCATTGTATGTGGGGATTGCAACACACCGTAATGCGAATCAGTAATTTTGTTGCGTCACGGACACGTTTTTACTAGGGTAACCCCTATAAGAAAGGCAGGAAGCAGGGCCTCCCGCCGCCCGATCAGTCGTGTACGGGATGTGAGCGATGAACGTGCCCGATGTCAGAACGCCTCGTTGATCTGGAAATACACGCCTTTCGTATTGCGCCCCACCCCGGCATCGAAGCGAACGTTGACCCGGGGCTTGAACTCGAAGCGGTAGCCGATACCGCCGTTCGGCAGCCAGTGCCCCCGGAACAGCGCCCCCACATTGGGACTGACCGCCCCGGTGCCGAGCCAGAAGACCATGCCCTGCCGTCCGGCGATGTGCCAGCGGTACTCGGCCTGCACCCCGGCCATGACCTTGTCCCGGAACTGACCCGAGAAGTAGCCGCGCATCCGCTTGTTGTTGCCGAGGGTCGCCATCATGTCCCACGGCACATCGCCCCAGTTCATGTTGGCGTAGGCGTCGAAGGCCAGCACATCGCGCTCGCGCATGCGGAAGTACTTGTTGAACGTGAGTTCCACGTTCTCCATATTGGTATCGCTGCCAAGTCCGCGGCGGTAGACGGTGACGTTGGCCAGCAGCGATTCGCCCCGGTAAGGATTGGGGATGAAGTCGCGCGTGTCGTACGAGAAATGCGCGCTGACCCCGGAGCTGAGCACGCGTGGGCCGTGGGGATCGGTTGCCAGCTTGCTGTCGGCACCGCGCTCCAGCTTCACCGCATCGTCGTACTGCAAGCTCCACCCCGCCCCTACGTAGACGTTGGGGCGTACCCGCATCATGATCTTCGGCTGGAGCACCACCTCCTTGCGCGTGTACGCCTCCTTGTTGGCACTGTCGATGGCGCTGCCGTAGCCGATGCCCCAGTAGGCAGTGGGCATGTTGATGAGATCCGCCTCGATGAGAAAGCGGTAGCTGTCGTCGGCAAAGAACGTGTTGTTCTCGATCGAGATGCCGTAGGCGCCCTTGACGGTGCCGAAGCCGCGAATCGACAGTGTGGACAGTTGCGTCTCCTGCGCGGCGTTGGCCGGCTTGTAGAGGCCGATTGCCGCCGCGCCGATGCCGAAGCCCATTTCCGGGTTATAGAACGGTCCCGGCAGCACGCCCCAGTCGATGCCCTGGCTCACGTCCACGGCGTCCGATGCGCCGAGCTTGGTGAGTATCCTGTCGATCCAGCCCTGCTTTTCCTCCGCGCTCGCCGCGCCCTCCACGGCTTCCACCGGCTCGTCCGCCTGCCCGGGCGGGGCCGCACCTGCCAGGCCAATCGACACACACATCGACACAAACCAGCGGCGGGAAGGCGTCGATTTCATTTAACGGGCCGCCCGAAAAGACTGACTTCTCTTGCCGGCCGGGCGCTTGCACAATCCGCAGATGGCCAGTCCCGCGTGCCTGCGCGGGTTCGCCGCAAGGAGACTCTTACGATGAGCGCGCGACCGCCCTACCGCCGGAAGCCTGCGCCGAGCCGGTTCCTTGGCGCGCTGCTGGCCGGCGCCGCCTCCACGGCGATGGCCTCTCCCTTCGACCTGCCCAGCACGATCCCGAACATGTTTGGCGTTGGCGTGGGCTCCACCACCCAGTACGCGGGCGGCAACGAACGCATGATCGGCGTGCTGCCGGGCCTGCGCTACACCTCGGAAAGCGGCCGGCTGCTGGAATGGTATGGCCCCTACGCCCAGTTCAACTTCGGCAGCCTGACCGGCTTCCAGTACGGCCCGGCCGTCTCGCTCCGCCTGGGGCGGAACAATGTCGACGACGCCGTCGTCGCCAGGATCCACGAGATCGACACCACCGTGGAAGCCGGCGGCTTTATCAGCTACGAGTACATCCATAGCGGCGGCATTCCGTACCGCCTGCGCGGCGGGATCAATGTGCTGACCAACGCGGGCATCGTGTATGGCGGGGCCCGTGTGTCGGCCACGGGTACCTTCTGGGTGCCCGTGCACACCCGAATGATGCTCGGGCTCGGCATGGGCCTGACGTGGGTAAGCGGCAGCTTCAACCGGACCTACTTCGGCGTCACTGCCGAAGACAGCGCCGCCAGCGGCCTGCCCGTCTACACGCCCGGCAGCGGCCTGCAACAGGGCACGGGCTGGCTCGGGGCGATCTATCGGATCGACAAGCACTGGCATGCGGGCGCCATGGTCTATTACCAGCGCATCACCGGCAGCGCCGCCGACAGCCCCATCGTCACGCAGCGCGGCACGCGCAACCAGGTGACCTACGGCGCCGGCATCGCCTACGCCTGGCGCTAGGCGCACTGCCCTCCCGACTTGGGAAACAGGAAGGCCACCCCTCGCTGGCCCTCGTACCATGCCCGTCAGTAAGGTGGATTCACCACCACGTATTGCGAGCCCTGCGGTTGATACCAGGTGGTGCCGCACTGCTGGTACACCATGCCGCCGTAATTGACCGGCGCACACCCGGGCGGCACAGTGCGGACCATGGAGCCGATCACAGCGGAGGTCACCGCAACGGTGGCGGTCACCGCCGCAGCCGTCGCCACGGGGTGATAGTCATTGTCCCAGCCGTTGTGGCAGCACCCGCCGCCGCCCTCCACGTTCACGTTCACGTTGCGGTTCGAATTGACGTTCACGTTGCGGTTGGTATTGACGCTGTTGACACTGTTGCTGCGCACGTTGTTGGCGCGCGCATCCACATGCTGGTTGTTGACGTGCTGCGCGCCACCGCCGCCGCCCCGCGCCGGCGCCGCCGCGGCACGATTGCCGCCCGCGTGCCCGCCTCCGCCAGCGGGACGCGCGTCCGCCACAGGGGCCCACGCCGTGGCTGCGGCGAGGAAGATCACGGCCATCGACAGCAAGAAGCCCTTCCCAATAGCGTGGTGCATGATGCAGCTCCTTTACTGAGACTTCAGCGGAACGAACTTCGCCTCGGTGGCATTCTTGGGCGGCGTGAACGTGAAGCGGGATGCATTGAAGCCCGGATTGACGCGCCACCGGATCAGCGAGACCGATTGCGGGCGTGCCTCATCGGCACGATTGGTGATGACCAGCTTGCGCGGCAGGGGCCGCGCGCCGGTGGCGATCCAGATCTGCCAGTCGACATTGTCCTGGCGGAAGGCATAGTGGTCGCAGACCTCGCCATCCACGACGTCCTGGCCGGCATTCATCGCGGAGGTCATATTCCCGAGCGGTGCCTGGGGCGTGCCCCAGAGGAACAGGTCCGCCACCGGCAGTTCGATGCCGTACCGCTCCTGCAGCCGGTTCCCCAGCTCATCCAGGTTGTCGGTGAACGGCGCCTTCGAGTAGTACTTCTGCTCGGGCAGGTAGAGCACCACCGTCTTGCCGTCGTAGATCAGGTCGCGCGCAGACCGTGCGCTGCGCATTTCGGCGCGCAGCATGTTCGGGCGTTGCACGTCCACCTTGGCCGTAGCCATGTGGAGCAGCTTCTGGCCATCCTGGAGCACGCGTTCGCCGGAAAGGTCGACCTGCGCCTCGAACGTGCGCAGCGTCTGGAGGTACTTGCCCATGTTCTGCAGCGCCTGCACCACAGCCGGGTCCACGGCATTGGCCGCTGGGGGCGCGGACGAAGACGCAGCCGGGGCCGGGGGCGGCGCCGCGTTCGATTTGGAAGCGCTGGGGGGCGCAGGAGCCGCCGGAGGCGTCGATGGCGCGTGGCTACAGCCCCAGAGCGAAACGGCAAGCAGGCTCGATACCGCAATGCGTCTCATGGCAGGCTCCCTGAAATCTGGTTTCGTGCCTGATCCTTCTCCACTTCGCGGTCTTACGGAAGTCAATTTTTCTTTCATCGAATTAACAACTATCGATAATCGGCATGAAAAGTGTTGCGCTGTGACGCATGCCGCCCACCAGCGGGAAAAATGCAAAAAAAAGCCATCCCGGAAAACAGGATGGCCAGAAAAGCTCCTAAGCGGAGCACCATTTGCTGATGGGGCGCTGCGGCGCCGTCTAGGCCACGGCTATCGCATTGACTTCCAGTTCCGCGCCATAGTGGATGGTCGGGCACGGGACCACCGTGCGCGCCGGCGCCGGGCCGTCACCGAGGATCTGGGCATAGAGTTCATTCACCCGGGGCCAGTTGGCGATATCGGCGATGAATATCTGCACGTTGACCAGGTTCTGCATCGAACTGCCCGAGGCCAGCAGGATGGCTTTCAGGTTGTCGAACACCTGCCTGACCTGGGCGTCGAGGCCGGCCGGGATTTTCAGGTCATCGCCCAACATAATCGGGAGCTGGCCCGACACGAATATCAAGCCATTCGCCTTGACCGCCTGGGAATAATGGCCGCGCGGCAACGGCGCGCTGGCATGGTTGATGTACTCGATCATGCCTGTTGCCCCCTTTGGCTGGCCTGCCAGAGGCGGTCGAAATCCGTCGCGCGTTTCTCGGTGAAGGCATCCAGCCCTTCCTGCCATTCGGCACGCGGCACGTCGGACACAGAGCGGACCACCCGGCCCCAGTCATAGCCGGCATGGGCGTGGAGGTGGCCCTTTGCCGCCGCCAGCGCGCCCGGCGGGGCGTTGGCGACGATGGATTTCGCCAGCTCGAAGGCCCGGCCCAGCGACGCGCCCTTCTCCGCCACTTCATTTACCAGCCCACGTTGCAGCGCCTCGGGCGCCGGCAATCGCTTCCCGGTGAGTACAAGTTCGAGTGCCTGCCGGGTACCGACGATGTGCTGGAGCAGCGCCAGCCCGGTATTGGGGATGACGCCCCGGGTCACCTCGGGCAGCGCGAACCACGCCCCCTCTTCCGCGATGACCAGATCGCAGGCCAGCGTCAGCTCGAAGCCGCCGCCCACGGCCGGCCCCTGCACCGCCGCCACGACGATCCGCTTCTCTTCCGCCAGCCGGCGGAACAGCAAGGCGGGGTCGGTCCGGGGGTCGGCCTGCTCCATCCAGCCATCGCGCAGGTCATCGATATTGGCGCCGGCGCAGAACGTCGGCCCATTGGCGGCAATCACCAGCGCCCGGGCGCCCTGCGCCTGGCTGGACTCGATGGCGTCGAACATGTCGCCGACCATCCGCCGGGACAGCGCATTGCGCCGCTGCACGTCATTCAGCGTGATGACGGCGATGTCATCCCGGACGTCGAGAATCAAGGTAGTGAAGGTTTTCATGGTCACGCGCAAGGTCTGAGGGTTAAGCGGTCGCGGAAGGCATCAGGGAGCGGCGTGGGCCGGGCTTGCGCGGCATCCATCAGCACGCAGATCGCCTTGGCCCGTGCGCAGAGGGTGTCGCCCATATAAAGCCCCTGCATCAGTTCGAACGAGGTATTCCGGGCCGCCACGGGCGTGGTTCTGACTTCGATTTCACCCGGGTAGAACACCTCGCTGAGGAAATCGATGGCCAGGTGCGCCACCACGACGGTCTTGCCTGCCATGCAGGGCGCCAGATCGGCCTGCTGGAAGATCGCCATCCGCGCTTCCTCGAAACAGGTGGCGATCGCCGCGTTATTGACGTGCCGGAACTGGTCCGTGTCGCCGTTGCGCAGCCTTAAACGCGTCGAAAAACTGGCGCTTTCCGCACTTTCCAACCTCGTCATCCTGTCCCTCCATACGGTTCCGGTTTGTTCGAAAACGTTTTCGTAAAAGATAGCATGCAGAGCGGCACGGCACAAGGCAAAGCTTGCGCCGGGTCGATCATCGAAGGGGATTAGCGGGGTCTGGGCGGGCCGTCAGACGAACGGAGGATCAGCTCGGGCCGCCAGACTTCCTGCAAGGTCCTGGGGTCCGCGCCGTCTAGCCGGGCGAGCAGCATTTCCACCAGGCGCTTGCCGACGCGATTGGTTTCGGCGGTGAAGGTCGTGAGGGGCGGCGTCACGAGCCGCGCCACGGGATGGTCGTCGCCGCCGATCACGCCAACGTCCTGGCCCACGACCTTGCCGGCCTCGGCAATCGCCCGCATCACGCCCACTGCCACCATGTCCTGCCCGCAGACAAAAGCCGTGGGCGGATTGGGCAGCGCCAGCAGCGCACGTGCAGCGCGCAGCCCGCCCTCCTCTGTCATGGCTTCCTCCACGCACAGTGCCGGGTCGAGCGGAATGCCGGCCGCGCGCAGCGCCTCTTCATAGCCAAGCCGCTGGCAGTAGCTGAACATCAGGTACTCGGGCGGGTGCACCAGCGCAATCCGGCGGTGACCCAACGCGATAAAGCGCCCGCAGCCATCCCGGCCCACCACGGTTGCGTCGATATCGACAAACGGAAAGTCCTGCGAGCTCTCGCTGCGGCCAAAGGCCACGAACGGGATGTCCCGTTCCAGCAGATATTCGATCCGTTCATCGTGCCGGCGCGTACGGCCGAACAGCAGCGCATCCACGCGCTGCTTCTCCACCAGCCGCTTGAAAACGTCGATTTCCGTTTCCACGGTGCGGCCGGACGCGATGATCACCTGGTAGTTGGTGCCATCCAGCGCTTCGTCGATCCCCGACAGCATGTTCAGGAAGAACGGATGCGCGAACTGCGTCTGCGGCGCCGAGATCACAAAGCCAATCGTGTCCGACGACTGGCGGCGCAGGCGCCGGCCAGCCGGGTCCGGGCTGAATCCGAGTTCCGCCGCGGCCTTCAGCACGCGTTCGCGCGTGTCACGGCTGACGTCCGCCCGGCCGTTCATCGCCTTGGAGACCGTGCTGACCGACAGCTTCAGATGGGCGGCAAATTCCTTGATGTCCACTTGGGATTCCTGAGGTGCTTTGGACAACATTATCCCTCACCGCGCCGGGCTGCGCCTATCCGGACCGAAACCGTTTTCCGCAGGACCTTGCCCCACCTGCTTGACTTCCCCTGGTTCAAACACTACTCTTTCGAAAACGTTTTCGATGGCCCGATAAAACCCCGGCGAGGAGCACACCATGCACGACACTTCCCAAGACACCGAGCTTTCCATGATCCGCGAGACCGCCAGGCGCTTTGTCCGCCAGCGTCTGGTACCGCTCGAACAGCAGATCGAGACCGACGACGACGTCGAACTGGACCTGCTGGCGCAGTTGCGCGCCGAGGTGGCGGGGCTGGGCCTATACGGCTTCAACCTGCCCGAATCCATCGGCGGCCCCGGCCTCTCCGCCGCCGCCAAGGTCGTGGTGCTGGAGGAGCTGACCTATACATCGGTGCCGCTGAGCGAAGTCTTCGGCCACCTGCCGCTGCAGCTCACGCAGGCCAACGCCGCGCAGCGCGCCGGCTTCCTGCCCGATGTCCTGTCCGGCAAGAAAACCATCACCTACGCCCTGACCGAGCCGAACGCAGGCTCCGACCTGGGCGGCCTGAAGACCCGCGCGGTCAAGGTGCCGGGCGGCTGGACGCTCACCGGCAGCAAGCACTTCATTTCCCATGCCGAAACCGCGGACTACATCATCGTCCTGGCGGTGACCAACCCGGCCGCCTCGCTGAAGGACCGCTTCGGCACCTTTATCGTCCGGCAGGGCAACCCCGGCGTGGTCGGCATGACGCGCTACAAGAAGATGGGCTGGCGCGGCTACCACCTCAACGGCTTCACGCTCGAGGACTGCTTCGTCCCGGACGAGGACGTGCTCGGCGCGCCCAACGCCGGCTTCCTCGGCATGATGCAGTCGATCAACCAGGACCGCCTGCTCTCCGCCAGCCGCTCGCTCGGCCTGGCCGCGCGGGGCCAGGCCATGGCTTGCGAATACGCCAACGAGCGCAAGGCGTTCGGCAACGCCATCGGCCAGCACCAGGGCATCCAGTTCATGCTCGCCGACAACGATGTCGATATCGAAGCGGCGCGCCTGCTGATTGGCCGCGCGGCGGAACTGATCGAAGCCGGCGACCCGGCGGCGCGCATTGCCGCTTCCCGCGCCAAGCTGTTCGCCAGCGAAATGGGCTGCCGGGTGTCCGACCGTGTGCTCCAGATCTTCGGCGGCATGGGCTATATGTGCGAGCTGCCGGTCGAGCGCTTCTACCGCGACGCGCGGGCATTCCGCATTGGCGAAGGCACCTCCGAGATGCAGCGCCTGCAGATTGCTCGCGCCGCGCTGGCGCAGTGAGGGACGGATTCATGTATCAGCAAATCCTGACCGCCCATGATCCGCACCTGCCCGCCTTCTATCAGGCAGGCCAACCCGTTACCCGGGGCGAACTCCAGCAGGCGTCCCAGCGCGCTGCCAGCTTCCTGTGGGAGCGGGGCCTGCGCCGGGGCGACACGCTTGCCGTCTGGATTCCCGATGGCGCCGTCTGGCTGCAGTTGTTGTTTGGCGCGGCACAGCTGGGCGTGCTGGTGGTGCCCGTCAGCACCCGGCTGAAAACGGCCGAAGCGCTCCATGTGGTGAATACGGCACAGGCACGGATGTTGGTGGTGCCCACCCGCTTCCTGGATTTCGACTATATGGAAGCCGCCTCGGCCATCCAGCACGCCGTCGGCGCGCTGGAGCATGTGGTCAACGTGCCGGTGACCGGCGAGTTCATGTGGGACGCCTATCCCGCGCGCGCGGCAAGCCTCGGCGAGGGGCTGGACCCGTGGTGCACCTTCAGCACCTCGGGCACCACCGGCAAACCCAAGCTGGCCGTGCACACGCAGGCCGGCATCGTCACGCACGTGCTGAACGTGGCGGCGGCCACGGACATGCGGCCCGGCGACGCCACCCTCTGCGCCCTGCCCCTCTACGGCGTGATGGGCTTCGTCCTGGCGATCTCCTCGCTGGCAGCAGGCGCGGCCTGCGTGTTCCTGCCCGTGTTCAAGGCACAGGCCGCGGCCGAGGCCATGGAACGCCATGCAGTGACCCACTTCTACGGCTCCGACGCCATGCTCGACATGGTCCTCGGCGTGCCCGGCCACAGCTTCCGAAACTGGCGCCGGGGCGGCTTCGCCGAGTTCGCGGGACTGGGCAGCCGCATCACCGACAAGGCGTGGGCCGACTGGCAGGTGCCGCTCACCGCCATCTACGGGATGTCCGAATGTTTCGCGCTGGCCGCGCTGCGCGATACCAACGCGACTGGCGACGAACGCCGGCTGGCCGGGGGCCACCCGGTTGCGCCCGTGATTTCGTTCCGCATCGTCGATCCCGCGACCGGCGAAGTCGTCCCCGAAGGCGAACAGGGCGAATTGCAGCTGCGCGGCTACAACGTAACGGCCGGCTACCTCAACAACCCGACCGCCACGGCGGACGCCTTTACCTCCGATGGCTGGCTGCGCACAGGTGACCTCGCCCGGGCGCAGGGCCGCGCGTTCCAGTACCTGTCGCGCCTCAAGGACACGCTGCGCCTGCGCGGCTACCTCGTGGACCCGGCCGAGATCGAGGAATTCCTCGTCACGCACCCGGCAGTGGCGGCGGCGCAGGTGGTGGGCGTTCACCAGGAGGGGGAAGGCGACGTCGCCGTGGCGTTCATCCGCACCCGCGCGGAAGACGTGAGCGAAGCGGCACTGCTGGAGTTCTGCAAGCGCGGCATCGCGGGGTTCAAGCTGCCCCGGCGCATCGTGGCGCTGGACGCCTTCCCGCAGGTGGACGGCCCCAACGGCGTCAAGATTCTCAAGCACGTCCTGCGCGATCTCGCCCGGCAACATCTTCAAACCGCACCGAACCCCCAAGACCACACAAGGAAGACGCCATGAAACTCAAGGAAATCAAATCGGACATCGCCTGGGCCACGCCGAAACGCGTGGTAATCCATGGCCTCGACCTGTGCGACGAGATCGTCGGCAAGCTGGACTTCGGCCAGATGGCCTTCCTGCAGATCTTCGGCCGGCTGCCGGCGGACGACAACGAGCTGCGCATGTTCAACGCGATGATGGTGATCCTGGTGGAGCACGGCATCACGCCGTCCTCGCTGGCCACCCGCATGACCTACTGCGGCGCGCCGGAGGCGGTGCAGGCCGCCGTGGCCGCCGGCCTGCTGGGGCTGGGCTCGGTGTTCGTCGGCTCGCTGGACAACGCCGCGCGCCTGCTGCAGGAGTCGCTCCCAGGCCAGGAAGTGGGCGATGACGTCGACATGAACGCGCTGGCCGCCGACATCGTGGCGGGGTACCGCAGCCGCAAGGAGATCCTCCCGGGCATCGGCCACCCCTTCCACAAGCCCATTGACCCGCGCGCCCCGGCGCTGTTCAAGGTCGCCCAGGAAACCGGCTTCGATGGCCCGTACATCAGGCTGATGGTGGCGCTGGGCGAGCAGGCGACGCAGCAGGCCAAGCGGCCCCTCCCGGTCAACGTCACCGGCGCGATGGCCGCGGTGGCCTCGGAGATGGGCATTTCTTGGAAGATCTGCCGGGGCCTCGCCGTGGCCGCGCGCTCGGTCGGACTGGTCGGCCACATCCTCGAGGAAATGCGCCAGCCGATGGCGGAAACGCTCTACCTGCGCATCGAGCACGAGGCCAGCGCGCATCTGCGTCCCGCTGACGAAGCCTGACCACAGGGACAGGCGCGTGACCCGGGCCCCAGCCGTGCATGCCGGCGATTCGCTCTCCACCAGCGAACTGCTGCATCGCATCCGCGCCTGCGTGAAGGACGTCCGGCACGGCGCCCGGGGCGCGGACGACCGCGATCATGCGGTACAGCAGCGGCTGGAAAACCTGCTGCGCAACGCCATTGCCGCCCGGTCGATCTCGGAGATGGCCGTGGCGCTGGGCAGCGCGGCGGAGCTGCGCGTCTTTCCGGCCGAAGCCGACCTGGAGCGCTGCACCGAGGCCGTCAAGGCTTCCGGCGCCACCGTGCTGCGCGCGCTGATCTGGACGGTGCGCCATCGCCACGCCCGGCATCTTGAGCAACTCAGGCGGCGCCGCTAGCCCTGTCCGCGCATCCAAAGTCAAAGCCCCCGCCACTCCAGGAGTTGCGGGGGCTTTTCTCTGCCGGGGCCGGCATCGGCCACGATCGTTCAATAAGGCCGATACAATTCCAGCCGCTTGCCGCTGTGCATGTAGTCCGCCCGGTAGCCGGCGCGCAGCACCGGGTCGGCCAGGAAGGTGTCGAACAGGCCATCGCGCAGATACGCGCGGCGGATATGCACGCCGGCCACCTGGCCCAGCACCAGCCAGTGGTCGGTGCCGTCGCCGTTCAGGTCCTTGATCTCGCGCACATCCAGCAGCTTGCATTCCAGCACGGCCGGAGACGCCGCCACGTGCGGCGCGCGGATGGCACGCCCGGGCGCCGGCGCCACGCCACAGAGGCGGAATTCGTCGACGTGGGGGTCCACCGGCTCGGACGTGGCGTTCATCTTCTCGGCCAGTTCGCGGCTGACGAAGTTCCACGCGAACTCGCGCGTCGCCTCGATATTGCGCACGCTGTCCTTGTAGCCCTCGCTGGAGAACGCAATGATGTACGGATCGGAACACATTGCCGCGCAGAAGCTGTACGGCGCGAGGTTGGGGGTGCCGGCGGCGGTGAGGCTCGAAATCCAGCCGATGATGCGCGGCGCGACAATCGCCTTGAACGGGTCATGGGGCAGGCCGTGGCCGGCATCCGGGCGATAGAAATAGACGTCGTCTTCCATGGGGCAGTGGTGTGATTGAAGCAGAAATGCATCCGGCGGCGGACGCCCCTTACAGGGAAGCATCCGCCGCCGTCCTGGCAGGCAGGGCGCGTAGCTTAGTCCAGCTGGGCGCCCGAGGCCTTGACCTTCTCCACGGCCAGCGCCCGATCCTTGACCAGCGCCTTGGCGTATTCCTGGGGCGAGTCCAGCACGGGGTCCAGCGCGTACTTCTCGAGATTGTCACTGCGGAATTGCGGGTTCATGACCACCTTCTTCACGTCGGTATAGATCTTCTGGCGCAACGCCTCCGGTGTGCCACCCGGGGCCAGCAGGCTGAACGGGAAGCTGGCGTCGAGCTTCGGATACCCGGCCTCGGCAAACGTCGGCACACTCGGCAGGATCGAAGCCCGCTTGGCCCCGTTGATGCCCAACGCCTTGACCTTGCCGCCCAGCGCGAACGGGCCGACCACGGAGCCCGCGCCAATCGTCACCTGGATGGTGCCGCCCATCACGTCCTGCAAGGCCGGCGCGAGCCCCTTGTATGGCACGTGGACCATTTCCAGCCCGTTCTCCTTGGCGAACCACGCCAGCGCGAGGTGAGTGGTATTGCCGATGCCCGCCGAGCCGTAGCTCACCTGGCCGGGATGGGCCTTCACATAGGTCACGAAGCTGCGCAGGTCGGTTACCGGCAGCGACGGCGACACGGCGATCGCCATATTGGCCATGGCCACCCGCGTAATCGGCGACAGTTCCTTGATCGGGTCGTACGGGAGCTTCTTGAACACATACAGGTTCAGGGTAGCGGCGGCATCGGTGGCCAGCAGCAGCGTGTAGCCATCGCCCGGCGACTTGGCCACCGCCGTGGCGCCGATGACCTCGTTGCCGCCCGGCCGGTTGTCTACCACCACCGGCTGGCCCCAGATGGTGGCCAGCTGCACTGACAATGCACGCGCCAGATTGTCGACCGGCCCGCCTGCCGCGTAAGGCACCACCAGCCTGACCGGCTTGTGCGGCCAATCGGCCGTCTGTGCACCGGCACTGCCCGCGCAGCACACGGTCAGGATCGAAAAGAAGAGCTTCAAGCGTTTCATGGTCATCCCCAGGGTGCTGGATCGAACCCGCAAGCCTAAACATATCCCGCTAGCCCGGTCCCGCTGTTTCGAAAACGTTTTCGGTACAGTAGGCCCAGCACCCTGGGGAGTCAATATCGATCTATGCGTTATCAGGGAAAATACGGGGGAATAGAATCGATAACGTTTTCGATGTGATGTTTTCCTGCCGCACTGGCTAGCCCTAGTTGCCGGGCGCGTTGCCGGCAGGGTCTTCCAGTTGCAGCAGGATCTTGCGCAGGCTCCTGGCCACCGAAGAGCGCTCCGTAGGGGACAGGCAATCCAGCAACTGGTTGGCTTCCTTGAAATGCGCGGTGAGCACGGCGTCTGCCAGTTCCAGCCCCTGCTCGGTCAGCACCACCAGCGTGCCGCGCCGGTCGCTGGGATCGGGCTCCCGCCTCACCAGCCCGCGCTTTTCCACCCGGTCGATCCGCAGGGTCATGGCGCCGGATGACAGCAGCAGCGCCCGGGACAGCGCGCTGGGGTTCAGCGCATAGGGCGGCCCGGTGCGCCGCAGCGTGGCAATCATGTCGAACATGTCCCAGGTGATGCCGTGAGGCGCCAGCCACCGCTCGGACGCCCTCATCGCCAGATCGCGAATCCGCAGGATGCGGCCCAGCACCAGCACGTGGTCCGTGACGAGATCAGGCCGCACGCGCGCCCACTCTTCATCGAATGTGTCTATCAAATCGTGTTTATCCATATAAGAAATTGTCTCGGGCGCTTGCTATCTTTGCGTAAAGTATCTTTATACAAAGATACTAATGTTTGACTAACCCTACAAGGATACAAGGAGACTTCGATGACGACACGCTTCCGGCTGCTGGTTTTCCTGCTGACCTGGCTGGCATTCGCCCAACCGCCCACCGCGATGGCGCAAACCCCGGCCAGAACCAAGGTGCGCGTGGCGTCCGTGGTCTCGGCGGCATGGCTGCCGCTGTGGATTGCCAAGGACAAGGGCATGTTCGAGGCGCACGGGCTGGACGTGGACATCACCACCGTCCAGAACGTCTCCACCGTGGTCGGCGCGCTGGGCCGGCAGTTCGAGGTCTCCGGGTGCACGCCCATCGACATCATCAAGGCGCGGCTGCGGAAGCTCGATGTCGTGGGCATCGCGGGCAATACGCAGGAGCTGACGGCCAACCAGCAGATGCGGCTGGTGACCCGCGCCGACAGCCCGATCCGGGACCTGGCCGACCTCAAGGGGCAGGTCGTGGCCACGCCCTCGCTCAACGGGGTGATCCACATCGCCACGCTCAATGCGCTGCGGCAGCGCGGCGTGGACCCCAAGGCCGTCCGCTTCCAGGAGATGGCTTTCGCCAATATGGGCGACCAGCTGGCGGCGGGGCGCGTGGCGGCGGCGGAGATCGTCGAACCCTACGCCTCGGCGTCGATGAAGGTGGGCGTGCGTACCCTCGGCAACCCCATGCTCGGCGTGGCCGACCCGGTGATCCTGACCTGCTGGATGGCGAGCGGCCAGTGGGCCCGTGACAACCGGGGCGCCGTGGCGGCCTGGCGCGCCGCGCTCAACGACGCCATCCAGTACATCCAGAAGAACGACCAGGCGTCACGCGCGGTGCTGGCCAAGTGGACCCGCCTGCCCGATGCGGTGGCAGCCTCGGTCCATCTGCCGGCCTACACCACCCGCCTCGGCGATGCCGAGATCGACACCTGGATCCAGACCGCCGTCGCCGTCGGCGCCATCAACGAGAAAGCAAGCGCCATCGGCGCCAGCCTCAACTAGTTCACGACCTATGAACGCATCGGTATTTTGCTGTGAGCAGGCGGAAGTCAGACTGACGTCGGCAAGTGGGGAGAAGACGATTCTCCAGGGCATCGACCTGAATATCGGCCGGGGCGAGTTCCTCTGCATGGTGGGCGGCTCCGGCACGGGCAAGACCACCCTGCTGCGCGCGCTCGGCGGGTTCTGCGCGCCGACCGGCGGCGCCGTCTTCTATGAAGGTGCCGCCTTCAGCGGCCCGCCGGCGGGTGTGGTGACGGTGTTCCAGGACTACGGCAACGCGCTGCTGCCGTGGCGGACGGTGCGTGGCAACGTGGCGCTAGGCATCGAGGAGCAGGTCTCCGGCGCGGCACTGGACGACCGTATCGACGCCGCGCTGGCCATGGTCGGCCTGCAGCAGGCGGCCCGGGAGTATCCTGCCAAGCTGTCCGGCGGCATGCAGCAGCGACTGCAAATCGCCCGCGCACTGGCGCTGCAGCCCAAGGTGCTGCTGATGGACGAGCCGTTCGGGGCGCTGGACGCCATGACCAAGGCCAAGCTGCAGGACCAGCTCCGGCACATTCAGGCCAGCACTGGCGCCACCATCGTCTTCATCACACACGATGTGGACGAGGCGGTGTATCTGGGGGATCGCGTCATCCTGCTCGCCGGCTCGCCGGGGCGGATTGCCTCGGAGCTGCGCCCTGCCCTGCCCGCCACGCGCGACCAGATTTCGACCAAGGAGATGCCCGAGTACCTCCACGCGCGTCATGAGCTGCTGGAGCGCCTGCACGGAGCGGCCCGATGACGCCCCGCCTCCCGCAAACGCGCCAATGGCTGCTCCCGGCGGCCCTCCTCGTGGCCTGGCAACTCGCGGCCACGGCCCAGGAGGGGCCCAGCATCCTGCCCTCGCCCGTGGAGATCGGCCAGACCCTGCTAGAGACGCTGGTCAGTGGCCGGCTGCCGGCCGATGCGCTGCATACCTTTGCCGCGGCCATCGCCAGCTGGGTGATCTGCCTGCTGATCGGCATCCCGCTCGGCATGGCGCTCGGCAGCGCCGAGCGGCTGCGCGTCGCCCTGTCGCTCTTTATCGAGCTATTGCGGCCCCTGCCGGCCGTGGCGCTGATTCCGCTCGCCATCCTCGTGTTCGGCTTCTCCTGGCAGACCGAGATCACCGTCACGGTGTTCGCCAGCGTGTGGCCGCTGATCCTGGCCAGCCGGTCCGGCATCGAACGGCTGCATCCGCGCATCCTCGAGGTGGTCAGCACGCTTCACCTGCGCCGCTGGCATGCGCTGCGCTGCGTGATCACGCCCGCTGCGTTCCGCCAGATCCTCGTGGGCGCCAAGCTCAGCTTCAGCCTATGCCTGGTGGTCAGCGTGGTCGCCGAGATGGTTGGCAACCCAGCTGGACTGGGATGGGGGCTGGTCAGCGCCCAGGAGGCCATGCGCGCCAGCGAGACATTTGCCTATCTCTTCGCCATTGGCATCCTCGGCGTCTGCGCGAACTGCGCGCTGGACTTCGCCGTCAAGCATCTGTTTCCTGGACTGGCCCAGGGCAACTGAAAGGACTGTGCTCATGAACAAGATGTCCCGTGGGCTGCTCAGCCTTGCCACGCCCATCGCCCTGCTCGGCGTCTGGGGGGCGCTGGGCGACCCTGCCTCGCCGGTGGCGCCGCCCCCGCAGACGTGGCTCACGCAGGCGGCCGTCATGCTGGCGGCGGGCGACCTGCAACTGGCGGTCCTCGCCACGCTGAAAACCGTGCTGCTTTCCACGCTGGTCGCCGGCATGGCCGGCACGGTGATGGGCGCCACGCTGGGCGCGCGCCGTGCCGTCTCCGACACCGTGGCGCCCACGCTCGAATTCCTGCGCTCGATCCCGCCGCCGACCATCGTCCCGGTGGCCATGCTGCTGATCGGCGCCGGCACCGGGCTGGATATCACGGTAGTCGCGTTGGCCACGGTCTGGCCGGTGATGCTCAACGTGCTGCAGGCGACGCGATCGATCCATCCCACACTGATCAGCACGGGCCACACGCTCAGGCTCTCGCCCTGGAGCCGGGTGCGGAACATCTACGTGCCGTGCATCCTGCCCGGCGTGATTGCCGGACTGCGCGTGGCGGCGCCGCTGGCGATCATCGTCGCCCTGCTGGTCGAGATGCTGGCCACGCGACCGGGCATCGGCCGCCTGCTGCTCACCGCCCAGCGGGACTTCGATGCCCCCGGCGTCTTTGCCCTGCTGCTCACCGTCGGCCTGATCGGCGTGGCGGTGAACGGGGCGTTCGAATGGCTGGAGCGATCTGCCGCGAGACGCCTGCCCAACGCCATGCGCTGAGCCCCCCCAACAACCGGAACGGAACCCTTTGAATCCATGTCCATCGACTTTCAGATCATCGACCACGCCATCGCCCACATCGTCATCGACCGCCCGGAACGCCACAACGCGCTCGACGTCGAGCACGACCGCGCACTGGCCGGCGCCTGGCAGCGTTTCAACGACGACCCGCAGCTAAAGGTCGCCGTGCTCTCCGCCCGGGGCGGCCGCGCCTTCTGCACCGGGGCCGATATTGGCGACTATCTCGCCTATCGGCGCGATCTCGCCGAGAGCGACGCGCCCACGTCGATCATCAGCTTTGGCGGCCTGACCGGCGCCGGCGACGTGTCCAAGCCGACCATCGCCGCTATCGACGGCATCTGTGTGGCCGGCGGGCTGGAACTGGCGCTGGCCTGCGACATCCGCCTCGCCACGCCCGAATCGACTTTCGCTTTGCCGGAGGTCCGGCTGGGGATTCTTCCCGGCGGTGGTGGCACCCAGCGGCTGGCAAAGGTGGCGGGGATGGGTGTAGCCATGCGGATGATCCTGACCGGCGACACCTTCGATGCCAGCTTCGCCCTGAACCACGGGCTGGTGACCGAACTGGTGCCGAAGGCGGGACTGGAGGCAGCCGCGCTCAAGATCGCGCGCCAGATTGCCGGAAATGGTCCGCTGGCCGTCATCGCCGCGCGGCGCGCCGTGCTCGCCAGCCATGACCTCACGCTGGAGGCCGGGCTGTTCGAGGAATCGGCCTTGCAGCGGCTGCTGCTGCGCAGCCGCGACGCCCGCGAGGGCGCCACGGCATTCGTCGAGCGGCGACCGGCCGCCTATATCGGAAGCTGACGCCGGCCGGTGAAGCACCGGCGCAGGGTCACTCGCGCCGGAGCTTCTCCACGGCGTCCGGGCTGACGGCCGGGGCGCTGTTGTTCCAGCTGGCGCGGATGAAGGTCAGCACCTCGGCGACGTCGCGGTCGCTCAGGATGGCGGCGTACTTCGGCATCGGATACGGCGCCGGAATGCCGCGGATCACGAGGTCCGGCGTGCCGTGCAGCGTCACGTTGATCAGCGACGACGCATCGCGCTCCAGCACGTTCGGATTGCCAGCCAGCGGCGCGAGCAGGGGCGCAACGCCGCGCCCGTCCGCGCCGTGGCACTGCATGCAGTACGTGGCGTATAGCCGCGCGCCGGCGTTGCCAGCCGGGCGCTGCAAGGCCACCGTGGTCGTCCGGGCGTCGTACGCGTAAGGCGGAGCGCCGTTGCCACCCTGTGCCGGGAGCGACTTCAGGTAGGCGGCCATCGCCGCGAGATCGCCATCGGTCATCGCCTGCGTGCTGTTGTGGATGACCTCGGACATCGGCCCAAACGCCGTCGCGTGCCGGTTTGCCCCATCCTTCAGGAACCCCGCGATATCGGCTGCGCTCCAGCGCCCCAGCCCCACGTTGTGCTCGCCGGTCAGGTTCGAGGCGTACCAGCCATCGAGCAGCGCGCCGGCAAGGAACGCCTTGCCGCCCTCGTCCAGCGCCTTCTCCTGGAAGCCGACGCCACGCGGCGTGTGGCAGGAGCCGCAATGCCCCAGCCCCTGCACCAGATAGGCGCCGCGGTTCCACGCGGCGCCCTGGCCGGGCTTTTCCTTATAGACGGCCTTTTCGAGGAAGACGAGGTTCCAGAGCTTGAGCGGCCAGCGCATATTCATCGGCCAGCGGATGTCGGACGCCCGGTTGGCCTGCCGCACCGCCGGCACACCATGCATGAAATACGCGTAGAGCGCGGTCAGGTCGGCATCGTTGACCTTGGCGTAGGACGGATACGGCATGGCCGGATACAGGTTGTGGCCGTCCTTCGCCACGCCTTCGCGCATGGCACGGTTGAACGCCGCCTGCGTATAGCCGCCGATGCCGGTGGCCGGATCGGGCGTGATATTGGTGGTGTAGATGCGGCCCAGCGGCGTCGTCATCGGCAGCCCGCCCGCGAAGCGCTTGCCGCCCGGCGCCGAGTGGCAGGCCACGCAGTCGCCGAGCCTGGCCAGATACTCGCCGCGCGCGACCAGCGCCTGGTCCACCGCCGTGGCGGCCTGTGCGGGCGCCGCCCCGAACGCCAGCAGCGCGGTGCCGAGCAGCGCACCCGTGGATTTCAGCTTGTTCATCGTTTCTGTGCTCACGTGCGCGCCTTCAGTTGATCGCCCACCGGCAGGGTGTGCAGCCGCCGGCCCGTGGCCGCGTGGATGGCGTTGGCCAGCGCGGGCTGGAGCGCGGACGTTCCCGGCTCGCCGATGCCGCCCGGCGCCTCGCTGCTCTTGACGATATGGACGTCGATCTCCGGTGTCTCGTTGATGCGCAGCATCCGGTAGTCGTTGAAGTTGCTCTGCTCGACGCGGCCCGCCCGGATCGTGATCTGGCTGTAGAGCGCCGCCGTCAGGCCAAAGATGATGCCGCCCTGCATCTGCGCCTCGATCGTGTCCGGGTTGACCGCCATGCCGCAGTCGACCACGCAGGTGACGCGGTTCACGCGCACCTCGCCGTTCTGCACGGTCACATCGACGACCATCGCGAAAAAGCTGTCGAACGCATGCATCACGGAGACGCCGCTGCCCCGGCCATTGCCCTGGGACACGCCCGGCTTCCATCCGGAGGCCCGCACCGCCTCGTTCAGCACATACAACGCGCGCGGGGACTTGCGCAGCAGATCCCGCCGGTACGCCACCGGGTCCACCTTGGCGGCTTGCGCCAGCATGTCGATAAAGCTCTCGACCACAAAGGCGCCGCGCGTGGGCCCGACGCCGCGCCAGAAGGCCGTTGGCACGTCCCGCGGCTCCTGGCGCACGTAGTCAACCAGCTGGTTGGGCAGGTCGTAGGGCAATTCCGCCGCCACCGCCACGGCATCGGGATCGACGCCATTCGGCATCATCGCGGCCGGCGCGTAGCGGGCCATGATCGAGGAGCCGACAATGCGGTGCTGCCAGGCCAGCGGCTTGCCGCTATCGTCCAGCCCGGCGGAAATCCGGTCGTAGTAGTACGGGCGGTACATGTCGTGCTGGATGTCTTCCTCGCGCGTCCACACCACCTTCACCGGCACGCGCAGTTGCCGGGCGATCTTCACGGCCTGCGTGACCATGTCGATTTCCAGCCGCCGGCCGAAGCCGCCGCCGAGCAGGTAGTTGTGCACGGTGATCTTGCCGGGCGGCAGTCCGGTGACCCTGGCGGCCGCATCGACCACGCGCCCGGGCACCTGCGTGCCGGTCCAGACTTCGCAGCCATCCGGGCGCACATGCACGGTGCAGTTCACCGGCTCCATGGTCGCGTGCGCGAGGAACGGCTGCTGGAAGACCGCATCGATGCGCGTGCGGGCCTTGGCGAATGCCTTGTCGACATCGCCTTCCCGGCGCGCCACGGCGCCGCTGCGGCGCGAGGCCTTGACGAGGTCGGCGACGATCGTCTCCGTCGATACCTTGGCGCCCGGCCCTTCGTTCCAGCGAATCACCAGCGCCTGCAGCCCGCGCTTTGCCGCCCAGGTGTGGGCGCCGATCACGGCCACACCGTTGTCGAAGCGGACCACCTGCTGCACCCCGGGCATCTTGCGGGCGTGCGTGTCATCGACGCTGGCCAGCGTGCCGCCGAACACCGGGCACGTGGCAATCGCCGCATAGACCATGCCCGGCAGCCGCACGTCCAGGCCGAACATGGCGGTGCCGTCGACCTTCTCCGGGGAGTCGAGCCGCTTCACCCGCGTGCCGATCAGCCGGAAATCCTTCGGCGCCTTGAGCCGGACGTCCTGCGGCGGCGGCAGCTTCGCCGCGTCGTCTACCAGCTCGCCATAGCCGATGCTGCGGCGGCTGGGCGGATGCGTTACCCGGCCCGCCTGCGCGATACAGGTCGATGGATCGACCTTCCAGCGCCGCGCGGCAGCCGTGACGAGTAGCGTCCGCGCGCTGGCGCCGGCCTTGCGCATCGGCTCCCACGCGTAGCGGATCGAGGTCGAGGCGCCGGTCAGTTGCTCGCCCAGCAGCGGGTCGTTGAACAGCTTGCCATCGGGCGGCGCATGGACGAGCGTGATGCGCTCCAGCGGCACTTCCAGCTCCTCCGCCAACAGCATGGGAATCGACGTATAGACGCCCTGCCCCATCTCCACCTTCGGCATGATCAGCGTGACCTGCCCGCTGCGCGCGATCTGGATGAACGCGTTGGGCGCGAACACGCCCGGCTGCGGCGTCTCCACGCCATCCCCGCCGATGACCGACCGGCGCCCTTCGCCCTGGCTGCGCGCCGGCACGCTGAAGCCGAACAGCAGGCCACCGCCGCCGGCAGCGCCGACCATCGCGGCGAACTTGAGGAAGCCTCGGCGCGAGACGTCCGTCTCCTGTGCATCGCCATGCATGTCAGGCTTCCTTCGCGGCCTGCCTGACGGCGGCGCGGATGCGGTTGTACGTGCCGCAGCGGCAGATATTGCCTGCCATCGCGGCATCGATATCGGCGTCGCTCGGCTTCGGATTGCTGGCGATCAGCGCCGCCGCCGACATCACCTGGCCCGACTGGCAGTAGCCGCACTGCACGACATCGAGCGCGCGCCACGCGGCCTGCACGCGCTGGCCGGCCGGCGTCGCGCTAACGCCCTCGATCGTGGTGATCTTGCGCTCGCCAACGGCCGAGACCGGCATCACGCAGGCCCGCACCGCCACGCCATCGAGGTGGACGGTGCACGCGCCGCACTGGGCGATGCCGCAGCCGAACTTGGTGCCCGTCAGGCCGACGAGGTCACGAATCGCCCACAGCAGGGGCATGTCGGGCGGCGCATCGATCGTGTGCTGCCGGCCGTTGATATCCAGTCTTACCATGTGTGCCGCTCCGGTTTAGGGGGGATGCGCCAGCGCTCAGGGGCTGAGCGCGAAGCGCTGCGTGCCGTCCACCGGCGCGAGCCAGTACGGCGCGCGATCGGTATAGATCTCAAGGCCGGGCGGCTGGATGCCGGCCAGGCTGTCCAGCGTGCCTGCCTTCACCAGCACCACGCCGGGCATCGTCGACACCCGGGTGAGGATGGGCGACCCGCAACTACCGCAGAAATGGCGATACGAGGGATGCCCGCTGTCGCCCCGGTCCTCGAACACCCTGGTCTCGCCGTGCTGCGTGAAGTTGGCCTCCTTCACGAAGAGGTTGAACGAGAACAGGCTGGCGCTCTGTTTCTGGCAGTGCCGGCAATGGCAGATGGCCGCCGTCTCCGGCTCGCCCTTCATCACGTAACGCACGGCTCCGCACAGGCAGCCGCCTTGTCTTTCCTTCATGATTGGGATTCCCTGTTGATAGGTTGGATCAGTGTGACGGGTCTGGCGTCAGCACGATCTTGAAGCGGGCCTTTCCGCTCTTCATGCGTTCGTAGGCTTCCGCCGCGCGGGACAGCGGGTACTGCTCGATCATCGGCCGCACGCCGGACAGCGCGCTGAAGGCCAGCGTCTCCTGCGATTGCGCGGCCGTGCCCGATGGCCAGCCTTCCACGGCATTGCGGCGCATGATGAACTGCGTGGCCGAGACGGCGATGGGCTCCTCGGTCCAGCCGAGCATGACCATCCTGCCGTTCATGCCCAGCCCGCCGAGCGCGCCGCTCATCGCCTTGCCGCTGTTCGCGGTCGCCAGGATCACGCGCGCGCCACCGAGCGCCTGCAGCGCTTCGGCAACATCCTGCGTGGCGGCGTCGATGTAGTGATGCGCGCCGAGGTCGCGCACCAGCGTCGCCTTGTCCTGCCCCAGCGCGATGGCTACGGTGACGAAGCCCATCTGCCGCGCGAACTGCACGCCGATATGGCCGAGGCCGCCCACGCCCAGGATGGCCACCACGTCCCCGGCGCGCGCACCGCTGTGGCGCAGCGCGTTGAAGGTAGTCAGGCCCGCGCAGAGCAGCGGCGCGGCATCGACGTCCGCAAGCGCGTCCGGCATGCGGGCGAGCGCCTCCTGCGGCGCCACCATGTACTCCGCATATCCACCGTCGTAGCTGATGCCAGGCACGCGCAGGTTGTCACAGCGCACGAAGTCGCCATGCCGGCAGTTGTCACAGTGCCCGCAGTGGCCACCGTGCCAGCCCACGCCCACCCGCTGCCCGGGCTGCCAGCCTTGCACGCCAGCGCCGATCTCGTCGATCACGCCCGCAATCTCATGGCCCGGCACACGCGGATACTGGATCCCCGGCCACGAGCCATCCAGCGTATGCGAGTCGCTGTGACAGATGCCACAGGCCTGCACCTTGATCCGCACATGCCCCGCGGGCGGCTCCGGGATCTCGCGATCCACCAGCTCCAGCGGGCCGCCTGCCTGCGCCACCTGCACCGCGCGCATGGTTCGCATCATTGGCTCCCGGCGGCGTCGGCGATGCGGATCAGCTTGCGGTTGAGGAACTCGCCAATGCCCTGTTCGGACAGTTCACGGCCAAAGCCCGAGTTCTTGACGCCACCGAACGGCAGGCCCGGGGAGTCGACGAAGCACGAGTTGATGTAGACCATGCCCGACTCGATGCGGGACGCCACCTGCTTCGCATGCTCGATATCGGCGTCGAAGACAAAGGCGCCCAGGCCGTACTTGGAGTCGTTGGCCAGGGCGATAGCCGCTTCCTCGCTATCCACCACATAGAAGGACAGCACGGGGCCGAAGGCTTCCTGTTGATACAGCGGATTGTCTTCGGCGATGTCAGTGATGATGGTCGGCTCGAGGTAGAAGCCGGGGCGGTCCACCCGCTTGCCACCGTAGACGATCGTCGCGCCGGCAGCCTTGGCGTCCTCGATCTGCTTGAGCAGCCCTTCCAGCGCGCGTTCGCTGACGAGGGGGCCGAGCAACGTGGTCTCGTCCGTGGGGTCGCCCACCTTGATGGCGGCAAACCGCTCCTTCAGCGCCGCCAGCATCTGGGCGCCCCGAGTCTTGCCCACCACGATCACGCGCTTGATATTGACGCAGCCCTGCCCCGAGTTGAACGTGCGGCCCATCACGCACTGTTCCACCGCGTGATCGAGCGGCGCGCCCTCCAGGATCAGCGCCGGATCGCTGCCGCCCAGCTCCAGGATCACCTTCTTGAGATTGCGTCCGGCACGCTCGCCCACGGACGTGCCCGCCCGCTCGCTGCCGGTAAGCGCCACGCCGCGCACGCGGAAATCGTCGATCAGGCTGGCGATCTGGTCGATGCTGCAAAACAGGTTCGTGTACACGCCCTCCGGCGCGCCGGCTTCCTCGAACAGCCGCGCGAAGGCGAGCGCGCACTGCGGCACGTTCTCGGCATGCTTCATCAACACCACGTTGCCGGCGATCAATTGCGGCGCGGCCACGCGCACCAGCTGGTAGTAAGGGAAATTCCAGGGCTCAATCGCCAGGATCACGCCGATGGGCTCGGCCACCACCGTGGCGCCGGGCTCGCCGGGCAATGCCTGCGCCGCGAGCAGCCGTTCGCCATGCTCGGCGTAGTAATCCAGGATGTCCGCGACAAGATCGATCTCCATATAGCCAAAGCGGACCACTTTGCCCATTTCCAGGGTCGGATACTTCGCGTATTCATCGCGCTTCTCGCGCAGGATCTGGGCCGCCCGGCCCACGATGCGGGCCCGCTCGGCCACGGAACGGAACTTCCAGTCCTCGCGATAGCGCTTTTCCGCGGTGTCCAGCGCCGCGAAGACTTGCGCATCGGTTTGCAGCGGAAATTCCTTCACGAATTCGCCCGTGGCCGGATTGACTGTACGAAAGCTCATGGTCTGACTCCTGTTGAGAGTTTCGAAAATGAATCGAAAACGATTTCGATAAAAATAGTACCACAGCCGATAAATTTCAACCTGCTGCCACATTGTCTGATGGGCAACGTCCCGAAAACGGTTTCAAACCCTGCCCAGGACCCAATTCCGGAACGAAAAAAGGGCCGACAGTGAACTGACCCCCTAAAGTTGGACGGGTAAGTTAGGCCGCGGCCAAGGGCTGGGTCCTGTATTGCACAGGACTCAG
>NZ_JAWRWU010000015.1:0-149469 GCF_046535395.1 Cupriavidus sp. SIMBA_020 | reverse complement strand
CTCATCAGCCCGACCACCCATCAACCCCGCAACCCTTGTCGCCGCTGCGTTTGCAGCGCGGTTTGTGTTGCGAGGGGACGAATAGTAGGCCCGTTTCCAAGGCTTTGCAACACGCTTGTCATGCCACCGTGCGTGACAAGCGTGCATTATCCAGACAAATCCTTGATCGATAAGGAAATTCCACCCCGTAGAATATTTTCGCGGCAGGATAATACCCCTCGACTGTCCTCGGGTATTCCCTAGTCGGGCCTCAGCGATGCTTGAAATCAGGTGCGCGTTTCTCCACAAACGCGGCCATGCCTTCCTTTTGATCTGCCGTGGCAAAGGTGGCGTGGAACAGCCGACGCTCGAAGTGGACCCCCTCGTTGAGAGTTGTCTCATAGGCGGCGTTCACGGATTCCTTGATCATCATGACCACGGGCAGCGAATAGCTCGCAATGGCGTCCGCCGCAGCAAAGGCCTCCTCGAGCAGCTTGTCGGCGGGTACCACGCGCGACACCAGCCCGGCACGTTCCGCTTCCGCCGCGTCCATCATGCGGGCGGTCAGGCACAGGTCCATCGCCTTGGCCTTGGAGACCGCGCGCGGCAGGCGCTGGGTACCGCCGGCACCGGGCATGGTGCCGAGCTTGACCTCGGGCTGGCCGAACTTCGCGCTGTCCGCCGCGAGGATGATGTCGCACATCATCGCCAGCTCGCAGCCGCCACCCAGTGCGTAACCGGCCACCGCGGCAATCACGGGCTTGCGGATGCGCCGGATGGTTTCCCAATTCCGTGTGATGTAGTCGCCCTTGTAGACGTCGATGAACGAATACTTCGCCATCATGCCGATATCGGCGCCCGCCGCGAACGCGCGCTCGCTGCCAGTAATGACGATGCAGCCGATCGCCTCGTCCTGGTCGAAGGCGGTCAGCGCGGCGCCAAGTTCGTCCATCAGCGCGTCGTTCAGCGCGTTGAGCGCCTTGGGACGGTTCAGCGTGACCAGGCCAACGCGCCCGCGCGTTTCCACCAGGATATTCTCGTACGACATGTCTGCTCCTCTCTAATAAATGGAATGGGTCTGCTGCCAGCGCACGATACTGGCGCGCCGGCGGCGTGGCGGTCAAGCGGGAAGACCGGCGCGGCGCTTGCGCGCCGCCATAGCGTCGCCTAATCTAAAACCCACGATTTTGCGGTAACACTTACAAAAAGCGCCGCACCTCCTATTGCGCCGAGCGGCATCCCAGATGCTTTGCCAGCATCCGCATTCGACCCCATCGAAGCGGAGAAGGGAGCCATCATGAATCGTCGCACGGCAACATTCTCGTTAATTCCCCTGATCGCCTTCCCCGGCCTCGCCTTTGGCGCGAACAAGGCGGAAGAGCAGGCCGAGGTACGCAAGGCCGCCCAGGATGCCTTGAATGCGCTCTACAAGGCGCAGCCATCGGCACGCAAACAAGTGGAGTCTGCCGCCGGCTACGCCGCCTTCAGCAACTTCGGCATGAAGATCCTGCTGGCAGGGAGCGGCAAGGGCGAAGGCGTCGCCGTCAACAACAAGACCAAGGCCATGGTCTATATGAAGATGGTCGAGCTGCAGGCCGGGCTGGGCTTCGGCGTCAAGAAATTCCAGATGGTCTGGGTTTTCGAGAACGACAAGGCGCTGAACGAATTCATCAACTCCGGCTGGACGCTCGGCGGCCAGGCCACCGCCGCAGCGAAAACCGGTGACAGCGGCAGCGCCTTCCAGGGCGCGGTGGCCGTCGCGCCGGGTGTCTGGGTCTACCAGATCACGGATACCGGGCTGGCGGTGGAGCTGACCGCCAAGGGCACCAAGTATTACAAGGACGAAGACCTGAACTGAGTCGGCCTGCGCGTGCGCCGCCATGTCGCCCGGGCATTCGCGGGCCGGACTGGCCGCCTGGGTGGCGGCGGCCGTCGGCATGACCGTGCTCGCGGCCGGTTGCGCGAGCCCGGCGCCCGATCCCGATCCCGGCGTCGGCTATCAGGGCCGCATGCGGTCACGTTCGGATGGCGGCGTCAACGTGTCGGTCTCGGTCCTCTCCGCGACGGAAAGCGAATCGCTCTACGGCGTACCACTGGCGAAGCGGGGCATGCAGCCCGTATGGGTGGAGATCGGCAATGAGACAGATCGCCCGATCTGGCTCATGTACGTAGGACTGGACCCCAGCTTCTTCCCCAGCTCCGAAGCCGCCGATATCTTTGCCGCCGATGCTTCCCGCGAAGCGCGGCGCGAATCCGCCGAGCGGTTCGGCCGACTGTCCTTCCGCAACCCGGTACTCCCCGGCCAAACCCGTTCGGGCATGGTGCTGACCCACCTCGAGGAAGGCGTCAAGCTGATCCAGCTGGACCTGGTGGCCAAGGACCACGCCCACGCCTTCTCGATCTTTACCGTCGTGCCGGGCTTTCGCGGCGATTACCAGACGAGCGCCGTGTTCCGGCGCGACGTCTATCCGCCCGACCAGATCCGCGACTACGACGATGACGACGCCTTCCGCGCGGCGCTGGAGGCCCTGCCCTGCTGCGCCACCAACGAGGGCGGTCGCAAGCACGCCGATCCGCTCAACCTGGTGATCGTGGGCGGGCTGGACGACGCCTTTCCGGCCCTCGTGCGCCGCGGCTGGCGGCCGACGGAAACCAAATGGTCGGGCGCCATCATGCGAGTTGTCTCATCGGCGCTCTCAGGCGAGCGCTACCTCAACGCGCCCGTGAGCGATCTCTACCTGTTCGGCCGCCCGCAGGACCTCGCGCTGCAAAAGGCGCGCGACACCATCCACCAGCGCAACCACCTGCGGCTCTGGCTCAGCCCCCTGCGCTATCGCGGCAAGCCGGTCTGGGTCGGCCAGATCAGCCGCGACATCGGCAGCCGCCTGACCATCCACTCGCCCACGCTGACCACGCACAAGATCGACCCCGATGTCGATGAAGCCCGCACCGCGCTGGCCGAGGACATGGCCTATTCGCAAAGCCTGGTGATGATCGGCTACGCCTCGGGCGTTGGCGCCGCCCCGCCCGAGCAGCCGCGCCAGAACCTGACCACGGACCCCTACTACACCGATGGCGACCGTCTGGTGATGGTGTTCGACCGCCGCCCCGTGTCGCTGGACAGCATCCAGTTCTTCCGCTGGCAGGCGACGGACGCCCCGCGCCAGACCACCCCGGGGATCGGCCGATGACCCCGCCGAAGCGCTGGCTGCCCGCCCTTTCCGCCCTCTCCTCTCTTTCCGCCTTCCTGGCGCGTTCGTCGATGACGTTCATCGCCTGCCTGCTGGCCGGCTGCTCCACCTGGCAGCCGCCGACCGGCGATGCCGTGACCGCGCTGCGCACCCGCGCGGAGACCACGTCCAAACAGGGCGTCACCCTGCGCGCCGCCGTGCTGAGCCGGGCCGACTCCGACCGGATGTTTGGCATCGACATCCAGGGCACCGGGGTCCAGCCCGTGTGGATCGAGGTGGAGAACGCCTCCGCGCGGTCGATGATCCTGCTGCGCACCGGCACCGATCCGGACTACTTCTCGCCGCTCGAAGTGGCGTGGTCCGTACACAGCTGGTTCGACCGCAAGACCAACGCTCGCATGGACGAGTGGTTCAACCGGCAGGGCTTCCACAATCCGATCCCGGCCGGCGCCACCCGCTCGGGCGTGGTGTTCACCAATCCGTCGCGCGGCACCAAGCTGCTCAACGTCGACCTGCTCGGCGATCAAACCCTGATCGCCTTCACGCTGTTCCTGAGCGTGCCGGACGATGCCACCCACCCGGACTTCTCGCGCAAGCTGTTCGCCTATCCGCCCGCCGCCGTGACCGACCATGCCGACCTCGGCAGCCTGCGCGCCGCGCTGGAGCGCCTGCCCTGCTGTGCGACGGACGCCGCCGGGCAAGGCGTGGGAGAGCCGCTGAACGGCATCGTTGTCGGCGAGGTGGCGGATTTCAGCGCGGCCATGATCCGCCGCAACTACCGGCGTAACCAGCAGGACTTCGACAACGCCCAGCGCGTGTTCGGCCGGATTCCGGACGCGGTGCTGCGCAAGCAGGCACAGGCCGGGGCGCCGGCCACGTGGATCCGCGTCTGGCTGGCGCCCATCAGCTATCAGGGACGGCCGGTGTACCTGCTGCAGGTTGGCCGCCCGGTGGGCGGGCGCTTCGCGGCGGCCAATGGAACCCAAGGGGCCGCGCTGCTGCACGGGGATGTCGATGAGGCGCGCAACCTGATGGTCCAGGACTGCATGTATTCGGAGGGACTGGAGAAGCTGGCGTTCGTCCGGGGCCCCACGCCGGTGCCGCTGGCACAGGAGCAGGCCACCTTCAGCGGCGCCCACTACCATACCGACGGGCGGCGGGCGGTGATGTTCTTCGTCCTCCGCCCGCTAAGCCTGTCGGACATCGACATCCTGGACTGGGAGCCAATCGTCGAAGGGGATGCCCATGCGCGCGAGTAGCCTGGCCTGGATGCTGGCGTTGGCCTTCTTGGCGGGATGCGCCGCGAAGCCGCTGGTGCCCTACTCCACCGAGACCCCGCCGCTGGTCCTGCTGCCGGCCGCTGCCGCCGGCGTGGGCGATGGGCGGGCGCGCTTCCGCGAGATCTTCTGCGCGATCCTCCAGACCCGCCAGCAGACCGTGCCCGACTACCGCCCCTGCGAGGAAGCCCTGACGCGCGTGGGCACGGAGCCGCCCGGCACCGGCAAGCCGGCGGACCTCGGCCCCGCGCACCGGCCACTGGTGGCGATGGTCGTGCCCGGCATCGGCTTTAATTGCTTCGCGCCGTGGCTGAGTCCGCCCGATGCGGTGGGCAGGCACCTGCGCCAGTTTGGCTATGACGGCGGGATGCTGTCGGTCGATGCGCTGTCCAGCTCCACCCATAACGCACGGCAGATCCGCGATGCGGTCATGGCCACGCCGCTCGACCCCGCCGGGCCGCGACTCGTACTGATCGGCTATTCGAAGGGCGCGCCAGACATCCTCGAGGCGCTGGTCAACTACCCGGAGATCCTTGGCCGCGTGGCGGCGGTGGTCAGCGCAGCGGGCGCGGTGGGCGGCTCGCCGCTCGCCAACGATGCCGAGCAATATCAGGCGGACCTGCTCCAGCACTTCCCCGGCTCCTCCTGCCAGCCCGGCGATGGCGGCGGCGTGATGAGCCTGCGGCCGGCCATCCGCAAAGCGTGGCTGGCGGCGCACCCGCTGCCGGCGGGGCCGCGCTATTACTCGCTGGTCACATTTCCGGAGCCGGGGCGCATTTCGTCGATCCTGACGTCGAGCCATGACAAGCTGGCGCAGATCGACCCCCGCAACGACAGCCAGATGCTGTTCTACGATCAGGTGATTCCGGGCAGCACGCTACTGGCCTACGTCAATGCGGATCATTGGGCACTCGCAGTGCCGATCGCGCGCACGCGCACCACCGTGGCCGCACTGTTCGTCACGCAGAACGCCTACCCGCGCGAGGCGCTGTCCGAGGCGCTGCTGCGCTATATCGACGAGGAACTGGCGAAACCGGCGCGCTAGGTGCAGACCTCCGCGCCATCAATACTTGATGTCACGCGCGGTCTCCCGGCCCTGCTGCTTGGTCTGGCGCTTGTCCTGCCGGCACTGCGGATTGCTCTTCTGGTCGTTGGCGCGGCAGTCCTGCTTCGTCTCCCGCGATCCCTGACGGGTGTCCTGCCGCACGTCGCGCCCTTCGCGGCGTTGCTGCGCCTGTTCGGTGGCGAAGACCGTGGCGGGCACCACGGGTAACACCAGGGCCGCCATCAGGACGGCCAGCCGTGGATTCCATTTGCGCATACGGGCCTCGCAGAGGTGATGAAAGCGCTAGCTCACGCGCTAACCGTAGTCGAAGGGCAAGAATTGTCAAATCTGCGAGGGGGATAGCCGTCGGCCCAATCCGGACGGCTGCGCGTAACCCCATCTTGCGCCCGATCCGCAGGCCTACTATTATTTGCCGACCGACTGGTCGGTTTATTTAATTGCGCGCGTTGGCTGTCTACAATGGCCGGGCGCGCATCGTGGCGTCAGAGCCACTCACCGACCCGGAGAACAATATGGCGCAGGAGACAACCATGCCCCCATCCTCATCGTCGGCCGCGGCCCGGGCGACGCTCGACGCCGGCCCGATCCTGCTGCGCTGGCAGGGCGACGTGGCCGTGGTCACGCTGAACCGCCCCGACAAGCTCAACAGCTTCACCCACCAGATGCACGAGGCGCTGGTCGCCGCGCTCGACCACGTGGAAGCCGGCGGCGCCCGCGCCCTGCTGCTGACCGGTGCCGGGCGCGGTTTCTGCGCGGGCCAGGATCTTGCCGATCTCGATTTCACGCCCGGCCACAGCACCGACCTCGGCGAGCTGATCGATACCTGGTTCAACCCGCTCATCCGCCGCCTCCAGGCGCTCCCGCTGCCCGTGGTGGCGGCCGTCAATGGCACGGCAGCCGGCGCTGGCGCCAACCTCGCGCTGGCCTGCGACATGGTGCTGGCCGCCCGCTCCGCCTGCTTCATCCAGGCCTTCGTGAAGATCGGGCTCGTACCGGACTCCGGCGGCACCTGGCTGCTGCCCAAGCGGCTCGGCATGGGCCGCGCGATGGGGCTGGCGATGACCGGCGACCGCCTCAGCGCTGACGAAGCCGAGAAATGGGGCCTGGTCTGGGAAGTCATGGACGACCCCCTGCTGGCCGAACAGGCGATGGCGCTGTCCACCCACCTCGCCGCCCAGCCCACCCGCGCGCTGGCGGCGATCAAGCGGGCGATGTATGCCAGCGCCACCAACACGCTCGACACCCAGCTGGACCTCGAACGCGACCTCCAGCGCGATCTCGGCCAGTCGCACGATTACACGGAAGGCGTGAACGCGTTCCTGGAGAAGCGCGCCCCGCACTTCACTGGCCGATAGCCCGCTGCCCAAAATCGCCCCCTATATATATAGACAGCCCGAGGAGACCCGCTTGCCCCAAGACCCCCAGGCCCTGGCCGAAGCGGCCGCCGCCGCCATGTATGAGGCCGATGCGTGCAGCCGCTGGCTCGGCATCGTCGTGGAAGCCGTGCGCCCCGGCTACGCCCGGCTCTCGATGCCGGTGCGGCCCGAATTCCTCAACGGCCACGGCATCTGCCATGGCGGGCTGATGTTCACGCTCGCCGATTCCAGCTTCGCGTTCGCCTGCAACAGCCACAACATCAACACCGTGGCCGCCGGCTGTTCGATCGAGTTCCTGCGCCCGGTGCACGGCGGCGACGTGCTGACGGCCGAGGCCCAGGAGCAGGTCCTGTCCGGCCGCCACGGCGTCTACGACATCCGCGTGACCAACCAGGCCGGCGAGCCGGTGGCGATGTTCCGGGGCAAGTCCGCCCAGATCAAGGGCCACGTGGTGGAGCCAACATGAGCACGCGCCTTACCGACCTGCCGCTGGAGCCCATCGAGACCGCCAGCCGGCAAGACCTCCAGGCCCTGCAGCTCGATCGCCTGAAATGGTCCCTGCGCCATGCCTACGACCATTCGCCGGTCTATCGCCGCAAGTTCGACGCCGCCGGCGTGCATCCGGATCAGATCCAGTCGCTGGCAGATCTGGCGCGCTTTCCGTTCACCACCAAGCAGGACCTGCGCGATCACTACCCGTTCGGCATGTTCGCCGTGCCGCAGGACCAGATCGCGCGCATCCACGCGTCCTCCGGCACCACGGGCAAGCCCACGGTGGTCGGCTACACGCTGCGCGACATCGACACCTGGGCCACGGTCATGGCGCGCTCGATCCGCGCCTCGGGTGCGCGGCGCGGGGACAAGGTGCACGTCAGCTACGGCTACGGCCTGTTCACGGGCGGGCTGGGCGCGCACTACGGGGTGGAAAAGGCCGGGCTGACGGCGATCCCGTTCGGCGGCGGCCAGACCGAGCGCCAGGTGCAGCTGATCCAGGACTTCAAGCCCGAGATCATCATGGTCACGCCCAGCTACATGCTGGCGATTGCCGATGAATTCGAGCGGCAGGGCATCGACCCGGCCAGCACGTCGCTGCGCATCGGCATCTTCGGCGCCGAGCCGTGGACGCCCGAGATGCGCCTGGCCATCGAACGCCGCATGGGCATCTCGGCGGTCGATATCTACGGATTGTCCGAGGTGATGGGCCCCGGCGTGGCCAACGAATGCGCCGAGACCAAGGACGGCCCGACGATCTGGGAAGACCACTTCTACCCCGAGATCATCGACCCGGAAACCGGCGAAGTGCTACCCGATGGCGAGTTCGGCGAACTGGTCTTCACCTCGCTGACCAAGGAAGCGATGCCGGTGGTCCGCTACCGCACGCGCGACCTCACCCGGCTGCTGCCGGGCACGGCGCGGGCCGCGTTCCGCCGGATGGAGAAGATCACCGGCCGCACCGACGACATGATGATCGTGCGCGGCGTGAACGTGTTTCCGTCGCAGATCGAGGAATTGATCCTGAAGCACGCCGAACTGGCGCCACACTACCAGTGCGTGCTCGGCAAGGAAGGGCCGATGGATACGCTGACGGTGCGTGTGGAGTGCGCCCACGGCGCCGAGCCGGAGGGGGCGCAGCAGGCCCGCTCGGGGCTGGTCCACGACATCAAGGCGTATATCGGGGTGACGGCCGCCATCGAGATCCTGCCCGAAGGCGGCGTGGAGCGGTCGGTGGGCAAGGCGCGGCGCATCGTGGATCAGCGGCCGCGCTAGCCCCGAAGTTGAGGGCTGCCGCTTAGCTGCGCGGCATCAGCACCCACATCCGGCCGCCCTGCTTCATGCGGCCGGCCGTCTCGCCGGCGGCGTCGCCGGCGCCCCAGAAGAAGTCGGCCCGCACGCCACCCTTGATGGCCGAGCCGGTGTCCTGCGCGAACATCAGGCGCTGGATCGGTTCGGTCGAGAGCGGCCGCGTGGTCGAGAGGAACACCGGCACGCCCAGCGGAATCGTGGCCGGATCGACGGCAATCGACCGCTCGGCGGTCAGCGGCACGCCCAGCGCGCCGACCGGTCCGTCGTTGTTCGGCGGCAGTTCACGGAAGAAGACGTAGCGCGGATTCACGTTGAGCATCTCCTCCACGCGGGCCGGATTGGCGCGCGCCCACGCCTTGATGCCCTGCATGGTGGCCTGCGCGGACGTGATCTCGCCCCGGTCGAGCAGCCATTTGCCGAAGGACCGGAACGGCTGGTCATTGGTGCCGCCGAAACCGACGCGCATCACCGAGCCATCGGGCAGCCGGATGCGGCCCGAGCCCTGAATCTGGAGGAAGGCGGCTTCCACGGCGTCGTCCACCCAGACCACCTCGTTGCCGCGCAGCGCCGGGTTGCGCAGCAGCTCGGCCCGGGCCGGCAGCGCACCCTTGCCCAGTTGCGGCGGGCGGCGGTACAGCGGAATCTGGAAGGCACCCTGGCGCGTGCGCGATCCGTGCAGGATCGGCTCGTAATAGCCGGTGATCAGGCCGCTATCGGTGCCATCGCCATTGATCACGCGGAATGGCTGGAAATGGGTCTCGAAGTACTCGCGCATGGCGGCGAGGTCGCCGGCATCCACCATCAGGCCGACCGCGCAGACGCGGTTCCAGTCGGCACGCTTCTTCAGGGCCTGGCAGCTGGCCTGCAGCGCGGGCCAGGCGGCGCGCACGTCGTCCTGGCTCCAGCCGCCGATCTCGGCCCAGCTGGACGGCTGCAGCCGTCCGGCGTTGGCGGAAGCCGGCGGCGCCGGGGTGCCGGGCGTGCCGCCCGGGCCTTCCACGCGCGGCGGCGGGCCGCTCATGCAGCCGGCCAGCAGCACGGCCGCCCCGGCCAGCGCCAGCCACGTGCGCCATCCGGTCATGGATGCCGTCGATTTCCCGCCCGTTGCCGGCTGGTTGCACGGAGATACCGCCCCAAAGGATTCCTGATATGCCATCGTCTTCGTTGTTAGCACCGTGCGCGCGCTGCGCGGCGGCACGCATGTCCTACAATCTCGTACCTGTCTGACCGATCCACGCCTCGATCCCGATCCTGATCCCGATGAGCCAGTTCTTCGAAGACCATCCCACCCTGCTGCTCGCGGCCGAAGCCGGCGTGGCGCTGTTGCTGCTGATCTTCATCGTGGTGTGGACCATGGGCACGGCGCGCAAGCATCCGCGCCCGAGCCGCGCGCCCCAGGATCATCCGTCCCGGACCGCCGAGGCACCGAAGGACGCAGACCCGCCGCCCGCCGCCTGAGTTCCCGGCCCGGCTCCCTTAATGGAGCATGCGCGGCAGCACCAGCGCGAACTCGGGAATCGGCACCTCGAAACGATGGCCGTCCTCGGCCACGCAGAAGTACAGGCCCTTCATCGACCCCACCGGGGTGGAAATCGTCGCCCAGCTCGTGTATTCGAAGTGCTCGCCCGGCTTGAGCAGCGGCTGATGGCCCACCACGCCGAGGCCGGCCACTTCCTGCGCGGCGTTATCGCTGTCCGTGATGGTCCAGTGGCGCGAAATCAGCTGCGCGGCCACTTCGCCGGTGTTGTGGATGGTGATGGTGTACGCGAACGCGAAGCGTCCGCGATCGGGGTCCGACTGGTCGGGCAGGTACTGGGTGCGTACCGCCACGGAAAAAGCGTACTCGCTCATTGCTGGCTCATGCGTCGACCGGGATCGACGGATCGGATGGATGGTCGGGGCGGCCTGCGGCGCCGGGCGCCACGGTCGGGTGTCCGCATTGTGCGGCAAGGCCCCGGCAGGGGCAAGCGGGTGGATTTTGGCGAGGTTGGGCGGGATTCGGACCCGGCCCGGCGCCGCGGGCCCGGTCCGGCGTAAAATACGCGCCATTCCCATGCCGACGATCCGGATGCCGGCCGGGCCACCCGCCCCGCCCGCACCGCCCCACACCATGAGCACGCCCACCTACCGCATCGCCCCGTCCATCCTGTCCGCCGACTTCGCCCGCCTGGGCGAGGAAGTGCGCCGCGTCACCGAAGCCGGCGCCGACTGGATCCATTTCGACGTGATGGACAACCACTACGTGCCGAACCTGACCGTGGGCCCGCTGGTCTGCGAGGCCATCCGCCCGCACGTGACCGCCCCGATCGACGTGCACCTGATGGTGCGCCCGGTAGACCGCATCATCCCGGACTTCGCCAAGGCAGGCGCCAATATCATCACCTTCCACCCGGAGGCGAGCGATCACATCGACCGCTCGCTGGCCCTGATCCGCGACCACGGCTGCCAGGCCGGCCTGGTGTTCAACCCAGCCACGCCGCTGCACCACCTGGACCATGTGATGGACCGCCTGGACGTGATCCTGCTGATGTCCGTCAACCCGGGCTTCGGCGGCCAGTCGTTCATTCCCGAGACACTGAACAAGCTGCGCGCCGTGCGCGCCCGCATCGACGCCTACACGGCCCGCACCGGCCGCCAGATCCTGCTGGAAGTGGACGGCGGCGTGAAGGTGGACAACATCGCCGAGATCGCCGCGGCCGGCGCGGACACCTTCGTGGCCGGCTCCGCCGTGTTCAGCAAGCCCGACGCCGATGGCGGCTACCGCGGCATCCTCGGCCAGCTGCGCGACGCGCTGGCCACGGCTGGCCGTTGAGCGGACGGGCCGGACAGATGGGTCTTGAAATCCTGCGCCGCACGGACTGGAGCGGCATCGAGGCGGTGATCGTCGACCTGGACGGCACCATGGTGGATACGGCGGGCGACTTCCACGCCTCCGTCAACGCAATGCTGCTGGCGCTGGCGCACCTGCATCCGCACCTGGGGCCGGTGGCGCCGATGTCCACCCAGGAGATCGTCAGCTTCGTCGGCAAGGGATCGGAAAACCTGATCCGCCGGGTGCTGGACGCCCGTTTCGCGCCGCTGCACGCCAACGGCCTGTTTGCCGAGGCCTACGCGCTCTATGACCGCGAATACGTGCGCATCAACGGCCAGTTCTCGGCGCTCTACCCCAATGTGTGCGAGGGGCTGGCGGCGCTGAAGGCAACCGGGCTGCGGCTGGCCTGCGTGACCAACAAGCCCTGGAATTTCACCGAACCGCTGCTGGCCAAGACCGGCCTGGCGCCATTTTTCGAGCTGGTCTATGGCGGCGACGCCTTCGCGCTGCGCAAGCCCGATCCGTTCCCGCTGCTCAAGGTGGCCGAGGCTTTCCGCCTCGATCCGGCCGCCGTGCTGGCCATCGGCGACTCCGAAAACGATGCGCAGGCGGCCCGCGCGGCCGGTATGGGTGTGCTGTTGGTGCCATATGGCTACAACCATGGGAACCCTGTACAAGGCGTTGACGCCGATGGTATAGTCCCCGACATTGCCCGCGCCGCAGCGCTTGTTACCGCACAGCGCGCACAGCGGGTACCACGCTGAAAACTCCATGTTTCTCAACCGCAAACGCATCTTTTCTGGCAGTGATCGGCAGGCCTGGCCCTGGCGTCGCTGGCGCGCCTCTGAACAGGCGTAAAGTGCGTTCGCGAGTCACCTGACGGACTTGCCGGGCCGGACCCCGCTGCTTCACGCAGCCTGCCGTCCCCGACAAGCTCCCGGTTCCGCCGGACCCGGCCCCCGGTAGTCATACCAACACCCAAGGCCGGCCTCCGCGCCGATCCCCAGATCCCTCCGCCAGCGCCGTAGCCGCATGTGCTACGGTTAGCTCAAGAACGCGCCGCACGCCACGCCCGGCCGTGTGCGCGCTTGTGCGCCTTCGTGCAAGTCTTTCGCACCACGGTCCGCCCCCGGGGCGGGTTGCCAGCGTTGCCAGCCCTCCCCTGCCGACACAAGCGGTGCCGCGCCCCACATCCGATACGCGGGTGCCGCAAGAAGAGGATCGACATGACCGAACTGGAATTCAAATCGCTGGCCGACCAGGGCTACAACCGTATTCCGATCATCGCCGAGGCGCTGGCCGACCTGGAAACGCCGCTCTCGCTCTACCTGAAGCTGGCCCAGTCGCAAACGCGCGGCGTGAACACCTTCCTGCTGGAATCGGTGGTGGGCGGCGAGCGCTTCGGCCGCTATTCGTTCATCGGCCTGCATGCCCGCACGCTGCTGCGCGCCTACGGCCAGCGCGCCGAGGTGGTGACCGACGGCAAGATCGTCGAGACCCACGAGGGCAATCCGCTCGACTTTATCGCCACTTTCGAGAGCCGCTTCAAGGTGGCCATGCGCCCCGGCCTGCCGCGCTTCTGCGGCGGCCTGGCCGGTTATTTCGGCTACGACGCGGTGCGCTATATCGAGAAAAAGCTCGCCGATACCCAGAAGCCGGACGACCTGAACCTGCCCGACATCCAGCTGCTGCTGTGCGAGGAACTCGCGGTCATCGACAACCTGTCCGGCAAGCTCTACCTGATTGTCTACGCCGATCCGACCACGCCCGAGGCCTACCCGCGCGCGCGCCAGCGCCTGCGTGAGCTGCGCATGAAGCTGCGCCAGCCGGTGGACGTGCCGGTGACCAGCCCGTCCGTGCAGTCCGAGGTCTACCGCGAGTTCGCCAAGGCGGACTACATCGCCGCCGTGCACAAGGCCAAGGAATACATCATGGCCGGTGACATGATGCAGGTGCAGATCGGCCAGCGGCTGGTCAAGCCGTACCGCGACTCGCCGCTGTCGCTGTACCGCGCGCTGCGCTCGCTGAACCCGTCGCCTTATATGTATTTCTACAATTTCGGCGATTTCCAGGTGGTGGGCGCCTCGCCCGAGATCCTGGTGCGGCAGGAAACCCGCAAGATGGGCACCAACGGCGATGCCGACAGCAAGCACATCGTGACGATCCGCCCGCTGGCCGGCACGCGCCCGCGCGGCAGCACGCCCGAGCGCGACGCCCAGCTGGCCACCGAACTGCTCAACGATCCGAAGGAGATCGCCGAGCACGTGATGCTGATCGACCTGGCGCGCAACGACATCGGGCGCATTGCCGAGACCGGTACGGTGAAGGTGACCGACAAGATGGTCATCGAGAAGTACTCGCACGTGCAGCACATCGTCAGCTCGGTGGAAGGCACGCTGCGCGAAGGCATGAGCAATCTGGACGTTTTGCGCGCCACCTTCCCCGCCGGCACGCTGTCCGGCGCGCCCAAGGTGCGTGCGATGGAGATCATCGACGAACTGGAGCCGCGCAAGCGCGGCATCTATGGCGGCGCGGTGGGCTACCTGTCGTTCGGCGGCGAGATGGACCTCGCCATCGCCATCCGCACCGGCATCATCAAGGACGGCAATCTCTACGTGCAGGCGGCAGCCGGCATTGTCGCGGACTCGGACCCCGAGGCCGAATGGAGGGAAACCGAGGCGAAGGCGCGCGCCGTGATCCGCGCCGCCGAGCAAGTCCAGGACGGCCTGGACGCCGACCTCTGACCCCAGGAACTGGAGAAACGACCATGCTGCTGATGATCGACAACTACGACTCGTTTACCTACAACCTGGTGCAGTACTTCGGCGAACTCGGCGCCGACGTGCGGACCTACCGCAACGACGAGATCACGCTCGAGGACATCGAGGCGCTCAAGCCGGACCACATCTGCGTGTCGCCCGGCCCGTGCAGCCCGAAGGAAGCCGGCATCTCGGTGGCCGTGCTGCAACACTTCGCCGGCAAGATCCCGCTGCTGGGCGTGTGCCTGGGCCACCAGGCCATCGGCGAGGCATTTGGCGGAAAAGTGATCCGCGCCAAGCAGGTCATGCATGGCAAGGTCAGCACCATCGAAACCACCCAGGAAGGCGTGTTCGCCGGCCTGCCCAGGCACTTCGACATCACGCGCTATCATTCGCTGGCGATCGAGCGGGAGACCCTGCCCGATTGCCTGGAAGTGACCGCGTGGACGCCGGACGGCGAGATCATGGGCGTGCGCCACAAGACGCTGGCCGTGGAAGGCGTGCAGTTCCACCCGGAATCGATCCTGTCCGAACACGGCCATGCGCTGCTGGCCAACTTCCTGAAGGTGCCGCGATGAGGCGGCTCGACCCCGCAACATTCGCCCCCGCCCCCGACCACATTCAAGAATCCGCCATGTCCATCACGCCGCAGGAAGCGCTGACGCGCTGCATCGAACACCGCGAGATCTTCCATGACGAGATGCTGCACCTGATGCGGCAGATCATGCAGGCGCAGATCTCGCCCGTGATGGCGGCCGCCATCCTGACCGGGCTGCGCGTCAAGAAGGAAACCATCGGCGAGATCTCGGCGGCGGCGCAGGTGATGCGCGAATTCGCCAACAAGGTGCCGGTGACGGACCGCGACAACTTCGTCGATATCGTGGGAACGGGCGGCGATGGGTCGCATACGTTCAACATCTCCACGGCGTCGATGTTCGTGGCAGCCGCCGCGGGCGCGAAGATCGCCAAGCACGGCAACCGGGGCGTGTCGTCCAAGTCGGGCAGCGCCGATGTGCTGGAGGCGCTGGGCGTGAACATCATGCTCACGCCGGAGCAGGTCGGCCAGTGCATCGCGCAGACCGGCATCGGCTTCATGTTCGCGCCGACGCACCATCCGGCCATGAAGAACGTCGCCCCGATCCGCAAGGAAATGGGCGTGCGCACCATCTTCAACATCCTCGGCCCGCTGACCAACCCGGCCGACGCCCCCAATATCCTGATGGGCGTGTTCCATCCGGACCTCGTCGGCATCCAGGTGCGCGTGATGCAGCGCCTGGGCGCCAAGCACGCCATCGTCGTGTACGGCAAGGACGGCATGGACGAGGTTTCGCTCGGCGCCGCCACGCTGGTGGGCGAACTCAAGGATGGCGAAGTGCGCGAGTATGAGATTCACCCGGAGGACTTCGGCCTGTCGATGATCTCCAACCGGGGCCTGAAGGTGGCCGATGCCGCGGAATCGAAGGAGATGCTGCTCGAAGCGCTGACCGATGTGCCGGGTACGCCACGCGAAATCGTCACACTGAACGCCGGCACCGCGCTCTACGCGGCCAATGTGGCCAGCTCGATCGAGGATGGCATCGAACGCGCGCGCGCAGCCATCGCCAGCGGCGCCGCCCGCGAGAAGCTCGACCAGTTCGTGCGCGCCACGCAGCAATTCAAGTAATCCGCCATGTCCGACATCCTGCAAAAAATCCTGGCCGTGAAGGCCGACGAAGTAGCCGCCGCACGCAAGAAACGCGACCTGCCCAGCCTGCGCGCCGAGGCCGAGGCCCTGCGCACCGAGCCCGGCCTGGCGCCGCGCGGCTTTGAGCGGGCCCTGCGCGAGAAGATCGCCGCGGGCCACGCGGGCGTGATCGCCGAGGTCAAGAAGGCGTCGCCGTCCAAGGGCGTGCTGCGCGAGCACTTCGTGCCCGAGGCCATCGCCGAAAGCTACGCCAGCCACGGCGCGGCCTGCCTGTCCGTGCTGACCGACGTGAACTTCTTCCAGGGCCATGCCGATTTCCTGAAGCGCGCGCGCGGGGCCTGCCCGCTGCCGGCGCTGCGCAAGGACTTCATGGTCGACCTGTATCAGGTCTACGAAGCCCGCACCTGGGGCGCCGACTGCATCCTGCTGATCGTGGCCGCGCTGGACCCGGGCCTGATGGCCGAACTGGAAGCCTGCGCGCTGGAACTGGGCATGGACGTGCTCGTGGAAGTGCACGGCGCCGACGAACTGGACCACGCGCTGCGCCTCAAGACCCCGCTGGTGGGCGTGAACAACCGCAACCTGCGCACCTTCGAGGTCTCGCTGGACAACACGCTGGACCTGCTGCCGTCGATGCCGCCGGAGCGGCTCGTGGTCACGGAGTCGGGCATCCTCGGCCCGGCCGATGTGAAGCGGATGCGCGACGCCAACGTCAACGCCTTCCTGGTTGGCGAGGCGTTCATGCGCGCGCCCGATCCGGGCGCGGAGCTGGCGCGGCTGTTTGCCTGAGCCCTTCGCCTAACCCCGGACGACCCCCATGCCGCGTGAAATCGAACTGAAGCTCGCCGTGCCAGACGCCGCGCTGGCGGCCGTGGCCGCATGGCTCGATGCCCACGGCGAGGCGCGTGGCGAAACCACGCTGCTCAATGTCTACCTGGACACGCCCGCGCGCGACCTGGCCCGCCAGCGTGCCGCGCTGCGGCTGCGCCAGAAAGACAACCAGACAGGCAGCCAGTGGCTCCAGACGCTGAAGACCGCCGGCAGCAGCCAGGGCGGACTGGCCTCGCGCAACGAGTGGGAGTGCGAGGTGGCCGGCGAGGCCATCGAGCTGTCCCGCTTCCCCGACGACGCGCGCGCCGTGCTGGCGCCGCTGGCCGGGCAACTGGCGCCGGTATTTCGCACCGATTTCGTCCGCCGCACGTGGATCGTCACGCAGGACGGCGCGCGCATCGAAGCCGCGCTCGATACCGGCACGATTACGGCGCCCGGGCAGGCCCGGACCGAGACCATCCAGGAACTCGAACTCGAATGGCTGCCCGGTGAGGATGGCGACGACAGCCCCCTCGCCGAAGCCGCGCTGCGCGCCTTCGCCGCACGGCTGGCCCATGTGGCACCGCTCACCCCGTCCGATCTGAGCAAGGCCGCGCGCGGCTATCGCCTGACGGGCGGCTCGCTTTCCTGACCTTCTCCCCCTCCCGCCCTCCCCGCATGCAAGCCGACTTCTTTGCCGCCCCGGCCGCCGAGCCCCCTGCCATCGCCCCGCTGCAAACCCAGGTCGATGCGCTGCCCGCCGCGTGGCGGGCCCTGCTCGCGCCGTGCCTCGGCCATGCCGCGTGGGACGAACTGGCGCGCTTTGTCGATGGCGAGCGCGCCGCCGGCAAGCCGGTATTTCCGCACGCGGTCTTCCATGCGCTGCACCTGACGCCGCCCGATGCCGTCAAGGTCGTGATCCTGGGGCAAGACCCGTATCACGGCACCGGGGTGGTCGGCGGCGCGGAGATTCCGCAGGCGCACGGCCTGGCGTTCTCGGTGCCCGAGGGCGTCAAGGTGCCGCCGAGCCTTCGCAATATCTTCAAGGAAATCGGGGCCGAGTATGGCGCCGAGCCGACGCGCGCCTCCGGCAACCTGGAAGGCTGGGCGCGTCAGGGCGTGCTGCTGCTGAACACCGTGCTGACCGTAGAGCAAGGCCAGGCGGCCAGCCACGCCAAGCGCGGCTGGGAGGCGGTGACCGACTGCCTGATCCACGCGCTGGCGGCGTCACAGCCCAATCTCGTGTTCCTGCTATGGGGCAGCCATGCGCAAGCCAAGCGGGCGCTGCTCGATGGGCAGACCGCGCACACGCATTGCGTCCTGGAGGCGCCACACCCGTCGCCGCTGTCCGCGCATCGCGGATTCCTGGGTTGCGGGCATTTCCGGCAGGCCAATGACTGGCTGGAACGCCATGGCCGTGCGCCGATCGACTGGCTGAAAGCCGACTGAAGGCTGACGAATCGTCAAGCAGTCGGCAGCCAGCGGAATCCGCTGAACGGCCCTTCGTCGTCAGCGGGCGTCATCTCCACCCTCGACACCTGCGCCGCCGGTGGGCCCGCCGCCATCCACGTCCGTAACGCCTCAAGCTGGTCGCGCGGCCCCCGCGCGATGACCTCGACCGTGCCATCGGTCCGGTTGCGCACCCATCCCACCAGCCCCAGCGCCGAGGCGCGGTCCGCGCAGGCCGCGCGATAGCCCACGCCCTGCACGCGGCCATGGGCGGTGAGATGCCAGGTTTCGGCGGTCGATGTCATCGGTCGCTCCTTTTCGGAATCGTCTCAGTCCTTCTCCGCCATCGACCGGCCAATCGCGCCGGTGCGCAGCGCGATCTTGGCGGCGTCCTCGCGCAGCGCGCGCAGGCGGCGCTCCAGCACTGCATTAGCGGCGCGTCCGGTCGAACTCGCGCCCGACTCGGCAGGTTGCGCGGGGTCATCCCGCTCGTCCGCGCCGATCTCGCCCGCCGCGGCGGCCTGGGCCAGCACGTCCGCCTTGCGCCGGTCGGCCGAATCCGCGATCCGCGCGCGGCGCTCGCTGGCTTCGTCGTCATCGGCGGCGGCCCCTGCGGCCGGCTCGTGCGGCGGCAGGCCTACGCCGGCCACGGCAGTTTCCGTCGGCGTGCGGATAAAGCCGGCGCCGCGTGGCCCGTGCCGCTCCTCGCCCGCCAGCCGTTCGCTGGCCAGCGTCAGGCTGCGCGTGGCGGCCTCCGTGGCCTGCTCGATGGCGGCCTCCGCCGCTGGCACGTCCAGTTCCTCGTAGTGCTGGCGCACCTGGATGCGCGCCGCCGCCACATGCGCCGCCACCAGATAATTCTGATTGATGAAGCGGCTCAGGTTGTCCACGGCGCGGTGCCGGCTGCGCGGCTCGTCGAGCATGCGCTGGAACGAGGCAATCAGCGCCGACAGGTTGTCCATGAACTGCTTGCGCTGCACGCGGTAGGCGAAGTCGTCCTTGGTGCGGCGCAGCAGCAGGTCACGCGTGGCGGCGATATAGCGCCGGTTCGCCTGGAGCACGTTCTCCACCAGCTTCGGAATCGCCCGGTACTCCCAGCTTGGCAGCACAAAGCTGAAGATGGACGCAATCACGCCGCCAATCACCGTATCGATCAGCCGCTCGCCCACCACGGTCTGGCTGCCCGGCATCAGCAGGTTGATCTGGATCAGCACCTGTACGCAGGCGGCGATGGCCGTATAGCGGTACTTGATGGTGGAAAACGCCGAACTGGCCACCAGCGCCACGTACAGCACCGCCAGCAGCACCAGCGGCTCCGTCACCACGCGCAGCACCACCACGCTGATCAGACAGCCGATCAGCGTGCCGATCAACCGGTCGTTGTAGCGCTGCTTGGTCAGGCTGTAGTTCGGCTTCAGGATCACGACAATCGTGAGAAGAATCCAATAGCTGTGCGACGCATACGGCAGCCGGTCGCCCAGCCAGAGCCCTACCGCCACCGCCATCGTGATGCGCAGCGCGTAGCGGAACGCCGGCGAGCGCCAGCGCAGGTTGTCCAGGATCACGCCCAGCTCGTACTTCTGGCGGGTCAGGAACGGGGTCATGTCCGATCCCGGCATCACCTTGGCCGGCTCCACCGGCGTGCGGGACGCCTCGTGCAGCTGGCCAACCAGCGTGATGGCGCCGCGAATCATCTCAAGCGTCTCCGCTAGCGCTGTCATGGCCGCCGCCGGCACGTGGTGATGTCGTAATTGTTCGATTTCCGCCGTCACGGCGCGCAGGTCAGGGCCGTAGTCATGGGCGCTGTACGAGGGCTTGCCACGCGTGACGTCGTAGGCGATTTCCTCGAGATCCTTGCCCAGGCCGCGCACCAGCCGCCGTATCGCGTCCAGCGCCGGCGTGCCGCCGAAGGTCTGGCGCAGCAAGGGATAGTCGGTGTTGGTGGAGAGGATGTACTCGTAGAGATCGAGCATCCGCAGGTGCACGCGCACCAGCAGGCCATCGTGCTTGGTGCGGTTTCCCCGCAGCACCAGGTCGCGCGCGGCCTGCTGGCGCTCGGCCACCACGATCTGCTGGCGCACCAGCTGGTTGAACTGTTCCTCGTAGTCGGTGCCGGCATCGTAGAAACCTGCCTTGATCTCGAGGTAGTGAGACATTTCGTACAGCGACTCGGCCAGGATCTGCTGGCGCGTGCGCCGCTCCATGACCCAGCTGACCGCCATCGCATACGCCAGGTAGGCCACCGCCCCGGCCCCGAACAGCCCGGCGTGGACAAGCGCCTTCTGGAGCACGAAGTCCTCGTTCACGGTGAGTGTCATGACGAACAATGCCGAAAACTGCAACGGCATGGTCTTGTTGCCATAGACCGTCATCATCCCGGCCAGGAAGGTCACCAGCACCAGCACCCACGGCAGCACGCGCGGGAACGGCGTGGCCAGCGCCACCACGGCGGTCACGGCGGTGCACAGCAGCACGCTGGCCAGCATCTCGTTGAACTTGTGGTTCAGCGGGCTGGGCAGGTCCATCAGGCTGGTACAGAGCGCGCCCATCGACACGACCATGGCGCTGGGCAGGTCCATGACCTGCATGGCCAGCAGCGTGGCGCCGATGACCCCGGTGGCCGAGCGCAGGCCACGGTAGATATAGTGCGAGAAGAGAAACGTGCGGGGATCGTGCGCGTATTCCATGGGGCGGCTTGGGGCTGGCGGGGCTGGCGAACGATGGCGACGTTGGCGCGGATGGGGGCGACCGGCGCCCGGTGTCAGGACCCGGGCGCCGTCATCGGCCGGTTACTGCCCCAGCCAGCGCGTGCGGGCCGCATGCTTGCCGGGCTCCACGTTCACTTTGTACTGCATGGCCGGCTCGCGCGCCAGGGTGACGGGCAGCACCTGGAGTTCGTCGCGCCGGAACAGGTGGAGTTGCACGGCGTCGCCGGGGCGGTAGCGCGCCAGTTGCTTGTCGAGCTGGCCCGGCGCCAGCCGCAGGCCGTCCAGCGCCACGAGCAGGTCGCCCGCCGAAACGCCGGCCGCCTGCCCTGCCCCGCCGTCGAGCACCTGGCTCACGCGTACCCAGCCTTCCTCGTTGCGGGTCTTGATGCCCAGCGCCGCGCCGGCGGACGGCTTGCCCGGCTCGACACGTTCGGCCTTGATGCCGAACGCGCGGAACAGCGGCGGCAGGTTGATCTCGCCCGTGCCCTCGGTCAGCGCCCGCAGCAGCGGGCCGAGCCGCAGCCCGGTCACCTGATCGAACAGCGCATGGACCTCGGCCTCCGTCACACCGCGCTGGGTGGCGCCCGGCGCGTAGAAGTCGCGGCCGTAGCGCTGCCAGAGCGCGCGCATGATGTCATCGAGCGACTTTCGCCCGCCGGTCTTCTCGCGAATGGTCAGGTCCAGCGCCAGCCCCACCAGCGAACCCTTGGTGTAGTAGCTGACGATGGCGTTCGGCGCGTTCTCGTCCTGCCGATAGTATTTCGTCCAGGCATCGAAGGCACTGTCGGCCACGCTCTGCTTGGTGCGGCCGTTGCCACGCAAGACGCCGTTCCAGGTCTTGGTCAGCATCTCGATGTACTGCGCGGTTGAAACCAGCCCCGTCCGGGCCAGGATCAGATCGTCGTAGTAGCTCGTAAATCCTTCGAACAGCCACAGCAGCGGCGTATAGGTTTCCTGCGCGAGCTGGTACGGCACGAACGCCGCCGGCTTGATCCGCTTGACGTTCCAGGTGTGGAAGTACTCGTGGCTGCACAGCCCCAGGAAGGTGCGATACCCCTCGCTGGTCTCGGCATTGCCACGCACCGGCAGGTCGCCGCGCGCGCACATCAGCGCCGTGCTGGCGCGGTGCTCCAAGCCGCCGTAGCCATCGGTGGTCACCATCGTCATGAAGACGTAGCGGCGATTGCTGTCCAGGAACGGCGCGCGGGCCGAGCGCGGCTCGAACAGTCGGATCTGGGCCTCGCAGATCTGTTTCAGGTCGCGGCAGACGCGTTGCAGGTCCAGGTTCGGCACCTTGCCCGTGAACACCACGTCGTGCTGGGCGCCGCAGGCACGGAAGCTGGCCATGGCGAACGTGCCCATCTCCACTGGATGGTCGATCAGTTCGTCGTAGTTGGCCGCCTGATAGCGCCCGAAGCCGTAGCGGCGCGCGCCGCCGGGGCCGCGCGCCTCGGGCAGCGCCGTGGCGACGCGCCAGTCGGCATACGCCTCGCCGGTGGGCGCGTGCAGATCGACGGTGCACGGGTGGTCGTCCTGCCCCACCACGCGCAGGAACACGGAGCTGCCGTTGAAGAAGCCGTGGGTGGTGTCCAGGTGCGCGCTGCGCACCGACAGGTCCCAGGCGTAGACCTCGTATTGCAGCACCAGCGGCCCGGCATCGGCGGCATCGGCGGCATCGGCGGCATCGGCGGCATCGGCGGCATCGGCGGCATCGGCGGCATCGGCGGCAAGTGGCGCAGCCTGCCAGGTTTGCTTGTCGAGCTTGGTCAGCGGCACCGCCGCCCCGCCCGCATCGGCCCGGATACGGACGATATTGCGCGCGAAGTCGCGGATCATGTAGCTGCCCGGAATCCACGCGGGCAGCGTGAACACCTGGCCGGCGGGGTCGGGGGCGTCCACCGTCACGGTCACGGCGAACAGATGGGCTTCGGGCTGAAGCGGGGCGATGGCGTAGCGGATCGGCGTCATGGTTGCGATTGTAGCGCCACGCCCCGTCACCCTTCGAACGTGGACTTGTCTTGTGGGGGTTCCCTCGGACGCCTGCCTCAGGCGTTCACATCGACCACCACGCGCCCGCGCATGCCGCCCGCCATGATCTGGCTGGCGGCGTCGATGGCCTCGCCCAGGCGGATCTCGCGCGTGATGGCCTGGAGCCGGTCCGGGGCCAGATCCTGCGCCAGCCGCTTCCACGCCGTCTCCCGCAGCGACATCGGCGCCATCACGCTGTCGATGCCGGCCAGCGTCACGCCGCGCAGGATGAACGGCGCCACCGAGGCCGGGAAATCCATGCCCTGCGCCAGCCCGCACGCCGTGACCACGCCGCCGTAGCGCACCTGGGCGCAGGCATTGACCAGCGTGTGCGAGCCCACCGAATCCACCACGCCCGCCCAGCGCTCCTTCTGGAGCGGCTTGCCCGGCGCGCCCAGTTCGGCACGGTCGATCACGTCGGCGGCGCCCAGCGCGCGCAGGAAATCCGCCTCCGCGGTCTTGCCGGTAGACGCCACCACGCGATAGCCGAGCTTCGACAAAATGGCGATGGCCACCGAGCCCACGCCGCCCGAGGCGCCCGTGACGAGTACCTCGCCATCGCCGGGCTTCACGGGCCCAAGCGCGCCGCCGCGCTCCAGCGCCAGCACCGACAGCATGGCCGTGTAGCCGGCCGTGCCGATCGCCATGGCCTGCCGCGACGTGAACGCATCCGGCAGCCGCACCAGCCAGTCGCCCTGCAACCGCGCGCGCTGCGCCAGGCAGCCCCAGTGCGTCTCGCCCACGCCGAAGCCGTTCAGCACCACGCGGTCGCCGGTGCGCCAGCGCGGGTCGCTCGAATCGAGCACCGTGCCGGCGCCGTCGATCCCCGCCACCATCGGCCACTTGCGCACCACCGGCGCGCGGCCCGTGATCGCCAGCCCGTCCTTGAAATTGATGGTCGAATAGTCGACGGCCACCAGCACGTTGCCGTCCACCGGCAGCGCGGATTCATCGAGTTGGGTGACGGCGGCGGCCGTCTTGCCATCGGCCTGGGTCAGCAGCAAAGCCTGGAACGTCATGGTGTCTCCTCGATCTCTTTGATTTTTCAGGGAATTTGGTAACGCAGCGCAGGCGCCGGAAAGCAAAACGGCCGGACAGTGCCGGCCGCTTCAGACAGCCGGGAGGGTCCGGCGCCGCGCGTTACTTCTTGAGACTGGCGAGCTTGCGCTCCAGCGTGGCGATGTCCGCCGCACCCGGGATGCGCGTGCCGTCGGTGAAGAACACCGCCGGCGTGCCCGAGATGTTCAGGCTCTGGCCCAGCGCCAGGTTCTCGTCCACCGGCGTCTTGCAGCTGCCGTTGCCGGTAATGGCCACATGGTTCAGCATCCAGTCGCGCCACACCTTGGTACGGTCTGTTGCACACCAGACCTGCTTGGCCTTGGTGGTCGAGTCGGGCGACAGCACCGGGTAGAGGAAGGTGTAGACCGTGATGTTGTCCATCTGCTGGAAGGTCTGCTCGATCTTCTTGCAGTAGCCGCAGTTCGGGTCCGAGAACACCGCCACGGTGCGGCTGCCATCGCCCTTCGTCCATTTGATGGCGCGCGCCAGCGGCAGGTCTGACCACTTGATCTTGTTCAGCTCGGCCAGGCGCTCTTCGGTCAGGTTGGTGTTGGTCTTGGTGTCGATGACCTCGCCATTGATGATGTAGCGCCCGGTGGGATCGGTGTAGACGATCTGCCCGGCCACGTTGACTTCATACAGACCCGGTACCGGCGCCTTGGTTACGCTCTTCACCTCGGCGCGGCCGCCCAGCATCTTCTGGATGGACGCCTTGATGCGGTCCGTGCCCGGCTCGTCCGCGGCCAGCGCGTGCAGGGCGTAGCCGCCCAGGGCCAGGCCACCGGCCAGGGCAGCAAGGGCGCCCATGCGGGCGGAACGGCGGCGGAACAGTTGCAACATGGTGACTCCAGGGTTCGGGTGCCTTGTCGGCAGAATCTTTAAATAGTGGATAGCCGGCTCAGCCCAGCGCGCGGCCGATCAGGAAGCGCTTGAGCAGCCCCTGGCCGCCCACGGCGCGCATGCCGGCGTTGCGTATCAGCCGCGCGGGCGTGCCCGGCAGCGAAAACAGCCGGTGCAGGCCATCGGTGGCGGCCGTCAGGGAGAGCAGGTCCGTGGCACGTGCACGCTCGTAGCGGCGTAACAGGCGCAGGTCGCCTTCCGAGCGGAACGGTTCTTTGTCGGCCATCACGCGCCCAAGTTCCGTCACATCGCGTAAACCAAGATTCATCCCCTGCCCGGCCAGCGGATGCACCACATGCGCGGCATCGCCAACCAGCGCCACGTGCGGCTGGACGAACTGCTCGGCACGCTGCAGCACCAGCGGGAAACCCTTGGCCGGCGTCAGGCAGCGCAGCGCGCCAAACCGCGCGCCGACCGCGCCGTTGGCCACCTGGGCCACGGTGGCGGCGAGGGCCTCGGGGGACAGCGCAACGAGGTCCTGCGCGTGGGCTTCATCGGCGGACCAGACCATCGACACGCGGTTGCCGGGCAGCGGCAGCATGGCGACGATCTCGCCATTGGCGAGTTCCTCGTCGGCCATGAGCTTCTCGGGCGCGCCCAGGAACCATTGCCACGCGGTTTCCTGGTGCGGCAGTTCGCAGGCGAAATTCGCCACCACGCCAAGCTGGCGGTAGCGCCGCTGGCTGGTGCCGATATGGCATTGCTGGCGCACCCAGGAGCGCGCGCCGTCGGCGCCGACCACGCAGTTGGCGCGCACGCGGGCGCCGCTGGCGAGGGTCAGGGTCACGCCGTCGAGGTCGCGCTCGAACCCATCGGCGGCTTCGTCGAACCATTGCACCTGGTGCTGGAAGCGCAGCGCGGTGTCCAGCACGCGCTCCACATGGCTCGACTCGATGATCCACGCCAGTTGCGGCACGGCGGCGGCATAGGCCGAGAAATGGAGGTCGCCGTGCGGCGAGGGGCTGGCCTCGGCGGCGCTGACGTCGCCGAAGACGCGCATGTCGCGCACGGGCTGTACGCGGGCGGGGTCGAGCGCCTCCCAGACGCGCAGCCGCTCCAGCAATTGCTGCGAGCTGGCCGAGAACGCGTAGATGCGGCTGTCCCAGTCGTCTTCCCCGGTGCGCGCGGTCTCGCCCACGGGGCGCGGGGCGACGAGGGCGACCTGCATGCCCTGCTGGGCCAGCAGCAGCGCGCAGGCCTTGCCGACGATGCCGCCGCCGACCACGGCAATCTGAAAGCGGGAAGATGGAGTCGAGGACATGGAATGGGAGGCGGCGCGACGCGCCGGTGCGGCTGGTCCGGTCATGCCTCGATTATAGCGACGTGACGTGCGCGCCATCGGAGACATCGCACAAGCCGTGGCGGGCCGGCCGCCGGGGGATAAAGGCTGGCCAAGGGTGGCCATCCGCTAGAATACAGGCTTTGCTATTTCCAGCCAGACACCATGAGCCTCAAATGCGGCATCGTCGGCCTGCCCAACGTCGGCAAGTCCACGCTGTTCAATGCCCTGACCAAGGCCGGCATCGCCGCCGAAAACTATCCGTTCTGCACCATCGAACCCAATGTGGGCGTCGTGGAAGTGCCGGATCCGAGGCTTACGAAGCTGGCTGAGATCGTCAAGCCAGAGCGTATCCTGCCGGCGACGGTGGAATTCGTCGATATCGCCGGCCTGGTGGCGGGCGCGTCCAAGGGCGAGGGCCTGGGCAACCAGTTCCTGGCCAATATCCGCGAAACCGACGCCATCACGCACGTCGTGCGCTGCTTCGAGGATCCGAACGTGATCCACGTGGCGGGCAAGGTGGATCCGCTGTCGGACATCGAAGTCATCAACACCGAACTGGCGCTGGCCGACCTGGCCACGGTGGAAAAGGCCCACGCGCGCTACATCAAGCCCGCCCGCGCCGGTGACAAGGAAGCGCAGCGACTGGTGGCAGTGCTGGAAAAGGCACAGACCGTGCTCGACCAGGCCAAGGCCGTGCGCACGCTGGACCTGTCGCCCGAGGAATGGGAAGCCATCCGCCCGTTCTGCCTGATCACCGCCAAGCCGACGATGTACGTGGCCAATGTGCGCGAAGACGGTTTTGAGAACAATCCGCACCTCGACGCGGTACGCGAGCACGCCAAGCTGACCAATTCGCCGGTCGTGGCTGTCTGCGCAGCCATCGAAGCCGAGATTGCCGACCTGGAAGATGCCGACAAGGCAGAATTCCTGGCCGACCTGGGCATGGAAGAGCCCGGCCTGGACCGCGTGATCCGCGCCGGCTTCACGCTGCTGGGCCTCCAGACCTACTTCACGGCGGGTGTGAAGGAAGTGCGCGCCTGGACGATCCACGTGGGCGACACCGCCCCCAAGGCCGCAGGCGTGATCCACACCGACTTCGAACGCGGCTTCATCCGCGCGCAAACCATCGCCTACGAGGACTTCATCCAGTTCAAGGGCGAACAGGGCGCGAAGGAAGCCGGCAAGATGCGCGCCGAAGGCAAGGAATACGTGGTGAAGGACGGGGACGTGATGAACTTCCTGTTTAACGTCTGAGGCAAGCGTACCCCTTCCAAGGAAACCCGGCAGATGCCGGGTTTTTTGCTTTTGGGCCGTAGCCCGAGCCCCCCGCTCCCGGGCTACAACGGCTTCAACTGTTCATCCCGCATGCCCACCAGCAGTGCCTGGCCACTGCTGTCCAGCCGGAACTCGCCATAGCGGGCCTTGGCGAACCGCTCCGCCTGTCCTTCCTGGAAGAACCACGCGTCGGTGGATACCTGCACGATCGGGCCGCCCCAGCGCGAGGGGACGTTCTGGACGCGCAGGCGCCGCTCGCCCTCGGCCAGCGGCTGGCCGTTCTGCAACCGCACCAGTTGCCCGACCCCAGTGGCGTCGCGGCGGATCACCACCTCGGTCTCCCGCTCGCGCGGGGACTGGGCGCTGGCCTGGGCGGCGGCGATCTCCAGCCCGATGGCGAAGTTCAGCGCCATGTAGTCGCCCTGCATCAGGGACCTCGGGTCCACGGGCGCCAGCCGCAGGTAGACGACCTCGCCGTGCGAGAGCACCCGTTCCTTGCCGACGATGACCGCCCCGGCCACGCCGATCACCAGCAGCCATGCCACCACGATCCATCGTTTCATGGCTGTGCCTCCATCCGTCGCATCACGATCCGGACCGCCAGCAGCAACACGCCGGCCGCCACCAGCGTGGCGGACTTGGCCAGCAGGGTCCACTGGAGCGAGCCGTAGTACCAGACAAAGCCAGCGATGAGCGCCGCGACGCCGAGCCCGAGCCATGGCAGCGACCCGCGCCGCAGGGCCAGCGCCAACGCGAGCACCCCGGCGCCGACTGCCGGCGCCATCACCATTAACGCGGCGAACGCCAGCGTCACGACCATCACCGCCGCGCTGACGCGCGCCCCGACATGCAGGCGCCGGCATTCGAACAGCGCGAATATCAGCAGCACCACCTCGGTCAGCACCCCGGCCAGCCACGGCCCGGCCAGGCGCGGCGCGCCACGCTCGTCGAAGACCCCGGCCAGCGGATGGGTCGCGCCAGTCACCAGCAGCGCCGCCGCCAGCGCGAACACCAGCGTGGCGTCCGCGCCGGGCTCCCATCGTCCATGTTGGCCGTGCGCCGCCAGCGCGTGCTCCTTCAGCACGAAGACGGTGACCACCGCGCAGGCCAGCGGCATCAGCCAGCCGAGCGACCATGGCAGCACGACCCAGCCGTAGTGCCTGGCCCCGGCCAGCAGGATATTCAGCGCGAACGCCAGCGCCGCCCAGGCGCCGAGCGCCACCACGAAGCGATGGAGCCGGTTCGGCACGATGACGTACAGCGCCACTTCGAACCCGGCCACGCCGAGCCAGAACGCTGCGCGGTCCACCAGCCACTCGCCGCCGAGCGTCTCCGCCGTGCCGAAGATCGCCATGCCCTGCCCGCCCAGGCTCAGGGCCAGCGCGAACTGGCCAAGCGCGATGCGCCTGCTGCGCTCGCCGGCCATCCGATACAGCAGCACGGCCCCGCCCAGCATCAGCAGCCCCGTGACCAGCATGGCCAGGCCGTTGCCGCGCGTTGCCGCGAACACCGAGCCGAGCAGGAATACCTGGAAGAACAGCGCGCCGAGCCAGCCCGCCGCGCCCATCAGCAGGCGGATGGGCCACGGCGTGCGCGGATTCGCCACGTACTCCCCCTCGACCACGCCCTGCGTAGCGAGATCGTCCCAAAGCTTCCGCTCCACGGTCTGCGCGCTCATGCCGGGCTCCCGTTGGCGTCACGCCACGCCCGCAGCAGCCATGCCGCCGCCGCAGCAGCCAGCCCCACCGTGACCAGCCCGAGCAGCAGGAAGATGCCGAAGTCGCCATGGCCCTCGGCCAGCAGGCGTCCCAGCGCCGACACCGCCAGCGCGATACCGGCCAGACACGCCAGGCTCAGCACGACGATATCGAAAGAAGCGCGCCGCCGGAACCACCCGCCGAGCCCGGCCAGCGCCACCGCGCCGGCCACCAGCCCCACCGCCTCCACGCGATGGACCAGCACGCTCGTGAGGCCCAGCCAGGCCGCATAGCCGCAGGCGAGCACGGCGATCAGGCGCGGGCCGGCATCGCCACGAAAGCCCCAGCGGGCCGCACGGGCCGCCAGCACGTACCAGAGCGCCAGTTGAACGCAGCACGCCAGCAGCAGGAACAGCGTGGTCTCGCGCGCATGGCGCCCCGCAAACAGCAGGTCGAACATGCCGCCCACGCCCAGCCGCACGCTGCCATAGCGGAGCAGCGCCACATTGCCCACCACGATCACCAGCCACCAATGCGGCGCCGCGCGCGCGGCCAGCGCCCACGGCACGGCCAGCAGCGTCCACAGGGCGAACAATTGCCATGCATCGGCACCGGTCTGGTAGGTCTGGCCGATCACGGCCATCCAGACCCCCGATACCACCTGCGCGCCGGCCAGCGCGGCCTGCCCGACACCGTCCCCGGCCGGCCGCCATGCCGCCAGCGCCGCGAGCCCGGTCAGCAGACCCGCCAGCAGCCCGAACTTGGCGAACTTGTGCAGCGCGTCCCAGTTGAACGCGAAGAAGACGATGACGCCAGCGCAGAGCAGCGCGGTGCCGAGCAGCAGCAGCGCCCGCTCGAGCCAGCGGTGCCAGTCGGCCCGCGCCGGCAGGGTGCGGGCCCACGCGGGCGAGAGGCCCTCCGCGTCAAGGCGATCCTGGGCGCGCCAGTCGGCCAGCGCCTGCTGGGCAATGCGTCGATCTGAAAGCGATGACAACAGAGGTTCCAACGGAATTCTCCCGGGCTGGCATGCGATGGAAAACGATGGAAAGCGAACGCAAGCGCACTGTAGCAAAGCGGCCTGCCCGTGCCTATGAGAGGGTTCTGAAAACGCGGCGCACGGCTTCCGCCGTGCTCCCGGCGCCGGTATGCTGGCGCCTTTCTCATCCAATCCGGGCAGCCATGACCCTCGGCATCCTTGCCGCGCTCCACGACGAAGTCGATGGACTGATCGCCGCCATGCGGCACGAAGACGCGCGCGCTACCGTGCGCACCATCGGCATGCGGGACTACTACGCTGGCACGCTCCACGGGCAAGCGGTGGTGCTGGTGCTGGCGCGCGTGGGGAAGGTGGCGGCGGCCGCCACCACGGTTACGCTGATCCGCGAGTTCGGCGTGGACGAGATCGTGTTCACGGGGCTGGCCGGCGGCGTGGGGGCCGAGGTGCGCGTGGGCGATATCGTCGTGGCCGACCGCACCCTCCAGCACGACCTGGACGCCCGCCCGCTGTTTCCGCGCCACGAGGTGCCGCTGCTGGCGCGCGCCGAGTTCCCGGCCGATGCCGAACTGACGGCGGCGCTGCGCGCGGCGGCTGCCGATTTCCTGCGCCACGACCTCGCCACCGAAGTGCCGGACGGCGTGCTGGCCCGCTTCGGCGTGGCCGCGCCGCGCCTGCACGTGGGCATGGTGGCCAGCGGCGACCAGTTCATCAACGCCCCGGCGGCCGTGGCTGACTTGCGGGAGCGCCTGCCGGGCGTGCAGGCCGTGGAGATGGAAGGCGCGGCGCTGGCCCAGATCTGCTACGAGTACGGCGTGCCCTACGCGGTCATGCGCACCGTGTCCGATCGGGCCGACGACGTCGCCCATGTGGATTTTTCGGCATTTTTGCGCGATGTGGCCAGCCACTATTCGAGCGCGATCCTGCGGCGCTTCCTGTCCGCGCGGGGTCAGGCTTAAGCCGCCGACGATCCGGACCGCCTTACCGTCGCGGCCGCGCCACACCCCAGACGCCTACCAGCACCGCCGCGCCGAGGATGGCGGCAGTCCACCCCGAGAGCTGGCCGTCGGTAAACAAGTGCGCCGCACGCCCGCCGTAGAACGCGCCCAACGCGCCGAGCATGCCCAGCACCAGCGCGGCCGGCAGGCTCACGACCCGCCCGGCCGGGTGCATCTGGCGTCCCGCCAGGCCCACGATCGCCCCCACCACCACCAAGCCGAGCATCGGCACCCCCTGTCTGTCCGGATTTCGGCCACCACCGCGTGACCGCGCCGTAACAATACTGGCGTTTTGGCGCACTTGGAACAAAACGCCCCTTCACCCTGCAAAATCGCGGCCCGGCGGTATAATGGCCATCGCTTCCGGCTACGATCCGGATGGCAACGAACCCCACAAATGCAACTGCTCGCGATCGGTATCAATCACACGACGGCACCCGTCTCGCTCCGCGAGCGCGTGGCGTTTCCGCTTGAGCAGATCAAACCGGCCCTGGGCGCGCTGCGCACCCACCTGGCCGGCCGCAGCGGCACCGAGGCCGCCATCCTCTCTACCTGCAACCGTACCGAGATCTACTGCGCCACCGATGTGCTGCAGCCCGGTGCGGACGGCTTCGAGCACACGCTGCGCTGGCTGGCCCAGCATCACAACGTGCCGGCCGGCGAACTGGCCCCCCATCTGTATGCGCTGCCCCAGTCCGAAGCCGTGCGTCACGCGTTCCGCGTGGCCAGCGGGCTGGACTCGATGGTGCTTGGCGAAACGCAGATCCTGGGCCAGCTCAAGGACGCAGTGCGCACCGCCGGCGAGGCCGGCGCGCTCGGCACCTACCTGAACCAGCTGTTCCAGCGCACCTTCGCCGTGGCGAAGGAAGTGCGCGGCCAGACCGAGATCGGCGCCCATTCGGTGTCGATGGCCGCCGCCGCCGTGCGGCTCGCCCAGCGGATTTTCGAAAGTGTTTCCACTCAGCGCGTGCTGTTCATCGGCGCGGGCGAGATGATCGAGCTGTGCGCCACGCACTTCGCCGCGCAGATGCCGCGCCAGATCGTGGTGGCCAACCGCACCATCGAGCGCGGCGAGCGGCTGGCCGAGCAACTGGCCGAACAGGGCCTGACCACGCAGGCCATCCGCCTGCAGGATCTGGGCGAGCGGCTGCACGAGTTCGACATCGTAGTGTCCTGCACCGCGAGTTCGCTGCCGATCATCGGCCTGGGCGCCGTGGAGCGCGCGGTCAAGCGCCGCAAGCATCGCCCGATCATGATGGTCGACCTGGCCGTGCCGCGCGATGTGGAACCCGAGGTGGCGCGCCTGAACGACGTGTTCCTGTACACCGTGGATGACCTCGGCGCCGTGGTGCGCGAGGGCAACGCGCTGCGCCAGGCCGCCGTGGCGCAGGCCGAGGCGATCATCGAGAGCCGTGTGCAGAACTTCATGCACTGGCTGGAGACGCGCAGCGTGGTGCCCGTGATCCGGGAGATCCAGTCCCACGGCGAGGCCATGCGCCAGGCCGAACTCGAACGCGCGCGCCGCATGCTGGCGCGTGGCGACGACCCCGAAGCGGTGCTGGAAGCGCTCTCCGGCGCGCTGACCCGCAAGTTCCTGCACGGCCCCACCCACGCCCTGAACCACACCCAGGGCGAAGACCGCGAGGCGCTGCTGCGCCTGGTGCCGGGCCTGTTCCGCCACAGCAGCCACTCCGAGCGCTAGCCGCGCTCGCCCCCGGCCGGCCGCGCCGGCCCGCTGGCGTTGTGGCCAGCGTCCCACGGTTGCCCCCACGGCGCCGCGCAGACCTCCCCCCATCGCGCCCCAGTTTCCTTTCGGATACCCATGAAAGCCAGCATGCTCAACAAGCTCGACCAACTGGCCGAGCGACTCGATGAAGTCAACGCCCTGCTTGCCCGCGAGAACGCCACGGCCAACATCGACCAGTACCGCAAGCTCTCGCGGGAACATGCCGAACTGTCGCCGGTGGCCGAGCAGTACGGCCAGTACCGGCAGGCGCAGGAAGACCTGGCTACGGCGCAGGCGCTGCTGGACGACCCCGAGATGAAGGAATTCGCCGCCGACGAGATCGGCGCGGCGCGCCAGCGGCTGGAAGACCTCACCGCCAGCCTCCAGACCCTGCTGTTGCCGAAGGACCCCAACGACGACCGCAACCTGCTGCTCGAAATCCGCGCCGGCACCGGCGGCGAGGAAAGCGCGCTGTTCGCCGCCGACCTGCTGCGCATGTACACGCGCTATGCGGAACGGCAGCGCTGGCAGGTGGAGGTGATGAGCGAGTCCGAGTCGGACCTGGGCGGCTACAAGGAAGTGATTGTGCGGATTGCCGGCGACGCCGCCTTCTCCAAGCTGAAGTTCGAGTCGGGCGGCCACCGCGTGCAGCGCGTGCCGGCCACCGAGGCGCAAGGCCGCATCCACACCTCGGCCTGCACCGTGGCGGTGATGCCGGAGGCCGACGAGGTGGGCGAGGTGGAGATCAACCCGTCCGACCTGCGCGTCGACACCTTCCGCGCGTCCGGCGCGGGCGGCCAGCACGTGAACAAGACCGATTCGGCGGTGCGCCTGACCCACCTGCCCACGGGCATCGTGGTGGAGTGCCAGGACGACCGCAGCCAGCATCGCAACAAGGACAAGGCGATGAAGGTGCTGGCGGCGCGCATCAAGGACATGCAGCTGCGTGCGGCACAGGCCAAGGAAGCCAGCACGCGGCGCAACCTGATCGGCTCGGGCGACCGCAGCGACCGCATCCGCACCTACAACTTCCCGCAGGGCCGCGTGACCGACCACCGCATCAACCTCACGCTCTACAAGATCGACATGATCATGGACGGCGACATGGATGAGTTGATCGCCGCGCTCTCCGCCGAACACCAGGCCGACCAGCTCGCCGCGCTGGGCGACGAGGGCTGACTTGCGTCATGAAGTGATGATTTCATCACCAACGGGCAAGTGTTTGTAACTGAGGTAAATGCTTGAAACAGCACTGGCCCGCCAAATCGCGGTGTCTATAATCGATTCGACCAGACCGCCCCCATGCGTCACTTTCCGCACCTGGGAGGCAGCGAAGTCTGGGCTGAAGTCGACTCCTCAAAACAGACACCAAGGATGAAATCATGAAGAAACTGCTCGCCCTGTTGATGATTACCGCCGCCATGGCGGCTTGCAGCAAGAAGGAAGACGCCCCGGCCGCCAACGCCGATGCCGCCATGCAGAGCGCTGCGGAATCGGCCAAGGCCGCCGCCAGCGATGCCGCCGCCGCCGCCGCCAACGCCGCTGACGCCGCCAAGGCCGCCGCGAGCGGTGCCGCCGCCGATGTCTCGGCCGCCGCCGAACAGGCCAAGACCGATGCCGGCCACGCCATGGCGAACGCCAAGGAAGCCGCACGCGATGCCGTGAACACCACGGCGGACAAGGCCAAGGAAACCGTCAATAAGTAATTGGTCCAACGGTAATCACGCCGCCCGCGCGCCCGCGCGCCGCCAAATCGGCTTACACTGGGTGGCTAGTACCCGCGCCAATACGGCGCCCAGCAAAGAACCCCGTCGCGCCAGGTCCCGACGGGGTTTTTTGCACCCGCTCTCCCTGTTTCAGCCATCTATTTCCGATGTCTTCCACCCCGCCGGGCGCCCTGTCGCCCGACCCCACGCTGCGCGAAGCCCAGACGCTGGCTGCGATGGCCGGCCTGCCGGCGCTCGAGGCCCGCATGCTGCTGTCCCACGTGACCGGCCTCACGCGTACGCAACTCATCACGCGTGATACCGACCACCTCAATGGCGCACAACGTGATGCATTCTCCACGTTAATGGCGCGGCGGCTGGCCGGCGAGCCGATGGCCTACCTGCTGGGCGAGCGCGAGTTCTTCGGCCGCACCTTCCGCGTCACGCCCGATGTGCTGATTCCGCGCCCCGACACCGAGGTGGCGGTGGAGATGTCGCTGGCGCGCGTGGCCCATGTGCACGCGCCGCGTGTGCTGGATCTCGGCACCGGTTCCGGCATCCTGGCCGTGACGATTGCCCGCGAGCGCTCCGACGCCGAGGTCTGGGCAACCGATATCTCGCCGGGTGCGCTGATGGTGGCCCAGGACAACGCGCGCGCGCTCGAGGCGCACGGCATCCATTTCCTGGTTTCGGACTGGTACGACGCCGTGCCGGACACCCTGCGCTTCGACCTGATCGTCAGCAATCCGCCCTATATCGCCTCCGGCGACCCGCATCTGGTGGAAGGCGACCTGCGTTTCGAGCCCATCGACGCGCTCACCGACCACGAGGACGGCCTGTCCGACCTGGCCACCATCGTGGCCGGCGCGGCGGGCCGCCTGCTGCCCGGCGGCTGGCTGCTGATGGAGCACGGCTACGACCAGGGCGCGGCCACGCGGGCGCTCCTTGAGGCAGGCGGCTTTACCGAGGTGTCCACCGCCCGCGACCTCGCCGGGCAGGAGCGCTGCAGCGGCGGGCGATGGCCGAGCGAATCCGGTAAAATTCCGACCTGACATCCGCCTCGGCGGCAATCCCAATCCCAAGACACAGGCGGCGCCACACGGCACCGCGCGCAACCGGAAGTGACACCATGAGTGACGTACAGCAGAAGATCGACCAGATCGTGAAGGGCAGCCCCGTGGTCCTGTTCATGAAGGGCACGGCGCAGTTCCCGATGTGCGGCTTCTCCGGCCGTGCCATCCAGATCCTGAAGGCCTGCGGCGTGGACACCCCGACCACGGTCAACGTGCTCGAGGACGAAGGCATCCGCCAGGGCATCAAGGAATATGCGAGCTGGCCCACGATTCCGCAGCTCTACGTGAACGGCGAGTTCGTCGGCGGCTCGGACATCATGATGGAGATGTACCAGAACGGCGAACTGCAATCGCTGCTGAAGTCGTAATCATGCCCGCACCGGATGGCGCCGTGCCGCAACGGCTGATCGTCGCCATCACGGGCGCTACGGGCGCCATCTATGGCGTCCGGCTGCTGCAGGTGCTGCAAGGCGTGGCGGGGGTGGAAACCCACCTGCTGATCTCGCCCGCCGGGGTGATGAACCTCCAGCACGAACTCGATATCAGCCGCGCCCAGGTGGAGTCACTGGCGGGCGTAGTGCACAACGTGCGCGACATCGGCGCGACCATCGCCAGCGGATCGTTCCGCGCCCATGCGATGGTCGTGGCGCCCTGCTCCATGCGCACGCTGGCCGCCATCGCCCATGGCCTCTCCGACAACCTGATCACCCGCGCGGCGGACGTCACGCTCAAGGAACGGCGCAAGCTGGTACTGATGGTGCGTGAAACGCCGCTGAACCTGGCGCACCTGCGCAATATGACGGCGGTCACGGAGATGGGCGGGATCGTGTTCCCGCCGGTGCCGGGCTTCTACCAGAAGCCGCAGACGATTGCCGAACTGGTCGACCATACGGTCGGGCGCGTGCTCGATCTCGTCGATCTGCCAGAGATCGGCCAATCGCTCACGCCGAGTTGGGGCGGGTTGAACCCTGGCGCTGCCGACGCCGCCACCTAGGGCTCTACCCGCTTCTGCTTGTTGTCACCGGCTGCGTATCTCTCGCCGATTTACCAGCCGCCGCGATAATAACGGCGGCCATAGTAACCGTGGCCACCGTAGTAATACGGCGCGGGCCGCACCACCACGGCGGGCGGTCCGACATAGACCGGCGCAGGCGCCACGGCCACCGGAGCCGGGGCCACGGCGGGGCCGTACGGCGTCGGATAGACCGCGCAGCCGCCCAGCATCGCCGCGCCAATCGCCACCAAACCCATCGCACCTATCGCTTTCGCTCGCATGTTGTTGTCCTTGAGTGTGTCAGGCAGTGCCTGCCCTCATGAACGTTATACGGGGCGGTTTGGTAATACAGCGTCAAGACCCCGTAACTATTGTTACGAGTCGCTACGGGTTCATCCTTCGCATTATTACGATGTATTACAGATCGAAGCGGATGCCCTGCGCCAGCGGCAATGCATCGCCGTAGTTGATGGTATTGGTCGCCCGGCGCATGTAGCCTTTCCACGCATCGGAGCCCGATTCGCGCCCGCCACCGGTAGCCTTCTCCCCGCCGAAGGCGCCGCCGATCTCGGCGCCGCTGGTGCCGATGTTCACGTTGGCGATGCCGCAGTCGCTGCCCGCCGCCGAGACGAACCGCTCCGCCTCGCGCAGGGACTCGGTGAAGAGGCACGACGACAGCCCGTGCGACGCCGCGTTGTTCAGCGCGATGGCCTCGTCGAGCGAGGTGTACGGCATCAGGTAGAGGATGGGCGCGAAGGTCTCGGTCAGCATGGTGTCGTGCTGGGTATCGGTCAGCACCAGCGCCGGCCGCACGTAGCAGGCGTGCGGATAGCGGTCCGCCAGCAGCCGCTCGCCGCCATGCACGACGTTGCCCTGCGCGCGGCAGGCGGCCAGCGCGTTGGCCATGGTGTCACCGGCGGCCATGTCGATCAGCGGGCCGACCAGCGTGCCCTCCTGCAGCGGATCGCCCACCGGCAGCCGCGCGTAGACCTGGCGCAGCCGGTTGGTCACGGTCTCGATCAGGTCGACGTGGACAAAGGCGCGCCGCAGCGTGGTGCAACGCTGGCCGGCGGTGCCGGCTGCCGAAAAGGTCATCGCGCGGATGGTCAGTTCCAGGTTGGCCGATGGCGCGACGATGGCCGCGTTGTTGCCGCCCAGTTCGAGGATGGTGCGCTTGAACCGCCCGGCGCAGGCCATGCCCACCTCGCGGCCCATGCGCGTGGAGCCGGTAGCGCTGATCAGCCGCACGGCCGGATGCTGCACCAGTTGCGCGCCAAGCGTGCGCCCGCCCGGCAGCACTACGCACAGGCCAGCGTGCTGGGGCGCCGCCTCATCGAATACCCGATCGAGCAGCGCCTGCGCGGCCAGCGCGCACAGCGGCGTCTTCTCCGACGGCTTCCAGACCACGCCATTGCCGCAGACCAGCGCCAGCGCCGCGTTCCACGCCCACACCGCCACCGGGAAGTTGAACGCCGAAATCACCCCGCATAGCCCGAACGGATGCCAGGTCTCGCGCATCGCGTGCGCGGGGCGCTCCGAGGCAATCGTCAGCCCGTGCAGCTGGCGTGAGAGTCCCACGGCAAAGTCGCAGATGTCGATCATCTCCTGCACTTCGCCGAGTCCTTCCTGGAGGATCTTGCCGGACTCCAGCGCCACCAGCCGCCCCAGCGCGGTCTTGTGCGTGCGCAGCGCCTCGCCGAAGCGCCGTACCACCTCGCCGCGCGCCGGGGCCGGGGTCAGCGCCCAGGTGGTCTGCGCCGCGTGCGCGCGGGCGATGCGGGCATCGGCGTCGGCCACGGTGCAGGCCGGCAGGTGGCCGAAGATTTCCCCATCGACTGGCGAGCGCAGCGCGAGCGCCTCGCCCGCGCCATGCGAATCGTCCCAAGGCTGGCGCAGGCCCATGGCCTGCCAGCATGCGGCTACGTCCTGCGCTTTCATGCGAGCGTCTCCTGTAGTGGGTGATGGCTGTAATGCTGGCCGAACCGGTTGGCCAGGAAGCGATCGAGCGGCATGGCTTCCTGCGGCACGAAGCCGGACTGGGGCAGCACGCCCGTCGCCACGAGGTCCAGCGCCGTGCAGATACCAGCCGCCGTGGTGAGCTGGATGGCGTTGACGTGCCCGATGCCGCCAAAGTCCTCCATCCCGCCGATGCGCGCCGAGAACGACGCTTGCGTCAGCGGCCCCCGCACGCCATGGCTACCCTGCCCGACTTTGGCGCCGGGGTGGCCCGTGGCGCTGGCGAACACGATCACCACATCCTGCTCGGTCACCGGAATGGCGTGCTCGAAGATCTCGCGCAGCCAGCTCCGGCGCTCGCGCAGTCGCAGGTCGTTCAGCAGCAGCTTCATCTGGGCGCAGTGCCCCGGGTAACGGATCGACTTGTAATCGACATGGCGCGCGCGGCCCGCCAGGGTATCCGGCAGCGTGCCCAGGCCCCCTGAGGTATTAAAGGCTTCGTACTCGATGCCGTCCAGCGCGAAGGATTCATGACCCTCCAGCGCCGCCAACTCCACGCGGCGGCCATCGACAATGGCCTCGCAGGGGTTGCAGTACTCGTTGATCAGCCCCTCGGTGCTCCAGGTCAGGTTGTACTTGAGCGCGTTGCTGGGGTAGCGCGGCAGCGCGCCCACGCGCATGCGCAGGTCGAGCAGGTCGCCGCCATCCCGCAAAAAGCGCCGCGCCAGGTCGTGGCCCACCACGCCGATAAAGCCCGGCGCCAGCCCGCACTGCGGCATCAGCACCGAGCGCGCGCCCTGGGCCAGCTGGCGGATGGCGTGGGTGGCGGCCACGTCCTCGGTCAGGTCGAAGTAGTGCACGCCGAGCCGCGCGGCCACGGTGGCCACGTGGATGGCCGCATGGAACGGCAGCGCATTGAGCACGGCGTCGGCCCCGGCCAGCAAGGCGGCGCAGGTGCCGGGCTCGGTCGGGTCGCCGGCGCGCACGGCAATCTGGCGCGGCAGGCCGTCCAGCCGGTGCGGGTCATGGTCGACCAGACAGACGCGGTAGTCGCCGGTATCCGCGAGCATCGTCGCGATCACACGGCCGATCTTGCCGGCGCCGAGCACGACGACCGACAGCGGCCGGGGCGATTGGGTCAGGTCCCGCGCGGCGCCGGGACCAAGGTTGGATGGTTGCATGATGGCTCCCCCTCAAAAATGCATGAATCCGTAAGGGAAGTATGGGCAGCCCTGCGCACGTTTTGTAGCTGCAAGATCGACGAAAGCGCCCCATAATCGGACGTATCGACGATCACTCCTGACGAAACGTCAGCCCGAGCGAAAAACTATGGCAGACCTCGACCAGACCGACCGGCACCTGCTGTCCCTGCTGCAAGGCAACGCGCGCGAGAGCGCGGCCAACCTCGCCCGCGTGCTGGGCATCGCCCGGACCACGGTGGTGGCGCGCATCGCCCGGCTCGAGAAGACCGGCGTGATTGCCGGCTTTGGCGTGCGGCTGGGCGGCCGGATGGAGGACAACGCCATCCTGGCCTTCTGCGGCCTGTCCGTGCAGCCGAAGGCGGCGCCCGCGGTGGTCCGCGCGCTGCAGCGCTTCCCGGAGATCGAGGAACTGAACTCGGTCAGCGGCCCGGTGGACTACATGGCCGTGATCCGCTGCGATACCCACGCCCGGCTCGACAAACTGCTAGACGAGATCGGCATGCTCGATGGGGTGAATCACACCACCACGTCGATCGTGCTGGCGCGCAAGATCGACCGCCGGCGCGCGGCCGGATAGCGCGCTATGCTTGGGCGCTTTGGTCAGGCGCTTTGGTCAGGCGCTTTGGCCACGATTAAGGAGATGACGATGAGCGATCGGATTCGCGTTGCGGTAGGCGGCGTCACCGGCTGGGCCGGCGGCGAACTGGCGCGCGGCGTGGCGCACGCGCCGGACATGACGCTGGTGGCCGGCCTCTCGCGCGGTGCCGCCGGGCAGCCGCTGGCGCAGGTGACCGGCCATGCGGACACCCCCGGCGTGGCCGCCGCCAGCATCGAGGCGCTGGGCGCCACGCCCTATGACGTCTACGTCGAGTACACCAAGCCGAACATCGCCAAGCACAACATCCTGCAGGCGCTGGCGCATGGCGCGCATGTGGTGGTGGGCACCTCCGGGCTGACCGACGACGACTACGCCGAGATCGACGCCGCCGCGCGCCAGGCCGACCGTGGCGTGCTCGCCTGCGGCAATTTCGCGATCACGGTGGTGCTGTTGCAGAAGTTCGCCGAGATGGCGGCGCGCCACCTCGACCACTGGGAAATCATCGACTACGCCAAGGCTGGCAAGGTCGATGTGCCGTCCGGCACGGTGCGCGAACTGGCCTTCCGGCTCGGCCAGGTCAAGACCGCCACGCTGGCGGTGCCGGTGGATCAGGTCAACGGTCCGAAGGAGACCCGTGGCGCGACGATGTCCGGCTCGCAGGTCCATGCGGTGCGGCTGCCGGGGTACCAGCTGGGGGTCGAGGTGATCTTCGGCGCGGACGGCCAGCGGCTGCACCTCAAGCACGAGGCGGGCGATGGCTCGAAGCCGTACGTGTCCGGCGCGCTGCTGGCCATCCGCAAGGTGCGCGGGCTGCGCGGTCTGGTGCGGGGGCTGGATAAGGTGATGGAGGGGCTGTAGGCAGGGATGGCGGCGGCGCGGATGGGATGCGCCGCCACGCATCCCCCAATCACCAAGAACCCGGGTTCACCGGCTTGGCCGGTTCCTTCTTTGACTTGTCTGACTTGTCCGACTTCTCGGATTTTTCCGCCTTCTTCGCGGCCGGGGCCGAAGCCGGCGGGGCGAGCGCCTTGTCCACCTCGGCATCGCGATTGGCCATCAGCGCGCGCGCCTGCGGCAGCATCAGCTCGATCGTGCCCTCGTTCGGGTTCTCGGGAATCGCGTACAGCTCCACGGTGAGCGGGCGACGCATCCAGCCGGCATGGATCGACTTCACAGGCTTGCCGGCCTTGTCCTTCATGTCTTCCTGTTCCTGCCGGAACGGCTTGCCATAGCGCGCGGTCAGCGACTGCACCGCGGCGTCCTGCGAGCGGATGCCATCGGTCGGCACGATCACGCCGACCAGCGCGTTGCCATCGACGAATGCCACCAGGCGCGCGCCATCCATGAACGCGGGACGCTTGTCGCGCGGCACGCCCACCTGGCGCATCACGCCGTCGCCGCGCAATTCCACGCAGAACGCGGTCACGTCGCGGCCATCGGGGGTGCGATGATCGGCGCAATCGGGCAGCGTGGGCAGCGGATTGCCGATCTCGAGCACGCTCAGCATCGGCGCCAGCAAGTCATTCGCGGACAGCGTGGCGGGTGTGGACGACGCGGCTGGGGTGGCTGGGGTAGCTGGGGTGGCTGGGGTAGCGGCAGGCTGCGACGCGGCCGCCTTCGGTGCGGCATGGGCGGCCGTGGCCGCCAGCAGGGCGGCAGCGGCCAGCCCGGCGAGGGAAACTCTCAAAACTGACTCCTGAAATCGGCTCCGCATTGGAGCCCACCCCGTGGCAGGGGTTCCAGCCGCGACCTTACCACGGCGCGCAAGAGCGCCTAGTGGAGCACTTGCTTCAGGAAATGGTAGCCAATCAGGGCCACGCCGATGACCACGGCCCAGAGCATCAGGCGCGGCACGATGCTCGGCGGCAATTGCGTCGGCGGCGTGCGCTGGACCAGCGGCGCGCGCATGCGGGAATTGGTTTGCAGCCCGCGCGTGTGCCAGATCGCCGTGTCGGCGCCCAGGTCCTGCACGATTGGACGATGCGTGGCGGTCGATGTCGTCGGCTTGGTGGCCGGGCGCGTGCCGGCCGGTCGTTGCGATCCCATTCCAGCTCCCCCTCAGAAGATTCCCGACGCATCGCGGTGTGCCGCCGGTACACCGCGCGGCCGGGAAGTCTGCTGCTGCCGGTCCGCGCGCGGCACATGGTATGACATCGGCAGTCGCCACGCCACAACGGCCAGGGGGGGCGATGCGAAACGGAGACACCCTCCGCCGGCGTCGGCCGGAGGTCAGCCCGGGGCGGCCTTGCGGCCGATGGCCATCGCCTCGCGCCGGAACGCGTGGCCCATGTGGTGGTAGAACGGATGCGGGTTGAACTGGCGCGACAGGAACGACGCCAGCAGCGACGCCGCCAGCAGGAACAGCGTCAGGTCCTGCGTGCGCGTCATCTCCATGACGATCACGCTGGCGGTGATCGGCGCCTGCGTGGCGGCGGCCAGGAAGGCGGCCATCGACACCAGCGCCAGCACGCGCGGCTCGGTCATGCCCGAGAGGAAGTGCGACACGGTTTCGCCGATACCCGCCCCGATGGCCAGCGCCGGCGTGAAGATCCCGCCCGGAATGCCGGCGAAGTACGACACCACCGTGGCCCCCAGCTTGGCCAGCCCGAACCACAGCGTGTGGTGGGATTCGCCATTGATCAGCGCGGACGCCTGCTCGTAGCCGGTGCCGAAGGTGGCCCCGGCCGTGGCCCAGCCCAGCGCCGCCACCACCAGCCCGCAGCCGAATGCCACCCAGATCGGATGGGCGACCACCCACGCGCGCCAGCGCGACGGCGTCAGCCCCGGCACGCCCGCGATCAGCATCTTGGCGAACAGCCCGCCGAACACGCCGTTGACCACGGCGCAGAGCAGCACCGGGCCCCAGGCGTCGTGGAGCACCAGCATCGGCACCTTCACGGTGAAATACGGGTTGTTGCCGAGCACGGCCAGCGACAGGAAGCCGGCCGTCAGCACGCCGGACAGCACCAGGCGGTCCCAGCGCACGGCGGTGCCGCGCCCGAGTTCCTCGATGGCGAACACCACGCCGGCCAGCGGCGTATTGAAGGCAGCGGCCAGGCCGCCCGCCGCGCCGGCGGCGATCAGCGCATTGGGATGAAAGCCGATGCGGAAGCGGAACTTGTCCTGGCACCAGCGGCCCCAGGCCAGCATCGCCGCCGCGCCCACCTGCACCGACGGGCCTTCGCGGCCCACCGAGGCACCGGCCATCAGCGCGCCGGTGGTCAGCAGCACCTTCCACATCGACTGGCGGAACGACACCAGCACGCCCTGCGCCACCCCATCCGGCGGCAGCGTGACCGCGGCAATCACCTGCGGAATGCCGCTGCCGCGCGCCTGCGGGGCGAGGCGGATGGTCAGCCAGCGCAGCGCGGCCAGCCCGAACGGCAGCAGCACGAACGCCAGCCACGGCGTAGCCGTGGTGACCTGCGCGTTCCAGCGCAGCGCCAGTTCGGCGATATAGGCAAAGACGATGGAGAACAGCGCGACGCAGCCGGCGCCGCACATGAACACGCCGTAGCGCAGCGAGGTGCGCGAGATCCGGCTGACCTGGCGGGTCTTGCGCCGGGCCGCGTGGCGGGCCTGCAGCCGCAGCGCGCGCAGGCGGCTGGTCTCGGCGGCGGAGCGGGAATCGGCGGACGGGGGGGACGTCGGGGAATCTGACGAGGGAGGCGAAGCGGACGAATCAGGCGAAGCGGACGAAGCGGACGAATCAGGCGAAGCGGACGAAGCGGACGAAGCGGACGGATCAGGCGGCTCGGCGGAATCGGTCATGGCGGGGGCGGTGAGGATCGAAACGTCCCCGTACTATACGCCCCCACCCTCCCCCAAGCTGCCCCCGATCGCCCCGTCGGCTCAGTCCAGGCTGATGTGGTTGGCCCGGATAACCTTGCCCCAGTTGTCGCGGTCGGCGGCCACGTAGCGGTCGATCTCCGCCTGCGTGCGCGGCGCCTGCACCACCAGCCCCAGCGCGCCGAAGGTGTTGCGGAACTGCGGGTCGGTCAACACACGCGCGGCGGCGGCCTGGAGCCGGGCCACGGCCTCCGGCGGGGTCTGCGCGGGCACCGCGAGGCCGAACCACGTGGCTGCATGGAAGCCCGGATAGCCGCTCTCGGCCACCGTCGGCACATTGGGCAGCACGTCCAGGCGCGCGTTGCTGGTCACGGCCAGCGCCTTGAGCTTGCCAGCCTTGATATGGGGCAGCGAGGTGCTGACCACATCCACCATCAACTGGGTGTCATTGGCCAGCAGCGCCGACAGCGCCGGTGCGCTGCCGTTGTAGGGCACGTGGGTCATGTCGATGCCCAGCTCGGACTTCAGCATCTCCGTAGCGAGTTGCAGCGGGTTGCCGAGCCCCACGGACGCGTAGTTCAGCTTGCCGCCCGCCGCCTTGGCATAGGCCGCGAAGTCCCGGATATTGGCCGCCGGCACCTGCGTATTGGTGACCACCACCAGCGGCACCTCGATACCGATGGCGATGACCTTGAAGTCCTTCGGGTCGTAGCCGGTCTTCTTGTACAGCATGGGATTGAGCACCATGCTCGCGCTGGTCCCCATCAGCATGGTGTAACCGTCCGGTTGGGCGCGCGCCACGCTCTGCGTGCCGACCATGGTGTTGGCGCCGGGGCGGTTCTCCACCACCACGGGCTGCTTCAGGTCGCGCGCCATGCCTTCGGCCAGCGCCCGGCCGAACTGGTCCGTGGAGCCGCCCGGGGTGTAGGGCACCACCAGCTTGACCGGCCGCTCGGGCCAGGCCGCGAAGGTGGCCGGTGCGTGGCCGATGGCCAGCGCAAGGCCGAGCGCCCCCGCCGCCAGGTGGGCGAATGTGCGATGCATGGTTGTCTCCTGTCTGGTTTTATATATATAGAAGGCGGGTGCGCCGGGCCGGGGTTCAGACCCGCCGCTGGCGCCCCGCCCAGTGCTGGTCGCGCAGCCGGCGCTTGGCCAGCTTGCCGGTCTCGTCGCGCGGCAGGCGCGCGGTGATCTCGATCGTCCGCGGCACCTTGAAGCCCGACAGCCGCGCCTTGAGCCAGTCGATCACGGCCGCCGGCACGATCTCCGCGCCCGGCATTGGCTCGATCACGCCGTGGAGCCGCTCGCCGTATTCGTCGTCCGGCACGCCGAACACCACGCAGTCGGCCACGCCCGGATAGCGCACCAGTTCATGCTCGATCTCGGCCGGGTAGATGTTCACGCCGCCCGAGATGACCATGTCCGAGGCGCGGTCGCAGATGAACAGGTAGCCATCGGCATCGAGGTGGCCGAGGTCGCCCAGCGTGACCCGGCCCTCGCGGTCGATGGCGCGGCGCGCGGCGTCGTTGTTCAGGTAGGTGAAGTCCGGGTAAGCCGGCTGGCGCACGTAGACCAGGCCGGTCTCGCCCGGCGCGCACGGCTGGCCCGCTTCGTCGAGGATGCGCACGCTGGCCGCGTCGACGGGACGGCCCGCCGTGCCGGGGCGCTGCGCGGCGTCCTCGGGCGTGGCCACGGTAATCATGCCGGCCTCGCTCGACGCATAGGTCTCGTGGATGACCGGCCCGAACCATTCGATCATCGCCCGCTTGACCTCGGGTGCGCACGGCGAGCCGGTTGACGCCACGAAGCGGATCGACGACAGGTCGTAGCGCGCGCGCACCTCCGCCGGCAGCTTCAGCAGGCGCACGTACATGATCGGCACGAGGTAGAGCACGTCGATCCGGTGTTCCTCCACCAGCGCCAGCACCTGCTCGGCGTCGAAGCGCGGCGTCAGCACCAGCCGCTCGGCCATCTGCAGGGCGTTCTGGATGAACACGCCCGGCGCGCTGTGATAGAGCGGCGCGGACATCAGCGCGCGGCAACCCGGCACTACGCCGATGGCCTTGGCCACCACGGAGCGCATGCGGGTGAGCTGATCGTCGAGCTGGTCGAGCGGTACGGCTTCGCGCAGCACGCCCTTGGGGCGTCCCGTGGTACCGGAGGTGTAGGCCAGATGGCCGCGTGGGGCCACGCGCGGGCCGTCGTACGGGGTCTGGGCTGCCAGCCAGGGTTCGTAATCGATGGCGTCGGCGGCGGTGCCGGGATGGGTGCCGGGATGGGTGCCGGGATGGGTGCCGCCCACGGCGAGCACGGCCACCCCAGCGGGGACCACCGCGCGGAGCGCCGGCAGCAGGTCCGCGTGGGCGATCAGCACGCGCGCGCCGCTGTCCTCCAGCAGGAAGCGCACTTCCTCGGCCGTGAAGTGCCAGTTGATCGGGCAGTAATAGGTGCCAGCGGTGCGGCACGCGAAGATCACATCGGCGAAGACCGGGTCGTTGCGCAGCAGCACGGCCACCACGTCGCCCTCCTGCAAACCCAGCCGCCGCAAGCCGCCCGCGAGGTGCGTGCCGCGCGCCAGCACCTCCGCGCCGGGTCGGTGCAGCGATTCGAACCAAAGGTCTGCGGGCATGCGGGTCTCCTGGACATCTGAACATCTAATTAGCAGGCCATCGTAAGGCCCGCTGCCGACATCGACAATCCAGCATTTCGGAATCACAATGTTGCGCCAGACTTTACAATCTTTCAGACATCGCGCATGGACCTCAATCTGATTCAGGCCTTCGTCGACATCGTGGAAGCCGGCAACCTTGCCGAAGCGGGCCGCCGGCGTGGCGTCACGCGCTCGCAGATCAGCCGGCAACTCGGCCAGCTTGAGGATCAGGCCGGCACGCAACTGCTGCGGCGGACCACGCGGCGGCTGGAGATGACGGACTCGGGGCAGTCCCTTTACGAGCATGGCCTGCGCATCCTGCAGGAAGTGGCGGCGGCGCAGGCCGAGATCGACAGCCTGGGCAAGACGCTGCGCGGCCATGTGCGGGTCAGCGTACCCACCGGGCTGGGGGACGCCTTTATCGCCCCGCTGCTGCTGCAGTTTGCCGAGCGGCACCCGGGCATCTCGCTGCGCGTGTTCTTCGCCAACCGCGTGACAGACCTGATTGCCGCCGAGATCGACGTGGCGCTGCGCGTGACCTCCGAACCGCCGCTGGACACCGTGGCGCGCGAGGTCTGCGCCATCCGCTGGCAGTTGTGCGCCTCACCGGGCTACCTCGCCCAGGTGCCGCCCGTGCGGGAGCCCGCCGACCTCGCCGCATGTCGTTTTCTCTGTCCGCCCTACACAACCAGACGATTCTCATTGACTCTGGGACGCGACACCGCCCATGGGCCGGAGCGACGTAACGTCGAGGTCACCCCTTACCTGCAGTCGGAACACTTTCCCTTCCTGATCCGTGCCGTGCGGGAAGGCCACGGCATCAGCCTGCTGCCGGTCTACGCCGGCTGGGAGGATGTGCGGCGCGGGTCACTGGTGCCCGTGCTGCCGGACTGGAAGCCCGAAGGGCTGGGCAACCGGCTCTACATCATCACCACGCCGAATCCGCATCCGTCGATGGCCACGCGGGCGTTGATTTCGTTCCTGCGGGAGGCCGTTGCCGGGCTCGACGTCTTCAGCACATCCTAGAAAACGGGCTGGCAAACTTTCAATTTGCAAGCTATTCTCCCCTCAACTTGCAAGCCAAAAGTAAAAAGAGGAGACATGGCCCCGACCGATTTTTCCAACATGCCCTGCCCCGTGGCGCGCTCGATGGCGATGCTCGGCGAGCGCTGGGCGATCCTGCTGATGCGCGAGGCCTACTACGGCAGCACGCGCTTCGACGAGTTCGAGCGGCACCTCGGCATTGCGCCGAACATTCTCAGCGCACGGCTCAAGACGCTGGTCAGCCATGGCCTGCTGGAGAAGTCGCCCGCCCCGGGCGGCGGCGCGCGCCATATCTATACGCTGACCCAGATGGGGCGCGACTTCTTCCCCGTGTACGTGGCGCTCAAGCACTGGGCAGAGCGCTGGCTGGCCGATGAAAAGGGACCGCCAACGATCTTCGAGGACAAGCGCGACGGCGGCGAGATCGTCGCCGGCAGCCTGACCCGGCCCGATGGCAGCACGATCACCGTGGACGACCTGCGCGTACTGCCCGGCCCCGGCGCGGGCCGCTACATCCGCGCGCGCTTTGGCAATGCGGACGACAACGTCGAAGCCGGCGCCGGCACGGAGGCCATCGACCATGAATAAGCCCGACGCCCTCACCCTCGGCGCGGGCGCCCAGGCCCCTGCCGATCCCGTTCCCGCCTCCGAACTGGCCCGCCGCATTGCCGTGCTGGCCGCGCCGACCAGCCTGGTGGCCTTTCTCCAGGCCGGCGCGCAGTTGATCGAAACCTGGCTGGCCGCGCGCCAGGGCACCGCCGCGCTGGCCGGCTGGGCCGTGGTGCTGCCGTTCGCGCTGCTGCTCCAGCAGATGTCCGCCGGCGCGATGGGCGGCGGCGTGGTGTCCGCCATCGCCCGCGCGCTCGGGGCCGGCAAGCGCGAGGACGCCTCGTCGCTGGTCATGCACGCGGTGATCATCGCCGTGGTGGCCGGGCTGGTCTTCGCCGTGGCGCTGGCCGGCTTCCCGCACGCCGTGTTCGGCGCCGTGGCCGGCCCCACCACCGCCGAGGCCGCCGCCACCTACGCGATCTGGCTGTTCGGCGTGGGCGCGGTGCCCGCCTGGCTGACCAACACGCTGGCCTCGGTGCTGCGCGGCGGCGGGCGCCACGCGCTGGCCGCGCGCGTGCTGTGCGTGATGTGGATCGTGTTCCCGGTGCTGTCGTGGTATTTCGCCGAGCGTATGGGCATGGGCCTCGCCGGCATCGGCGCGGCGCTGGCGGCGGTGTCCTGGGCGGCTTCGCTGGCCATGGCCTGGGTGGTGCTGCGCGGGGGCGCCGGCTTCGTGCCGACGCTACGTGTGCGGCCGTCCGGCGCGCTGTTCCATCGCATCCTGTCAGTGGGGCTGGTGGCCTGCGCGCTGGCCTCGGTGGCCAACCTGACGACCATCCTCGTCACCGCGCAACTGCGCCACTACGGCACCTCGGTGGTGGCCGCGTATGGCATTTCGGCGCGGCTGGAATTCCTGATGATCCCGCTCGCATTCGGCGTGGGCTCGGCGCTGACCGCGCTGGTCGGCCGGGCCGTGGGTGCCGGGGACTGGCATACCGCGCGCCGCACGGCGTGGGTGGGCGCGCTGATCGCGCTCGTCATCGCGGGGGCCGTGGGCGCCGCCGTGGGACTGGCGCCGATGTCGTTCGCGGCGCTGTTCACCGACGATGCCGAAGTCCGCGAAATTGCCGCGCGGGCGCTGTCCTGGGTGGGGCCGGCCTTCGGCGGCTTCGGGCTGGGCATGGCGCTCTACTTCGCCTCGCTGGGCGCCGGGCGGATGCGCGGCCCCATCGCCGCCGGGCTGTGCCGCATCGCGCTGGCCGCCGGGGGCGGCTGGCTGCTCGCCAACGTGGCGGGGATGGGCATCGACGGCCATTTCCTCGGCGTGGCGCTCGGCATCACGGCTTATGGGCTGGTGACGGCGCTGGGCGTGCGGCGCGGCGAGTGGTCGCCGCGCTGAGGGAAGGGACTTCTATTTAGCGGGAGGGGGCGGAGGCGGCACAGTGGCGCGGGCGTCGCCGGTCAGGCCGGCGTCCCGCACGTCGCTGGGGATGGCCGGCCAGCCGCCGCCGAGCGACTTGTACAGCGCGGCGGTGGCGGTCAGCACATCGACCTGACCCTGGATCGCCGCCAGCTGCACCGTAAACAGCTTCTCCTGCGCGTCCGTCACCTCGAGGTAGCTGGAATAGCCGCCCTCGTAGCGCGCGCTGGACTGGTCCGCGTAGATCAGCAGGCTCTGCTCCTGCCGCCGCAGGCTGCCGAGCCGGTTGCGGGTTTCCAGGCCGTTGGACAACTGGTTGTTCACATCGGCCAGCGCATTGAGCACGCTGAACTGATAGCCGAGCATGGCCTGATCGCGCACCGCCTCGGCTGTGTTCACCTGCCCCCGGATCGCCCCGCCCTGAAACACCGGCTGGGCGAGGTTGGCGCCAAAACCCCAGATCTGCGAGGCGCTTTGCCACAGGCCCGCCGGCGAGGTGGCCAGCGCGCCGAAGAACCCCGACAAATTGACCGATGGCAGGAACAGCGCCAGCGCGGCGCCCACCTGGGCGTTGGCGGCCACGGCGGTTTGCTCGGCCTGCAGCACGTCCGGCCGGCGCGCCAGCAGCGCGGCTGGCAGGTCGGCGCCGATGGCCGGCGCCATCAGCGCGTTCACCGGCTTGCCGCGCTCCACCGGCCCCGGCTCGCGGCCCAGCAGCACGGACAGCGCGTTCTCGGTCTGGGCGATGGACGTGCGCAGCGGCGGGATGGTCGCCTCGGTCGAATAGAAGTCGTTCTCCGCCTGCGACAGCTCCACCTGCGAAATCACACCGCCCTGATAGCGTTGCTGGAAGATGTCCAGCGCGCGGCCGCGTGCGTCGAGCGTGGCGCGCGCCACGTCGAGCTGCGCATCGAGCCCGCGCAGCGTGGCGTAGCCCTGCACCACCGAGGCCGCCAGCGCCAGCACCACGCCGCGCCGGGTGTACTCGGCATTCCACAGGCTGGCCTCGGCCGACTCGGCCTGGCGGCGGATGCGGCCCCAGAGGTCGATCTCCCAGCTGGCGTTCAGCAGCGTCTCGTAGCTGTTGCGCGGGCCGCCCAGCGCCGCGAACGGCGTGCCGTTGAACGAGCCGCTTTTCTGCCGCGCCGCCGAGGCGGTGGCGTTCAACTGCGGATAGAAGCCCGAGCGCGCCACCATCAGCTGGCCCCGGAATTCCTCGATGCGGGCCGCCGCGATGCGCACGTCGTAGTTGCTGCGCAGCGCCGCCTCCACCATCGCGGTCAGCACCGGGTCGTTGAAGCTGTTCCACCAGTCGCTGTCGGCGGCCACGGTCAGCACGCCGGCATCGATCCGGTAGCTGGGCGGTTCGGCCGCCTCCGGCCGCGCGTAGTCCGGGCCGATGGCACAGCCACCCAGGATCGCCAGACAGGCGGCCGACATCGCGGTGCTGCGCAGAACGGCGTTCATGATGGCTCCCCAGCGGTGGATGACGTGGACGGCGCCACACGCCTGCGCGGGCGGCGGGCCGCCCACTTGTCGGCGGCGGTGCCCACCAGCCACGAGAACAGCGGCACGAACAGCAGCGCGAGCGAGGTGGCCGCGATCATCCCGCCGATGATGCCGGTGCCGATGGAGTGCCGCGAGTTCGACCCCGCGCCCGAGGCGATGAACAGCGGCACCGCGCCGAGGATGAAGGCGAGCGAGGTCATCACGATCGGCCGCAGGCGCAGCTTGGCGGCCTCCACGGCGGCATCGGCGTGGGAGAGCCCTTCCTTGTGCTTCATCACCGCGAATTCCACGATCAGGATGGCGTTCTTCGCCGCCAGCCCGATCAGCGTCACCATGCCGATCTGGAAGTACACGTCGTTCGACAAGCCCCGCAGCAGGATCGCCATCAAGGCGCCGAAGATGCCGAACGGCACGGCGGTCAGGATCGAAAGCGGCAAGGACCACGACTCGTACTGCGCCGCCAGGATCAGGAACACCATGACGATGCCGAACACGAAGACGATAGTGGTGGTGTTGCCGGATTTCTTCTGCTCGAACGCCTCGCCGCTCCAGGCGAAGCTGTAGCCGGCGGGCAGCACCTCCCGGGCGACGGCCTCCATGGCCGCCAGCGCCTGGCCCGAGCTGTGGCCGGGCGCGGCATCGCCGGTGATCTTGGCCGCCGGGAAGTTGTTGAAGCGCGAGAGCAGGTCCGGCCCGCTGGAGTAGTAGGTCTTCAGCAGCCCGGAGACCGGCGCCATCTTGCCGTCCCGCCCGCGCACGTACAGGTATTCGAGATTGGTCGGCGTGGCCCGGTACTGCGGCTCGGCCTGCAGGATCACCTGCCACACGCGGCTGTACTGCGTGAACTGGCTGACGTAGAGCGAGCCGAACTGGGTCTGCAGCGTGCCGTAGACATCGGCAATCGGCACGCCCATGGTCTCGGCCTTCTCCTTGTCCACCTCCACCCGCATCTGGCGCGATGCCGACTGGATCGTGCTGGTGAGCCGCCCCAGCTCCTTGTGCGCGGCCGCCGCCTGGATGAAGCGGCGCGTCACGCCTTCCAGCTCGGCCGTGTTGCCGGTGCCCCGGTTCTGGATCCAGAACTCGAAGCCACCCTGCGAGCCCAGCCCGGGAATCGACGGCGGATTGACCGGGATGATCACCGCCTCGGGAATCGCGCGCAGCTTGGGCGTCATCTCGGCCAGCATCGCCGGCACGCCCAGATCGGCGGAACCCCGGTCCTTGAAGCTCTTCATGCCGACGAACACCGTGCCGGCGTTGGTCTTGTACTGGCTGTCGATGAAGCTGTAGCCGGTCAGCGCGGAGGCATCCTCCACGGCCGGGTGCTTGCGGAACATTTCGGCCACCTGCGAGGTGACCTTCTCGCTGCGATCCAGGCTGGCGGAGTCCGGCATGATCACCGCCACGAGGATGTAGCCCTGGTCTTCGGACGGCACAAAGGCCGTGGGGATGTGCGCGAACAGCTGCCACGTGGCCAGCAGCATCGCCCCGAAGATCGCCAGCGCGACCACCGAGCGCCGCATCACCGTGCGCACCCAGTCGCCGTAGTGGTGCACCAGGCGGTCGAACCGCTCGTTGAACCAGACAAAGCCGCGCCACGGCGTGTGATGCCCCGGCTTGAGGATCAGCGCCGCCAGCGCCGGCGAGAGCGTGAGCGCGCAGAAGCCCGAGATGACCACCGAGATGACGATGGTCAGCGCGAACTGCCGGTAGAGCTGCCCGGTCGTGCCCGAGACAAAGGCCACCGGGATGAACACCGCCGAGAGCACCAGCACGATGGCGATGACCGGGCCGGTCACCTCCTCCATCGCCCGCAGGGTGGCCTCGCGCGGGGAGAGCTTGAACTCGGCCATGTTCCGCTCGACGTTCTCCACCACCACGATGGCGTCGTCCACCACGATGCCGATCGCCAGCACCAGCGCGAACAGCGTCAGCAGGTTGATCGAGAAGCCCAGCGCCAGCAGCCCGGCGAAGGTGCCGATGATCGACACGAACACGGCCAGCACCGGGATCACCGTCGCCCGGATGTTCTGCAGGAAGATGAAGACCACCAGCACGACCAGGATCACCGCCTCGACCAGCGTATGGACCACCTCCTCGATGGAGGCGCTGACGAACTCGGTGGTGTCCAGCGAGACCTTGTACGCCACGCCGGCCGGGAAGGTCTTGGCCATCTCGTCGAGCGTCTTGCGCACGTCGTTGGCCACCTGGAGCGCGTTGGAGCCGGGCTGCTGGTAGACCGCGATGATCGTCGCCGGCTTGCCGTTCAGGGCCGAGCGCAGCATGTACTGCTGCTGGCCGATCTCGGCGCGACCCACGTCCCGCAGCCGCACGATGGCGGCGCCCGTGGCATCGGCACGCAGGATGATGTTCTCGAACTGCTCGGGCGTGGTCAGCCGGCCCGGCGTGACCAGCGGGAACGAGAGCTCCACCGGGTTGGCGTTCGGCGACTGGCCGACGCTGCCGGCGCCGAACTGCTCGTTCTGGCTCTGCACCGCGTTCTGCACGTCCTTGCTGGTGATGCCGAGCGCCGCCATGCGGTCTGGCCGCAGCCAGATGCGCATGGCGAGGTCCGCCGAGCCCATGATCTGCGCCTGGTTGGCGCCGTTGACGCGCTTGATGGCGTCCAGCACGTACAGGTTCGCGTAATTGTTGATGTACTGCTGGTCGAAGCGGCCATCCGGCGAATAGACCCCGATCAGCAGCAGGAAGCTGGTGGAGCGCTTCTCCACGTTGATGCCGGTCTTCTGCACCGCCTCGGGCAGCTGCGGCAGCGCCAGGTTCACGCGGTTCTGCACCTGCACCTGGGCGGTGTCCGGGTCGGTGCCGATGTCGAAGTAGACATTGAGCGTCATCGACCCGGTGGGCGATGACGTGGACTGCATGTAGATCATGTTGTCCGCGCCGTTCACCTGGGTCTCGATGGGCGCGGCCACGGTCTGGGCGACGGTGTCCGAGTCGGCGCCGGCGTAGGTGGCGCTGACCGTGACCTGGGGCGGGGTGATGTCCGGGTACTGGGCGATCGGCAGCGCGAACATTGCCACGCCGCCGCCGATGACGATGATCATCGACATCACCACCGCGAAGATTGGCCGCTTGACGCAGAAGGCGGAAATCATGGGGCGCTCCGGTTCAGGTCTTGGCCGGGGCGGCCGGGGCGACCGGGGCGCTGACGGGGGCACCGCCAGAGGCCGTGGCCGGGCGGCTGCCCTCGCCGACCGCCGCAGGCGGGGCCTCGCCGGTCACGCGCACCGGCACGCCGGCCGCCAGCTTGCCGGCGCCGTCCACCACCACGGTCTCGTTCGGCTGGAGGCCCTTGGCGATGCGCCACATCGAGCCGGACAGCTCGCCCACCATCACCGGGCGCGGCTGGGCCTTGTTGTCCTTGTCCACCACGTAGACCAGATCGCCCTTGGGGCCGTGCATGACCGCGCGCTGCGGCACCACAATGGCGCCGGGCCGGCTCGCGCCGCTGACCAGCACGCGCACGAACTGGCCGGGCCGCAACTGGCCGCCCGGGTTCGGCATCAGCGCGCGCACGAGGTAGGTGCCGGTGTGCTGGTTGTAGGTGGCGTCGGCGAAGGCGATGCGGCCCTTGTGCGGATACTCGCTGCCATCGGCCATGACCACGGTCACCGTGTATTGCTCGTCAGGCGGCACCACCAGCGACTTCGCCTCGCGCTGGGCGCGGAATTCAAGCGTCTGGGGCTCGGAGATGCTGAAGTTGATCCGCATCGGCTGGAGCGTGGAGACCGTGGTCAGCAGGCTGTTGGACGTGCTGACATAGGCCCCCACCGGCAGCACGGCGAAGCTGGACACGCCATCCACGGGCGAGCGCACGTAGGTATAGGACAGGTTCAGTTCCTGGGTCTTTACCTCGGCCTGGGCCTGCTCCACGCCGGCGGCGGCCTCGTGGAAGTTGCCGTTGGCATCATCGAGGTCCTTCTGCGAGAGCGCGTTGCGCGCCGCCAGCGGCTTCACGCGGGCGAGGTTGGCGCGGGCCACCTCGAACCGGGCCTTCTGCTGGGCCAGCTGCGCCCGGGCGGCGTCCAGCTGGACCTGGAATGGCTTGTGGTCGATCTCGAACAGCAACTGGTTTTCCTTGACCACCGCGCCTTCGGTGTAGTTGCGCTTGATCAGGAAGCCGGCCACGCGGGCGCGGATATCGACGGCCTGGTCGCTCTCGGTCTGGCCGACGAAGTCGAAGGTCACCGGCAGGTCCTGCGCGGCAGTCTTGACCACCTGCACCGGCACGGCCTGCTGGGCGGCCGGCGGGGGTTCGGATTTCTTGCAGGCACCCAGGCCGAGCGCGGCAACAGCCAGGACGAGGGGGGAAAGCAGTTTCATGTGCCGCTCCGCTGCGGTTGGGCCTCGCTGCGCGGCATGCCGCACAACGTTCGTGTGGGCAGGTTAAAGCGGTGTCGGCAGCGTCACCATTCAATCTTTTCGTCGCCGCCTTTAACAAATTCGTTGGATCGAGACGCTGCGGACAGGCCGGTTCGAGACTGCGCGCGGTCAGCGCCGGAAGCCGTGGAAACGACCGCCTCCGCCGCCTCCGCCACCGAATCCGCCGCCCCCGAAGCGTCCGCCCCCGCCCTGGAAGCCGCCCCCACGGCCCTGCCACTGTTGCGCGGAGTTGCCGAAGCGTTGCTGGCCCACGTCGCGCGCCTGGCGCTGCTGGTCGAGCCGGTTCTGCACGTCGCTGTTTGGCTGCACCGGCTGCACCGGCTGCCAGCCGTTGGGGGTGTGCTGCTGCCAGCCATCGTCGGTGCGCTGGTAGACGTTGCCGTCGTGGCCGGCGTAGACATTGCCGTTGTTCCACGCCACGGCGTTGTTCTTGTTCGGATTGACCACCACGCCACGGCTGGCGGCGGTGCGGTCGCCGGTCTGGGTGTTGCCGGCCACGCCGAACTCGGCGGCGCCGGCCCGGCCGGTCTGCGCGTTGTAGCCCGCCACCTGCCGGCCGCCGGCGTAGTTGCCGGTGTATTCGTTGCCGACCACGCCGCCGCGCCCGGCACCCTCACGCCCGGTGGACGGATTTGAGAACGAGCCCTGCCGCCCGGCGGCGTAGTCGCCCGAATAAGGATTGAACGCGGCGCCCCGGCTGCCCTGGTAGCGCGCGCCCGTGGCCGGGTTGTAGCCAGAGCCCGCCGTGCCGCGCCACTGGGTGCCGGTCCACGCGTTCCAGCCCTGCGCGTGCGTGACCGTGCCCTGGCCCCATCGGCCATAGAAATTCGCCTGGTTCACGTTGACGTAGTTCCAGCCGTAGCCGCCGCCCCACCAGTAGGGGCCCCAGTACGGCGACGCCGCGCCCCAGATGGCGCCAGCCGCGAAGCCGAACGCGAAGCCTTCGGTCACGCCCACGGCAAACCCGGCGCCATAGCCGTAGGTAGCGGGGTAGCCGTAGTAGTAGGCGCCCACGTAGGGCGGGTAGACGTAGCCGGTGCCGTAGACCACGGTGCCGTCGGGGTTGACCACCACGCCCATGTAGCCGGGGGTGTAGCCGACCACCACGGTCTCAGGCGTGACCGAGTAGATCCGCACGTAGGTGACGTAGTAGATCGGCGAACTTGGCGGGATGGTGTAGAGGGCGGACGGCACCTCGGTGGCCACATGCCACGGTCCGCCCGGCACGCTCGCCGTGAACCAGACGCCGTTGGACACGGCGTAATAGTGGTTGCTATCCACCTCGATGACCGGCGTGCCCGTGTTCACCGCGTATTGCAGCGATGTGCCGGTGATCGGCACGAACTTCGGCGTGCCGTCATAGACCACGGCCACGGTGGCCTTGGCCCGCGCGACCGATGCGGTCTGCGGAATCGTGGCGGCGATCTCGGCCTCGCGCGCCTGCGGCGTGCCCGGCACGGAGACCAGCACGTTGGCCTTGGGGTCCTGCGGCGAGATCCTGGCGAAGTCCGCCGGCAACTGGTTCCCGGTGACGTGCGTCCACGGCCCGGTCAGCATCGGCGCGCGGAACCAGCGGCCCGAGAGCAGCACGTAATACTGATTGGTGGACGGATCGACGAAGACCGCGTGATCGGCGTTGGACAGCGTGAGCAGGCTGGTGCCGCCCACCGGGGTCATCTTCGGCTCGCCGCTGGTGACGACCAGTTCGGCCGGCTGCGTGGCCAGCAGCACGGCCGGCGCCTGCGCGGGCGGCTTGCCGCTGGCGGGCAACATCGGATCAGGCTTCGGCTCGGCCTTGTTTGCCCGGATCTTGCTGGCCGCGCCGAGGAGTGCCGCCGGTGGCGACGGCACCACGGCCCACGCACCGCCCGCCGATTCGGACTTGTACCAGTAACCGGCGGCGTTGAGCCAGAGCTCCCCGCCGGCTTCGCGCAACAGCAGGGCGCGGCTGTTGATCGCCCGTTCCAGCGAGGTGCCACCGACGGCGCGCCACGCGGGCTCGCCATCGACATGCACCAGCAAGGTCGGCGTGGTGGCGAACAGGATCTGCGGCACATCGTTCTTCACCGGCACGCGCACCGCGCGACCCAGTTGCTGGGACACCGCGTAGCTGGCCTGCAACTGGTCCAACGGCACCGTCAGCCCCTTGGCCGGCAGCCGCGCGATGACCGCCTGCCGCACCGTGTCGGCCGCATCGGGGCGGGTGGGGACTTCCACGCTTTCGATCTGGATCTGGGAGAGCTGGACCAGCGCCGAGGGCTTGTCGATATCGGCGGTCGCCGAGAAATGCACCACGCCGTAGGTCGGCGTGCCATCGCGCGGGCCCACCGCCACGGCGGCCCGGCCCGACATGCGGGTGCCATCCCATTTCTCGATCTCTGGCTGATAGAGCTCGATGTGGTCGCCGGCGGTATCGAAGTTGCGCGGCCACGTCAGTGGGGTGAGCGGCGAGCGCGCCGGCGGCTGTGCAGCCAGGGTTGGCGCGGCGGCGCCCAGCAAGGCCAGGGCGACCATCGCCCGGCAGGACAACCCACGCATGAAGCGGAACGACATGGCGACTCCGTCGAATTGCGCAGCATCCGGCACAACCGGGCTGCTGAGAGGAATCTAATGGAGGCGCCCAGGCGGAACAATCCCTCTCGAAAACATTCACTTCGTACGATGAAACGGCGCAGATCACCGCAGCACTGGGTACGGTTCGCGCCGCCCGGCAGGGGGCCGGGTGTGCATCTTGCTTCGCTTGAGAATCCTCTGAATCTGGCCCCCGGCCCTTGAAGCCGCGTTATGCCAGCCTCACCTTCTTCGGATAACTACGATGCCTAAGGCCATCCGATGAGCGCCCTGCCGCCCCGCCGTTCGATCCTCTTTGCCGCCTCCATCACGGCGCTGCTGCATGGCTATATCGGCGTGCGGCTGTTGCCGGACCTGCCCGTGCCGATGGCCGTGGCCTGCCTGGGCGCGCTGTGGCTCGTCATCTCGGCCCTGCTGCTGCCCACCGCGCTGCTGGCGCGGCGCCTGACCCCGCCCTGGGCGGACCGGATTTCCTGGCTCGGCATGCTGGCGATGGGATTCTTCTCAACGCTGCTGATCCTGACCGTGGCGCGCGACCTGTTCCTGCTGGGCACGCTGGCCGTGGGCTGGCATCCACCCGCCCTGCTGCCCGACAGCGCGGTGGCCGTGCTGGGACTGGCGCTGTTCGTCAGCGTGGTCGGCTATTTCAATGCGCGCGGGCTGGCCCGGGTGGTCGAGGTGGATGTGCCGATTCCCAACCTGCCCGAGGCGCTGCACGGCTTCACCATCGCCCAGATCAGCGATATCCACGTCGGCCCGACGATCAAGAAGCCCTACCTGGACCGCATCGTGGACCGCGTGAACCAGTTGCAGGCCGATGCGGTGGCCGTGACCGGCGACCTGGTGGACGGCACGGTGCGCGAGCTGGCCGATCACACCGCGCCGCTGGGCCGGCTATCGGCCAAACACGGGGCCTTCGTCGTGACCGGCAACCATGAGTACTACTCGGGCGCCGAGGCGTGGATCGTCGAGCTGCGCCGGCTGGGCCTGCGCGTGCTGATGAACGAGCATGTGGTGGTGGAGCGCGGCGGCGCAGCGCTGGTGCTGGGCGGCGTGACCGACTATTCGGCAGGCCATTTCATCGATAGCCATCGCAGCGACCCGGCGCAGGCGCTGGCCGGCGCGCCGGCACACGCGGCGGTGCGGGTGCTGCTGGCCCACCAGCCACGTACCGCGCCGGCGGCGGCGGCGGCCGGCTTCGAGCTGCAATTGTCCGGACATACCCACGGCGGGCAGTTCTGGCCGTGGAACCTGTTCGTGCCGATGCAGCAGCCCTATGTGCATGGGCTGAACCGGCATGAAAACCTGTGGGTCTATGTGAGCCGCGGAACGGGCTACTGGGGGCCGCCGAAACGCTTCGGGGCGCCTTCGGAAATCACGAAGGTGAGGCTGGTGCGGGGGTAATGCCTGCGCAGGCCCCTCCCCCGGGCGGGAGAGGGGCTGCCACGATCAACGCGCGATCGGCTTGTAGCGGATGCGCTTCGGCTTGGCGCCTTCCTCGCCGAGGCGGCGCTTCTTGTCCGCCTCGTATTCCTGGTAGTTGCCTGGGAAGAATTCCACGTGGGAATCGCCCTCGAACGCCAGGATGTGCGTGGCGATACGGTCCAGGAACCAGCGATCGTGCGAAATCACCATCACGCAGCCCGCGAATTCCAGCAGCGCATCTTCCAGCGCGCGCAGCGTTTCCACGTCGAGGTCGTTCGACGGTTCATCGAGCAGCAGCACGTTGCCGCCGGCAATCAACGTCTTGGCCATGTGCAGCCGGCCGCGCTCGCCACCGGAGAGCGTGCCCACGTGCTTCTGCTGGTCGCCGCCCTTGAAGTTGAAGCGGCCGATGTAGGCGCGCGACGGGGTCTCGTAGCGGCCCACGGTCAGCACGTCCGAACCGCCCGAGATCTCCTCGAACACGGTCTTGTTCGGATCCAGCGCATCGCGGCTCTGGTCGACGAACGCCATCTTCACGGTCGGCCCGATCTTGATCTCGCCGCTGTCCGGCTGCTCCTTGCCGGTCAGCATGCGGAAGAAGGTGGACTTGCCGGCGCCGTTCGGCCCGATGATGCCGACGATCGCGCCCGGCGGCACCTTGAAGCTCAGGTTGTCGATCAGCAGGCGGTCGCCATAGCCCTTGCTCACGTTCTCGAACTCGATGACCTCGTTGCCGAGACGCTCGCCCACGGGGATGAAGATCTCCTGGGTTTCGTTGCGCTTCTGGTATTCCTGGCTGTTCAGTTCGTCGAATCGTGCCAGACGCGCCTTCGACTTGGCCTGCCGGCCCTTGGGGTTCTGGCGCACCCACTCCAGTTCCTTGTTCAGTGCCTTCTGGCGCGCCGACTCGGTCGACTCCTCCTGCTTCAGGCGCTGCTCCTTCTGGTCCAGCCACGAGCTGTAGTTGCCCTTCCACGGAATGCCGTGTCCGCGATCCAGCTCCAGGATCCATTCGGCGGCGTTGTCGAGGAAGTAGCGATCGTGGGTCACGGCCACCACGGTGCCCGGGAAGCGCGTGAGGAACTGTTCGAGCCAGTCCACGGACTCGGCGTCCAGGTGGTTGGTCGGTTCGTCGAGCAGCAGCATGTCCGGGCGCGACAGCAGCAGGCGGCACAGCGCCACGCGGCGCTTCTCGCCACCGGACAGATGGCCGACCTTGGCTTCCCACGGCGGCAGGCGCAGCGCATCGGCGGCGATATCGAGCTGGAGGTCGACGTTGTTGCCGTCGCTGGCGGCCAGGATGGCTTCGTATTTCGCCTGATCGGCGGCCAGGGCGTCGAAATCGGCGTCCGGCTCGGCATAAGCCGCGTAGATCTCGTCGAGCTTCTTGCGCGCCTCGAACACGCCGCCGAGCGCCTCTTCCACGGACTCGCGCACGGTCTGCTCGGGGTCGAGCTGCGGTTCCTGCGGCAGGTAGCCGATGTTCAGGTTCGGCATCGGCGTGGCCTCGCCCTCGATCTCCTTGTCCAGGCCAGCCATGATCTTCAGCACCGTGGACTTGCCCGAGCCGTTCAGGCCCAGCACGCCAATCTTGGCGCCGGGGAAGAAGGACAGCGAAATGTCCTTGAGAATGTGACGCTTGGGCGGAACGATCTTGCCCACGCGATTCATGGTGAAAACGTACTGTGCCATGGAGGTGTGCGGTGTGTGACTAGGAATGGCGGGAGTGTAGCAGGCGGATGGGCGGGGCCGGCGTGCCGCGAGCGCGGCAAAAATGGCGCCCAATTTCAGACTCGTCTCATTGCAGAGGCAAGGAGCGGTTCGGAGAATCAGGCGGGTTCACCACTGGATCGGACCCGACATGGCAAAACTTTTGCGCCGCAGCGGCGCGGCAATGGGCGCGCAAATCACGCTCATCGCTGGAAACCAACTCCCTTTCAGGGTCTCGGGCCTGGGCCCGAACCGCAGGCATCTCGCCTTCCGGAGCAGCGACTCCACCTTGAGAATCCTCCCGCTCAAGGTCAATGACCGGGATATCGAGCAACAACTGAAGATCGAAGTCAGCGAAACCGGCATCGTGAGCCGGCGGGTGGTGCATGTCGATGCCTATATATATGGCACCACCCAGCGGGATGCGAATACGCCGAGGCTGACGGTGGAGGTGTTGCCAAGGCTGGAACTACCGGATGCGGGGACCGAGGCGGGGATTCTGGCGCGGATGTTGGTGGTGGAGAACGCGAACCCCGATAGCGACAAATTCAGCAGTCTGGATGAGGCGCTCAAGTGCATGCAATGGATGGTGCATGTCATGCGTAATCGGCTACGCCTCGGGGCAACACATTTTGCAGCGCGCGGTGCCACCAGCTTGACCGATCTTATCAAGGCACCCAATCAGGTAGAGGGTTTCGAAAGCTACCCGATCATTGCGGACCGTCCGGCGCTTCTGCTGAACAAAACCATGAACATTGCGAACGACGGTACGCACGCAAAAAACGCGGCCTTCCGAACCTACGTGGAAAATGCGATAGCGGTCGCCAGTGGAAAGCATTTTGGAAACGACCCATCTGCCGGCGAGATGTACGCATGGCGAACGCTTCCGTCAAAGCCACCGGGGCCCAATTTCGAGCCATTTCAACAACTTGGAGGCCAGCAGTTCTAAACATTGACCAAGTCGTTTCTTGCGCAGTTGAATGCCAAAAAATAGGGCGACTTCCATGAGAAAGACAATCCTGGCTCTCTTGGCCTTCTGCTCGATAAATGCCATGGCCAAAGACAAGCTACCGGACGCCGTTTCGGAAACCGCAACGGGACGCACAAGAGCTTCGACGAACCCCTATTACAGGGATCCCGCTAAAGCCATTCGCTATCTGGTCGCCAGTAGCGGCAAGAACCAACAGCGCAATCGATTTTGCACTGTTGGCTACAGGATGCCGCAAGGATATTTGGTGGTCTGGACCTTGTGGGAGGAGGAGCGAACCCTCCTGCTCTGGCGAGGAAGCTCTGACGCGGACATGCGGCTGGCCGGCTTGGCAATGGCGCGCCACAGCCTAATGCTCGGCCGCGACACCGTAGCCACCGAGAACGACATCAACGGCAGCACCTATCTCGTCACAGTCGACTGGTGGATCTCTATCGCCGATGACTGCCGCAAGCATGGCGAGCAGTACGAAATCGAGCCGTTCGCGATCACGGAGCCGCGTCAATGAAGATAGCGCCTTGGGGCTTCCTGCTATGCGCACTTCTAGGGTGGAGCAGTACACAAGCGAATCATGATCTACCTGATGCTGTTGCCGGCAATGCCTCCGGGCGGTTCAGAGTCTCCGCTGATCCGGGCTACCTAGACCCAAGGGCGACAATCAAGTACCTCCTCGCGATAGAGAGAGCAAACCGAGAGCGGAATCGCTTTTGTGTCGTGGGCTATAAATTCCCCAGCGGCAACGAACTGGCCTGGGTGGTCTGGGAAGAAGAACGGCTGATGATGCTCTGGGACCCCAGCCTCTACGCCGACACCCGCTTGAAAGCCCTGACGATGGCCCGCCGAAATCTCAAACTCGGCCGCGACACCGTTGCCACCGAGAACGACATCAACGGCAGCACGTATATCGTCACGGTGGACTGGTGGATCTCCATCGCCGACGACTGTCGCAAGCATGGCGAGCAGTACGAAATCGAGCCGTTCCGGATTGCCCCGTCGAAAACCAGCGATCCACGCTGATTCGCGGGCATCGTTACAATGTCGCCTTTATCCCGCGAATCTCGCGAGTCCTCCGACAATCGGTCCGAATTGCCATGAAAGCTGCCCTTACCCTGAAGTTCAAGTGCAAGAAGTGCACCAAACCCGTCACGTTGTATCTGCAGAAGACGTCGGCCTGCTCGCACATCCTGCCGTACCAGGGTTTCTGCAAGTGCGGCGAGATGATGCGCCATGCCACCGGGGACAAGGACGCCGTCGAGTCGTTCGTGAACTCGGTGGATAACAGCTGGATGCACCACCACCATCATCACCACTAAATAGGAAGGGTCTGTGAGCGAAGGCTGCCGCCCCGGCGTGAAGGATCCGATGCGCTTCCTGGGTGGTTATCCGCCCGGGGTGCTCGACCAGGTGCGCGCGTTGATCGCGGCGGGCGGGCTGGGGGATCACCTTGCGCGGCGCTATCCGGCGCCGCACACGGTCCAGACGGATCGCGCGCTGTACGACTACACGTCGGACATCAAGCAGGAATACCTGCGCAGCGCGCCGCCGCTGCACAAGGTGGGCTACGACGCGCGCCTCGACACCGCGCAGCACGCGCTCGGCCTGCACACCGCCATCTCGCGCGTGCAGGGCGGCAAGCTCAAGGCCAAGAAGGAAATCCGCGTGGCGTCGCTGTTCAAGGAGGCGCCAGCGGACTTTCTCCGCATGATCGTCGTCCACGAACTGGCCCACCTGAAAGAGAGCGACCACAACAAGGCGTTCTATCGTCTCTGCGAGCACATGGAGCCACGCTATCACCAGCTCGAATTCGATACGCGCCTGTTCCTGGCCTGGCGCGAGCTGGAGAAGACCGGCAAGACGCCAGACTGAGGCACGCCCCGCCGGCCTCCACCGGCCCCCCCCAATTGCAACAGCCTAGTCGCAGGTGTAGCGGAAGTTATCGTTCAGCTTCAGCGGCAACACCAGCGTGCGCAGGTTCAGCGCCTGGGCCTTCGCGCAGAGCGTGGCGCGCCGCGTGGCGTCCTTCCATTTCGTCGCATATTCCACATTGAACACGGCCTTGCCCTGCGTGGTGAACGCCGCGTAGACCCCGCATTCGTTGTACTGAAAGCACTGCTCGTTGACCGCGAAATCGAAATCGCCAGCAAGCTGGGAGACCTGGTCGATATCGTTCTTGAGTCCGATGGCCAGCCCGCGCGCGTGGGCCTCGGTGGCCAGAAAGCGGTTGTAGTCGAGCTGCGTCGCGGCCGTCAGCGGCAGACCCGGGTTGTTGGTGTAGCCGTCGACGTTATCCGGGTCGATGCCATCGCACCCCTTCGACTTCGCCAGGTCCATCCGCGCCGTCATGATCCTGCGGACGTTGGCGGAACGGGTGTCGAGCCAGCGCTCGCCGGCCCAGCCATCGAGCGGATTGCCCTGGTCAGCGGCCGTGAATTGAGAATAATCTGAACGCCAGTTCTCGCTGCTACCGGCGGAGAAGTAGCAGACCACGCGCTTGCCTTGGGACTTCAGCGTGTCGATGGTGGACTGCGGGGTGTCGAACAGGTCGAAATCGAACACGACGGCGTTGTACGACGTGTTGAGCCTGCCCTGGAGCTGGAGTTGCCACGTGTCCGTGACGGCTGGCATCCAGCGCGTGGTGGGGAGTACGCTGGCGGTGGACTTGCTCGTCGTGGCGGCAACCTCCGAGACGCGGACGACCGAACCGCCGTCGTCATCCCCCCCGCCGCCGCAGGCGGCAAGCGTTGCGACGGCCACCGCCGCGGCAAGGCGCGCCAGGCGCGCGAGGCCGCCCATGCTCTGATTGTTTTGCATCATTGACCCTTCCTGTTGTTATCCCAAATGTATGCGACACATTATGCGTGCAAGCATAGGCGATCAGGCAAGGGGGTCGGCTTCGGCGGCACGGCGCTTGACGCGCGGCCGTTTTGGGGCGCTGGCGGCGCGGCGGGCTGTTGGCTCGGCCGGAGTCACAGCACCGGGGTTCATCTGTTCCAGCCACGCCAGACCATCGACATAGGACAGGAAACGCTGGAAATAGCCCGGCGACACGTCCCGCATCAGCGCAAGTGCGCCATGTACAAGATGATTCGTATTGAGCGGCCCGGCGTTCGCCGGCACGCTGTCCAGTGCCTCGCGCAACTGGCGGTCCGCGCTGACGCGCGCCCAGCTGTCGCGGAAATAGTCGATCAGGGCCGGCGCCGGCTCGGGACCGCGTTGCGCACCAGCGACAGGTGGCAGCGCACTGGCCGAGGAGCGCGCCGCGATGTATGCCACAAGCCCGCCGAGCGGGCTGGCATCTGGCTTGGCTGGCCGGTCGGCGCGCGGGGCAGCGTGCGTGAGCGCGTCGCCATACGCGGCCACGAGGTGTGCCAGCCGCGCATCGAGCAGTTCGCGCGCTTCGCCATGCTGGTTCGACGAGCGCCGCGCCAGCGCTTCCAGCAGCCGAAAGCGCACCGGGTCGATCCGGTCGGCGCCGCTCTCGCGCCAGGCGGCGAGACGAGCGCGCGGGTCCTGGCGCGGGTCCAAATCAGCCATGAGACTTTGCCGCCCCCGTGGACACTCTCGGAATCGGCGCGATCTCCACGCGGCGGTTCCTGGCGCGGCTCGCGGCGTCGGCATTCGGCACCACCGGCTGCTCGGCGCCAAACGCGGCCGAGAACACCATCGCGGCGGGAATGCCCGCCTCGATCAGCCCACGCGTCACGGTCAGTGCGCGCTGGGCAGACAACTCCCAATTGTCGGCAAAGCGGCGATTGCTGTCGCGCACCTGGGTGTCATCGGTATAGCCGCTCACCATCAGGATCTCGTCACGCGCATGCAGGTAGGCCCCCAGCGGCGCGGCAAGGCCCTTCAGCAACTCGCGCCCTTCTGGCTGCAACTGGTCCGAATTCACCGCGAACAGCACGTTCCCGCTAATGCCGATGCGCCCGTTCACGAGCGTCACGCGGCCCGCCGAAAGCGGCCCGGCGAGCGCCTTCTCGAGCGTCTCGCGCCGCTGCATCTCCTCCTGCCGCTGCTTGACCTCGGCTTCGAGCCGGGCCGACAGCTCCATCTGGAAGCCGATCACCCCAAGCAGGATCAGCACGAAGCCGCCCAGCAGCACGGACATCAGGTCGCCAAAGACGGCCCAGACCGGCGCGGTTGACTCCACGCCGGCGTCGAGGTCCTCGCTCATGCGGCCTCCGCGCCCGGTCCGTTGGCCGCGCCCGGTGCTGCCAGCCGTTGCAGGTCTTCGAGAATCTGCTTCTGCGAGAGCATGCTGAGATCGACAACCTCCCGCGCCTGCGCCACGTAGTAGGCGAGCTGCTCGTCGCTGCGCGCCATCGACTTGTCGAGCGCAGCCTCGATGCGTTGCAGGTGCGCGACCAGTTGCCCGTTGGCATCGCTGAACACCTGCACGGCGGCGCCAAACGACTCGCCAAGGCTGGCGGTCTCGACAGCGCTGCACGACACCTGCGCGGCAATCGTCGCCATGCGTTCGGTTTCGGACTCGACCGACTCGGCGAACCGGGCGCCAACGCGCTCGAGCAACTCGGCCGTGGTCGTCACGAGCCCGTCAACCGCAACGCGCTGGTCGGTGGAGGCATGGTTCACGGCATCAAGCAGGGTTTCGAGCGATGCCAGCAGGCGGCCGCGTTCGGCGAGCATTGCGTTGTCGCGTACGAGTCCTTCGGACAGCTTCTCCCGCAACTCCTCGATGATGGCGGCCGCCGCCTTGGGGGCCGCTGTCGTCGCCTCGACGAGGCGAGACACTTCCGCAATCGTCTCACTGGCCTGCGCCTGCGTCTGTGTGGCAATCGCGGCGGCCATGGCGCCGAGCGCATCCGTCCACGCGGTCAGACGCTGTTCGTCGCGGGCCTGCAACTGGACCTGAAGATCGGCGTGCGACTGGGTTACCGCCGCCGCCAGCGAAGTCGATTGCGCGGCGAAACTAGACGAAGTTCGAGCCAGTGCTTGCTGATTTTCGCGGACCAGGGCTTCACCGAAAGTATCGAGCGATTGGCGCAGGTCGCGGGTCAGGGTTTCACTTGCGTGCCGATGTTCGCCCAACGCCTGTTGCCAGATATCGGCGACATTGGCGGTGGTTGTCGCAAATTCTGTCGAAATGCCCTCGAGTTGTTGCCGCACCGCCCCGGAGACGGTGTCCCGCAAGGCCGACATCTCATGCGCGAGACCGGCCATCGTCTCCCTGACGGCGGGCTCGACCACCGCGCTGACCACGCGCGCGCTATCGGCTATGCTGGTTTTCAAGCTTTCTTCGACAGAAGATGCCAGCCGCGTGTATGACGCCTCGGTCGAACCGTGAAACGCCTCCTGGCTCGTGGCAAGGCGCTCGGCCAGGGTCCGGCTCTGGCGCTCCATCGTGGCCATCATGTCTTGCAGACGGTCGACCAGCGTCGGCATGACCTCGGCCTGACGTTGCACAAGCCGGAACATTTCATCGCGCTGATGGCTGCGCGAGAACGGGCGCAGCGTGGTGGCGATCCGGGTGTCGAGCTGCCGCACCGCTTCAATGCGCTCGCGCCGGCACAGCGCGGCGATCAGGCCGAGCATCGCCGACGTGGCAACGCCCGCCACCGAGGTGCCGAACGCGAAACCCAGCCCCTTCACCGGCGCCGCCAGCGAGGCGCGCATGGCTTGCAAGTCCGTCGCGCCTTCCAGGGCCATGCCAGTGCCGCGCAGCGTGGCCACCATGCCGAGGAAGGTGCCGAACATGCCGAGCAGGACTAGCAATCCGACGAGATATGGCGTCAGCGTCGGTGCGGGCAGCGTCACGCGCTCGCCCTCGACGCGCAGCCGGACGGCATCGCGCAGACCGGCGGGGAGCGTGTCCAGCCAGTGGCCGAGACTTGCCGGGCTCTCGGACAATTTCGACACCGCATGCGCCAGCGAGGCCGTCGCCTGTCGATAGCGCTGAAGTTCGAACGCGCCGGTCACGTAGAAGGCACCGATCACGAGCGTTACGCCAAGGGCGAGCGCGTTCGCGCCCGCGTAGCCGGCACCGATCCAGCAAACGACGGCGAGACCCGCCATGAAGGCGACGATATGAGGAAGAATTCTGTTCATGTCTATGCGGTTAGCCAGCGCGCAGGGCGGCGAGCAGCCCTTCGACCGGTTCAAAACGGATGTCCAGTTCGGCCAGCAGAACGGCCTGCATGTCCTTGCGGAACTGCGCGAGCCAGGCGCCGGGCGCATGCCCGGAGGCCTGGCGCAGGTGCTCGAAATGGGTTTCCAACAGCCCCGGCACGCTCGACAGCAGGCTCTGCTCGCGTGCGCCTACCACGCGCTCCATGACCGTATCGACCATCGCCAGCTTCGCCATCACGGGCTGGCGGGCGGTCAGTGCTTTGCGCAGCCGAGCTCGCAAAATGCCGATGTCCGTCGCCATGGTTTGTTGCGTAGTCAGATATCTGTGACGATAGACCGCGAAATCGACCGTCGCGTCAGGCGACTCCGCCGGCACGGCTGGCCGCCCCGGCCCACGGCGCCGCGCGCCGGATGCACCGTCATCGACAATCGCATTGGCCAGCGCGGCGCGCACGCGCACGGCATCGCGCGCCTCGGTATTCCCCGGGCGCGGCGGCAGCGACGATCCCGGCGCCGGATGGCTGGTGAGCGCGGCGGACAGGGCGATGGCGTCCGTCCACCCGAGCCATTGGCTTAGCTGGTGGGAGAGGGAACTGGCAGGTTCCGCGGCATCGACGTGGATCAGGCGAGACAGGAGCCGAACGAGCGTCGGGCCGCTATGGGCAGTGCGCCGTGGCAGATGGGACATACCGCCGGTTTCCGATCGAAAAACCAAGCAGTTTACAACGGACAAGGGGTTACAGCGCTTGCTGTAACCCCTTGTTTTATCTGGTGCCGGCTGCAGGACTCGAACCCGCCACCTGATGATTACAAATCAACTGCTCTACCTGATGAGCTAAGCCGGCATTTTGATGCAGACCGCGATTCTACTGCATGCGATCCACTTTGACGATGGCTACTTCACCACCTTCAGCGACGGCTTCTTGCCGCCGATTCGCGGCACCGGGGGCGGGGTCGGATCGTCGTCCGTGCCGCCCTCTTCGGCCGTGACCGGCGTGTCCGCATCCACCGGCGCCAGCTTTGGCGGGGGATTGTTTTCGCGCTCGGTGGCGGCCTGCGTCTCGGGGATGCTGCGCTCCACCGGGAACGCCATGCCCTGGCCATTTTCGCGCGCGTAGATCGCCAGCACGTTTTCCACGGGCACGTCGATCTTGCGGGACACACCGCCAAAGCGTGCGCTGAAGCCGATCCACTCGTTACCCATGTCCAGCCCGCTTGTCGCGTCGAAACTCACGTTCAGCACGATCTCGTTGTTCTTCACGAATTCGCGCGGCACGTTCGTATTCCCGTCGACAAACACGGCGACATACGGCGTAAAACCGTTGTCTGTACACCACTCGTAAATGGCGCGGATCAGGTAGGGCTTGGTGGATGTTTCAGACATTACGCTTCCGGTGGCGTCGATACCGTCTTAACGACGCATGACCTTTTCAGACGGGGTCAGCGCCTCGATGTACGCCGGGCGGCTGAAGATCCGCTCCGCATACTTGAGCAGCGGCGCGGCGTTCTTCGACAGTTCGATACCATAGTGATCCAGGCGCCACAGCAGCGGCGCGATGGCGACGTCGAGCATCGAAAACTCTTCACCGAGCATGTACTTGTTCTTCACGAAGATCGGTGCGAGCTGCGTCAGGCGGTCGCGAATCGCGGCGCGGGCGCGCTCGTGATTCTTCTCGGCAGCCTTGCCCTTCTCGTTCTCGAGCACGTACACGTGGGTGAACAGTTCCTTTTCGAAATTGAACAGGAACAGGCGGGCGCGTGCACGCTGCACCGGGTCGGCCGGCATCAGCTGCGGGTGCGGGAAGCGCTCGTCGATATATTCGTTGATGATGTTCGATTCGTACAGGATCAGGTCACGTTCGACGAGGATCGGCACCTGGCCGTACGGGTTCATCACCGAAATATCTTCCGGCTTATTGAACAGGTCAACGTCGCGGATTTCGAAATCCATGCCCTTTTCGAACAGGACAAGGCGGCAACGTTGGGAAAACGGGCAAGTCGTACCCGAATACAACACCATCATGGTTGAATTCCTTGGGTGTAAAGTCGCCGGATGCAGTGCATGACGGCGAACTTGGCAGCGCTAGATCGGACAGGGCAAACATTCTGTCAGAACGCCCCATCGAAAAGCAAATAAGTTACAAATAGCGAAAGCGACGCCCAAGCCACCTGCACTGCCGATCCGCAACGGAAAAGGGCCGGCGCGGTGCTGCAACAGTGCAACTTCCGCGCCGACCCTGCCGGCCACTGCAGACGGCTGTTACAACTTACTTCACGTCCTTCCAGAATGCCGCGTTCAGGCGCCAGGCGAAGACCGTGAACACGCCGAGGAACAGCAGCACCCATACGCCCAGGCGCTTGCGGTGGCTCTGCGCCGGTTCGGCCATCCAGTTCAGGTAGTTCACGATGTCGGCTGCGGCCTGGTCATATTCCTGCGTGCTCAGCTTGCCCGGGGTGACCTGCTCGAAGCCGGTGAACTTGTGCACTTTCTGGCCGTGTTCTTCCACTTCGGCGAACTTGGCCGTGCGCTGGCCCTGCAGTTCCCACAGCACGTGCGGCATGCCGACAGCCGGGAAGACGAGGTTGTTCCAGCCCGTGGCGCGCGTGTCGTCACGGTAGAAGGTACGCAGGTAGGTGTAGAGCCAGTCGTTGCCGCGGGCGCGGGCGATGACCGACAGGTCCGGCGGCATGGCGCCGAAGAACGTCTTGGCGTCCTTCGGCGGCATCGCGATCGTCATCGTCTCGCCCACCTTCTCGGCCGTGAAGAGCAGGTTCTGACGGATCTGGTCGTCCGTCAGTGCCAGGTCCTTGAGCCGGTTGTAGCGCATCATCGACGCACCGTGGCAGTTCAGGCAGTAGTTGACGAACAGCTTGGCACCGCGCTGCAGCGACGATACGTCGCTGGTGTCGAGCGGCGCCGGCTCCAGGGGGTAGCCCCCCTCGGAAGCCATCGCGGGCATGGCCGCGAAGCACGCGCCGACCAGTGCGAAGATCGAAAGCAACTTTTTCATCTTGTGTCCTTGTCCTCTTTTGGGGGTCGCGCGGCGCTTAGTGCGGATGGAACGTGACACGCTCCGGCACCGGCTTGAACTCGCCGGCACGGCTCCACAGCGGCATGGTCAGGAAGAAGGCGAAGTACAGCAGCGTACCGAGCTGCGACACCTTCTCACCCACCGGCGACGGCGGTTGTACACCCAGGTAGCCGAGGACCAGGAACACCACCACGAAGACCATCAGAATGGTCTTATGGAAGGCGGGACGATAGCGGATGGACTTGACCGGCGAGCAGTCGAGCCAGGGCATGAAGAACAGCACGACCACCGAGCCACCCATCACCAGCACGCCCCAGAACTTGGCGTCGATGAAGTAGAAGCCCGCCGCCAGGATCACGAGGATCGCCACCGAGCCGATCTTCACGCGCACATCCTTGCTGCGCAGGACCACCATGCCCAGCACCACCGCAAAGAACAGCCACAGCACCGGCAGGAAGTTCGACGTCGTGGCGCGCAGCATCGAATAGAACGGGGTGAAGTACCAGACCGGCGCGATGTGCGGCGGCGTCTTCAGCGGATCGGCCGGGAAGAAGTTGTTGGCTTCGAGGAAATAGCCGCCCACTTCCGGAAAGAAGAAGATCACCGCCGAGAAGAAGAACAGGAAGCCGCCCACGCCCAGCAGGTCATGCACCGAGTAGTAGGGGTGGAACGGGATGCCATCCAGCGGGATGCCGTTCTCGTCCTTCTTGGCCTTGATCTCCACGCCGTCCGGGTTGTTGGAGCCCACTTCGTGCAGCGCGATGATGTGCGCCACGACCAGGCCCAGCAGCACCAGCGGCACCGCAATCACGTGGAACGAGAAGAAGCGGTTCAGCGTGGCATCGCTCACCACATAGTCGCCGCGGATGAACAGCGACAGGTCCTGGCCGATCACCGGGATCGCCGAGAAGAGGTTCACGATCACCTGCGCACCCCAGTACGACATCTGGCCCCATGGCAGCAGGTAGCCCATGAACGCCTCGGCCATCAGGCACAGGAAGATCAGGCAGCCGAAGATCCAGACCAGTTCACGCGGCTTGCGGTACGAACCGTACAGCAGCCCGCGGAACATGTGCAGGTAGACCACGACGAAGAACGCCGAGGCGCCGGTGGAGTGCATGTAGCGCACCAGCCAGCCCCACGGTACCTCGCGCATGATGTATTCCACGCTGGCGAACGCCACTGGAATGCCGGCTGCGTTGAGCGTGCCGTCCGGCTTGTAGTTCATCACCAGGAAGATGCCGGTGACGATCTGGATCACGAGGACCAGCAGCGCCAGCGAGCCGAAGAAATACCAGAAGTTGAAGTTCTTCGGCGCGTAGTACTTGGAGAGATGATCTTCCCAGAGCTGGGTGGCGGGGAAACGGGCGTCGATCCAGCCCAGCAGCCCGGTGGTCTTGACTTCTTTTTCGGCCGCCATGATCAGGCTTCTCCTTTCTCGTCCTTGCCGATCACGATCTTGGTGTCGGACAGGAACTGGTACGGGGGGACGTCAAGGTTCTGCGGGGCCGGCTTGTTCTTGAACACGCGGCCCGCCAGGTCGAACGTCGAGCCGTGGCAGGGGCAGAGGAAACCGGGGTCGGCGCCGAGCTGGGGGTTGGCGCCGGACGCGAACGGACCGGACGGCGAGCAGCCAAGGTGGGAACAGATGCCGACGACGACCAGCAGGTCCTTGTGTTCGGCACGGGAGCGGGTCTCGTTTTTGGCGTAGTCCGGCGTCTCCATCGTGAATGGCACAGCGGACTTCGGATCAGCCACCTCGCTATCGGTTTTCTGGAGCGAGGCCAGCATTTCAGGGGTGCGACGAAGAATCCAGACCGGCTTGCCACGCCATTCCACGGTCATCATCTCGCCGGGCTTGAGGCCACCGACATCGGCCTCGACAGGTGCCCCGGCGGCTTTGGCCTTCTCCGACGGTGCAAAGGTACTGACAAAGGGCACTGCTACAGCTACGCCTCCTACGCCGCCCGCGACAGATGTCGCGATCAACCAATTGCGGCGACCTTTGTCCACGTTCTTCACGTTTTGCTGGTCACTCATTCCAAACCCCAGGGGATGTCATCAATTAGATCTTGCGTCAACCAAAAATTATACCTGAGGCACATCCCGCGACGATAGGCGAACTACCGATAGCCGACTGGTCGATAATCGGTCATGGCAGCGCGAATCCCGCGCGCGGGCTTGCGCTCAGGGGTGCGATGATGCAGTCTTTGTCAAACGCAAACGTTAATCTGAAACAACAAAGCGGAGAATAACCAATGAGCATGATCAGCGAATTCCGTACTTTTGCGATGCGCGGCAACGTGATTGATCTTGCCGTCGGCGTGATCATCGGCGCAGCTTTCGGCAAGATCGTGGATTCCGTCGTCAATGACCTGATCATGCCAGTGATCGGCCGCATCATCGGCAAACTGGACTTCTCGAACATGTTCGTCATGCTTGCGGACCCGCCTCCCGGCGTGCCGCATACGCTCGATGCGCTGAAGAAAGCCGGCGTGCCGGTCTTCGCGTACGGCAACTTCCTCACCATCGTGGTGAACTTCGTCATCCTCGCGTTCATCATCTTCATGATGGTCCGCGCCTTCAACCGGATGGCCGCGAAGCACGAGGAGCCGGCCGCGCCGGCGGCCACGCCCGAAGATATCGTGCTGCTGCGCGAGATCCGCGACAGCCTGAAGACGCCGCGCGCCTGACCGCGCGCCGCGCCCCGGAGCCCAGAGCCCGGCTCAGACCGGGTTCGGAATATCGATGAAAGTATGGCGCAGCCCGAAACGCTGCGCCAGGTGCTCCCCCACCGCGCGGATGCCGTAGCGCTCCGTGGCGTGATGGCCAGCGGCCAGGTAGGCCACGCCGCTCTCACGCGCGAGGTGCGTGGTCTGCTCCGAGACCTCCCCACTCAGGTACACATCGACGCCAGCCGCCACGGCGGCGTCGAAATAGCCTTGCGCGCCGCCCGTGCACCAGCCCACCTTGCGAATCATCTGATCGGGGTCGCCAATCGCCAGCGGCTCGCGCTGGAGCACCGCACCGACATGCGCGGCCAGCGCGTGCAGGGGCATCGGCTGCGGCAGCGTACCGGTCCAGCCCAGTTGATCATCGCTGAAACGGCCGTTCGGCATGAAGCCAAGCTGCAGGCCGAGCTGCGCGTTATTTCCCAGTTCGGGATGGTTATCCAGCGGCAAGTGGAAAGCCATCAGGTTGACGTCGGCGCCAAGCAGCCGTTTCAGGCGCGCATGTTTCTGGCCGATGACCCGGGCGTCCTCGTTTTTCCAGAAATAGCCGTGATGGACCAGGATGGCATCGGCGCCGGCCTCGATCGCCGCGTCGACGAGGGCCAGGCTGGCCGTCACGCCGGTCACCACGTGGGTGATCTCCGATCTACCTTGCACTTGGAGGCCGTTCGGGCAATAGTCCTTGAAACGAGAAACTTCCAGTAGATCGTTCAAGTACAATTCAAGCTCTTTTGTTTTCATTTTCTGCTCAAAACTCCAATATGTTGCGCCGATTCTGGCTTTTTTTCGCCCAGGCTGTCACCGTGGTGCTGGCCGTGTGGTTCGTCGTGGCCACGCTGAAACCCGAGTGGCTGCAGCGCGGGCGGGTGGCCGTGCAATCGGGCTCACCGATTGTGGCACTGAAGGAAGTGGTGCCGAGTGTGACGGGTTCCGCGGCCGAGGGCTCTTATAGTGACGCCGCGCGCCAGGCCATGCCTGCGGTGGTGAATATCTTCACGAGCAAGAACGGCTCGCGGCGGTCGCCCAATCCGCAAACCGAGGATCCCTGGTTCCGGTTCTTCTTTGGCGACCGGCTGCCGGAGCGCCAGGAACCGGTGTCCAGCCTGGGCTCGGGCGTGATCGTCAGCGCCGAGGGTTATATTCTAACCAACCACCACGTGGTGGACGGGGCCGACGAGATCGAGATCGCCCTGACCGATGGCCGCAAGGCCAACGCCAAGGTCGTAGGCTCCGATCCGGAAACCGACCTGGCCGTACTCAAGGTCACGCTCAATGACTTGCCGGCGATCACGCTGGGCCGGATCGAGAACGTGAAGGTCGGCGACGTGGTGCTGGCCATCGGCAACCCGTTCGGGGTTGGCCAGACCGTGACGATGGGTATCGTCTCGGCGCTGGGCCGCAGCCACCTGGGCATCAACACCTTCGAGAACTTCATCCAGACCGATGCGGCGATCAACCCCGGCAACTCGGGCGGTGCGCTGGTTGACGCACAGGGCAACCTGCTCGGGATCAACACGGCGATCTACTCGCGCTCGGGCGGCTCGCTGGGGATTGGCTTCGCGATTCCCGTCTCTACCGCCAAGCAGGTAATGGAATCGATCATTTCGTCCGGCACGGTCACTCGCGGCTGGATTGGTGTGGAGCCGCAGGACCTGACGCCCGAGATAGCCGAGTCGTTTGGGCTCAATGCCAAGGACGGCGCACTGATCGCGGCAGTGGTCCAGGGCGGACCGGCGGACAAGGCCGGGGTGAAGCCGGGTGATGTGCTGGTATCGGTGGATAACCAGGTGATCTCCGATACCACCGCGCTGCTCAATGCTATTGCGCAGCTCAAGCCGGGCGCCGACGTCAAAATGAAGGTGATTCGGCGCGGCAAACCTGCTGACGTCACGGTGACCATCGGCAAGCGCCCTCCCCCGCCACGGCGCGCGATGCCGCTGGATGAGGAAGAGTAGGACTGGCCGGAAGGCTGATGGAATGCTGAAGGAACGCTGAAGCACCTGGTAGCCCTGGATGCAAAAACCCCCGCCGGGTAGCTGGCGGGGGTTTTTTGTTGGAGCGAGGAGCGAGGATCCTGAGCTGAGGGCAGCGCCGGCTGAGCGCTGCAAGCCACGGGCAGGCTGTGCAACCCGCGCCGCGAGTCCTAAGGTAGGGGGGGGCCTTACAGGCTTTGCCGATCAAGCCAGGGCACCTGGTGCGCCATCAGCCAGCCCCCATCCCACGTCACAAAACAAAACGCCGGCATCCTTTCGGATGCCGGCGTTCTGATCAAGCCGAATCTGATGCGGGCTTACACCCGCGTCAAATTAGAACTTGTGACGCACACCAACCACAGCGCCGAACTGGTTGGCCGAGCCGTTGGTCGCGCCGAAGCCCGAACCAGCAGCGCCCGTGCCCGACAGGCCCAGGGTCGAACCATCCTTGTTCAGGGCGTAGGCCACGTTCAGGTAAGCGTCAGTGCGCTTCGAGAAAGCGTAGTCAGCCGAAGCCACGAAGCTCCACGGATCCGAACCGGTGTTGTTGAAGTCCTGGTAGTACGCAGCACCCGTCAGCGACAGAGCCGGGGTCAGCTGGTAACCCATGCCCAGCCAGTACAGGTTCGAACGGTCAGCAGCAACCGTGCCGTCAGCCAGCGTGCCGCCCGGCAGACGTGCGCCGTCTTGAGCCTTCGCCCAACGGTAGCCAGCGAACACCTTGGCCGGGCCGAAGGCGTACGTACCAGCAGCCGAAGCGCGGCGGATCTTGGCGTCGCCCGGCAGAGCAGCGATACCCGGATTCGTCTCGTCATAGATCACGCCCAGGGAGAACGGACCTGCTGCGTAGATCAGGCTGGCCGAGTACGAACGACCCAGCTTGTAGTTGCCCGGCACTTCACCAGCCGTGCCTTGGTAGGCCGTAGCCGACGTAGCGGTAGCACCGGTATTGGTGCCTTGGCTATACAGCAGGCTACCGGTCAGGCCACCGAACTTGCCGATGTACTTGATCGAGTTGTCAGCACGCGACTGGAACTCGGTACCTTGCGAGGTGATCGAGTAGTTCGAAGCGATGGCCATCGGATCGAAGGCCAGGCCGAAGTCATAGAACGGCGTCTGGTGACGGCCCAGGGTCAGCGTGCCGTAGTTGCTTTGCACACCAACGAAAGCCTGACGACCGAACAGACGGTTGCCTTGACCCGACGTGCCGGTGTCAACGCTGAAACCGCTTTCCAGGACGAAGACGCCCTTCAGGCCGCCGCCCAGATCTTCCACGCCACGCAGGCCCCAACGGCTGCCGGACATGTTGCCCGAGTTCAGGCGCACAACGTCGTGGCTACCGGACACGTTCGGCTGGTGGTTCTGGTATTCAATACCAGCGTCAACCACACCGTACAGGGTCACGCTCGACTGGGCATACGCACCGCCGGCGGCCATGGCGGCAACGGCAGCTGCAAACAGTTTCATCTTCATATCGACACTTTCCTTGTCAACTGATTGGGAAATCTTGGTTGCCCAAGTGCTTGGGCGACGCATTAACCTTCACGTCTGCGTCGTATTATGTGACACCCCCCCTGCCCGCCAGAAGACTTTTTCGCCGTAAACACGGTTTACCAACGTGGTTTGTTGTCATCAAGCAACAACAAACGCAGCATTTTTCCCCAAATTGGTGCAAAACCGCCCATTCGGACGTGGCAGAAACATCTCCGTTACAAGTAACGGGGAACTCAGTCGGCGGGATTTTCGCCCGGAGCGGGCGTTCCAAGCGGCTGCTTGGTCACAAATCGGGCGAGCAACAGGCCCAGTTCGTAGAGCGCGATCAGCGGCACCGCGAGCAGCAACTGCGACATCACATCGGGCGGCGTCACCACGGCGGCGACGATGAAGGCCCCGACGATCACATACGGGCGGATCTGCTTCAGTTTCTCGAGCTCCACCACGCCAAATCGCACCAGGACGATGACCACCACCGGCACCTCGAAGGTAATCCCGAACGCCAGGAACGTCGTCATGGCGAAACTCAGGTATTTATCGATGTCCGTGGACATATCCGCGCCCAATGGCGCGTTGTAATGCGCCATGAAATGGAACACGGTGGGAAACACGAGGAAATAGGCGAATGCCACGCCACACAGGAACAGCAGGTAACTGCTGCTCACCAGCGGCATGATCAGCTTCTTCTCATGCTGGTACAGGCCCGGCGCCACGAACTGCCAAACCTGGTAGAGCACCCACGGGAGCGCGATCAGGAACGCCACCAGCATTGTCACCTTCATCGGCACGAAGAACGAGCCGGTGACATCCGTCACGATCATCCTGCCGCCCTTGGGCAGCGATTCCATCAGCGGCGCGGAGAACAGGTTGAAAATCTGCGGCGCCCAGTAGATCAGGCTGAGGAAGACGATGATGACCCCCGCCACCGCCTTGACCAGCCGCTCGCGCAGCTCGATCAGGTGGGAGATGAAGGTTTCCTGCTGGGATTCGTCGTTGGGGTCTTGGGAGGGGGAGTCGCTCATGGCGTAGCCGCTTCAGCCGCGCTGGCTGGCATCGTAGTTATCGTGGCGGCCGCCGCCAGCCTGCACGGCAGCGGGACGGCGCAGCACGGCATGGTTACTCGAAGAACGAGCGGGAACGTCCGGTGGGCGGGCGGTGCCGCTTCACACGTGCGGCACCAGACTGCACCCACACGCGCGTACCCTGCTGACGCTTGAACCAGATCGGCCGCGCGCCCTGCTTGACGCGCCAGCTCTTGCGTCCGTTGTGCGACTTGTGCGCGGCGTCCCAGCTTGGCACGTAGCCGCCACCCACGCCGGGGCTGCCGGCGTCGGAAGCCGCCGTGTCGGTGCCGCCCAGGGCCTCATTGAGCGCCTGGGTCTGCTCGTTCACTTCCTTGTGGATCGTGCGCTCGACGTCGCGCGCGGCGTCCTCGAACTCCGTGCGCATCTTGCGCAGTTCGTCCAGTTCCACCTCGCGGCTGACTTCCGCCTTCACATCATTGATATAGCGCTGCGCGCGCCCGACGAGCGCGCCCACGGTGCGTGCCACCTTGGGCAGCCGTTCGGGACCGATCACGATGAGCGCCACGGCGCCAATCAGTGCCAGCTTGGAAATGCCGAGATCGATCATGCGGACATGGAGCCAGGGACACGAGGGGGGCGGACCGCATCGAACGCGGCCGCCATGAGGAATTCAGGCAATTCGGCTTACTGCTGGCGCGACTTGTCCTTGGCTTCCACGTCGATCGTGGTGGTATCGCGCAGTTCCTTGGCCGGGGCGCCCGGCTCCTCGGCCGCGTTGCCATTGCCGTCCTTCATGCCATCCTTGAAGCCCTTGACCGCGCCACCCAGGTCGGTGCCGATGTTGCGCAGCTTCTTGGTGCCGAACACGAGCATGACGATGACCAGCACGATCAGCCAGTGCCAAATGCTAAACGAACCCATTTCTTGCTCCTGATGAAGCCGCGGGCGATGGAGATTGGCCGCCCGGCCCCGTAGTTCCGTCCCTCAAAGGCCGCGTCGGGCGACGGTTGCCGACGCAGCACATGGCCGGGACGCGAGTCCCGGTCCGCTGATACCCTGGCTGCCCCGATTGCTCAGGGCGCCGGTGCCTTCCACTGTTCGCGCGGGCCGCCGAGCACGTGGACATGGAGGTGGTACACCTCCTGCCCGCCGTCCGGGCCGGTGTTGATCACCGTCCGGAAGCCGTTATCGCAGCCAGCCTGGCGCGCCAATTCAGGCACCTTGAGCATTATTCTAGCAAGCACATCCCCCTCGCCGGGTCCGCAATCCGCCAGCGAATCGACGTGAGTCTTCGGAATCAGCAGGAAGTGTACCGGCGCCTTGGGATGGATGTCGTGAAATGCCAGCAGTTCGTCGTCCTCGAACAGCTTGTTCGACGGGATCTGGCCGGCCACGATCTTGCAGAAAATGCAATTGTCCTGAGATTTCATGACGTTTTTGTTGCGGGATGTCGGATCGTCGCGTTCTCAGAACTGCTGGTCCGGGTACATGGGCTTGCGGTCGTTCAGGTACAGCCAACCCTTGACGATACGATACAGCATCCAAAGTGACAACACGCACCACATCACCCATGCCACCGGCGCCAGCAGGATGGTGAAGAACAGGACCCAGCTCAGCGCGAACCAGAGCACCGACCACCAGAACGTGCGGATCTGCCAGGCGAAATGCGAGGCATACAGCGTGCCGCGCGTGTCGTCGCGCTTCACATAGTTCACCACGATCGCGATCAGCGCCGTGATGCCGCCCGTCAGCCAGAAAATGGCGTAGAGCGCATACAGGATATGCGTGAGCTTGCGCAAGCCGCTCAACCTGTCGTCTTCAGCCGTGGTAGTGACTTGCGTGGTGGTGTCAGTCGACATCGTACCCTCCAGCGTCCGTTGCGTGCATGGCGCGCGGCGCGGGACGATTCCCGCGCCCACATGCGCATTATGCTACGCCTTGCGGCTCGCCTTCTCGGCCAGGCCGGAAAGTCCCTCGCGCCGCGCCAGTTCGCCGACCACGTCGGCCGGACTCAGCCCGAAGCGCGCCAGCAGCACCATGGTGTGGAACCACAGATCGGCCACCTCGTAGACCACCTTGCCGGTGGCCTCGGCGCTCAGGCCAGCGGCGCGGGCGTCCTTGGCGGCCATCACGGTCTCGGTGGCTTCCTCGCCAATCTTCTTCAGGATGGCGTCGTCGCCCTTGTGGAACAGCCTGGCCACGTAGGACTTGTCCGGATCGCCGCCGTTCTCGGGCTTGCGGGACTCGAGCGTAGCGGCCACGCGCGCCAGCACATCGGCCAGGTCCGCCGGGACGGCGGGGTTCGGGGTATCGCTCATGGTTATTTGGCGTAGATGGTGGAGGGGTCCTTGAGCACCGGCTCCACGGTCTGCCAGTCGCCCGACTCCACATCGCCCTCGAATTTCTGGAAGAAGCACGAATGACGGCCGGTGTGGCAGGCGATGCTGTCCACCTGGGTCACCTTGAGCAGCACCACGTCCTCATCGCAATCCAGACGCATCTCATGGACCTTCTGCACGTGGCCCGATTCCTCGCCCTTGTGCCAGAGCCGCTTGCGCGAGCGCGACCAGAACACGGCCTCGCCCAGTTCCACGGTGCGCTGGAGCGCCTCGCGGTTCATGAACGCGAACATCAGCACATCGTTCGAGCCGACTTCCTGGACGATCACCGGCACCAGGCCGTTGTCGTCCCACTTCACCTTGTTCAGCCACTTCTTCGCCATGATCACATCCGGACGGGAATGCCCTCGCGGGCCATGAATGCCTTGGCCTCGCCCACCGTGTGCTGGCCATAGTGGAAGATGCTGGCCGCCAGCACGGCGTCGGCGTGGCCCAGGCGGATGCCGTCGGCCAGGTCCTGCAGGCCGCCCACGCCGCCCGAGGCGATCACGGGCACCGGCACCGCGTCGCTGACGGCACGGGTCAGTTCCAGGTCAAAGCCGCTCTTGGTGCCGTCGCGGTCCATGCTGGTCAGCAGGATCTCGCCGGCGCCGCGCGCGGCCATTTCCTTCGCCCATGCCACGGCGTCCAGGCCGGTAGCCTTGCGGCCGCCGTGCGTGAAGACTTCCCAACGTGGCGGCTCGCCCGGCGCGGAACTGCGCTTGGCGTCGATGGCCACCACGATGCACTGCGAGCCGTACTTGCCCGCGGCATCGGATACCAGTTGCGGATTGGCGATGGCCGAGGAGTTCACGCTGATCTTGTCCGCCCCGGCGTTGAGCAGCCGGCGCACGTCTTCCACGGCGCGCACCCCGCCGCCCACGGTCAGCGGAATGAACACCTGCGAGGCCACCGCCTCGATGATGTGGAGGATCAGGTCGCGACCGTCGCTGGTCGCCGTGATGTCGAGAAAAGTGATTTCATCGGCACCTTGCTCGTCATAGCGGCGCGCGATCTCGACCGGGTCCCCTGCGTCGCGGAGTTCGACGAAGTTGACCCCCTTGACCACCCGCCCGTTGGTCACGTCCAGGCAGGGGATGATACGTTTGGCTAACATGGGTTTCCTTGCCGCCCGCCCCTTGCCGGGTGGCGGCGTCTTGCCCGGCGCACCCGCGCCGGGGCGGCTTACTCTTCGCCCAGCTTGTCCGCGCGCGCCTGCGCCTCGGTAAAGTTGAGGTCGCCGGAGTAGATGGCACGGCCGCAGATCACGCCTTCCACGCCTTCGCGCTCCACCGCGCACAGTTGCTCGATGTCGGTCAGGTTGGACAGCCCGCCGCTGGCGATCACCGGGATCGACATCGACTGCGCCAGCTTCACGGTGGCGTCGATATTGATGCCCTGGAGCATGCCGTCGCGGCCGATATCGGTGTAGATGATGGCCTCGACGCCGTAATCCTCGTACTTGCGTGCCAGATCCGCCACTTCGTGGCCGGTCAGCTTGCTCCAGCCATCAGTGGCCACCTTGCCGTCCTTGGCATCGAGGCCGACGATGATGTGGCCGCCGAAGGCCGAGCAGGCGTCCTTCAGGAAGCCGGGGTTCTTGACCGCCGCGGTACCGATGATGACGTACGACAGCCCGTCATCCAGCCAGCGCTCGATGGTGTTGAGGTCGCGGATGCCGCCGCCCAGTTGGACGGGGATCTCGTCGCCCACCTCGGCGATGATGGCCTTGATGGCGGCCTCGTTGCGGGGCTTGCCGACAAAGGCGCCGTTGAGGTCGACCAGATGCAGGCGACGCGCGCCCTGGTTGACCCAGTGACGTGCCATGGCGGCGGGATCTTCGGAAAAGACGGTGGCCTGGTCCATGTCGCCTTGTTTGAGGCGTACACACTGACCGTCCTTCAGGTCGATGGCCGGAATGAGCAACATAAGCGTGACGAGCGTGGTGGTTGTGTAAAAAGGAAAAAGGCAGCGATGCCGGCACGGGCGCCGGTGGGCTCAGGTCATGTCAGTTTGGCAGTTGGATGCGCAGTCTGGTCGGTGGCTCTGAACGATCGCTGGTCAGTATCGGGGCGCTTCGGTTCTCGGGATGCTTCTCACGCGCTTCACGGCGCGTTACGGATTCCAGTGCACGAAATTCCGGTAAAGCTGCAAACCCATCGCGGCGCTCTTCTCCGGGTGGAACTGCGTGGCGAAAATATTATCGCGTGCCACCGCGCTGGTAAACACGCCGCCGTAGTCGGTTTCGCCCGCGATGTGCGACGCATCCTGCGCGCGCACATAGTAACTGTGGACGAAATAGAACCAGCTTTCGTCCGGAATTCCCTGCCAGAGCGGGTGCGCGCGCGACTGCCGCACGCGGTTCCAGCCCATCTGGGGCACCTTGAAGCGCGAGCCGTCGGGCTGCGTCAGCCCTTCCAGCTCGAAACGCACCACTTCGCCCGGCATCAGCGCCAGGCAAGGCGTGGCGGCATTGCCAGTGCGACTTTCGGTGCTACGGTCGAACAGCATCTGTTCGCCAACGCACACGCCCAGCAGCGGCTTGCTCGCGGCCGCCTCCACCACGGCCTCCTGCAGCCCGGACGCGCCCAGCGCGCCCATGCAGTCGGGCATGGCGCCCTGCCCCGGCAGCACCACGCGGTCCGCCGCGCGGATGGCCTCGGGCCGATCCACCACCTGGACATCCGCTTCCGGTGCCGCGGCGCGCAACGCCTGCGCCACCGAGCGCAGGTTGCCCATGCCGTAATCCACAATTGCTATGGTAGTCATGATTTCAAAACAGGCAACAATGTCTTCAGCCCGTCCACAATGAACTCGACGGCCAGCGCCGACAGGATCAAACCCATCAGACGCGTGCCAATATTGATCCCGGTGCGCCCCATCACCCGTGCGATGGGGTCCGCCGCGCGGAACGTCAGGTACACCACGGCCCCCAGCACCACGCCAATCCCCACCAGCACCAGCGATTGCCACCAGTGCGCCGACTTGCCGGCATAAACGATCACCGTGCTGATGGACCCCGGCCCGGTCAGCAGCGGAATCGCCAGCGGCACCACCGCGATGCTGGCCTTGGCGTCGGCCTCGTCCTCTTCCTCGGGCGTGGCCTTGGTGCGGCTGGTCTGCGCGTTCAGCATGTTCATGGCCATCATGATCATGATCAGCCCGCCACCCACCTGCAGCGACGCCACCGAGATATTGAAGAACTCGATGATCTGCTGCCCCAGCAGCGCCGAAACCGCCACCACGATCGCCACCGACATCGACGCCGTCTTGATGGTACGCAGCTTTTCCGCTTCCGTCTGCTGACTGGTCAGGCTGATGAAGAACGGGATCGCCCCGATCGGATTGATCAGCGCCAGCAGCGAGATAAAGGACTTGAGCGTATCCATCGGTTGCGCGGTCGGGTGAGCGTCAGCGGGCGCCGCAACCGGCCGGCACGCCCTCAGGTTCGGGTCGGGCCCGGTAGCGGGCCCCTCGCCTTATGCCTTAAAGCGTCCCTTTTGTCGATGGAATCGTGTTGCCGGCACGCGGGTCGAGCTCCACCGCCATGCGCAGCGCCCGCCCGAAGGCTTTGAACACCGTTTCGCATTGATGATGGGCATTGATGCCGCGCAGGTTGTCGATATGGAGCGTCACACCGGCGTGGTTGACGAAACCTCGGAAAAATTCGATGGTCAGGTCCACGTCGAAGCTGCCCACGCGCGCACGGGTGAACGGCACGTGGAATTCCAGGCCGGGGCGGCCCGAGAAGTCGATCACCACGCGCGACAGGCACTCGTCCAGCGGCACGTAGCTGTGGCCGTAGCGGGTGATGCCCTTCTTGTCGCCGATCGCCTTGGCCACGGCCTGGCCGAGCGTGATGCCGACGTCTTCCACGGTGTGGTGGTCGTCGATATGCAGGTCGCCGCGGGCCTCGACTTCGAGGTCGACCATGCCATGGCGGGCAATCTGGTCCAGCATGTGGTCGAGGAACGGCACGCCGGTGGCCAGCTTCTGGCGACCGGTGCCATCAAGATTCAGCGAAACGCGGATCTGCGTTTCCGAGGTATCGCGGGTGACCTCTGCTACACGCATGGTGGGGTTAATCCTGCAATGAAGCGGCAAATGCTTCAAGAAACTGCGCGTTTTCTTCGGGTGTGCTGACCGTCACGCGCAGACAGTTGGCCAGCAATGCGTGCATTTTACTCACGTTCTTGATCAATACCTTCCGCGCGAGCAGCCGGTCGAACGTCTGTGCCGCATCCGCCACGCGGATCAGCAGGAAGTTGGCGGCGCTCGGGAACACGGTCACGCCCGGCTGGGCAGCCATCGCCTCGGCCAGCCGGCCGCGTTCGGCGCGCAGCTGGGCCGCCTGCTCGTCGAGCACATCCACATGTTCAAGCGCGAACAGCGCGGTGGCCTCGGTCAGCACGTTGACGTTGTACGGCGGGCGCACCTTGTCCAGCTGCGCCAGCCACTCGGGTGCGCCGGCCACGTAGCCGAGGCGGATCCCGGCCAGGCCCAGCTTCGACACCGTGCGCATGACCAGCAGATTGCCGAATTCGGTCAGGCGCGGCATCCAGCTTTCCTGGGCGAACGGCTGGTAGGCCTCGTCCACCACCACCAGGCTGTGGCAGACCTCGCCCTGGGCGGCGCGGACGATGGCCTCCATGTCGGCCGCATCGAACAGGTTGCCGGTGGGGTTGTTCGGGTAGGCGAGATAGATGATGGCCGGCTTGTGCTCGGCCATGGCGGCCAGCATCGCCGCGCGGTCCAGCGTGAAATCGGCGCGCAGCGGCACGCCGACGAATTCCAGCCCGGCGAACTGCGCCGACATCGCATACATGACGAAACCGGGCACCGGCGCCAGCACCTTGGCGCCGGGGCGCGCGGCCGCCAGCGACAGCATGCTGATGATCTCGTCCGAGCCGTTGCCCAGCAGCACGTCCATGCCAGCCGGCACGTCCATCACCTCGCGCAACCGGGCGCGCAGCGCCTCGCTGCTCGGCACCGGGTAGCGGTTCAGCGCCACCTCGCCGAGCCGCGCGGCCAGCTGGTCGCGCAGCGCGGGCGGCAGGCGGTACGGATTCTCCATGGCGTCCAGCTTCACCAGACCGTGCGAGTCCGCCACGTGGTAGGCGCCCATGGCGCGTACGTCGTCACGGATGATGCGTTCGATCAGGGAAGGGTCTGCGGCCGACATGAAAAATCCTTTATGTTCAAAGAGTTGCGCGCGCTGGCATCAGCCGCGCTTGAAACGGTATTCCGCGCTGCGGGCGTGGGCCTGGAGGCCCTCGCCATAGGCAAGTTCGGCGGCGATCTGCCCCAGCATCTGCGCGCCGCCCTCGCTGACCTCGATCAGGCTCGAGCGCTTCTGGAAGTCGTACACGCCCAGCGGCGACGAGAAGCGCGCCGTGCGCGAGGTCGGCAGTACGTGGTTCGGGCCCGCGCAGTAGTCGCCGAGCGACTCGCTGGTGTAGCGGCCCAGGAAAATGGCGCCGGCGTGGCGGATCTTCTCGCTCCACTGGCGCGGGTTCTCGGCGGAGATCTCCAGGTGTTCCGGGGCGATGGCATTGGCGATCTCGCACGCCTCCTCCATATCGCGCACCTTGATCAACGCGCCCCGGCCCGCCAGCGAGGCATGGATCACCTCGCGGCGCGGCATGGTCGGCAGCTGGCGGCGGATGCTCGCCTCCACGCGGTCCAGGTATTCGGCGTCCGGGCAGAGCAGGATCGACTGCGCCAGTTCATCGTGCTCGGCCTGCGAGAACAGGTCCATCGCCACCCAGTCCGGGTCGGTGGTGCCATCGCAGATCACCAGGATCTCGGACGGCCCGGCGATCATGTCGATGCCGACCGTGCCGAACACGCGGCGCTTGGCCGCCGCCACGTAGGCGTTGCCGGGGCCGACGATCTTGTCCACCTGCGGCAGCGTGGCCGTGCCGTAGGCCAGCGCGCCCACGGCCTGGGCCCCGCCGATCGTGAACACCCGGTCCACGCCGGCGATCTGCGCGGCGGCCAGCACCAGCTCGTTGCGCACGCCGCCGGGCGTGGGCACGACCATGATCACTTCCTTCACGCCGGCCACGCGGGCCGGAATGGCGTTCATCAGCACCGACGACGGATACGCCGCCTTGCCGCCCGGCACGTACAGGCCCACGCGGTCCAGCGGGGTCACCTTCTGGCCCAGCATCGTGCCGTCGGACTCGGTGTATTCCCAGCTATGGCTGCCGCATTCGATCTTCTGCTTCTCGTGGTAGGCCCGCACGCGCGCGGCGGCGGCCTCCAGCGCGGCGCGGCGCTTGGGCTCCAGGTCTTCCAGCGCGGCTTCCAGTTGGGACTGCGACAGCTCCAGCGCGCCCATCGATGCCGCCTCCAGGCGGTCGAAGCGGCGCGTGTATTCGAGTACGGCGTCGTCGCCGCGCTGGCGCACATCGGCCAGGATCTCGGCCGCGGCGCGGTCGATGGCCTCGTCCTCGGAGGCCTCGAACGCCAGCACCTGGCGCAGCGCGTGCGCGAAGCCCGGCTCCGCCGCGTCCAGCCGGCGTATCGACAGGTTATCCATTTCGCTTTCGTTCATGACTTCCTTCCTCACGGGCACCCCGGGTGCGGCAATGCCTCAGGCGAGCGCCGCCGAGGCCCGTTCAAATGCTTCGAGAATCGGCGTGAGCCGTTCCCGCTTGAGCTTGAGCGCGGCCTGGTTGACCACCAGCCGCGACGAAATCTGCACGATCTCTTCCACTTCGACGAGGTTGTTGGCGCGCAGCGTGCCGCCCGTGCTCACCAGGTCGACGATGGCATCGGACAGGCCCACCAGCGGGCCCAGCTCCATCGAGCCGTACAGCTTGATCAGGTCGACGTGCACGCCCTTCTTGGCGAAGTGCTCGCGCGCGGTCTGCACGTACTTGGTGGCCACGGCCAGCCGCGCGCCCTGGCGCACCGCATTGGCGTAGTCGAAGCCGGCCGGCACCGCCACCGACATGCGGCAGCGGGCGATATTCAGGTCGATCGGCGCGTACAGCCCGGTCATGCCGGTTTCCATCAGCACGTCCTTGCCCGCCACGCCGAAGTCCGCCGCGCCGTACTGCACGTAGGTCGGCACGTCCGAGGCGCGCACGATGATCACGCGCACCGCCGGGTCCGACGTCGGCAGGATCAGCTTGCGCGACGTCTCCGGGTCCTCGGTCACGTGGATGCCGGCGGCCGCCAGCAGCGGCAGCGTCTCGGAGAAGATGCGGCCCTTGGACAGCGCCAGCGTAAGCTGGTCGGGCGAGGCGTTGAAAGCTGGGCTCATCGTACGTTCTTCAATTCTTCTTGCAGTGTTTCAGGGGCCGTCTCAGGCAATGCGGCGGATCTTCGCGCCCACGGCCGACAGCTTGGCTTCCATGCGGTCGTAGCCGCGGTCCAGATGGTAGATGCGGTCGATGACGGTCTCGCCATCGGCCACCAGGCCGCCAATCACCAGGCCGGCCGAGGCGCGCAGGTCGGTCGCCATCACGCTCGCGCCCGACAGGCGCGGCACGCCGGTCACCACAGCCGTGTTGCCTTCGGCGGTGATGTTGGCGCCCAGGCGGTTCAGTTCCTGCACGTGCATGAAACGGTTCTCGAAGATCGTCTCGGTGATCCGCGCGGTGCCTTCGGCCACGGCGTTGAGCGCCATGAACTGGGCCTGCATGTCGGTCGGGAAGGCCGGATACTCCGAGGTGCGGAAGCTCACGGCCTGCGCGCGGCGCGGCATGGCCAGGCGGATCCAGTCGTCGCCGGTCTCGATCGTGGCGCCGGCTTCGCGCAGCTTGATCAGCACGGCGTCCAGGATGGTCGGCGGGATGTCGCGCAGCGTCACGTCGCCCAGCGTGGCCGCGGCCGCGCAGAGGAAGGTGCCGGCCTCGATGCGGTCTGCCACCACGGCATGGCGCGCGCCATGCAGGCGGTCCACGCCCTGCACCACCAGGCGGTCAGTGCCGATGCCATCGATCTTCGCACCCATCTTCACCAGCAGGTTGGCCAGGTCGGTCACCTCGGGCTCGCGCGCGGCGTTCTCCAGCACGGTCTCGCCCTCGGCCAGCGTGGCGGCCATCAGCAGATTCTCGGTGCCGGTCACGGTGATCATGTCCGTCACCACGCGCGCGCCCTTCAGACGGCTGGCGCGGGCGTGGATGAAGCCGTGCTCGATGGAGATCTCGGCGCCCATCGCCTGCAGGCCCTTGATGTGCTGGTCCACCGGCCGCGCGCCGATGCCGCAGCCGCCCGGCAGGGAGACGCGGGCCTCGCCGAAGCGCGCCACCAGCGGCCCCAGCACGAGGATCGACGCGCGCATGGTCTTCACCAGCTCGTACGGGGCCTCGGGCGCATTGATGTCGGCGGCGGCCAGCGTGGCCGTGGCGCCGTCAATGTCGGCCCGGGTGCCCATCTGGCGCAGCAGCTTTAGCATCGTGCGCGTGTCCTGCAGGTTCGGCACGTTGTCGATGGTGATGGCATCGGCGGTCAGCAGGCTGGCGCACAGGATCGGCAGCGCCGCATTCTTGGCGCCCGAAACCCGGATCTCGCCCTTGAGCGGGCCGTTGCCCTCGATCTGGAATTTGTCCATGTTGTGTCGGTATTCGTTATGCAGCGTTAGGCGGCGTGATGCGTCCCGGGACGGGCATCAGGCAGCGCCCGACCCGGCCTTCCATTCGGCCGGGGTCAGCGTCTTCATCGACAGCGCATGGATCTCGGCGCGCATGCGGTCGCCCAGCGCCGCGTAGACGCGCTGGTGCCGCTGGATCAGGCGCTTGCCGTCGAACTCCGCGCTGACGATGGTGGCAAAGAAGTGCTGGCCGTCGCCTTCCACTTCCAGATGGTCGCAGGGCAACCCTTGGGCAATGTATTCCCTGACTTGTTCCGGTGTAGGCAGCATGTCTGTCTCTTGTGAATTTGTGTCGATCGCGTGCGGGGTAGCGTCAGTGGCGCAGCTTGTAGCCGGTGCTGAGCAGCCGCAGCGCCAGCCCGGCCAGCACCGCGAAGGACACGGCCACCACGGCCAGGCTGTGCAGGGGCGGCACGTCCGATACGCCAAAGAAGCCGTAGCGGAACCCGTCGATCATGTAGAAGAACGGGTTGGCGTGCGACACCGCCTGCCAGAACGGCGGCAGCGAGTGAATCGAATAGAACACGCCGGACAGGAACGTCGCCGGCATGATCAGAAAATTCTGAAAAGCGGCCAGCTGGTCGAACTTTTCGGCCCAGATACCCGCAATCAGCCCCAACGTACCGAGAATGCCGGCCCCGCCCAGTGCGAAGACCAGGATCCAGGCGACGTTGTACACATGCAGGTGCGCGAACCACGCCGTCACCAGCAACACGCCCAGCCCCACGCTCAGGCCACGGATGACCGACGCCGCCACGTAGGCGCCGAACATTTCCCAGTGGGACAGCGGCGGCAGCATGATGAACACCAGGTTTCCGGTGATCTTGGACTGGATCAGCGACGACGAACTGTTCGCAAACGCATTCTGGAGAATGCTCATCATCACCAGCCCCGGCACCAGGAAAGCGGTATAGCTGATCTGGTCGTACACCCGCACGCGGTCTTCCAGCACATGGCCGAAGATCAGCAGGTACAGCACGGCGGTCAGCACCGGCGCGGCCACGGTCTGGAACGCCACCTTCCAGAAACGCAGCACTTCCTTGTAGAGCAGCGTGCGGAAGCCGACGAAGCCGCCCACCGCCATGGCATCCAGCCGGGCTTTGTCGGTCAGGTCGGACAGCTCCGAGGCGCGATTGTCGAGTTGGTCGATAGGTCGGGTCATGCCGCAGCCTCCAGGGACGCATCGGGCACCGCGCCCGGCATGTGCCCTTCTCGCCGCATGATCTGGACGAACACGTCTTCGAGGTCGGCCTTGCTGATTTCCATGTCTTCCACTTCGCAGCCAGCCTCGCGCAGCGCGGCCAGGATCGGTTCGACGGCTTCGTAGCCCGAAAGGCGCAGCCGGTGGGCGCGCTCGCCGGGGTTGGACGGCGTGCGCAGCGCCTCCAGCGCCGGCGGCAGCGTGCCGCGCGACAGCGTGAGCACCAGCTGCAGCCCCGCGAACTGGGTCAGCAGGTTGCTGGTGCGGTCCAGCGCCACCACCTCGCCAAACTTCAGCATGGCGATACGGTCGCACAGCGCCTCGGCTTCCTCGAGATAGTGCGTGGTCAGGATGATCGTGTGACCTTCCTTGTTCAGGCGCGAGATGAACTTCCAGAGCGTCTGGCGCAACTCCACGTCCACGCCGGCGGTCGGCTCATCGAGCACGATCACGGGCGGCCGGTGCACCAGCGCCTGCGCCACCAGCACGCGCCGCTTCATGCCGCCGGACAACTGGCGCATGTTGGCGTCCGCCTTGCTGGTGAGGTCCAGGTTGGCCATGATTTCGTCGATCCAGTCGTCGTTGCGCGTCAGGCCGAAATAGCCCGATTGCAGCCGCAACGTCTCCCGAACCGTGAAAAACGGATCGAAAACCAGTTCCTGGGGCACCACGCCGAGCATGCGGCGCGCCATGCGGTAGTCGTCCACCACATCGTGCCCGAGCACGCTCACGCGGCCCGAATCGGCGCGGTTCAGGCCCGCGAGGATCGAGATCAGCGTGGTCTTGCCGGCACCGTTGGGACCGAGCAGGCCGAAGAACTCGCCGCGCTCGACGGTGAAACTGACACCCTTGAGCGCCTGCAGGTTGCGGTAGCGCTTGCGGACATCGGTAATTTCGATGGCTTTCATGGCCGATGGTCTTGTGAGGGGCGCCTGGGCGGGCCGCCTCACTGGAGTTGGGGGGAACGTCCTTGAGGTTAGCCGCGCAGCACCTGGTGGAGCCGTGTCAGGACACTTGGGGGCGACTTGGGGACGAACAACCCGGAATTATAGGGGATGCGGGGGGTGTCTCGCTTTGGCCCGACTGGCCCCGCTACCGTTCCGACGCGGCGCCGGCCGCAGCCTGACGCCGGGGCATCGCATCGGCCGCGCCAATCACGCGCAGCCATGGATGCCGGTTCAATGTCGGTGGTGGTGGTGTTCCGGGTGGGAGATCGGCGCGGGCGGCAGGCCCAGCAGGCTTTCCACGCCGTAAAGCGTGGCCAGCGAGGCCAGTTGCGGCGGCACGCCATGCAGCGCCAGCGCCTGACCCCGGGCGGCGGCGGCGCGTTGCCACGCCAGCAGCACGGCCACGGCAGCCGAATCGACCTGCGCCAGCGCGCTGCAATCGACGGCCACATCGCCCTGGGACACGCGCGACAGCCCCTCACGCAGCACGGCGGCGGCGTTGCGGTTGGTCAGCGAAGGGCCGAGCGCAGGCATCAGATCGATCGAAGAAGGGAAATCGAGGTCGGGAAACCGGCGCCCACGCATATTTCTACGAGAAACAGGTTGGCGCCGAGCGGCCATTGTAGACCGGAATGGCTGCGGCGTGCTGCGCCGCAACCAGATTCCGCATCAGCTCTTGGCGTTGGCCAGTTGCCGGTTGCGGTCCTGCAGGGTCTTGATGACGCCGTCCACACCCTGCTGCGTCACGATCGTGTTGAAGCTGCCCTTGTAGGCTTCGGTCAGCCACGCGCCGAGTACGTTGATGTCGTAGACCTTCCAACCCTGGGCGGTCTTCTCGAGGCGGTAATCCATCTGGATCGGCTCGCCCTTGTTGATGACCTGTGTACGGATCGTGGCGTCAGTGTCCTCAGCCGTGCCGCGGTACGGGCGGAACTGCACCTGCTGGTCGCGGATCTGGGCGATGGCGCCGGCATAGGTACGGATCAGCAGCGTCTTGAACTCATCGGTGATGATCTTCTGCTGTTCCGGCGTGGCCTTCGACCAGTTGCGGCCCATCGCGATCTGCGTGGTCTTGCCGAAGTTGGCGTTCGGCAGGATCTTCTGCTCGACCAGCGCCGTGATCTTGCCGAGGTTGCCGGCCTGCATGTCCTTGTCAGCGCGCACGGAGGCCATGACGTCGTTCACCACGGTCTTGACCAGCGCGTCCGGCGAGGACGCGTCCGTGGCCTGCTGGGCCTGCGCGGTGCCGGTGAAGGCCAGCACGGTGAAGACGGAAACAAAGGGGACCAACAGTCGCTTCAGCATCGTAAATATCCTTATCTATCAAGGGCTTCGCGTCGGCCAACGCATGACGCCAGGTGCCCAGGAAACCGCTGCGGCTGGCGTGGAGCTGCCAAACCGCGCACTCATTGAAACATAGGCGCCCGGGAAGCGCTTGGCATCCAAGCGCCTCAAACACCACTTTCAAACACTTTGTTGCAGGGCTCACAGCGCTGGCACAGTCGCCGCAAACCCCAGCCAGCACGGGGCTGGCAAATCGATCACCGGCCGAAACGGAGCGCGCCGCCCGGACCAATCAGGTTCGGGGTCGGCACGGGCATCGGCTGGGCCGGCTGGGTGCCCTGGTCGGCCGGGGCTTCGCTGGCGGGCTTGTCCTGGGCCGGCGCCGCGTCGGACGGGGCTGTCGAACTCGCCGGGCTGGCCGATGAAGCACCCTCCTGGTCCTGATCATCCTGGGATGGCGGATTGCCGTCATAGATCAGGTACTGGCGGCGCTGCATATAGGAGTCGCGCAGGAAGGCATAGCGGTCCAGCGCAGCCGCCTCGATCAGGTTCGAGGCGCCCATCAGCTGCGAGCGGCCATCGACGATGCGCACGCCGGCGGCGGTATTGCGCGCCCACACCGGGTAGATATAGGCGGACGGGTCCATCAGGCGGTCCACCAGCATGCCGCCGGTGTCACGCACGGTGCTCGGGCCGAACAGCGGCAGCACCAGGTACGGGCCGGACGGCACCCCCCACACGCCGAGCGTCTGGCCGAAGTCTTCCTTGTACTTGGGCAGCCCGGCCGGCGTGGCGATGTCGATCAGCCCGCCAATGCCGAGCACGCTGTTGATGGCCACCCGCATGGTGTCTTCCGCCGCGCGCGACGGCTTGCCCTGCAGCAGGTTGTTCGCCGCCGAGTAGACATCGGACATATTCGAGAAGAAGTTGCCCACGGCGGTCCGGACCGGCGACGGCACATAGTCCGCGTAGACCGTGGCAACCGGCTTCAGCGCGTACTTGTCCACCTGCTCGTTGACCGTCTGCACGCCCCGGTTCAGGGGTTCGAGCGGGTCCTTCGGATTGGCGTCGGGGCCGGTGGCGCAGCCCGCCAGCATCAGGGCAGCGAAGGCGGCGGCACACAGTTGTCCAGGCGCCCGCGGGCGCCGATGCCTGACACGGCGGCTCATTTCGCGCCCTCCGTGCCCGGTGCGGCCGGCAGCGCGGCGGCGCCGGAAGACGGCGCGGCAGCCGGAGCCGTCGAGGCGGAACCCCCGCCGGCGCCGGCGTCGGCGGCCTTGTTGTACAGGAACTGACCGATCAGGTTTTCAAGCACGACTGCCGACTGGGTCATCGTGATCTTGCTGCCCTGGGCCAGCATGGCGGTGTCGCCGCCGGCCTCGAGGCCGATGTACTGCTCGCCCAGCAGGCCGGACGTCAGAATCTTGGCCGAGGTGTCCTTCGGAAACTGGTACGACTTGTCCAGGTTCAGCTCCACCGTGGCCAGGTAGGACTTGTCATCGAAGCGGATGGACGCCACGCGCCCCACCACCACGCCGGCGCTCTTGACCGGCGCACGCGCCTTCAGCCCGCCGATGTTGTCGAACTGCGCCTGGACCGAGTAGGTCTCCTGGAACGAGAAGCTGCTCATGTTGCCGGCCTTGAGCGCGAGGAACAGCAGCGCGACAAACCCCACCACCACGAACAGCCCCACCCAGTAGTCGAGTGATTTTTTCTTCATGCGAGTCTCTTGTCGAATGCGTTTCGTTTGCCGCCGCGTCAGCTGAACATCAGCGCGGTCAGCAGGAAATCCAGGCCCAGCACGGCCAACGAGGCCATCACCACGGTACGCGTGGTGGCCCGTGACACGCCTTCCGGCGTCGGGCGGGCCTCGAAGCCCTGGTACAAGGCAATAAACGTCACCGCGATACCAAAAATGAAGCTCTTGATCACGCCATTGAGCACGTCGGCGCGCACATCCACGCCGCCCTGCATCTGCGACCAGAACGCGCCGGCGTCCACCCCGATCAGCTGCACGCCCACCAGGTAGCCGCCCAGGACGCCCACGGCGCTGAAGATGGCCGCCAGGACCGGCATGGCAATCACGCCGGCCCAGAAGCGCGGCGCAATCACGCGCTGCAACGGGTTCACGGCCATCATTTCCATGGCGGTGAGCTGCTCGCCCGCCTTCATCAGGCCGATCTCGGCCGTCAGCGAGGTGCCCGCGCGCCCCGCGAACAGCAGTGCCGAAACCACCGGCCCCAGCTCACGCACCAGCGACAGCGCCACCAGCAGCCCGAGCGCCTGCTCCGAGCCATAGCGGTTCAGCGTGTAGTAGCCCTGCAGGCCCAGCACGAAGCCGACGAACAGCCCGGACACGGCGATGATCACCAGAGACAGGTTGCCGACGAAGAACACCTGGTCGGTGACCAGCCGGGGCCGGCGCAGCAACGCCGGGGACAGCGCCAGCAGCGCGAAGAACATGCGCGTGGCGTGGCCGACGCCGCCCACGAAATTGCGCACGGCGGCGCCGATGCTGGTGAAGAAGGCGGTCAACGGCTACCTCCGGCGGCGAAGTCATCGGCCAGCGAGGGGCCCGGGTAATGGAATGGCACCGGGCCGTCGGCCTCGGCATGGACAAACTGGCGCACGAACGGATCGGTCGAGGCACGCAGCGCGTCCGGCTCGCCCTCGGCCGCGATCCGGCCGTTGGCGATGAAATAGACGTAGTCGGCAATCAGAAACGTCTCCTGCACATCATGGGAGACGATGATCGTGGTGGCGCCCAGCGCGTCGTTGAGGCTGCGGATCAGGTTGGCGGTGAGGCCGAGCGAGATCGGGTCAAGGCCAGCGAACGGCTCGTCATACATCAGCAGCGCCGGGTCCAGCGCGATGGCCCGCGCCAGCGCCACCCGCCGCGCCATGCCGCCGGAGATCTGGGCCGGCATCAGCTCCCGCGCGCCGCGCAGGCCCACCGCGTTGAGCTTCATCAGCACGAGGTCGCGGATCATCGAATCGGGCAGGTCCGTGTGCTCACGCAACGGAAACGCCACATTATCGAAGACCGAGAGGTCGGTGAACAGCGCCCCGAACTGGAACAGCATGCCCATCTGGCGCCGCACGGCGTAGAGGCCGGGCTGGTCCATGGCATCGATGTCGGCGCCGTTGAAGGTCACCCGTCCGCTGGAGGGGCGCACCATGCCGCCGATCAGGCGCATGACCGTGGTCTTGCCGCAGCCCGAGCCGCCCATCACGGCCACCACCTTGCCGCGCGGGAAGCGCATCGACAGGCCGGCGAGCACCGGCTTGTCGCCCGCCGCATAGGCGAAATCGACATCGGCGAGTTCGACGATGTCCGGGCTGATCAGGGACTGGGCAGGGAGGTTCGGTACGGTAGCGGTCACGTTGGCACCGGATTGGGCAGGGCGCCATTATAAGGGCTACCACCTAGACGCGCGGGTTGCTGTGTGGCGACCGCTACATTCCAGTCCGGACAACAGTGTTCCCGAAATGGAACAAATCGCCGGCTGGCGGCCAGTCAGGGCTCCGCGCCCTGCGTCGACTGGCGCACCAGCATCTGCCACTGGAGGGTCTCGGCGCGGATGGCCGTGGCGAACGCCTCCGGCGAATCGCGCACCGCCGTGAGCCCGGCAGCCATCAGCCGCGCACGCACTTCGCGCTCGTTGGTGACGTTATCCAGCTCCGTGGCCAGGCGGGCAACGATGGCGCGCGGCGTCTTGGCCGGGGCCATCACGCCGTACCAGGCCGTGGCGCCATAGCCATCCATGCCCGCTTCCTGCAGCGTGGGCACCTGTGGCGCCAGCGGCGAGCGCTGGCCGCCGGTGACGCCAAGCAAGCGCAGCGTGCCGCTGCGCACGTGGTTCTGCACGGCTGTATAGGAACAGAAGCAGGCGCTGATGCGGCCGGCGAGCATTTCGAGAACCACGGCGGCCTCGCCCTTGGCCGTCACCAGCGGCACCCCGCTCGGGATGCCGCGCACCGCGTATTCGGCATAGAAGTGGGCCGGGCTGCCGGGCTGGCCGTAGCCATAGCTATAGGAGCCCGGGCTCGACCGCACCGCCGTGACCCATTGCTGCGGCGTCTGCATCGGCAGGCGCCCATCGATCACGAGGAACAGCGGCATCGTGGCCACACGCGCCACGGGCGTGAAGTCGCGCACCACGTCGTAGGGCACCGGCTCCAGGCCGGGCTGGATCAACATGTTGGCCTGGTGGAACAGCAGCGTGTGACCGTCGGAACTGGACTTGGCGACGACATCGCCGGCCATTGTGCCCGCCGCGCCGGGGCGGTTGTCCACCTCGACCGGCACGCCCAGGCGCACCGCGAGGCGCTCGGCCACCAGCCGCGCCGTGGCATCGGCCACACCGCCGGCCGGGAACGGCACGATCATGCGGATGGGCCGCGCCGGGAAGGACACGGGACGGTTCAGCAGTTCGGGGCGGCTGCCGTTGGGAATGGCGGCGAATTGTGCGGTGGCCAGTCCGGCGGGAGGCTGCGCGAATGCCACTGCCGCACCGAGGAAGGCGGGCAGCATCAGGACGGCCCGCCACGAAGGGCGCGGGGCCGCCGGGGAGGCAGCGAGTGTCGGCAACTCCGTATTACCTCGCCAAAGCCGCGACCTTTTGCGCACTTCGGGCATCAATTTCCTCCGGACCACGACGCAAGGCCATGGCACCAAATCGGCTGAAAGGGATTTCGAGGCAGTCTCTTGTTATCGCTTTTTGGGCATTGTACGAACAACGCTCAGGACGGCACAGACCACGTAAACCATAGCCGGGTGGACCCCAATGGGTGATCGTGGGGCGCAATGGATCCCTCTTTTATAATCGCCCGATGTCTGAAATTGTCCTGCGGCGGATGCTGGCCGCCGACCTGCCCGCCGTGCTCGCCGTCCAGGCGCAGTGCTATGCCTCCACGCTGATCGAATCCGCCGACGCCCTCGCCAGCCGCCTCGCGCTGTCGCCCGGAACCTGCTGGGTGGCCGCGCTGCCCCAAAGCCGGCTGGCCGCCTACCTGTTCACCCACGCCTGGCCGCAAGCCACGCTGCCACCGCTCGACGGCGTGCTGGCGCGCGACTGGCCGCCCGCCACTCCCCTGACCTGGTTCGTCCACGACATGGCCGTGGCGCCCGCCGGCCAGGGCGCTGGCCTGGCCGCCCGCCTCTACACCGCCGCCGAACAGTCGGCCCGCACGCTGGGCCTGACCTCATCGCGCCTGATCGCCGTTCAGTCCGCCGCCGCCTGGTGGCGCAGGATCGGGTACGCCCCGCTGACCGCACACGACGCCGCCCCGCATGCCCAAAAACTGGCCGCCTACGGCGCAGATGCAATCCTCATGGAGCGTAGGTTTGGCGGCTGACGGGAGGCTGACAGGGTGGGCGGTGGCAAGCGCGTCGCGCGTGTTTGACGTGCAGCAAGCCCGACCGGGAACTCGATGAAGTCCGATTTCTTCACCGGCGGTGTGGCGATACGGTTTCCAGCTCAACAGAGTTGGAGATCTACGTATGGGCAACACTTATCGCTATGGCATCCACGAAAACCTTTCGCCCGGAGAATTGTTCCTGCTGGTCACCATCGACGAAACCTGCAAGCAGCTTGGGATTGAAGATTTCGCTACTGTTGGAGCGATTCTGGCGGGCCAGAACTGGGTGCCCACGCGAGGTAAATTTCACGGGGCCACGCCGCGACCCTCCGTGGCTTCAAAACTCGCGCGAACCTACCTGAATTACGATCTGAAGCGAAAGATCTTGCCGACTGTCACGAATGCGAGCGTCAGACAACTCAAAGTGTTCATGACGCGAAACCTTGGCACTTTCGTCGGCCGCTCCGTTCCGGTTCTCGGCTGGGCACTCTTCGCTCGAGACGTAGCCATCATCACTGCTAACTCAGTGGGCCAGTACAACCGTTTGGTCAAAAGCGAAGACAGGGCCTTCTAATGACAGACGCCACGCTTGCGGCAGTTACTGCCTTTATCCGGCAAAGCACCGGCCTTCCGGAAGGCCAGCGCATTTCCCGCACCGACAGCCTTGAGCGCGATCTGGACCTGACCGGCGACGAAGCCTTTGATTTCATGGAGGAATTTCTCACGCACTTCGGCATCGAGCGTGGCGACTATGCGTTCCAGCGTTACTTCTGCGAAGAGGGCTTCAGCCTGCTCGAGATCCTCGCCATGCCGTTCTCACGGAAGCTTCGTCTGAAGTACGAAAAGATGCCGCTGACCGTCGGCATGCTGGAACGGGCGATCGAGTCGGGCGCCTGGGAAACGCCATGAGATCCGCGATCCGCTGGCTTGCCCAAGCTTCTTGCATCTGGGGAGTGCTTCTCCTGGCGGCTCTAGCGGGCAACTCGTATAGCTGGATGTACGAGATGGCCCCCTCGATTCCGCGTGGCGCAATCGAGGACGCCTCAGGCAACGAGGCGGTCCTGGCAACCATGGTCTTCCTGGCGATAGCGGCATGGCATGCCGGGCGAGACGCGCATCGGCGAGATGGATGGCGGTGCTGACGATCGCCGCCGCCGCTGTACCGTGGACCATGACGCTCTAGTCCACCCCGTCCACAAAACAAAAAGCCCGCCCGAGAAACCCCGGGCGGGCTCTTTACCTGGAACGCCTGCAATCAGCGCGGCAGTACCGTGTGGCCCATCAGGAAGGCGTCGACCGAGCGGGCGGCCTGGCGGCCTTCGCGGATGGCCCAGACCACGAGGGACTGGCCGCGGCGCACGTCGCCGGCGGCGAAGACCTTGGGCACGTTGGTGTAGTACGCGCGATCGCCTTCGGTGGAGGCCTTGGCGTTCTTGCGGGCGTCCGTATCCACGCCAAAGGCCTCCAGCACCGAGCCCACCGGGTTGGTGAAGCCCATGGCCAGCAGCACCAGGTCTGCCGGCAGCACGAATTCGCTGCCCGGCACTTCCTGCATGCGGCCGTCCTTCCACTCCACGCGGCAGGCTTTCAGGGCCGTGAGCTTGCCGTTCTCGCCGATGAATTCCTTGGTGGCCACGGACCAGTCACGCGAGCAGCCTTCGTCGTGGGACGACGACGTGCGCAGCTTGATCGGCCAGTACGGCCACACCAGCGGCTTGTTTTCCTCGTCCGGCGGCTGCGGCAGCAGTTCGAACTGGGTCACCGACACCGCGCCATGGCGATTCGACGTACCGACGCAGTCGGAACCCGTATCGCCACCGCCGATCACGATCACGTGCTTGCCATCCGCGCGGATGTCGTTCACGGCGTCGCCGGCCACTTCCTTGTTCTGCGGGATCAGGAATTCCAGCGCGTAGTGCACGCCGGCCAGCTCACGGCCCGGCACCGGCAGGTCGCGCGGCACTTCCGAGCCGCCGGCCAGCACCACGGCGTCGAACTGGTCCATCAACGACTGCGCGGACACCGTCTCGCGGGCGTAGTTCACGATACCGGCGGGCAGTTCGCCTTCGGTCACCATCACGCCCGCCCGGAACGTCACGCCTTCGGCCTGCATCTGCTCGATGCGGCGGTCGATCAGCGTCTTCTCCATCTTGAAGTCGGGGATGCCATAGCGCAGCAGGCCGCCGATGCGGTCGTTCTTCTCGAACACCGTCACGTCATGGCCGGCGCGGGCCAGTTGCTGCGCGGCAGCCAGGCCAGCCGGGCCGGAGCCGACCACGGCCACGGTCTTGCCGGTCTTGTGCGCGGGCACGTGCGGCGCCACCCAGCCCTCTTCCCAGGCCTTGTCGATAATGGCGTGCTCGATCGACTTGATGCCCACCGGCAGCTCGTTGATGCCGAGCGTGCAGGCCGCCTCGCACGGTGCCGGGCAGATCCGGCCCGTGAACTCGGGGAAGTTGTTGGTCTGGTGCAGGACCTCGATGGCCGTCTTCCAGTCCTGGCGGTACACCAGGTCGTTGAAGTCCGGAATGATGTTGTTGACCGGGCAGCCGTTGTTGCAGAACGGGATGCCGCAGTCCATGCAGCGCGCACCCTGGATCTTCGCCTCGCTGTCGGACAGTGCGAAGACGAACTCCTTGTAGTGCTTCACACGCTTGACTACCGGCTCATAGCCTTCGTTCTGGCGGGGAAATTCGAGAAAGCCAGTCGCCTTACCCATGTTGCGTCCTTGGTCTAGCTGGGCGCGAGGCGGCTGGGCCGGCCTCGCGTGGGGTCAGTATCTTGTTGGCGCCGCGGGGCATGCCGCGCGGCGCCATCTCGTGGGGTGGCCGATGCGCGCCGTCAGGCGGCAATCGCCTCGCGGTCGTTGTCGCGGGCGGCCTGCTCCTTGGCGTACATCTCGCCCAGGGCGCGCTTGTACTCGGTCGGGAAGACCTTGACGAACTTGCGGCGCGCCGTGGTCCAGTCCGCCAGCAGCGCCTTGGCGCGCTCCGAACCGGTGTAGCGGAAATGCTGCTCGATCAGGTTGCGCAGGATCACTTCGTCCAGCTCGCGCTTGCCGCCCTGCTTGTGCCACTGTGCCTTGGGCTGGCCCTTCTCCTGGTCGGCCGAGGCGAGCACCGCCTCCAGCGCCACCATCGAGGTGTTGCAGCGCTTGTCGAACAGGCCATCCTCGTCATAGACGTAGGCCACGCCGCCGGACATGCCCGCCGCGAAGTTGCGGCCCGTGCCGCCCAGCACGACCACCGTGCCGCCGGTCATGTACTCGCAACCATGGTCGCCCGTGCCCTCGACCACCGCCACGGCGCCCGAGTTGCGCACCGCGAAGCGTTCGCCGGCCACGCCGTTGAAGAACGCCTCGCCGGCGATGGCGCCGTACAGCACCGTGTTGCCGACGATGATGTTGCGCGTCGGGTCGCCACGGAACTCGTGCGGCGTGCGCACGATCACGCGGCCGCCGGAGAGGCCCTTGCCCACGTAGTCGTTGCCGTCGCCCACCAGGTCCAGCGTGATGCCGTGCGCCAGGAACGCGCCGAACGACTGGCCGGCCGTGCCTTGCAGCTGGATGTGGATGGTGTCGTCAGGCAGGCCCTCGTGGCCGTACTGCTTGGCGATCACGCCGGACAGCATCGCGCCCACCGTGCGGTTCACGTTCTTCACCGGCTGGATGAACGACACGCGCTCACCCTTGTCGATGGCCTGGCGCGCCTTGGCGATCAGCACATGGTCCAGCGCCTTGCCGGCTTCCACCGACAGGCCGTGGTCCTGCACGTCCGTGTGGAAGCGCGGCACGTCGGCGGCGAACGCCGGCTGGTAGAAGATGCGGCCGAAGTCCAGGCCGCGCGCCTTCCAGTGCTCGATGCCGCTGCGCATGTCGAGCAGGTCGGCGCGGCCGATCAGCTCGTCGAAGGTGCGGATGCCCAGTTGGGCCATGATCTCGCGCGCTTCCTCGGCAACGAAGAAGAAGAAGTTCACCACGTGCTCGGGCTTGCCCTGGAACTTCTTGCGCAGCGCCGGATCCTGCGTGGCCACGCCCACCGGGCAGGTGTTCAGGTGGCACTTGCGCATCATGATGCAGCCCTCGGCCACCAGCGGTGCCGTGGCGAAGCCGAACTCGTCGGCGCCCAGCAGCGCGCCGATCACCACGTCGCGGCCGGTCTTCATCTGGCCATCTGCCTGCACGCGGATGCGGTTGCGCAGGCCGTTGAGCATCAGCGTCTGCTGCGTCTCGGCCAGGCCCAGCTCCCAAGGCGTGCCGGCGTGCTTGATCGACGACCACGGCGAGGCGCCGGTGCCGCCGTCATGGCCGGCGATCACCACGTGGTCGGCCTTGGCCTTCGCCACGCCGGCCGCCACGGTGCCCACGCCCACTTCGGACACCAGCTTGACCGAGATGTCCGACACCGGGTTCACGTTCTTCAGGTCGTGGATCAGCTGCGCCAGATCCTCGATCGAGTAGATGTCATGGTGCGGCGGCGGCGAGATCAGGCCCACGCCCGGCACCGAGTAACGCAGCTTGCCGATGTAGTCCGACACCTTGTGGCCAGGCAGCTGGCCACCCTCGCCGGGCTTGGCGCCCTGGGCCATCTTGATCTGGATCTGGTCGGCCGACGCCAGGTACTCGGCGGTCACGCCAAAGCGGCCCGACGCCACCTGCTTGATCTTGCTGCGCAGCGAATCGCCTTCCTGCAGCGGCAGGTCACGCTCGATCACGTGGTCGCCCAGCAGGCCCTTGAGGGTATCGCCCTGCTTGATGGGGATGCCGCGCAGTTCGTTGCGGTAGCGCTTCTCGTCCTCGCCGCCTTCGCCGGTGTTCGACTTGCCGCCGATGCGGTTCATCGCCACGGCCAGCGTGGTGTGGGCTTCGGTCGAGATCGAGCCGAGCGACATGGCGCCCGTGGCGAAACGCTTCACGATGTCCTTGGCAGACTCCACTTCCTCGAGCGGAATGGCGCGCGACGGATCCACCTTGAACTCGAACAGGCCGCGCAGCGTCATGTGGCGGCGGCTCTGGTCGTTGATGATGTTCGCGTATTCCTTGTACGTCTGGTAGGCACCCTTGCCGTCATCGGCGCGCACCGAGTGCTGGAGCTTGGCCACCGAATCCGGCGTCCACATATGCTCCTCGCCCCGCACGCGGTAGGCGTACTCGCCGCCGGCCTCGAGCATGGTCTCGAGCACGGGGTTGTTGCCGAACGCGTCGCGATGCAGGCGGATGGCTTCCTCGGCGACCTCGAAGATGCCGATGCCTTCCACGTTGGACGGCGTGCCGTGGAAATACTTCTGCACCAGTTCGCGCGACAGGCCGATGGCCTCGAAGATCTGCGCGCCGGTGTAGGACATGTACGTGGAGATGCCCATCTTGGACATCACCTTGAACAGGCCCTTGCCGATGGCCTTGACGAAGTTCTTGACCGCCTTCTCGGGCGACAGGTCGCCAGACAGGCCGGTGGCCATGTCGGCCAGCGTTTCCATCGCCAGGTACGGGTGGACTGCCTCGGCGCCGTAGCCAGCCAGCAGCGCGAAGTGGTGCACCTCACGCGCCGAGCCGGTTTCCACCACCAGGCCGGCGGACGTGCGCAGGCCCTTTTCCACCAGGTGATGGTGGATGGCGGACGTCGCCAGCAGTGCCGGAATCGCCACATGATCGGCATCGACGCGGCGGTCGGACACGATCAGGATGTTGTAGCCCGAGCGCACGGCATCCACGGCCTCGGCGCACAGCGACGCCAGGCGCGCCTCGATGCCTTCCTTGCCCCATGCCGTCGGATAGCAGATGTTCAGCTCATAAGCGCGGAACTTGCCACCGGTGTAGTGCTCGATGTTGCGGATCTTGGCGATGTCCTTGAAGTCCAGCACGGGCTGGGACACTTCGAGGCGCATCGGCGGGTTGATGTTGTTCAGTTCGAGCAGGTTCGGCTTCGGGCCGATGAACGACACCAGCGACATGACCATGTTCTCGCGGATCGGGTCGATCGGCGGGTTGGTCACCTGGGCGAACAGCTGCTTGAAGTAGTGGTACAGCGTCTTGTTCTTCGACGACAGCACGGCCAGCGGCGAGTCATTGCCCATCGAGCCGGTGGCTTCCTCGCCGGCCAGCGCCATCGGCGCCATCAGGAACTTGACGTCCTCCTGCGTGTAGCCGAAGGCCTGCTGGCGGTCCAGCAGCGGCGCCGCGGGCTTCTTCTCGGCGGCCACGTCCTCGGGCTTGGCCTCGAGCTCGTCCATCTTGATGCGCACGGCATCGATCCAGCTCTTGTACGGCTTGGCGTTGGCCAGGTTGTCCTTGAGCTCCTTGTCGTCGATGATGCGGCCCTGTTCCATGTCGATCAGGAACATCTTGCCGGGCTGCAGGCGCCACTTCTGCACCACGCGCGACTCGGGGAACGGCAGCACGCCGGCTTCCGAGGCCAGCACGACCACGTCGTCTTCGGTCACGTAGAAACGGGCCGGACGCAGGCCGTTACGGTCCAGCGTGGCGCCGATCTGGCGGCCATCGGTGAAGCAGATGGCGGCGGGGCCGTCCCACGGCTCCATCATGGCGGCGTGGTACTCGTAGAACGCCCGGCGGTTGTCGTCCATCAGCGTGTGCTGTTCCCAGGCTTCCGGGATCATCATCATCATCGCGTGGACGAGCGGGTAGCCGGCCATCGTCAGCAGTTCGAGGCAGTTGTCGAACGATGCCGTATCGGACTGGCCCGGATAGATCAGCGGCCACAGCTTGGGCAGGTCGTCGCCGAGCACCGGCGACGAAATGGCGCCCGTGCGCGCGTTGACCCAGTTGACGTTGCCCTTGACCGTGTTGATTTCGCCGTTGTGGGCGACCATGCGGTACGGGTGGGCCAGTTCCCAGGCCGGGAAGGTGTTGGTGGAGAAGCGCTGGTGCACCAGGGCCAGGGCCGAGACGGCGCGCGGGTCCTGCAGGTCGAGGTAGTACTCGCCCACCTGGTTGGCCAGCAGCAGGCCCTTGTACACCACGGTACGGGCCGACATCGACGGCACGAAGTATTCCTTGCCGTGCTTGAGCTTGAGCGCCTGGATGGCGTGGCTGGCGGTCTTGCGGATGACGTAGAGCTTACGTTCCAGCGCGTCCGTGGTCATGATGTCGCGGCCACGGCCAATGAAGATCTGGCGGATCACCGGCTCGGTGGTGCGCACCGTGGGGGACATCGGCATGTTGCAGTCCACCGGCACGTCACGCCAGCCCAGCACGACCTGGCCTTCCAGGCGCACCGTGCGCTCGAGCTCCTGCTCGCAGGCCAGGCGCGAGGCGTGTTCCTTCGGCAGGAAGATCATGCCCACGCCGTACTCGCCGTTCGGCGGCAGGGTCACGCCCTGCTTGGCCATTTCCTCGCGGTAGAACTGGTCCGGGATCTGGATCAGGATGCCGGCGCCGTCGCCCATCAGCTTGTCGGCGCCCACGGCGCCGCGATGGTCGAGGTTCTCGAGGATCTTCAGGCCCTGCGAGATGATCTCGTGCGACTTGCGGCCCTTGATGTGCGCAACCATGCCGACGCCGCAGGCGTCGTGCTCGTTGGCCGGGTCATAGAGGCCCTGCGCTTGCGGGCGGGCGGCGGTATCGATGGGATCGGCGGGGTGTTGCGAGTGGTCCACGGGCTGAATTCCGGTGAAGGCAGCGCGCGCGGCAAGGCAGACCGAACGGGGTGGCTGGATGCAGGCGCCTCTTTGACGGGCGGGTGGCAGGCAGCGGGGCCGCAGCGGCGTACACGAGCGTGACGCGCCGCACAATGACTGTGGGTGGAGCAACTATATGAGAATCGGGAATGTATCGCAAAAATTTTAAATGGGGTCAGAACACATTAAAAATCGCCCCGGTTCAGGGCGCATTTTTAATGGGGACACATTAGCTTTGCCGCACTTAGGCGTCAGGCTGGTGCATCGCCGGCCGTTGCCTCGTCGAGATCTTCCTCGCCGGCCCGGCGCGGCCGGCCCTTCGGCAACGGCTGCACGCGCCGTGTGGCGTGACGCTCCAGCTGCGTCAGGAAGGCCGCGTCGCCGAGCGGCCATCCGCTATGGGCATGCTGGCGCAGCGTGGCGAGCGTCTTTCCCGACAGTCCCTCGGCAGTCAATGCGCGATAGTTCGACTGGCGCTCAAAAGGCGTATTGCCAAGCTCCCAGTAGGCGGAGTGATCGCTCACAAGCGGGCTCGACTCGATGCCCGCGTGATGCCGATAGCTGCTCCAGCGGTCGGCCTCGGCCGTCATGACATCGCCAGCGCGCAGCGCATTACCTTCGACATAGAGCATCGCCGGCAGCAGCCAAGCATTGGGTTCGATCACGGCCGAGCGGAAGCGCCCCTCCCAGAGCGTACCCGTGCGATTGGCCACCCGGTTGAAGTGGCGCGCATAGCGGCGGCCGACCGCCTGCATCGCCAGGCTCAGGGAATCGGGCCCCTTGGGCGTGGCCACCAGATGGATATGGTTCGGGCGCAGCGCGTAGGCATGAACGGCCAGTTCATGCTCGCGCGCGGCCATGCGCAGGCAATCGAGGTAATGGAGGTAATCGTCCGGGCCCAGGAACACGGGCTGACGGTTGTTGCCGCGTTGCAACACGAGGGCCGGCAAACCGGCTGGGGAGAATCGGGGAAGGCGCGCCATACGGGGATTTGGGGAACCTGCATCAGCAATCCCCGCATGATAGCCTGATCCGTCCCCATTTAATTCGGGGACGTGGCGGGATCAGTCGCTCTCGCTGACGGCGAAGATGCGGCGGTGCTCGCGAATCGCGTAGCGGTCCGTCATGCCGGCGATGTAATGGGATATCAGGCGCGGCTGGTCGCCGCCATGGCTGGCCTGGTACTGCGGCGGCAGCAGGCGGGAATCCTGCATGAAGGCGCCAAACAGGTCCGAAATGATCCGCTGGGCCTTGGCGGACATCCGCATCACCAAGTAGTGCCTATATAGATGACGGAACAGGAAGCGCTTGAGCGCCGCCGCCTCCTCGTGGACCTTGGGGCTGAAGGCGACCAGCGCACCGGCGGCGCGCACGGCATCGATATTCTTGGGGTTGGCCGCGGCGATATTGCGCCCGGTTGTCTCGATCAGGTCCACGATCAGCGTGTTGATCATGCGGCGAACCGTCTCATTGATGGCGCGCCGGCCATTGATGCCCGGGAACGCGGCCGTGACCTCGGCCCGGTGGCGGCCCCACATCGGCACTTCGTCCAGTTGCTCCAGCGTCAGGAGCCCCGAGCGCAGGCCATCGTCGATATCGTGGTTGTTGTAGGCGATTTCGTCGGCCAGGTTGGCCAGCTGGGCCTCCAGCGACGGCTGCGCGCCCTCGAGGAAGCGCCGCCCCAGCTCCCCGAGCGCTGCCGCGTTGACCCGCGAGCAATGCTTGAGAATGCCCTCACGGGTCTCGAACGTCAGGTTCAGCCCATTGAAGCCGCCGTAGCGCTCCTCCAGCTCGTCCACCACCAGCAGGCTCTGCAGGTTGTGCTCGAAGCCGCCGTGGTTCTTCATGCAGAGGTTCAGCGCATCCTGCCCGGCATGGCCGAACGGGGTGTGGCCAAGGTCGTGGGCCAGCGAGATCGCCTCGACCAGATCCTCGTTGACGCGCAGGTTGCGCGCGATGGACCGCGCTATCTGCGCCACCTCCAGGCTGTGCGTGAGCCGGGTGCGGAACAGGTCGCCCTCATGGTTCACGAACACCTGGGTCTTGTACTCCAGGCGCCGGAACGCGGTGCTGTGGATCACGCGGTCGCGGTCACGCTGGAATTCGCTGCGCGACGACGACGCCGATTCGGCATGCACCCGCCCCCGCGACTGCGTCGAGTGGGCGGCGTACGGGGCGAGGTGGGATTCGAGGTCGGTCATGCGGCAATCCGGTGGCGGGGCTTGGGGTTGCAAGGCATGGCCGATCGCTTGGGTTCAGGCGACCGGTGCCTCGGTTGGGGGTTTCAACGTGGCATGGCGCAGCGTCTCGCGCAGGTCCGCGTCGGGCACGGTGGTGATGAAGGCTTCGCCAAGCTTCTTCAGCAGGATGAACTTGATGCTGCCCGCCTCGGCCTTCTTGTCCACTTTCATCAGTTCGATATAGCGGTCGATGCCGAGTTCCGGCGCCACCACGGGCAGCATGGCCGCCCGGGTCAGTTCGCGGATGCGCGCGCGCGTCTCGGTGTCGATGAAGCCCAGCCGGTGCGACAGGTCGGCAGCCATGACCATGCCGCAGCCCACCGCCTCGCCGTGCAGCCACTCGCCGTAGCCCATGCCCGCCTCGATGGCATGCCCGAAGGTGTGGCCGAAGTTCAGGATCGCCCGCAGGCCGCCCTCGCGCTCGTCCTGGGCCACCACGGCGGCCTTGATCTCGCAGGAGCGGCGCACGGCCTCGGCCATCAGGCTGGTATCGCAGGCATTCAGGCCGGCGATATGGCTCTCGATCCAGTCGAAGTAGGCCGTATCGGCAATCGCGCCATGCTTGATGACCTCGGCCAGGCCGGCCGCCAGCTCGCGGGCCGGAAGGGTGCGCAGGGTGTCGATGTCGGCGATCACCGCGTTGGGCTGGTGAAACGCGCCAATCATGTTCTTGCCGAGCGGGTGGTTGATGCCGGTCTTGCCGCCCACCGAGGAGTCCACCTGCGCCAGCAGCGTGGTCGGCACCTGCACGAACGGCACGCCGCGCATGTAGCAGGCAGCGGCAAACCCGGTCATGTCGCCCACCACGCCGCCGCCCAGTGCGATCAGCGTGGTCTTGCGGTCGGCGCCGGCGCCCAGCAGCGCATCGAAGATCAGGTTCAGGGTTTCCCAGTGCTTGAAACGCTCGCCGTCCGGCAGCGTGACCACGCGCACGGTCTTGCCGAGCGCGGCCAGCGTGGCTTCCACCCGGGCGGCGTACAGCGGACCGACCGTCTCGTTGGTGACGATGACGGCGTGCTGGCCACGCACGTGCGGGGCCAGCAGTTCGGCGCGGTCGAGCAGGCCGCTACCAATATGGATCGGGTAGCTGCGCGTCCCGAGGTCGACTTCAAGCGTAATCATGAATGGGTGTCCTGCGCCGGCTGGTCCGGCGCCGCGGGCGGGGCCGCATCGGCGTCCGGGGTGGCTTCCGCGGGCGGAAACACAAAGCCGGCCATCTCAAGTTGCATCAGAACCATATTAGCAAGCTGTGCCACGGACGGCTTGCCGGTTTCGATGATGAAATCCGCCACTTCGCGGTACAGCGGGTCGCGCTCGGCGTACAGCGCCTCGAGCCGGCCCTTGGGGTCCTGGGTCTGGAGCAGCGGCCGGTTACGGTCGTGGCGGGTGCGCAGCCAGAGGTCGTGCGGGCTCGCGCGCAGGTAGACCACGGTGCCATTGGCACTCAGCACCTCGCGGTTCTCCGGGCGCAGCACAGCGCCGCCGCCCGTGGCCAGCACAATGCCCTGGCGCGAAGCCAGCTCGGCAATCATATGCGCCTCGCGGTCGCGGAAGCCTGCTTCGCCCTCGTGTTCGAAAATGATCGGAATCCGCACGCCGCAACGCGCCTCGAGCTCATGGTCGGAGTCGAAGAACGGGTAGTTGAGACGCCGGGCCACGGTGCGGCCGACGGTAGTCTTGCCGGCGCCCATGAGGCCAACGAAAAAGAGATTCGGGCGAGTGGCTTGCGCGGTCACTGGGGTATCGAGGTCAAGCAGGCGTGGTGCCTGGCGGCTTCGCATTATCGCCCCGGCCGGGACTTTCGCAAAACAGGTGATGACAATACATCACGCGGCATCGCGCGCTTCCGGCCATGGCTGCCTGACGACACCGCCAATGAAAAAAGGCCGCGTCGGCAAGCGACGCGGCCTCTCAGTCTACTGCATCCGGGCCCGGTACTGCACCCGGTGCGGTTATTTCAGCGACACATTGTCGTTCAGGATACGCGGCGTCAGGAACACCAGCAGCTCGGTGCGGTTGTTGACCTTGGCGTTGTTCTTGAACAGGTAGCCGAGCACCGGGATATCGCCCAGGAACGGCACCTTGTTGTAGTTGTTGCTCTCTTCCTGGCTGTAGATACCGCCGATCACCACGGTGCCGCCGTTCTCCACCAGCACCTGCGTCTGCACGTGCTTGGTGTCGATGGCGAAGCCGTTGGTGGTCTGGATACCCACGCTGTCCTTGTTCACGTCCACATCCAGCAGCACGTTGCCTTCCGGCGTGATCTGCGGCGTGACCTCGAGCTTCAGGTTGGCCTTGCGGAACTGCACCGAGGTGGCACCGCTCGACGTGGCGGACTGGTACGGCAGCTCCGTGCCCTGCTCGATCAGCGCCTTGATGTTGTTGGCGGTGACCACGCGCGGGCTGGAGATGATCTTGCCCTTGCCGTCGGCTTCCAGCGCCGACAGTTCGAGCGCCAGGAAACGGCCCGCACCGGCGTTGAAGATGCTGAACGCCACCGATGCCGGGTTCGTGCCGTTGATCGCGGCGGCCGGCAGGCTCAAGGCCGGGCCGTTATCCCACGTGGCGTCCTGGGTGACCGGGCTGACCACGTTGGTGTACGAGTTGCCGTAGCCCGCACCCGACCGCTGCGAGGCAAAGCCCAGCTTCACGCCGAGGTTGCGGCTGAAAGTGTCGCTGGCCTCGACGATACGTGCCTCAATGATCACCTGACGCACCGGGATGTCGATCTTCGTCAGGAAGTTCTGCACTTCCTCGAGCTTGCTCGCCACGTCCGACACGAACAGCTGGTTGGTACGCGGGTCAGCCGTCAGCGAGCCTCGCTTGGACAGCATGCGCGTCGCGCCCATCGTCCCTGCCGCACCACCCGAGGCCACGCCACCCGAGCTGGCGCCCGCACCGCCGGTGCTCTGGCCCAGCAGCATGCGGCGCACATCGTCCGCCCGCTGGTAGTTGAGCTGGTAGACCTGGCTGCGGATCGGCTCAAGCTCGGTGATCTGCTGCGCCGCCTCGAGTTCGAGCTTTTCCTTGGTGGCCAGTTCCGCCTTGGGCGCCACCCACAGCACGTTGCCGTTGCGGCGCGAGGCCAGCCCCTTCGAATCCATCACGATCTGGAGCGCCTGGTCCCACGGCACGTCCTTGAGACGCAGCGTCAGGTTGCCCTGCACCGTGTCGCTCGTGATGATGTTCAGGTTCGTGAAGTCGGCGAACACCTGGAGCAGCGAGCGGATGTCGATGTTCTGGAAGTTCAGCGACAGGCGCTCGCCCCGGTAACCCTGGCCGGCGATCAGCTTGTTCGGGTCGTCCTTGACCGGACGCACTTCCACCACGAACTGGTTGTCGGTCTGGTACGAGCTGTACTCCCAGTTACCGCGCGGCTCGATGGTCAGGCGGGCGTTGCCGTTGGTGTCGCTGGCGCGCATGCCCTGCACCGGCGTGCCGAAGTCCGTCACGTCGAAGCGGCGGCGCAGATCCTGCGGCAGCGAGGTGCCCATGAAATCCACCACCAGGTTCTGGCCCTGCTGCTGGATATTGATGCCCGAGTCGCGCGAGGACAGGTCCACGACCACCCGGCCCGCACCGTCGGTGCCGCGCCGGAAGTCGATATTGCGTAGCGCCGCGCGGTTGGCCGCCTGGGCCGGCGCCGGGCTGGCCGCGAACGTCGGTGCCGCCGTCGTGCCGGTCTGCGTCACGTTGTCCAGCAACACCACGAACTGGTTGCCGCGCACTTCCGTGCGATACGTGGCCGAACGGCTCAGGTTCAGCACCACGCGGGTGCGGTCCCCGATCTGCATCACATTGGCGCTCTTGAGCACCTTGCCGGCGTACTCGTACTGCGCACGGCCGGCAGGGAAGCCCGTATCGAAGAAGTCGATCGCGATCTTCGCCGGATTCTGCGTGGTGAAGTCCGCAGGCTTCTGCGCGAGCGGCCCTTGCAGGTCGACCGTGAACACGGTCTGCTCGCCAACGACGTTGGCTTCCACCTGCTTGAGCTGGTTAGTCTGAGCGTGTGCGGCCGGAGAGGCCAGCACCAATGCCATCGCTGCCGCGCCCGCAAGCGCCCGGTACCATCGTGCCGTGATCATGCGGATGCCTCCAGCTTCAGGCTGGTCATTTTCTCTTTCCAATCTGAGACCCCTTCCCGAACCAATTCGCGCAACACGATCTCTTGATCGTTGATGCGGACCACCCGGCCATAACTCTGGCCGAGATACTGACCCACTTTGACGTGGTGGATCTTGTTATCTACGCGTACGACACCGTAGGTCTCGCCGTGTTTTTTCAGCATGCCGAGCATCTTGAAGTTTTCCAGCGGGAATTCCTCAAGCGGCTCGCGTCGCCGTCCGGCCTCCGGCGACTCAGACATCGTCTTGTTCAGTTCACCGATCTTGGTCTGCGCGAACGGCTCCGGCGACGTGCGCCCGCCGTACTCGCGCGGCACGTACGGCTTGACCTCGGGCAGCGGCTCCGGCGGCGGCGCCTTGGCGGCGCGCGTCTGGCTCATCCATTGCTGCAGCCCTTCGTCCTCGCTGGCGCCACAGGCGGTCAGCGTGGTGGCGGCGAGCACCGCGACGGCGGCGGCGACCAGCCGGCGCGGCGTGCGGGATGTGCGTGACATCATGGCAATGCGATGCGGGGGGCGATGTGTCAGCCGGCTCACTTGGCACCTCCCTTGGCCTTCTTGGCAGCGGCGTCCGCGGCGGCGCGGCGCTGGGCGGCCTGCTCGTCCGGGTCCAGGGCGCGGTAGGCCATGGCCTGCGCTTCCATCGACAACGTGCCGTCCTTGGCCACCGCCATGTTCAGGTTGCGCATCGAAACGATCCGGGAGAGCGCCGCCACGTCCGCGTTGAACAGCGCGACGTCGTGATAGCGGCCGGTGACCTTCAGGTTCACCGGAATTTCGGCGAAATACGGCTTGATGGAGGCGGGCTGCGGCTTGAACAGCTCGAACTGGAGACCGCGCGCCACGCCGGCGTGATTCACGTCGGCCAGCAGCGCATCCATCTCGGTGCTGTTCGGCAACTGGCGCTCGGCCAGCGCCACGCGCTTTTCCACTTCCACCTTCTGGGCGCGCAGCGCGTCCAGGTTGGCCACCTGCGCCACCTTGGTCTTGAACGACTGCTTCAGCGTCTCGTGCTCCGCGTGCTTGCGGTCGAGTTCGGTGTTCTTGTCGCTCCAGTAGAACTGCCAGCCGAGCACCAGCACGATGACGGCGGCCAGCGTCGAGAACAGCAGGCGCGGCGCGGCCGGCCAGGTCTCGGGCTCGTTCAGGTTCAGGCCGCGGAACTGCGCGGTGATGTCCTGCAAGGAAATATCCGAATTGAGTGCCATGATCAGACCTTCCCCGCTGCAGGTTTGGCCGCGGCATCGGACGCGGCGCCCTTCTTCTTGTCGCCGGGCACTTCCGGCGCGCGATAGGAGAACCGCATCGAGAAATCAAACAGCCGGCGCTGCTCGCGCAGGTTGTTGGTCATCGTCACGGCCTTCGATTCCACCAGTTCGGCGCGGTCGAGCCACGTCACCTGGTCGATATTGCGCAGCAGTTCGGACACGCGCTCGTTGGACTGCGCCACGCCTGCCATGACAAAGCTGTCGCCGGTCTGCTTCAGGCTGGTCAGGTAGACGCCTTCCGGCACCTGGCGCACCAGCTCCTCGAGCAGCTGCACGGGCAGGTTGCGCTCCGCCTGCAGGCTTTCGATGGCGCGCTGGCGGTCCAGCAGGGCCTCGATATCCTTCTTGAGCGTGTTGACCTCGCGAATCTGGCCGTCCATCTGCGCATTGGCCTGCTGCAGCACGGCATTGCGCGCCGTCACGGCCTCGATCTGCGAGTCGATATAGAACCCGCCGATCAGCACGATGACCGCGCCGGCGGCTGCCGCGCCGCCCAGGAGCGAATAGACCTTCTTGCGCCGCGCGGCCTTGCGGGCCTCGTGATACGGCAGCAGGTTGACCGACGGGATGGTGTTCGTCGTCGTGGACATGCTTCTCCCCCCGTGGGTTATTGCAGCCCGCGCAATGCCAGTCCCGCACTGACGATGTAGGCCGGCAAGTCGCGCTGGAGATAGCGCTCGTTGACGTTGCCTGCGGTCATCATGTTGGCGAAAGGATTGGCCAGCGTGGTAGTGATCTGCGTCTGCTGCTGGATGGCGGCCTGCACCCCCAGCAGCGAGGCATGTCCGCCCGAGAGCAGGATCTCGTCGACCCGGCCCAGGCTGGAACTGGCTACGAAGTTGCCGATGGCGCCCTGCACTTCCATCGCCAGGGCTTCCAGCGACGGCTTGAGCAATTGCGCGCGCCACGCCTCAGGCAGCGTGTTCTTGCGCTTCTTGATCTCGGCCTTGAGGGCATCCAGCGTGAACATGCGCGCGGCGCTCTGCGTGAGCTGGTCGCCGTAGCTGTTCAGGGGCTGTTCGTAGAGTTCCTTCCAGCCCTGGTAGAAGATCGCCTTGGAGCGACTGCCACCGAGGTGGATGACGGCGACCACGGGGAGATCCTTGGCGTCGGTCTCGGTCAGGGAGGACGGCACGCCGAGCATCTGCACGACCGAGCGCTGCACGGCGTACTCCTCGACATCCATCACCTGCGGCTTCAGGCCAGCCATTTCGGCCGCCGTTACCCGCTCCTGCACGCGATCGCTGTTGGCGGCCGTCACGCGCACGCCAATCCCGCCTTCGGTCTCGTTGGGGCCAATCACCGCGAAGTCGAAATTCACCGCCTGGGAAGGCGGATAGAGGCGGTGCGCCTCCGATTCGACCTGCGAATAGAGTTCGTCCTCGGACAGGTTGTCCGGAAGACTGACAGTCTGAGATTCCGTCAGCATGGACGGCACGCCAAGGACAACGTCCTTGGTACGAATACCGGCCTTGCCAAGGGCTCGCTTCAGCGCGATGCCCACGGCCTCGATGTTGACGACGTTGCCATCGGCAACGGCGTTGCGGTCCAGCAGTTCGCTGGCGCATTTTTCCAGCCTGAAGTCGTGTTTGCCCGCCCCAACGGACAGCTCCACGACCTTGACGCTGGACGACCCGATATCCACGCCGACCGTAGTCCGGCGCAGAAGACCCGACAAGATGCCCCGTCGCAAGGTGACCCCCTGACATTTGAACTCGCCCACGGCATGACTGCTCTAATGGGGCGAGCCAGTTAGTTTCTTGGATGAAACGTTTGCTCTTTTATGTTCGTGGATTCTCACAAAAAGCAGAGGCGCGCGCAATGTGCCGATCTGACCACGCTTTCTTTTTCAGACGGGCCGCGCGAAAGCGTTGCCAAAATCCCACGGTCCACCTCAGGCCCGTTACATAGCGTCGCGCCACAGCATCGTTGGCGCCAGATCGGCCTCCCGGCTGCCCCCTCCTCCGTAACACCCGCCAACCCGCCCTGCGCCGAAGACCTGCGCGCCGTGACAACCTGATCTCAACAGGATTACATCTTGTAACAGCGCGATAGCGCCTTTTGCGGCACGGCGCACCGGGGGCGCCCCATCCCCGACGATATAATCCGGGCACTCTGATTAGGTAAACCCTTATGGCCACAGCACAACAGAAGCCGTCCCTTCCCGTCCGCCGTCCGCTCTGGGCGCGGATCATGTTCGGGCTGATCGGACTGCTTGTCGCCGGGCTCGTCGCCGTGGCGCTGCTGGTGGGCTATGCGCTGGTGGTGGCCGCGCCCAACCTGCCGTCGCTGGACACCATCACCGACTACCGCCCGAAGATCCCGCTGCGGATCTACACGGCGGACAACGTGCTGATCGGCGAGTTCGGCGAGGAGCGCCGCAACTTCGTGCCGATCACCGAGATCCCGGACGTCATGAAGAAGGCCGTGCTCGCGATCGAGGACGACCGCTTCTACGAGCACGGCGGCGTGGACTTCGTGGGCGTGCTGCGCGCCGGGCTGGCCAACCTGCGCGGCGGGCTGTCGCAGGGCGCCTCCACCATCACCATGCAGGTGGCGCGCAACTTCTTCCTCTCGAGCGAGAAGACCTACACGCGCAAGATCTACGAGATGCTGCTGGCGTACAAGATCGAGGCGAACCTGACCAAGGACCAGATCCTCGAGCTGTACATGAACCAGATCTACCTGGGGCAGCGCGCGTACGGCTTCGCCAGCGCCGCGCGGGTCTACTTCGGCAAGTCGATCAAGGACGTGACGCCGGCGGAGGCCGCCATGCTGGCCGGCCTGCCGAAGGCGCCGTCGGCCTACAACCCCGTGGTGAACCCGCGCCGCGCCAAGGTGCGCCAGGAGTACATCCTCCAGCGCATGCGCGACCTCGGCTACATCACGCCGGAGCAGTACGAGCAGGCCGTGCGCGAGGAGCTGAAGGTGCGTGGCGAGGGCAACGAGTTCTCCACCCATGCCGAATATGTCGCGGAAATCGTGCGCCAGCTCATGTACGCACAGTATCGCGAGGAAACCTATACGCGCGGCCTCAACGTCTACACAACGCTGAACAAGGCCGACCAGGATGCCGCCTACGACGCCGTGCGCGGCGGCATCATGACCTACGAGCGCAAGCACGGCTATCGCGGCCCGGAGGCATTTATCGACCTGCCGTCGAATCCGTCCGAACGCGAACAGGCCATCGACGACGCCCTGGTAGAGCACCCGGGCAGTGACGACCTGCGCTCGGCCGTGGTCACCAGCGTGACGCCGAAACAGGTGCGCGCCACGCTGCTCTCTGGCGAGGTGGCGACGATCGAAGGCACCGCGCTGCGGTTTATCGCGCCGTCGCTGTCGGCCAATGCCCAGCCGAAGGTCAAGATCCGCCCCGGCGCGATCATCCGCGTTACGCAGGATGCCAAGGACAATACGTGGTCCGTCACGCAGCTGCCCGAGGTGGCGGCCGCCTTCGTCTCGTTGAATCCTGAAGATGGGGAGATCCGGGCGATGGTCGGCGGCTTCGATTTCAACCGCAACAAGTTCAACCACGTGACGCAGGCTTGGCGCCAGCCGGGCTCGAGCTTCAAGCCGTTCATCTACACGGCCGCGCTGGAGAAGGGCTTCTCGCCCGCTACGGTGATCAACGACGCCCCACTGACGATCGGCCCTGACACCGGCGGCCAGGTCTGGGAGCCGAAGAACTATGACGGCAAGTTCGAGGGCCCGATGACGATGCGCCGCGCGCTGGCCAAGTCGAAGAACCTCGTATCCGTACGAATTCTGCGCGCCATCGGCACGCAGTACGCGCAGGACTACATCACGCGGTTCGGCTTCGAGGCCGACAAACACCCAGCCTACCTGCCGATGGCGCTGGGCTCCGGCGCGGTGACGCCGCTCCAGATGGCCGGCGCCTACTCGGTGTTCGCCAACGGCGGCTATCGCGTCAACCCGTACCTGATCCAGCGCGTGGTGGATTCGCGCGGCAACGTGATCTCCGAGACCCGTCCGCAGAAGGCTGGCCAGGACGCCGTGCGCGTGCTGGACGCCCGCACCGCGTTCATCGCCGACAGCATGCTGCGCGAGGTGGTGCGCAGCGGCACGGCCAACCCGGCCAAGCAGCGCCTGGGCCGCAACGACATGGCCGGCAAGACCGGTACCACGAACGATGCCGTGGATGCCTGGTTCGCCGGCTACACACCGAAACTCGTGGCGATTGCGTGGATGGGCTACGACCAGCCCAAGAGCCTGGGCGTGCGCGAGACCGGTGGCGGCCTGGCGCTGCCGATCTGGGTCAGCTATATGAGCAAAGCGCTCAAGGGCGTGCCCGAGAGCCCCGAGCGGCAGGCGCCGGAGGGCGTGGTGATGGTGGCCGGCGACTGGACGCTCGAGGAGAACGCCGCGGGTGCCGGCGTGGCCTCGGTGGGGCTGGGCGATCCGTGGCCCGGCAAACCCGACGAGAGCGCGCGCCCAGTGCAGGATACCGAAGCCGAGAAGCGCAAGATCCTGGAAATGTTCGGCGGCGCCTGAATCCCAGAACGGCATCCGGACGATTATTTTCGCCCCAACAAAAAACCGGCCCTCGTGGCCGGTTTTTTGTTGGCCGGGACCGGTGCGGTCTCAGCCGAGCGTCAGCGTGGCGCCCGCCTGCTGGCTCATATAGGTGGAGAGCGCCGCATAAAGTTCAGCGCCGCTGCGCGTGTCCATCCACTTGGCGCCGTCGTGGCGGAAGTGGAAACCGCCGGCCTTGGCCGCCACCCACAGTTCCTGCATCGGCGCCTGGCTGTTGACGATGATCTTCGAGCCATCCTCGAATTCCAGCTCCATGACATTGCCGGTGCGGTTGATCTCGACATCGGCATCGGCCGCATCGGCGGCGGCTTCGATATCGGCTTCAAGCCGGTCAAGGGCCTTGCCGGCCAGTACCAGGAACTCGCTTTCGGTGAGGGGGGGCATGCTACACTCCAAGGCCGCCGGCAGCGCGCCCGGACAGACGTCCCGGAGCGCGATCCGGCTGGCGGAAAAATGGAAAATTGTCGGGATTTGCCGCGGATTCCTGCGGATTCCGGGCCGTTTCACCAGCCATCCAGAAAGTCACCCCAAGCCATCCAAGGCATTCAGACAATGAAGGACTCCCCGAAGCTGCGTCGTGGTGCGATTGTATCGGCGTTTGCCGCCACACTCGTGATGACCCTGGCCGGATGCGGCGTTCGCGGCCCGTTGACCATGCCCCGGGTACCGCCCGCCCCGACCCCGCCCACCGTGCCCGATCCGGGTCTGGGCCAGGCAGGCGCCGTGGCGCCGGCACGGCCGATGGGCGAACCCGCCACCAGCGCGCCGGTTCCCGCCGAACCGGCCACGACCACGAATTCGACGAAGTAACCCGGGCGCCTCGCCCCTCCGCACGCTGAACATGACTGATTTCTTTACCCGCCGCGACGGCGCCCTGGCTGTCGAACAAGTGCCGCTGGCCCGTATCGCGGCCGAGTTCGGCACGCCGACCTACGTCTACTCGCGCGCCGCACTGACCACGGCCTACCAGGCCTACGCCGCCGCCTGCAAGGGCCGCAACGCGCATGTGCAATTCGCCGTGAAGGCCAATTCGAACCTTGCCGTGCTGCAGGTCTTTGCCCAGCTGGGCGCCGGTTTCGACATCGTGTCCGGCGGCGAACTGCTGCGCGTGCTGGCCGCCGGCGGCGACCCGCGCAAGGTGGTGTTCTCGGGCGTGGCCAAGAGCGAGGCCGACATGGCGCTGGCGCTGGCGCACGACGTACGCGGCTTCAACGTCGAATCGATCCCCGAACTGGACCGGCTGAACGCCGTGGCCGACCGGCTGGGCAAGCGCGCGCGCGTGTCGCTGCGGATCAATCCGGACGTGGATGCCAAGACGCATCCCTATATCTCAACGGGTCTCAAGGGCAACAAGTTCGGCGTGGCGTTCGAGGACGTACTGCCGACCTACCGCGCCGCGGCTGCACTGCCGCACCTCGAAGTGGTCGGCATCGACTGCCATATCGGCTCGCAGATCACGGAAGTGGCGCCCTATCTGGAAGCGCTCGACAAGGTGCTCGACGTGGTGGAAGCGCTCGAGCGCGAAGGCATCCGCCTGGACCATATCGACGTGGGCGGTGGCCTGGGCATTACCTATGCCGACGAAACCCCGCCGGACATCACCGGCTTCGCCACCACGCTGCTGGACCGCGTGGCCGCCCGTGGCCACGGCCACCGCGAGGTGCTGTTCGAGCCCGGCCGCTCGCTGGTGGGTAACGCCGGCGCGCTGCTGACGCAGGTGGAATTCCTGAAGCCCGGCGCGGCCAAGAACTTCTGCATCGTCGATGCGGCGATGAACGACCTGGCCCGCCCGGCGATGTACGAGGCCTACCACCGGATCGAACCCGTGGCGCCGCGCGCCGACGCGCCCGTGACCTATGACGTGGTAGGCCCGGTGTGCGAATCGGGCGACTGGCTCGGCCGCGACCGCGCGCTGGCCGTGCAGCCGGGGGACCTGCTGGCGGTGATGTCTGCCGGCGCCTATGGCTTTGTGATGAGTTCCAACTACAACACCCGGGGCCGCGCCGCCGAGGTGATGGTCGACGGCGACGCCGTGCACCTGGTGCGCGAGCGCGAACTGCCGGCCGACCTGTTCAAGGGCGAGCACCTGCTCAAGGGCTGATCCGGCGGCGCCCCTCTCCCCACGGCGGGGGGGGGCGCAGTACTCGCTACGCGGCGCGCTTGCGCGCCCACCACCACATCCGCAGGCCCAGCAGCACGAACACCACGGCGGCGTAGATCGATACTTCGCTGAAGTCGTTCTTGCCCGCCTTGTGCCACCAGAAATGCAGGATGCCGAGCACGGCGATCGCATAGACCGCCTTGTGCAGCGCCTGCCACCGCTTGCCGCCGAGCCGCTTGACCATGCCGTTGGTCGATGTGGCCGCCAGCGGCACCAACAGCACGAACGCGGCAAACCCCACCGTGATAAATGGACGTTCTGCAATGTCCTTGATCATGTACGCGACGTCGAACCCACGATCCACGCCCAGCCACAGCAGGAAGTGCTGCACGGCGTAGAAGAACGCGAACAGCCCGAGCATGCGCCGCAGTTTGATCAGCCAGTTCCACCCCGTGAAGCGGCGCAGCGGCGTGATGGCCAGCGTGGCGCAGAGCATGACCAGCGTCCAGGTTCCGGTGGATCGCGTGACGAATTCGAGCGGATTGGCGCCGAACTGCGCCGTGGCGCCGAGGTAGAGCAACCGGGCGAACGGTAGCAGCGCCAGGATCCACGCCAACACCTTGATGGCGCGCACGCCCGAAGGCGACAGCGTCGCCAGCCCGCCGGCGCGTGGCGCGGGCGGCGCGCGTGACACCGTGGCTTGATTCGCGATCATGTCCGGCTCCGCCATCAGAAGTTCTTCTTCAGATCCATGCCCTGATACAGCGACGCCACCTGCGCCCCGTAGCCGTTGAACGGCAGCGTCTTGCGCTTGGGTGCGAACAGCGCGGAGAACCCGCCGCCGCCCTTCTCTTCGCCGATGCGCCGCTCGGTGGCCTGGCTCCAGCGCGGGTGATCGACGTCCGGGTTCACATTCGAATAGAAGCCATACTCGTTCGGTGCGGCCAGGTTCCAGCTGGTGGGCGGCTGCTTGTCCAGGAAGCGGATCTTGACGATGGACTTGGCGCTCTTGAAGCCGTACTTCCACGGCAGCACCATGCGCACCGGCGCGCCGTTCTGGTTCGGCAGCACCTCGCCGTACAGGCCGAAGGTGAGCAGCGCCAGCGGGTGCATCGCCTCGTCCATGCGCAGCCCTTCGCTATACGGCCAGTCGAGCACGGAGCTACTGATACCGGGCATCTGCTTCTTGTCAGCCAGCGTAATGAACTGGACGAACTTCGCCCCGGGAAGCGGCTCCACGCGACGGATCAGTTCGGCGAGCGGATAGCCGATCCACGGAATCACCATCGACCACCCCTCCACGCAGCGCAGCCGGTAGACGCGCTCCTCCTGCGGGGCGAGCTTCACGAGTTCGTCGATGTCGTAGACCTTCGGCTGCTTGACCAGCCCTTCCACCGACACCTGCCACGGCCGGGGCCGCAGCGTGCCGGCATTGCGGGCTGGATCGGACTTGTCCGTGCCGAACTCGTAGAAATTGTTGTACGTCGTCACGTCCTCGTAAGGCGTGCGCTTCTCGGTGATCACGTAGCTGTTGTTCGGCGTGGCCGCCAGGCGCTGGCCCTTGCCCGGGCCGGCCTGTGCGAACGCCTCCCGCGCGAACCACGGTGTCAGCGCGCTGCCTGCGGCGCCGGCGGCGGCCAGCGCGAGCAGGCGACGACGCGATTCGAAAATATGGCGCGGGGTAATCTCGGACGTGGCGATATCGTCACCACGAAGCCATTTGGGGGAAGGGATCAACATGATGGGAGCGTTCCTGATGGCCGCATGTTCTGTTGGACATGGGGCTTGGTCGGATGGTGCGGGGAAACCTGACAACTATTTCCCCACCGTTTGCCGCCCGACATCTCCCCGGACGTGGCCCGGGGAGCCATGCGTGGACGGTCAGGGCTTGGCCACGTGCCAAACGTTGTTGAGGTTGTCGCCGGTACGGTCGCCAGCCTTGGCGTCCTTGGCGAAGCGGTACAGCGGCATGCCCTTGTAGGCCCACTGGCGGGTGCCGTCGTCACGCGTGATGATGGTGTAATTGCCCGAGCCGCTGGTGCCCGGTTCCGCAAGCAGCGGCGGCCAGTTGGTCGCACACGTGGCATTACAGACACTCTTGCCGCCGTTCGCCGGGTCGCGGTCGAACGTGTACAGCGTCAGGCCCTGCGGATCGGTCAGCGCGCCGTTCGTCACCTTGACGGTCGGAGGCATGCTGCCGCCGCCCATGCCCATGCTGGAACACGCGCCCAGCAGCACGACGGACGCGGAAGCCACGGCCAGCAGGGCGGGACGCAGCAGCGATGCAGCGGTGTGACGATGAGTGGTCATCATTGGGTCTCCTTTTCTCCAGGCGGCGCCGCCAGTCGACGCCGTACTTCCTCAGTAAACACCTGATGTGATCCGTTTATTCCCGAAAAGTTAAAAAAATGTGGTGCAGACGCCAATAAGAGACGAATACGTCATGTTTGTGGGCGAGCCGCAAAGAAAAAGGCCCGCTACGGAGAGCGGGCCTTTGTCGATCCAACCGGGAATGTCGGGTCAGAGTTCGCCGTAGCTGTGCAGACCCGAGAGGAACATGTTGACGCCCAGGAACGCGAAGGTCGTCACCAGCAGTCCGACCAGCGCCCACCACGACGCCACCGTGCCGCGCAGGCCCTTCATCAGGCGCATATGCAGCCACGCCGCGTAGTTGAGCCAGACGATCAGCGCCCAGGTCTCCTTCGGATCCCAGCTCCAGTACCCACCCCAGGCCTCGGCGGCCCAGAGCGCGCCCAGAATCGTGGCGATGGTGAAGAACGCGAAGCCGACCGCGATGGCCTTGTACATGACATCGTCGAGCAGCTCCAGCGAAGGCAGCCGCTCAGACAGGATCCCGCGCTCCTTGAGCAGGTACGCCACCGATACCATCGCAGCCAGCGCGAACGTGCCGTAGCCGATGAAGTTGGCCGGCACGTGGATCTTCATCCACCAGCTTTGCAGCGCCGGCACCAGCGGCTGAATCTCCTGCGCATTGCGGCTGACCGTGTACCAGAGCAGGAAGCCCACCGCCGCCGACACCACCAGCATCACGAACGGCCCCATCGCGCGCGTGGCGTAGTGGCTTTCGTAATAGAGGTAGAACAGCGAGGTGATCAATGTGAACAGGACGAAGACTTCGTACAGGTTCGAGATGGGAATATGGCCGATGTCCGCGCCGAGCAGGTAGGACTCGTACCAGCGCACCAGCAAGCCAGTGAAGCCGAGTACCACGGCTGCCCACAGCAGCTTGCTGCCGAGGCTCGACCCGGTATCGGACCGCGCCGTGAAGCCAATCCAGTAGAACAGCGTGGACAGGAAGACCAGCGCGCTCATCCACAGGATGGCCGACTGGCTCGACAGGAAGTACTTGAGGAAGAAGGCCTGCTCGGCGCGGGCAAGGTTGCCCTGATAGAGCTGGATCGCGAACAGCGCCAGCACGGCCATGCCGACCATCAGCGGCCGCACCGGCTTCCAGTGCCAGCCAAGCAGCGCGAAGGTGGGCACGGCGGCCACCAGCACGGCCTTGTCGTACACATTCATCCAGGCGCCGTAGCGGGTGAGCGCAAACCCCGCGCCCACCACCAGCAACAGTGCGAAGGCCCAGTCGAGCCAGCCCAGCCGGCGCAGGAACGAGGGTTCGAGGTAGGCCTCGGACGCGTCCATCGCCATCGTGGCGTTGGCGACATTGGCGGCGTTAGTGCTGGCGCGCGACGGGCTCAGGCCCGGGTTGGCGTGGTTGACATTGGACGACATGACATTCCTGCTCTATTTCCTGCGCTTTTGGGAGTTATGCATATGTACTATATCGATCGCACCTGCATATCACCGGGCATTGATGCCGTGAATCCCAGTGATCGATGCGCATCAATGTACCGACGGATCGGCTGACGGGTGCGTCTCCGGCGATGGCCCGGCGCCGGCTGCGCGCCCGATGTCGTCGCGCAATGCCGTGAACTCCTTCTCGAAATCCATCGTCCGGCGCTGCGTCGACATGGCCATCAGCACATGACTGGCGGCCTGCTGCGCCGCACTGTCCGGCCCCTGCGCGGCACTGTCCTTGATCCAGATCCACACGCGCCGCTCGCGGATGTAGAACATCGCAAAAACGCCAAGAACCAGTAGCAAACAGCCAAGATACACGATGTTTTTGCCCGGCGCACGCGTCATCTGGAACACGCTGGCCTTGATTTGCTGGAAGTCGTCAAGCTGCAAGAAAACCGGCGCGCCGTAGAAGAAACTGTCCGACAGCGTGTTGATGGCCTGCTGCAGGAAGGCGCCGCTTTTCGCATCGTTGGCGATCGCCGGCAGGTCGTCGCGTTCGCGTGACAGTTGCCACAATTCCCACATCGAGCCATTGAGAATCCTCAGCAGCACATCGGCCGCCTTCTGTTGCTCGGCGGGCGGCACGGACTTTTCGAGGAACGCGGCGATGGCGGTAAAGCCGCCAGGCGGCGCATCGGGCGCGCTGCGCGTGGCGCCGGCGAACAGGTCCATTGCGCGCTGGGCGCTCTCGGCGAGTTGCTTGCGCAGCGTGTCCTTGTCGGCGCCGGGCATCGAGATGGCCGCAAAGCGGCGCGCGGCCTCGCCACGCATCGCGCTGTCCTGCAGCGCGGCACGCAGGCGCATCCAGTCGGCCACGCTGTTCTGGTCGTCGGCCGGAATGCGCAGGTAGCGGAACGCCTCGCTCGGCGACTCCCGCATGCCCGCCAGGAACACCGACTGGCCCTCCAGCTGCACCGGCACCATATAGTTGTTGTATTCGCGCGCCTGGCCGGTACGGTCACGGAGCTTGTATTGCACCGACGGGCCGACGTTGCGCAGCGTCTTGTCCTTGTCCGTGCTTGCCGCCGCGCCCAGATGCTGCTCGAGCGTCTGGTTCAGCGACTTGCGCGCCACGCCACGGGCATCGGGCTTGCCCGAGGCATCGGTGACGTTCTCGATGTTCATCAGTCGGAAATCGCTGAATTCGACGGTCAGATCATCCTGGTCCGCCCCGGTACCGGTGCCGGCCAGCTTGGCATTGCCGCCAACCGTGCCGGCCAGCGCGAAGGTGCCGTGCGCGGCGCCCGACATTGGATAGCCCACGAACTTGAGCTTGGAGCCGCCATCCTCGAAGCTCGACTGGTAGATTGCCACGCCATCGACGATCAGCGGCTCATTGACCTTGATCGTCGCCTCGGTCTGCTTGCCCGTGGCGCGGTCCGTCACCACCACGTCCGAGGCGAACAGCTTAGGCATGCCCGTGGTGTAGTAATCCACCGAGAATTTCTTGAGCGTGATCGTGAACGGCAGGTCCTGGACCAGCGCGCCGTCGGCAATGTTCAGGATGGCTGTGGACACCGTGGCGCCCTCGGGCACGAAGGCATTGCCCCGGAACCCGGGATTGCTCGCCGACAGCCGGTGCTTGGCCGGAATCTCGCTGATGATGGCGTTGCCGTCGATCGGGCTCTTGCCGCCGAACCACATCTGGGCGCGAATCAGCATGTCGCCATCGAGCAGGCCGCCAATGCAGATCACCACGATGGCCGTGTGCGCCAGGATGTAGCCGAGCTTGTTCGCCGCCCCGGCCTTGGCCGCCAGGAGCGTGGCGCCCTCGTGCGCCACCGGCTTCACGCGGTAGCCACGGTTGCGCAGCAGTGCGGTCAGCCGGTCCACCGCCTCGTCACGGCTGCGCGGGGCCTCGTACTCGGCACGATGGTGGAACGCGCGCAGGCTGCGTTCGCGCACATGATCCTTCCACGAGCGCATGTCGGCAATCATCCGCGGGCCGTTGCGGGTGATGCACAGGGACGTGGATATCACGAGGAAAGCCAGGATCAGCAGGAACCACCAGGAACTGTAGACCTTCTGGAGCGACAGCGCGTGGAACAGGTCCGCCCAGAACGGCCCGAACTGGTTGACGTAGTTCGGATACGGCTCGTTCTGCTTGAGCACCGTGCCGATGATGCTGGCGATGGCGATCACCGTTAGCAGCGTGATGGCGAAGCGCATCGAGGACAGCAATTCCACGCCGTCGCGCAGCACGCGGTGAGGGGTCTTCAGGTGCAGCCCTGAAGTGGATGGGGTGGACATGGGCGGTGACAGGTTTCTGGGTAATGCCGGTGCAGCATGCGGCTGATGTCGCAAAAACATGAAAAAAGGGTGGTCCCGCTTGCAAGCAGGCCACCCTCTTCGATTGTTGCCCGCGCGTCCGGTTCACCCCTGGAGGTGCCGCGGCGCGCGGGCCGGTACGACTTTAACGGACGCCAGCGACGTAATCCGCCACGGCCTTGATCTCGGCATCCGACATCCTGGCTGTGATCGTGCTCATGACCGAATTATTCTTGCGGGTGCCCTGGCGGAACGCCACCAGTTGCGCTTCGGTGTACTCGGAGTACTGACCGCCGATGCGCGGGTATTGGGCCGGAATGCCGGCGCCGGTCGGGCCATGGCAGGCCGCGCACGCGGGCACGCCCTTGGCTGCGATACCGCCGCGGTAGATCTTCTGACCAGCCTCGATCGTTTCCTTGTTCTTGGCCGTGGCCGGCTTCAGCTGCTGCTTGGCCAGGTACGCGCCGACGTCCTTCATTTCCTGGTCGCTCAGGGCGGACGCATACGGCGTCATGATGGCGTTGGAACGTGTCTTGGCCTTGAAATCGGCGAGCTGCTTGTGAGTGTACTCGGCCTGCTGGCCTGCCAGCTTGGGATTGGCGGCCGCGCCGCTATTGCCGGCGGCGCCGTGGCAGGAAAGACATGCGGGAACATTGCGATCGGGCGCGCCCTGGGTATACAGCGTTTCGCCCTTGGCGGGATCAGCCTTGGCGGCGGCCTGCTCTGCGGCAGATGCCAGCCCTGTCATCGCGGCAGCCGGAACAGCCAGCGCCATGACTCCCAGAAGTTTCGCAATGCGGTTCATTCGCACACCTTGTCAGAATTGTTATGAACACCGTAATGCATGCCGATCTGCCCCTGCTGGCGGTGAGGACGCGCCTTATTGCAAGAGCCTGAGCATCGTGCATCCGACCACGATGGAACCGGATACACGAAGGTGCCCCGGACCGGACAGGGCACCCTGCACTACAACCCGCAAGGATGCCACACGTCACCCGCTCAGGAGACCGTAAACCGGGTTATTGTACAATAAATCGCTTTCCGGATTGACTTGGCTCAGGTCTTGGCCCTGCCCGTGTGGCTCCGGCGCACCAGCCGTCCCGGCTCTCCTTCCCGCGGCGCGAGCAAACCGCCCGCGCGCCCACGGCGCGCGCGCTCGTCCGCCTCAACGCCTCACCGTGCTTCAACGCACCGCCCGCATGTCGCTCCTACACCAGGCTCGCTTCTTTATTACCGTCAACCACCTCCGCGACCTGCCCGCCACGGCCGTGCCCGAGGTGGCCTTCGCCGGCCGCTCCAACGCCGGCAAGTCCACGGCCATCAACATCCTGTGCAACCAGAAGCGGCTCGCGTTCTCCTCGCGCACGCCCGGCCGCACGCAGCACATCAACTATTTCTCGGTGGCGCCGGTGAAGGCGCCGGACCCGCTGGCCTTCCTCGTCGACCTGCCCGGCTATGGCTACGCCGAGGTGTCCGGTTCGGCCAAGTTCCACTGGCAGGGCCTGCTGTCCGACTACGTGCAGACACGCCAGCAACTGGCCGGCCTGGTGCTGATGATGGACGCACGCCGCCCCTTCACGGACCTCGACTGCCAGATGGTGGAGTGGTTCCTGCCCACGGGGCGGCCGATCCACGTGCTGCTGACCAAGGCCGACAAGCTGACGAACAACGAAAACGCCAATGCGCTGCGCGAGACGCGCCGCATCCTGGCCGAATACTCGGCCCAGATGAACAATCCGCCGCCGATGAGCGCCCAGCTGTTCTCGAGCCTCAAGCGTCGCGGCATCGAGGAAGCCCAGCGCGTGGTGGCCGGATGGCTGTCCTTGCCCGAGGCCCAGCCGCCGGTGGCCCCGGAGGCGCCCGCCGCCTGAATCGCTCTCCATCGAACCGGCAAAAAAAAGCCCCGTTGCAAGCAACGGGGACGAACTTTCCCACCGGTTCAGGGCGGGTACCCGCTCAGGGAGGAGTAGCGGGGGACATCCGCGCTGCGCGAAGCAACACAAGGTGTCCGCGAGTATGATAGCGGGCAGGCACAAAAGTTTAGTTTTTCTTTCGGCGCGCGATCGAGATGGCCGGCCGCGGGGTTTCGCGGTGATGCGCCCCGCGCATTCGTCCCGCATTTCGTCCCGCTTTCGTCCCGCTTTCGTCCAGTTATCTGCCTCGATCCCGACATGTCCACTTTCCCCGAGTACCGCCCCCGCCGCATGCGTCGCGACGATTTTTCGCGCCGTCTGATGCGTGAGAATCGTCTCTCGCCCGACAACCTGATCTATCCGGTCTTCATCCTGGAAGGGCAGAACCAGCGCCAGCAAGTGGCGTCGATGCCCGGCGTGGAGCGCGTGTCGGTGGACCTCCTGCTGCCCATCGCCGAGGACTGCGTGAAGCTCGGCATTCCGGTAATCGCGCTGTTCCCTGTGATCGATCCGTCGATCAAGACCCCGGATGGCATCGAGGCGACGCGCCCCGAAGGCCTGGTGCCGCGTGCGGTGCGGGCGCTGAAGGACCGCTTCCCCGAGCTGGGGGTGCTGACCGACGTGGCGCTGGACCCGTATACCAGTCACGGCCAGGACGGCGTGCTCGACGACAACGGGTATGTGATCAACGACATCACGGTGGAGATCCTCGTCAAGCAGGCGCTCGTGCAGGCCGAAGCCGGCGTGGACATCGTCGCACCGTCGGACATGATGGACGGCCGCATCGGCGCCGTGCGCGCGGCGCTGGAAGACGCCGGACACATCCACACGCGCATCATGGCGTACTCGGCCAAGTATGCGTCGGCGTTCTACGGCCCGTTCCGCGACGCGGTGGGCTCGGCGGCCAATCTGGGCAAGGGCAACAAGATGACCTACCAGATGGACCCCGCCAACACGGACGAGGCGCTGCGCGAGGTGGCCCAGGACATTATGGAAGGCGCCGACATGGTCATGGTGAAGCCCGGCATGCCCTACCTGGACATTGTGCGGCGCGTGAAGGACGAGTTCCGCTTCCCGACTTACGTCTACCAGGTGAGCGGCGAGTACGCCATGCTCAAGGCGGCGGCGCAGAACGGCTGGCTGGACCACGACAAGGTCATGATGGAGTCGCTGCTGGCGTTCCGTCGGGCCGGTGCCGATGGCATCCTGACCTATTTCGCGCGAGACGCCGCGCGGCTGCTGGCCGGCTGATCCCCGCGCATGCAACTGCTTGGCTTCTCGGCCAGCCAGGTCCATCCGCTGGCTACGCTGGACGAGGCCCACGACTTCCTGGCCGGCAACGCCGCCGCGCGCTTTGTCTGGGCCGACTTTCTCTTCGACGAAGTCAGCCCGGCGCCAGCCGCGTGGCGCGATCGTCTGGCGGGCCTGACCGGCTCGCCGATCCACGACCTGCACCTGGTCGATGCCATCAATCCCACGCATCCGTCGTTCTTCGACACGACCAATGCGTACGACATGATGATCTTCCGGAAGCTCACGTTTGAAACGAGCAGGCTCTTCGCGGAAGCTGACGCCGCGAGCGGCGTGGCAGCGGGCGCAGCGGTGAGTACGCCCGGGGCCTCGGTCGAGCCGGCGGCGGGGATCGCTCCCGTGGCGGGCTCGCCTGCGGCACCCGCGCCTGTGGCGGATGTGCCCGTAGCACCGGCCAGCACGTCGCAGAAGCCCGCACGCAAGTATCCGGCCGGCTTCCTGCCGGCGCTAGCCCGCATCGACACCCAGCCCGTGACCTTCTTCGTCTTCGACAGCGTGCTGGTGACGGTGCGCCCCGGGCCCTCCAGAACCGTCGATCAGGTCCGGCAGCGGCTGCTCGAACTATGCGGCGCCCCGCGCCCCGCCTCCGCGCGCGCCAATGGCCAGACGCCGCTCGTGCACGGCGTGCGGCCGCCCACGCGCCCCGAGGACCTGATGCTGCGGCTGCTCAATGCGATGGTGGACCGCTACCTCGACCTGCGCGCGCCACTCACTCGCCAGCTGGACCGCTGGCAACGCGCCCTGCTCAGCACGCAGAAGAATTTTTCGAGTTGGGAGGGCCTGCTCGACGCGCGGATCCAATTGCGCCGGCTCGAGCACCTGAGCGAGGAGCAACGCGACGCGCTGCAGGAGTTCCGCGACAGCCTGCTCGACAATCGCTACAGCAACAATGATCCCCAAGCCGCCGACGGGAGCGAAGGCACCGTGGTGGCAGGCCGGGATGAGGTCCTGCTGGTCCGCATCGCGGACCTGATGGAGCACATCCTGCGCGTGCTGGCCCACGCGCGGCGGCTGGAGGACTCGATCGAGTCGGCGGTGCAGATCCACTTCTCGGCGGTGGCCCACCGGACCAATCGCACCATGCGCACGCTCACCGTCATCACCGCGCTGTTCATGCCGCTGACCCTGATTACCGGCGTGTTCGGCATGAATTTCGACCGGATGCCGTGGCTGCGGGAAGCGAATGGGTTCTGGTGGTCGATCGGCCTGATGGGCGGCGTGGTGGCCACCATCGGCGCGATCTGGGCGATTGGTCGCTGGCTGGACCGCTGACGCGGGTTCAGGTACGCGTCTTGGGGCCGAGCGCGCGTTCGAGGCTATCCAGGAAGCGTGTGGCCGATTGATAACCGATCACGCGAACGGGGCGCTCGCGCCCGTCAGGGCCGAACAGGATGATGCCGGGGGGCCCGAACAGCCCGAAGCGCTTCAACAGCGCGCGGTCGTCGGCATTGTTGGCGGTGACGTCAGCCTGCAACAGGACAACGTCGGCAAGCCGGGCGCGCACCTTCGCATCGGGAAACGTCAGTTTCTCCATTTCCTTGCAACTCACGCACCAGTCGGCATAGAAGTCTAGCAACACCGGCCGGCCGCTGGCGGCTGCCTGCGCCACGCGGGCGTCGAGTTCCGCCACCGACCGGATGCGCTCGAAGCGAATGTGATCCGCACGCACCTGCGACGCGGCACCAGCGCTCACCAGCCCAAGATGAGACAACGGCTGCAGCGGGTCACGCCCGCCCGACGCAAGCCCCACCAGTTGAATAGCGCCCGCCAGCGCGGCCAGAAGGCCAAGGCCCTTGCCCAGCCGCATCAGCCCACGCGGATCAGGGCCCAGCGCATCGAAGGCCCCCAGGTAGACCGCCGCCACGATCAACAAGGCGGCCCAGGCAGCCATCACGGCCCATACGGGCGCCACGGGCGTCACCATCCAGAGCGCGACGCCAAGTAGCAGAAATCCGAAAAAGCGCTTGGTAGCTTCCATCCACTTGCCCGCGCGGGGCAACAGGTTGCCAGCGCCCACGCCCACCAGCACGAGGGGCACCCCCATGCCAATGGCCATCGCAAACAACGCTGCACCGCCGGTGAACGCGTCGCCGGTCTGGGCGATGTAGGCCAACGCACCGGCCAGCGGCGCGGTGACGCACGGGCCGACGATCAGGGCCGAGATCGCCCCCATGGCCGCCGCCCCGAAGATCTGCCCACTCCGGCGCTGGTTGGACGATGCAGCAAGCCTCGTCTGCCAGCGCTGGGGCAATTGCAGTTCATAGAGGCCGAACATCGACAGGGCCAGGGCCACCATCAGCGCAGCGAATGCGCTCAGCACCCACGGGTTCTGCAGCGCGGCGGAAAGCCCTTCCCCGGCGAGGCCGGCCGCCACGCCCACGGCAGTGTAGACCACCGCCATCCCCAGCACGTAGGCCAGCGAGACCAGCAGCGCCCGGCCGCGCGTCACATGCTCGCCTACGACGATCGACGACAGGATCGGCACCATGGGCAGCACGCACGGCGTGAAGGTCAGCAGCAGGCCCAGTCCGAAGAACAGCGCGGCGATGAGACCGAGGTTGCGGCTAGCCAGCGCCCCGGCGATCCGATCGTTGTCGTCCCGCAGCGCGACGGCGGCCCCGGTTGTTTCCTGCGGCATTGGGGCGGATGCGGCAGGTGGTTCGGGCGCTGCAGGCGCCTGCGTTGCAGGCGCGGGGGTCGCACGGTCGCCGAACAGGTTGCCGAGCACCGACCCGCCCACCTTGTAGATGCTCTCCATCGGCGGATAGCAGAGCCCCTTGTCCGCGCAGCCCTGCGAGGTCACCACCAGGGACCAACGGCCATCGCCAGGGGCCTGGATCACGGGCACGCGCACCACCACGCTGCCACGATAGGTCTCCATGTTCTTGCCGAAGTTCTCGTCGAAATGGACCTGACCTTGCGGCAACGCCGGCGGCCCGAGCTTGACCGTGGCCGGCTGGGTGGCGAACGCAAATCGCTCACGGTACATGTAGTAGCCGTCCGCCACATCAAAGCGGACTTCGATCGTCTGCGGGTCCAACTGTTTCGCCGCGAACTGGAACGCCTTCTCTGGCGGCAGGAAATCCTCCTCGGTCGCGGCATGGGCCACGTGCCCGAGCAGCAGGCAGGCGCACAGCATCAGCAGCATTGCGACGATTTGCCGCACTCGCCGACCCCGCATTTGCCATCCCGCTCCGGCGCTCCACCCCATGCCGATGCCCGTTCCCGTCGATCCCATGTCGCTTTTCCGATGCTTCAATGTGTTAGCGCGGTGCGGTCGCGTCGCCAGCGGGCTTGCCGCTGGCCTCCTCCCGCACCCACGCCAGATACGGCGCAAAACCTGCTCCAACCGGCCAGGTGACTATCTCCGGGACATCATAAGGATGCTCCGTGCGGATCACCGCTTCGAGGCCCGCATACTGGGCGCGCGTAGTCTTGATCAGCAATGGCCACTCCTGCGCCTGCTCCAGCCTGCCCTGCCACCAGTACTCGGACTGACACGGGGCGAGCCGGTTCACGCACGCCGCCACGCGAGCCTCCAGCACAGCGCGCGCCACACGCGCTGCTGAAGCCTCGTCGGGCAGGTTCGTCATCGCCACGAGTATCGATTCTGCCGCCTCGCCGGCCGGCTGGATATCAGCGGATTCTGAAACGGTCATGTGATTCTCGGAAAACGTCGCCAAAAACAAAAGAGCCAGGCAAAAAGCCTGGCTCGATTGTAAAGCGGTGCTCGATTGCCCGTCAGCGAGGACGGGCACGGCCATCACTTATTCCGCAGCTTCTTCAGCCGGAGCTTCGGTGATTTCCGGACGATCCACCAGCTCGACCAGCGCCATCGGCGCGTTGTCGCCCTGACGGAAGCCGAACTTCAGGATACGGGTGTAGCCGCCCGGACGAGCGTTGTAGCGCGGGCCCAGTTCGGTGAACAGCTTGGTGACCATGTCGCGGTCGCGCAGACGGGCAAAAGCCAGACGGCGGTTGGCAACGGTGTCCTTCTTGGCCAGCGTGATGAGGGGCTCGACAACCTTGCGCAGTTCCTTGGCCTTGGGCAGGGTGGTCTTGATCAGCTCGTGCTGGAACAGCGAGTTGGACATGTTGCGCAGCATCGCGAGACGGTGCGAAGAGGTGCGGTTCAGTTTCCGCAAACCATGACGGTGACGCATGATGATTCCTTTCGATTTCAGTGTTTGACCAGCTCTTCTATCGCCAATGCGTGGGCACGGGCGCGGGCCGGTAGTGCTTCAATGCCGCGGGCGACATGCCCTTGGCGCGATGACAGGCGGGACCCCGTTACCGGAATCCCGCACCGCCAATTACTTCTCCAGACCTGCGGGCGGCCAGTTCTCGAGCTTCATGCCGAGGGTCAGGCCACGGGAGGCGAGGACTTCCTTGATCTCGTTCAGCGACTTGCGACCCAGGTTCGGGGTCTTGAGCAGTTCGTTCTCGGTACGCTGAATCAGATCGCCGATGTAGTAGATGTTTTCGGCCTTCAGGCAGTTGGCCGAACGCACCGTCAGCTCGAGGTCGTCCACCGGGCGCAGCAGGATCGGATCGATCTGCGGCGTGCGGCTCGACGCGGCCTCGGCGGCCGACTCGGTGCCTTCCAGCGCAGCGAACACGGACAGCTGGTCAACCAGGATACGAGCCGACTGACGAATCGCTTCCTCGGGCGAGATCACGCCGTCGGTTTCGATGTTCATCACCAGCTTGTCCAGGTCGGTACGCTGTTCCACACGGGCGGATTCCACGGCGTACGACACGCGGCGGACCGGCGAGAACGACGCGTCCAGCACGATACGGCCGATGACCTTGCCCGACTCGTCGCCGAACTTGCGCACGTTGCCCGGCACATAACCACGGCCTTGCTCGACCTTGATCTGCATGTCCAGCTTGCCGCCGGCAGACAGATGGGCGATCACGTGACCCGGGTTGATGATCTCGACGTCGTGCGGCAGCTCGATATCGGCAGCCGTGACCACGCCTTCGCCATCCTTGCGCAGCGACACCGTGACTTCGTCGCGGTTGTGCAGCTTGAATACCACGCCCTTCAGGTTGAGGAGCAGGTTGACGACGTCTTCTTGCACGCCATCGATGGTGGAATACTCGTGGACCACCCCAGCGATCGTGACTTCCGTCGGGGCATAGCCGACCATCGACGACAGCAGCACGCGACGCAGGGCGTTACCGAGCGTATGGCCGTAGCCGCGCTCGAACGGCTCCATCACGACTTTGGCGTGATGGTCGCCAAGCGGTTCGACGGCGATGATTTTTGGCTTGAGGAGTGCTGTTTGCATTAGGTTGTCCTTTTCAATACCCTCGGCTCGTTACACCGATAAGGCTGACGTTTGGAACCTGAAAATCCCATCGCACGATGGGCAATAAGCCCGGCGCGCCAAACGGCGCGTCGGGCTGAAAGCGAAGCCTTGCGGTAGGGGCAAGCGCTGAATCGTCCGATGATCGATTCGGCGATTAACGCGAATACAATTCGACGATCAGGCTTTCGTTGATGTCGCCCGAAATATCGGTGCGATCCGGGGCTTGCTTGAAGGTGCCTTCGAACTTCTTCGAATCCACGGCCACCCAGGTCGGGAAACCCGACTGTTCGGCCAGCGACAGCGCTTCAGCGATACGCACTTGCTTCTTCGACTGTTCGCGCACGGTGATGATGTCGCCCGACTTGATCTGGGCCGACGGCACATTCATGGCCACGCCGTTCACCAGGATCGCCTTGTGCGACACCAGCTGGCGTGCTTCAGCGCGGGTCGAGCCGAAGCCCATGCGGTACACGACGTTGTCCAGACGCGATTCCAGCAGTTGCAGCAGGTTTTCACCCGTGTTGCCCTTGCGGCGGTCGGCTTCGGCAAAGTAGCGACGGAACTGGCGCTCGAGCACACCGTAGATACGCTTGACCTTCTGCTTTTCACGCAGCTGGTTGCCGTAGTCAGACGTACGGGCACCCGAGGTGCGGCCGTGCTGGCCCGGCTTGCTGTCCAGCTTGCACTTGTCAGCCAGCGAGCGGCGGGCGCTCTTCAGGAACAGATCGGTGCCTTCGCGGCGGGAAAGTTTGGCCTTCGGGCCGGTATAACGTGCCACTTTATCTTCCTTTGATCGATCGCGACGCCATTCGGACGCGCCGCGAGTCCGTCATCTGCATGTGACGGACGGTGGGCTTATGGTTCTTCATCCGCAGCGGCCGAGGCCACGCGGAGGCAACGCAAAAGCATAACGATATCGCCCACGCCGAGCGCACCAGTTGCCTGGCGCCCTGCAAAGCGCGAACGCAAAACGAAAACCTGCCGCAATGAATTGCAGCAGGTCAACGCGCGATACTACCACATCTCGGGCGACGAGCGAGAAACCTTGCTCGCCTCCCGACCAACCGGGCGCTTAGATACGGCGGCGCTTCGGCGGACGGCAGCCGTTGTGCGGCACCGGCGTCACATCTTCGATCACGGCGATCTTAATGCCCAGCGCGTTCAGCGCACGGACAGCCGATTCGCGGCCAGGACCGGGGCCCTTGATGCGCACTTCCAGGTTCTTGATGCCCTGGTCTTGCGCCACGCGGCCGGCGTTCTCGGCAGCAACCTGGGCAGCGAAGGGGGTCGACTTGCGCGAACCCTTGAAGCCCTGGCCACCGGCGGTCGCCCACGACAGGGCGTTGCCCTGACGGTCGGTGATCGTGATGATGGTGTTGTTGAACGAAGCGTGGACGTGCGCAATGCCGTCGGCAACATTCTTCTTGACCTTCTTACGCGCGCGCTGGGCGGCGTTGTTCGGACCTTTTGCCATTAGTTTCTTCCTATGCCTTCGGCTTTACTTCTTCAGAGCCACGCCGGCCTTACGCGGACCCTTGCGGGTGCGGGCGTTCGTGCGGGTACGCTGGCCGCGCATCGGCAGGCCCCTGCGGTGACGGACGCCACGATAGCAACCAAGGTCCATCAGACGCTTGATGTTCATCGTGGTTTCACGACGCAGGTCACCCTCGACCGTGACCTTGCCCACTTCGTCACGAAGCTTTTCCAGGTCGGCGTCGGTCAGGTCCTTGACCTTCTTGTCAAACGGAACACCGGTGGCCTCGCAAATCTTGCGAGCGCGCGAGCGGCCGATACCGTAAATAGCCGTCAGGCCGATTTCGGTATGCTTGTGGTTCGGGATGTTAACCCCTGCGATACGTGCCATTCGTCAATCCTCTTTCCGATTAGCCTTGGCGTTGCTTGTGGCGGGGATCCGACGAGCAGATCACGCGCACGACACCGTTGCGCTTGATAATTTTGCAGTTGCGGCAAATGCGCTTCACAGAAGCCAGCACTTTCATGATTTTCCTCTTTCCTTCAATTCCTGTTCGCTTCACTTCGTCCGGAAGACGATGCGTGCGCGTGACAGATCATATGGGGTCAGCTCGACAGTCACCTTGTCACCCGGAAGTATCCGGATGTAGTTCATTCGCATCTTGCCCGAGATATGCCCGAGTACTACGTGGCCGTTCTCCAACTTGACGCGGAACGTCGCGTTGGGGAGATTTTCCAGGACCTCCCCTTGCATCTGGATGACGTCGTCTTTTGCCATACCTAGAGCCTGTTCCGACCCGGCATCAACGCAAGGTCAGATTACCCTTGAAATTCGCCTTCTTCAGCAGCGACTCATACTGCTGCGACATGACATAGGACTGTACCTGGGCCATGAAGTCCATCGTGACGACCACGATGATCAGCAGCGAGGTTCCGCCGAAATAAAACGGAACGTTCCAGCGCAGCACCAGGAATTCCGGCAACAGGCAGACCAGTGTGATGTAGATCGCACCAGCCAGCGTCAGGCGCACCAGGATCTTGTCGATATAGCGCGTCGTTTGCTCGCCCGGACGGATGCCCGGAATGAAGGCACCGCTTTTCTTCAGGTTATCCGCAACTTCCCGGCTGTTGTACACCAGAGCCGTATAGAAGAAGCAGAAGAAAACAATTGCAGCAGCGTACAGCAGGATGTAGACCGGCTGGCCCGGCGAGAGCGTGGCGGCCAGGTCCTTGATGAACCGTCCCACCGCGCCCGTCGATTCGGACGTAAACCAACCCGCGATCGTCGCCGGGAACAGGATGATCGACGATGCAAAGATCGGCGGAATCACCCCTGCCATGTTCAGCTTCAGCGGCAGGTGCGACGACTGACCGCCGTACACCTTGTTGCCGACCTGACGCTTGGCATAGTTCACCAGGATCTTGCGCTGGCCCCGCTCGACAAACACCACGGCGAAGGTCACACCGATCACGATCGCTACGATGACAATCGCCGCGAACGCACTCATGGAACCCGTGCGGACCAGTTCAAACAGTCCGCCGATCGCGTTGGGCAGGCCCGCTGCGATACCGCCAAAGATGATGATCGAGATGCCGTTGCCCAGACCACGCTCGGTGATCTGCTCACCCAGCCACATCAGGAACATCGTACCGGTCACCAGCGTGATCACCGCCGTCGCTCGGAACATCAGGCCCGGATCGATGACCAGACCTGGCTGCGACTCCAGTGCGACCGCAATCGACAGCGCCTGGAACGTGGCCAGAACCACAGTGCCGTAGCGCGTGTACTGCGTGATCTTGCGTTGCCCCGCCTGCCCTTCCTTCTTCAGCGTCTCCAGCTGCGGCAGCACGATCGTCAGCAACTGCATGATGATCGACGCCGAGATGTACGGCATGATGCCGAGCGCGAAGACGGTAAAGCGCGACAGCGCACCGCCCGAGAACAGGTTGAACATCCCGAGGATGCCACCCGACTGACTCTGGAAAAGCTTCGCGAGCTGTTCCGGATCGATTCCCGGCACCGGAATATGTGCACCGATGCGGTAGACGATCAGGGCCAGCACCAGGAACATCAGCCGGCGCTTCAAATCGCCGTACTTCGCCGTGTTCCTAGCCTGCGCGCTTGCATTGGGTTTCGCCGTGGCCAAACGATGCTCCGACTGTGACTTCGCCTATGCTGCGAATACTGCTGCAGAATTACTCAGCGATCTGGCCGCCAGCGGCTTCGATCGCGGCCTTGGCACCAGCGGTGGCGCCCAGACCCTTGATCGTTACCTTGCGGGTCAGTTCGCCAGCCTTGATGACCTTGGCGTTCTTGACCAGGTCGCCCACCAGGCCAGCTTGCTTCAGGACCAGCAGGTCCACTTCAGCAGCTTCCAGGCGTTCGATGTCACGCAGGGTCACCTCGGCGTTGAACGCCTTGGTCAGCGAGGTGAAACCACGCTTCGGCAGGCGGCGATACAGCGGCATCTGACCGCCTTCGAAACCCACCTTGTGGAAGCCGCCCGAACGCGACTTCTGACCCTTGTGACCACGACCGGCGGTCTTGCCCAGGCCGGAACCGATACCACGGCCGACGCGACGCTTGGCGTGCTTCGAACCGGAGGCCGGCTTCAGGTTATTCAGTTGCATGTTGCTCTCCAAGTCCCCGGGATCAGGCCAGAACCTTCACCAGGTACGAGACCTTGTTGATCATGCCGCGCACGGCGGGCGTGTCCTGCAGCTCCGACACCGAGTTGATGCGGCGCAGGCCCAGGCCACGGACGGTGGCGCGGTGATCCTCGCGCGTGCCGATCAGGCTGCGCACGAGTTGCACTTTTACGGTTTGTTGCGACATATCGTTCACCTTAGCCGAGGATGTCTTCAACCGACTTGCCGCGCTTCGCAGCGATTTCCGCCGGCGTGCTCATCTTTTGCAGACCATCGATGGTGGCGCGAACCATGTTGTACGGGTTCGTCGAACCGTGCGATTTGGTCACCACGTTCGTCACGCCCATCACTTCGAAGATTGCGCGCATCGGGCCGCCGGCGATCACGCCGGTACCTTCCTTGGCGGGCATCATCAGCACCTTGGCAGCGCCGTGCTTGCCGATGACTTCGTGTTGCAGCGTGCCGTTCTTGAGCGAAACCTTGACCATCTTGCGACGGGCTTCGTCCATTGCCTTCTGCACGGCCACCGGAACTTCCTTGGCCTTGCCCTTGCCCATGCCGATGCGGCCATCGCCGTCACCCACCACGGTCAGCGCAGCGAAACCGAGAATCCGGCCACCCTTCACCACCTTGGTGACACGGTTGACCGAGATCATCTTCTCGCGGAGGCCGTCGTCGCGTTCGTCCTGCTGGACTTTTGCTTGCATCTTTGCCATGACGTATCTCTCTTTGTGCGCTTAGAACTTGAGGCCGGCTTCGCGCGCAGCGTCAGCCAGGGCCTTCACGCGGCCGTGGAAGCGGAAGCCGCCACGATCGAACGCGACGGTTTCCACGCCGGCTGCACGGGCCTTCTCGGCCACGCGCTTGCCAACCACGGTGGCGGCGGCAACAGTCGCGCCGCTGCCGGTCAGTTCCTTGCGCACTTCTGCTTCGGCGGTCGAGGCCGATGCCAGCACTTGCGTGCCGCACGGCGAGTACACCTGAGCGTAAATGTGCGAATTCGTACGGAACACGGTCAGACGATTGACTTTCAGTTCCGCGATCTTGGCGCGGGTCTGACGTGCACGGCGCAAACGAGCGTCTTTCTTGTTCATCATTGCACCCCTTACTTCTTCTTGGTTTCTTTCAGGATGACGCGCTCGTCAGCGTAGCGAACACCCTTGCCCTTGTAGGGCTCAGGCGGGCGGTACGCGCGAACTTCAGCGGCAACCTGACCGACTTTCTGCTTGTCCGCACCCTTGATGATGATCTCGGTCTGCGTCGGCGTTTCCGCCTTCACGCCTTCCGGCATCTCATGGATCACGTCATGCGAGAAACCAAGCTGGAGCTTCAGCGCAGCGCCTTGCAGCTGGGCACGGTAGCCCACGCCAACGAGGTTCAGCTTGCGCTCGAAACCAGTGGTCACGCCCTTGACCATGTTTGCCACCAGGGCGCGCATGGTGCCTTGCAGGGCGTTTGCTTCACGCGATTCGTCAACCGGCGCGAAGGTCAGCGTGTCGTTCTCGACATTGACCTTGACCAGGCTGTGAATCGGCTGGGACAGCGTACCGAGCGGGCCCTTCACGGAGAGCACGCCAGCCGCCACATTCACTTCCGCGCCTTTCGGCAGCGAGATGGGAGCCTTACCTACACGGGACATGTTTGCTCCTTAAGCGACGTAGCAGAGAACTTCGCCGCCCACGCCGGTGGCACGTGCCTTGCGGTCGGTCATCAGACCCTGGGGGGTCGAGATGATCGCCACGCCGAGGCCGTTCATCACCTGGGGGATCTCGCTACGGCCCTTGTACACGCGCAGGCCGGGCTTCGAGACGCGCTCAATGCGCTCGATGACCGGACGGCCGGCGTAGTACTTCAGACCGATGCTCAGTTGTGCCTTGCCGCCTTCTTCCTGCACTGCGAAGTCGTCGATGTAGCCTTCGTCCTTCAGGACCTTGGCGATCGCCGCTTTCAGCTTCGACGAGGGCATGACCACCGACGCCTTCTGCACGCCCTGGGCGTTGCGGATGCGCGTCAGCATATCGGCGATAGGATCGCTCATGCTCATACTGTTTCTCCTGTAGCCTGTGCGTAATTACCAGCTGGCTTTCGTCAGACCCGGAATTTCGCCCTTGAAGGCGATTTCGCGGATCTTGTTACGCGCCAGGCCAAACTTGCGGAAGGTACCGCGGGGACGACCGGTGATCGCGCAGCGATTACGCTGGCGGGTCGGGTTCGCGTTGCGCGGGAGCTGTTGCAGCTCCAGGCGCGCCAGATAACGCTCTTCTTCCGACTTTTCTTGGTCGTCAATAATGGCCTTGAGGTTTGCGCGCTTGGCGGCGTACTTCGCCACCAGCTTGGCGCGCTTCTTCTCACGTTCAATCAGAGCCAGTTTAGCCACGGTAACCCCTTAATTGCGGAACGGGAACTTGAACGCGTTCAGAAGAGCCTTGGCTTCCTCGTCGTTCTTTGCCGTCGTCGTGATGCTGATGTTCAGACCACGCAGTGCGTCGATCTTGTCGTACTCGATTTCGGGGAAAATGATCTGCTCTTTCACACCGATGTTGTAGTTGCCACGGCCATCGAACGAACGACCCGACACACCACGGAAGTCACGCACGCGCGGCAGGGCCACGGTCACGAAACGATCGAGAAATTCGAACATGCGCTCGCCACGCAGGGTCACCATCGCACCGATGGGGTAGCCCTGGCGGATCTTGAAACCGGCGATGGCCTTCTTGGCCTTCGTCACAACCGGCTTCTGACCAGCGATCTTGGTCAGGTCGCCCACGGCCAGCTCAATGACCTTCTTGTCATTGATGGCTTCGCCAAGACCCATGTTCAGGGTGATCTTGGTGATGCGCGGCACTTCCATGACCGACTTGTAACCGAACTGCTCCATGAGCGCCGGCACAACCTTCTCTTTGTAAAACTCTTGCAGACGTGCTGCCATGCTCAACTCCTATCTGTGCCCAGAATCAAGCGGCCACGACGGCGCCGGTCGACTTCAGGAAGCGCACGCGCTTGCCGTCTTCAACCTTGATGCCGACGCGCGACGGCTTGCCATTGGCATCCACGAGCGCAACGTTGGAAATATGCAGCGGCATGACCTTGTCGACCACACCACCGGTGGTGCCCAGCATCGGGTTCGGGCGAGCGTGCTTCTTGGCAACGTTCACACCTTCCACAACGACCTTGTCGCCGAGCATGGCTTGCACGGTACCGCGCTTGCCCTTGTCTTTGCCGGTCAGGACGATGACTTCGTCGCCTTTACGAATCTTGTTCATGGCGGCTCCTTACAGCACTTCCGGTGCGAGCGACACGATCTTCATGAAGCGCTCGGTACGGAGTTCACGAGTCACCGGCCCGAAGATACGGGTGCCGATCGGCTCGAGCTTGGTGTTCAGCAGGACAGCGGCATTGCTGTCGAACTTGACGAGCGAACCGTCTGCACGGCGCACGCCCTTGGCGGTACGTACAACAACGGCGTTGTAGATATCGCCCTTCTTCACGCGACCGCGCGGCGCTGCGTCCTTGACGGTCACCTTGATGATGTCGCCCACGCTCGCATAGCGGCGCTTGGACCCACCCAGCACTTTGATGCACAGCACTTCGCGCGCACCAGTGTTATCGGCCACTTCGAGCCGGCTTTCTGTCTGAATCATGGTGTTATCTTCCCAACTTAATCCGCCGGATTTCTCAAGATGGAAGTCCGCCGGTCAGTCTTGGTCCCGTCGGCCCCGGCTTTGCGCCAGTACCGCTTGGGTTGATCAACTTGGAAGTCGGTAGTCACCAGGCAGCCCGGACAACTCCAGGACCACCAGGCCTTGGCTCGCTTCAGAGGTACGCCGTGTTGGTGAAGCTTCGACGAACGCTACAAAGCGGAAGTCCAGGATTATAGCAACATAATCCTGGACTTGCAAGTCAGCGAAGAACTGTTGTTCTTAGATGACGCGCGCAGCTTCTACCAGCCGGGAAACCACCCAGGACTTGGTCCGCGACAGCGGACGCGATTCCTGGATCTCGACCTTGTCGCCTTCCTTGTACTGGTTGGCTTCGTCGTGTGCGTGGTACTTCTTCGAACGCAGCACGTACTTGCCGTACAGAGGATGCTTGACGCGGTTTTCGATCAGGACCGTAACGGTCTTGTCCATCTTGTCGCTAACGACACGGCCTACGAGAGTCCGGCGAAGCGACGTTTCAGTCTTTGCAGCTTCAGTCATTTCGCGTCTGCCTTTTCGCTCAGCACGGTTTGCACACGCGCGATGTCCTTGCGCACCTTCTTCAGCTGGCTGGTGTTCTGCAGCTGTTGGGTGGCCTTTTGCATGCGCAGGCTAAATTGGGCCTTCAGAAGCTCGGAGAGCTCCTGGTTCAGCCCTGCGGCGTCCTTGCCGCGAAGTTCGGATGCTTTCATCCCTGCTCTCCTTACGTCCCGACCTGACGCACCACGAAATTCGTGGCGATCGGCAGCTTGGCGGCCGCAAGGCGGAATGCCTCACGCGCCAGCTCTTCGCTCACGCCATCCATTTCGTACAGCATCTTGCCCGGCTGAATTTCAGCCACGTAGTATTCCGGATTGCCCTTACCGTTACCCATACGGACTTCGGCGGGCTTCTTCGAGATCGGCTTGTCCGGGAAAATCCGGATCCAGATGCGGCCGCCACGCTTGATGTGACGGGTCATCGCACGACGTGCCGACTCGATCTGGCGCGCGGTCAGACGACCACGGCCCATTGCCTTCAGGCCGAATTCGCCGAAAGACACGGCGTTGCCACGGGTAGCCTTACCCGTGTTGCGGCCTTTCTGCTCCTTGCGATACTTCCTACGCTTCGGTTGCAGCATTCTTATTCTCCACTCTTCGCATCGCCAGGCGCAGCGCGGCGACCAGCGCCAGCACCTGCACCACCGCGGCGGTTGCCACCCGGACGGCCACCTTCGCCTTCACGGCGACGGCCTTCCGGACGACCCGGGCGACGACGACGGTCTTCTTGGGGCTCTTCCACCACAGGCGCGTCATTGCGGCCCAGGTAATCACCCTTGTAGACCCACACCTTGACACCGATGATGCCGTAGGTGGTCTCGGCTTCGGAGAAGCCGTAGTCGATGTCGGCGCGCAGGGTGTGCAGGGGCACACGACCTTCGCGGTACCACTCGGTACGTGCGATTTCGATACCGTTCAGACGACCCGAGCTCATGATCTTGATACCCTGGGCACCGAGGCGCATCGCGTTCTGCATCGCGCGCTTCATGGCGCGGCGGAACATGATACGGCGCTCGAGCTGCTGGGTGATCGAGTCGGCGATCAGCTGCGCATCGGTTTCCGGCTTGCGGATTTCCTCGATGTTCACGTGCACGGGCACACCCATGCGGCGTTGCAGCTCGGCCTTGAGCAGTTCGATGTCCTCACCCTTCTTGCCGATCACCACGCCCGGACGCGAGCTGTAAATGGTGAGACGGGCATTACGGGCAGGACGCTCGATCACGACGCGGCCAACCGATGCGTTCTTGAGCTTCTTCTTCAGGAACTCGCGAACTTCGATGTCTTCTTTCAGCATGCCGGCGAACTTCGTGTTGTTGGCGTACCAACGCGAAGCCCAGTTACGGCTGACGGCCAGACGGAAGCCAGTCGGATGAATCTTCTGTCCCATCGTGACTCCTTAGTTGCCGAGCGTCACAGTGATGTGACAGGTTTGTTTCTCGATGCGGTTGCCGCGGCCCTTTGCCCGTGCGGTGAAGCGCTTGAGCGAGGTTGCCTTGTCGACGAAGATCGATTTGACCTTCAGTTCGTCGATGTCGGCGCCTTCGTTATGCTCGGCGTTGGCGATGGCCGATTCGACCACCTTCTTCACGATCCCGGCAGCCTTTTTCGGGCTGAACGTCAGGACGTTGAGCGCGCGCTCGATCGGCAGACCGCGAATCTGGTCAGCAACCAGACGCGTCTTCTGGGCGGAGATACGGGCACCGCGATGAATCGCTTTCACTTCCATGATGGCACCTTACCTCTTGGCTTTCTTGTCAGCCGCGTGGCCCTTGAACGTGCGCGTGAGCGCAAATTCGCCGAGCTTGTGGCCAACCATGTTTTCCGTAACGTACACCGGCACGTGTTGACGGCCGTTGTGAACGGCGATCGTCAGGCCAATGAACTCCGGCAGAATGGTCGAGCGACGCGACCAAGTCTTGATGGGTTTCTTATCCTTGCCGCCTGCAGCCGTTTCCACCTTCTTCAGCAGGTGGGCGTCACAGAACGGACCCTTTTTTGCGGAACGTGTCATGTTCTAGGCTCCTACCTACCGATTAACGCTTGTGGCGCTTCTGCACGATCATGCTGGCAGTGCGCTTGTTGCTGCGGGTACGGTAACCCTTGGCCGGGGTACCCCACGGCGAAACCGGATCGCGACCAGCGGCGGTCTTGCCTTCACCACCACCGTGCGGGTGATCCACCGGGTTCATCACCACGCCGCGGACGGTCGGGCGAATACCACGCCAACGCGTCGCACCGGCCTTGCCGATGACGCGCAGGCTGTGCTCTTCGTTACCCACTTCGCCAACGGTGGCGCGGCACTCGATGTGCACGCGGCGCACTTCGCCGGAGCGCAGACGCACCTGGGCGTACACGCCTTCGCGGGCCAGCAGCACAGCGGAACCACCAGCAGCGCGGGCGATTTGCGCACCCTTGCCAGGCAGCATTTCCACGTTGTTGATCGTGGTACCAACCGGGATGTTGCGGATCGGCAGGTTGTTACCGGCCTTGATCGGCGCTTCCGAGCCGTTCATCAGCGACTGGCCAGCCACCATGCCCTTCGTGGCGATGATGTACCGGCGCTCGCCGTCGGCGAACAGCACGAGCGCGATGTTGGCGCTACGGTTCGGATCGTATTCCAGGCGCTCGACCTTGGCGGGAATACCGTCCTTGTCGTTGCGCTTGAAGTCGACCACGCGATAGTGGTGCTTATGACCACCGCCCTTGTGGCGGGTGGTGATATGACCATTGTTGTTACGGCCCGACTTCTGGAATTGCTTTTCCAGCAGCGGAGCGTGCGGGGCGCCCTTGTGCAGGTCGTTGTTCACGACCTTCACCATCGAGCGACGGCCCGGGGAAGTCGGCTTGGTCTTGACGAGTGCCATGATTACTTGGCCTCCGCTTCAAAATTGATTTCCTGACCCGGCTTCAGCGACACGTAAGCCTTCTTTACGTGGTTGCGGCGGCCCATGAAGCGGCCAAAGCGCTTTTGCTTGCCCTTCTGGTTCAGGATCTGAACGGACTGCACCTCGACCTTGAACAGCAGTTCAACGGCGGCGCGCACTTCTGCCTTGTTGGCATCGCGAGCCACTTCGAACACGACTTGTTCGTTCTTGTCGGCGACCAGGGTTGCCTTTTCGGAAACCACCGGCGCGAGCAGCACCTGCATCAAACGATGATCGTTCTTGGCTACTTGCGTCATTTCAGCAACTCCTCGATCTGCGCGACGGCGGCCTTGGTCACGAGCACCTTCTTGTAGTGCACGAGCGACAGCGGGTCGGCCTGGCGCGGCTCCACGACTGCCACGTGGGGCAGGTTGCGCGAAGCCAGGTAGAGGTTTTCGTCGAGGCTGTCGGTGATGATCAGCACCGAGTCCAGGCCCATGGCCTTGAACTTGTCGGCCAAGAGCTTGGTCTTGGGCGCGTCGACAGTGAAACCGTCCACCACGTTGATACGACCTTCACGTGCGAGCTGCGAGTAAATCGAGCGCATACCGGCACGGAACATCTTCTTGTTGACCTTCTGGGTGAAGTTCTCTTCCGGCGAATTCGGGAAGATACGACCACCCCCGCGCCACAGCGGTGAGGAAGACATACCGGCACGAGCACGGCCCGTACCCTTCTGGCGCCACGGCTTCTTGGTCGTGTGCTTGACCTCTTCACGATCCTTCTGCTTACGGTTACCGCTACGCGCGTTGGCCTGGTAAGCGACGACGATCTGGTGAACGAGGGCTTCGTTGTAGTCACGGCCGAACACTTCGGGCGACGCGGCAACGCCGGCGCCGATCTGGCCGTTGTCCTGGAGGAGCTTGAGTTCCATTACATGCGCTCCTTAAGCTTTGGCTTTGGCCTTGACGGCCGGGGTAACGACGACCTTGCCGCCCTTGGAGCCGGGAATGGCGCCCTTGACCAGCAGCAGCTTGCGCTCTGCGTCGATCTTGGCGATTTCCAGGTTCTGGACGGTGCGGGTGACATCACCCAGGTGACCGGTCATGCGCTTGCCGGGGAACACACGGCCCGGATCCTGCGCCATACCGATGGAACCCGGCACGTTGTGCGAACGCGAGTTACCGTGGGTGGCACGACCCGATGCGAAGTGATAGCGCTTGATGGTACCGGCGTAGCCCTTACCGATGCTCACGCCCTGCACGTCGATCTTCTGGCCAACCTGGAACAGGTCGACGGAGAGCGAGCTGCCAGCTTGCAGCTCGGCAGCCTTGGCTGCATCGATGCGGAATTCTTTGATGACTTCACCGGCTTCCACGCCGGCTTTGGCGAGGTGACCCGCCAGCGGCTTGGTAACGCGGCTTGCGCGGCGGCTGCCGAAGGTGACTTGAACCGCGGTATAACCGTCGGTCTCGTCCGTCTTGATTTGCGTCACGCGGTTGTCGCCGACCTCGACCACGGTAACGGGAATCGAATCACCGTCGTCCGTGAAAATACGGGTCATGCCAACCTTGCGACCTACAAGGCCAAGGCTCATGGTTTGCTCCATTCCCAGCTGCGATTGGCCGGGGCTGATTGATACACGAAAACTGTGCGATGTGCGGGTTGCGCGAAAAGGATTGCGCACGACCAAAACGGTCCCCACTACCCGGATAAACGGGTAGCCTTACACTATATCGCAGTAGTTTGGAAAGGGCAACATGCACCGCGCCTTTTCTTGAGGGTGCCAGCCTTCTTCCGCCTGAAAGTGGGCCGATTCCCGCACTTCCGAGCAAATTTCGACACGTTGCGTGCCGATACGGGCGCCATCCGGGTAGCACTCGTGTTGCCAATAAGCAAAAACGGCGAACTTGCGTCCGCCGTTCTGTGCTGCAGCGAGCCGGCGAACCGGCCCGGGTCAGGCAAGCTTACACCTTGATCTCGACGTCCACGCCGGCCGGCAGGTCCAGCTTCATCAGCGCGTCAACGGTCTTGTCCGTCGGGTCGACGATGTCCATCAGGCGCTGGTGGGTGCGGATCTCGAACTGATCGCGGCTGGTCTTGTTGACGTGCGGCGAACGCAGGATGTCAAAACGCTGGATGCGGGTCGGCAGGGGCACCGGGCCCTTGACGATCGCGCCCGTGCGCTTGGCGGTATCCACGATTTCGGCGGCCGACTGGTCGATCAGGCGATAGTCGAAAGCCTTCAGGCGGATACGGATCTTCTGGTTCTGCATGATATTTCCTTGAAAGAGCGATGAGCGCGTGCGCCCAGATAAAAGGGGACATGCCCGAAGACCTGTCCCAGGAACAATTGCTTAGTCGAGAATCTTTGCCACGACGCCGGCGCCGACGGTACGGCCGCCTTCACGGATGGCGAAGCGCAGACCTTCTTCCATGGCGATCGGGGCGATCAGCTTGACGGTGATCGACACGTTGTCGCCCGGCATGACCATTTCCTTGTCCTTCGGCAGCTCGATCGAGCCAGTCACGTCGGTCGTACGGAAGTAGAACTGCGGACGGTAGTTGTTGAAGAACGGCGTGTGACGGCCACCTTCGTCCTTCGACAGGATGTACACCTCACCCGTGAAGTGCGTGTGCGGCTTGATCGAACCCGGCTTGCACAGCACTTGGCCGCGCTCCACGTCTTCGCGCTTCGTGCCGCGCAGCAGCAGGCCCACGTTGTCGCCAGCCTGGCCTTGATCCAGCAGCTTGCGGAACATTTCCACGCCCGTGCAAGTCGTCTTCACCGTCGGGCGGATACCCACGATTTCGATTTCTTCGCCGACCTTCACCACGCCGCGCTCGATACGACCCGTCACCACGGTACCGCGGCCCGAGATCGAGAACACGTCTTCCACCGGCATCAGGAACGTACCGTCAACCGCGCGCTCCGGCGTCGGGATGTACGTGTCCAGCGCGTCGGCCAGGTTCATGATCGCCACTTCGCCCAGCTCGCCCTTGTCGCCTTCCAGCGCCAGCTTGGCCGAACCCTTGATGATCGGAGTGTCGTCGCCCGGGAAGTCGTACTTCGAGAGCAGCTCGCGCACTTCCATTTCCACCAGCTCGAGCAG
>NZ_JAWRWU010000014.1:0-162335 GCF_046535395.1 Cupriavidus sp. SIMBA_020 | reverse complement strand
CTGAGTCCTGTGCAATACAGGACCCAGCCCTTGGCCGCGGCCTAACTTACCCGTCCAACTTTAGGGGGTCAGTTCATTTTGTGGGCTTCTTCATTTTGGAGCTCAGCTCAGCTGCGCGCGCACCATGGCGCCGGAGAAGAGGATGGGGCGTTCTTTGGTCATGCTAGGATTTCTCCAACTCTACAGGAGAGAGAATGAACACACGGCTGATCCTTATATCTACCGCTGCATTGGGTGTTGCTGTGGCTTCTCCCGGAGTCTTTGCAGACCCACTTCCTGCTCTCGTTGACAGCCAAACAATCACCTTCTTCAAGTGTGTTGGTGCTACGGGGGTGATTCTGCTGACGATCTATGCAGGCATCGGTGTCGCCTTCTTCGGTTGGGACGTTCGTCGTGCGCGTGGATCTCTGCTTGATCTCGAAAAGGAGGTGCGAGAGCAACGAAAACAGGTGGAGATCGATCGCAAAGAGGTCGCTGACGAGATGAAGAGACTTAAAGGGGAAATAGCCGAGGCGAAACGCGAATACGAAAGTATCCAAGAGGCTGGCGCTCTCTTGGAGGAGTCGGAAGCGGCGACTGGCGTTCCCCCACCGAATGGTAATCGAAAAGATATCGATGTGATTCGTGATGTGATCGGGTCTAGCAAATTCGAATGGACCACCGTTGGTCGGATCGTAAAGCGGACTGGCCTTCCCGAGGCAAAGATACTAGAGCTTGTTCGTTCCGATCCGGAATTGGAGATTGGCTTCGGGCGGAAAACCCAGAGCTACATAATCCGGTTTAAGAATGGTGTGGCCAAAGGCTGAAAGTGGCTCGCGATGGATCATTGGCCCACCTCGCCGCTGGATTGCGTCGCCGCCTGCAGTTCTTCGATCCTATTCCGCGCGCGCTCGCGCCACTGCACGCCGTGCTGGAGCGCCAGCTGGATCAGCCAGTGCAGCACGTGCGCCTGCTCTTCCTCGCAGCGTTTCGGGATGTCCGTGCCGGCGGCGCGCAGGGCATGCGCGATAGGCGTGGTGGTGTAGAGCATCAGGCCGAGCACATCGAGCAGCGCGTCGGTCGGCTCGGTCGGGTAAGGCAAGGTGCCCGGAGCAAGCTCCGCAGAATTTGCGGAGATTATCGGCATATTCTCCGCATGCTCGTTCTGAAGCGCGGCGCCCGGCGCTGTGGCTTCGAGGCTCTCGCGCAGGCGTTCTCCTGCTTGGATAGCCTCGTCGCGGACCTTCTTGTTGCTTGCGGAGAGGCGCAGCTCAGGATTGGCGACGGTGGTGTTGTAGAAGTCGCGCGCGACGGCGCGCAGGCGCAGCAACTGGCGCGCCATAGAGACGAGCGCATGGGCGTCACGCCATTTCATCGTGCCGGCCACGGCGGCCCGCTCGAGCGCATCAAGGTTCATGGTCATCGTTTCTTCCCGTTTTTGAATTCTTCTTCCCTCTCAGCCATCCACTTCGCCTGGCACTGTGCCGCCCACACGCTCGCGGCGGTGTAGGCGATCACGGCGACGATGCTGATGGCCAGCGCGGCGGTGGTGGACATCAGTGCTTCCCGCGCGAGGCCTCGATCTGCTCGTCGACCCACTGCTGCACCTCTTCCTCGACCCAGCCGCTGGCGCGGCCGAGCTTGATCGGGGAGGGGAACGTGTGGTCCTTGATGCGGCCGTAGATGGCGGTCTTGCCCAGGCCTACGCGCTCGCAGACTTCGGGCAGCCGGATGATCCGGCGTTGCGGTTGGGTGTTCATGCTGCCTCCCGTACCGTGCCGACCTCGTGGTCTTCGATCCAGAACGGCGTGATGGCGTCCGGCATGCCGGCGGGCGGCGCCTTGAGGCTCATGAACACCAGGGCGGTGTCGATAGCGCCGTCGGCGGCCAGGTCGTCGAGCCACCAGAACAGCCGATCACGCTCGGCACCGATCAGCACGTCAGCACGGTCCAGCACCAGCAGGCGCAGGTCCGTCAGGTGCGTGATGGCCTCGGCGATCATTGCGTCGGCGCGCCACTTCTCCGATTCGGACAGCAAGGCGTAGGGGCGGCCGCCGTCGGCGGTGATGGACATGTCCGCCTCGATCCCGATGCGTGCCCATTCCGACAGGTTGGCCATGGCTGCCAGGCGCTCATTGATCGGGTCCAGCGCCTCGGCCAGCAGCTCGGCGGGGATGCCGCTCGGGCCAAGTGCCTCGGCCAAGGCATCCCATGCCACCACGTCGGCATGGTGCTGCGCGGCCTGCATGGTCTGCTCAGCGGCCTGCGCGACGGCGCGCTGGCCTGCGCGCACGTCTTCCAGTTCCTTGCCGGTCGCCGCAATGGCTGCCTGCAGGTTGGCCAGCTGAGCCTCCACGGTCTTCCGCAGCTCCGCGTCGTCGTCGCCGGTATCGGCCGCGGCGTCCTTGCGCAGCAGGTCGAGCTGCGTCGCGGCATTCTTCGCCCCATCGCGCTCGGCGGTGCGGCTCTTCAGCGCGTTTTCCAGCACGGTCAGGCTGCGCTCGTACTCGGGCAGGCGGCCGGCCGCTTCCGGATCGGCTTGCGTAGGCTCGCGCAGGGCCAGCTGGCCGGCCAGGTACTGCAGCAGCACGCCGCATTCGGGGCACGCGCACGGCATTCCCGCCGACTTGCCGCCGGCGGCCGCACGCATGGCTTCGACCTTGGGCAGGAAGGCATCGCGCTCGGCTTGGGCGCGGTCGACGGAATCCTGGGCCTTGGCCAGGCCGGCCGCCTTGTCGGCCAGCTCGCGGATCTTCGTGTCGCGGGTGGCGCGCTGGCGCGCGGCGGCGTCCATTTCGCCCAGCTGGCGCTGCATGTCGCCGGCCTCGGTCGACGCCTCGGCGATGTCAGCCTGCAGCTCGGAGATCGTTGCGTTGACGTCTTCCGGGGCGGGCGCGCCGGCCGGCACAGCGGCCTTCCAGTCGCCGGCCTTCACCGACCCATAGGTCTCGCCAGTGACGGCGCGCCATGCGCCCTTGGCCGCCGTGGCCTTGGTCTGGGCTTCCCTCGCGGCGGCGTCGAACCCGGCGCGCACCAGCGGCAGCACGGCCTCGATCTTCTTCGGGTTGCAGCCCCGCGCGGCCAGGCGCTCGCGGACAAGGTCAGTGCCAAGCTTGAGGCCCATCAGGTCGAACAGGAACGCGCGGCGCTCTTTGACCTCCAGACGGGCGAAGCGCTGGGCATCCAGCACGTACGGCAGGCGCGGGTCAGCCTGCAGCCCGGCGGTCAGCTTGCCCGAGGGCAGGGCGATGCTGTTGGCCTGCGGTCCGGCCGACACCACGATCGAACCCGATTCGGTGCCGTCGTGCAGCAGCTGGCCGTATTCCTTCTTCAGACCCACGCGCACGCTCTCGCCGGTCAGGGCCATGCGCACGGCTTCCTGCAGGCTGGACTTGCCCGCGCCGTTCGGGCCGCAGATCAGCGACACCGGCGTAGCCGGGATGATGTCGGCCGCCCGGAGGCCGAGGAAATTGCGGGCATGGATGGCGGTGATCTTCATGGCTGCTTACCCTTCCTGGTCTTCGGTGCTCTTCAGGACCTTGCGCTGGCCGTCCGCGTCAGCCGCGCTGATGACGCCCTTGGCTTCCAGGCGCTCGACCAGACGCGCGGCGCGGTTGTAGCCGATCGTGAAGTGGCGCTGGATCTGGGTGATGGATACGCGCTGCTTCGCAATGACGAAGGCCTCGACGTCGGCGTAGATCGAATCCTCTTCAGGGTGCTCGTCGTGCCAATCCTTCCAGCCCTTCACCCACTCGATGCACAGGGCGCCGGCCATCACCGGGCAGTCGCTCTCGGGCTTGCCTTCTGCAGCTGCATCGCGGCCTGCCTGATAGGCGGCATCCAGCTCTTCCTGCAGTGGTTGATGCTCGATAGCGACTGTCTTGGCGTCGACGTCGACAACGCCGTCATCCCCAGGCGCATCGGCGTCCGGCATGCCATCACCATCGCTGCTGGTGTACTCGCGGCCCATCTCGAATGCGCGCTGGTCGGACTCGCCACGCACCTCGTCCATGCCGCGGGTGTACTGGCTTTCGCCGCCGCTCAGCACGAGCAGCACGGCCTGGCCTTGAGCCTCGGCCAGCTCATGCAGGGCAGACACCGACTTCCCGATCTTGATCAGCGCCTGGGCGCCGTCCTTGATGGTGATCTTGTCCAGATCGCCCTGGACCACAGTGCGGCCGTTCGCGGCGATCAGGTGCACCGCCATCTTCACCGACGCATCTACGCGGCTGCGCAGGCGGTCGATGACGTCGTTCTGCTTCTTCTCGGACAGCTTCACCCACGTGTCGGGCATCATCTTCATTTCCAGCACCAGGGCGGACAGCAGGTCCTTGCCGAGAGTGTTGGCGGTCATGTTCATCGTGGCTTTGAATTCGGGCGATTGGCTCATTTCGGTGTCCTGGTGTACGTGTCTGCGTTCGGGCCGCGCCTCGGCATTCGGCGGCGCGGCGCTGTTCTTCCTCCCGCGCTACAGCCGTCCGCGCGGGCAGTCCTCTCTCACAGGTGTTTCAGTCGGCGTTGATGGGGGCGCGCTGGCGGCGGGTGGTCGTTTGCGCCGGCGCGACATCCTCTGCCGGCTGCGTCAGCTCGCGCATGCGGCGCGAGGCGACCTGGTGCAGCGTGGCCTGTTCCGCTTCGCCTACCACTTGTTTGATCTGGCTGCGGGCGAAGTCCAGGTCTTCGACGGTCTGCGCCTGCAACAGCTCGCGATTCACGTCTTTGAAGCTGAGCGGTGCGCTGTCGCCGTGTTGCTGGCTGCCTTCGTCAGCCGGAATCAGGTCGGCTTGCTGGCCGCCGTCCTCGTCGCCTGCATCGTCGGGCGACTGGTTGTCGTCCGTCGCCCCCGCCGGCTCCTCGGGGTGCTCGACCACCTCGGCGGGCTGGGCCGCGGCGGTGCGTGCCGCGCCGCGCAGTTCGTTGACTGAGGCGCTGGCGACTGAGTACGAGCCGTCCGGGTTCAGGTCGATGATGTCCTGCGCTTCCTCGACGGTCTGCAGGCCCATCAGCAGCTCGGGGGCGTAGAGCTTGCCGAAGAAGCTGGCCGTGCGGTACCGCAACATGACCTCGTCCATGGTCTGCCACTTGCTGCCGTTCTTCGTGTACCAGCCTTCCTTCACGGCCATCTCGATCGACACGGCCGGCGATTCCAGGCGCTCACCGGTTTCCTTCTCGATGGCCCAGGCGATGCAGACCTTGTCGAGGATGTCGACCTTCTTCGTGACGCTGGTGCGATTGCCGCCTTCCCAGACCGTTTCGGTGCGCTCGACATTCTTCTTGCCCAGCACCTTGATATCGAAGCGCAGCGGAGAGAATCGACCGCTGCCGTTGATAGCGGCGATGATCCACTGCGACGACCAGGACGGCCGGCCTTCGACGATGTACAGGTTCTGCATCACCATCAGGGGATCCGCGCCCATGCGCTGCGCCATGTTCAGCGCGACGACGGCGTTGGCCAGCGCGTTCGGGTTCTCGCGCGATTCCTTCACGTTGCCATACTTGTCCAACTTCTCGATCACCTTGCGGTACGCCGCAGGCACGAGGGTGGACGATGCGAGCAGGTTGGCGGCGCGCTGCATCAGTTCGAAGGACTGCAGGCTGCCGAAGCCCATCGTGACGACGGGTGCAGGGGCGGCTTCGCGCACGGCGGGCGCGCGCATTTGTTCAAGGGTGGCGGTTGCGGACATAGCGGTCATCTCTCGAAGTTTCGAAATTTCGAAATTTGTGGTCAGGACTTGTAGGGGCAGGTGGCGTGGCGCGGGCAGTACTTCGGCGAGCACAGGACCGACTTGCCGTTGCCGTAGAAGGCGCCGGAATGAATGAGGCGGGAAGCGTGCTGAAGGAGGCCCGGCTGTTCTTCGGTGCCCAGCAGCGCCGCGCGCGGGGAGGCGATCTCGCCCACGCCAACGCGCTGCGCGGCAGCCGTCTTACCGGTGTTCAGGCCCACGATCTGTGCCGGCGCGCTAATGGGGATGCCCATCGCGTGCTCGGCCAGCAGCTCATACACGCCCAGTTGCGGGCCGTGCCCGGCGGTGACGGCGACGCCATCAGCGCCCACGGCCCGGCCGCCGGTCTTCAAGTCGCTGATGCCTGCGCCGTCTGTCGTGGTGCGCACGCGGTCCGTGGTGCCAGTCAGCGCTAGGCCTAGCTCGGGGATCTCCAGACGGTCGCAGGCGATCTCGACGCCGATGTAGTGCTGGCGCGGCGCGATCTCGACGCAGTAGCGTGAGTGCAGCGCCAGGCCGATGCGTTCGGCGTCTGCCGGGTTGGTCTCGTCCCAATCGACCTCGGCGTTTTTGTCGCGGATGGTGTCGACCAGCGCGCCGGCGGCGTCGTCGGCGGTGATGGGCGCGCCGTCGAGCGTGGCCTGGTCGAACAGACCGGTGCTGGCGTGGACGGCGGTGCCCAGATGCGCGGCCGCACCCGACGGCATGCGCATGCCCAGGATGTGCTTCGCTTCCCAGCGCGCCGGGCAGTCGAAGAGTTCGGCCAGCGAACTGGCGCGGATAGTGACGATGTTCATGGGTGACGGCCTCAGTGGATGCGGATCAGTTCAGGTTCACCGCTGGCGAGCCGGCGGCCGGTGGGGCGGAAGCCAGCGGCGCGCTGCGCGCGCAGCCAAGCCTCCCAGGTGATTTCGGGATTCACGTGGCGCTTCTGGACGTGGTGGTTGCGGGCTGGCTCGGCTCGGCGGTGGCCAGGTGGTAGACGGCAAACAAGGCCGCCATGGCAAGCGTGGTGCCGACCCAGAGGGCCAGCAGCTCGACGATGGCGCGGCGGGTGGTCGGACGGCGCGTCATTGCCACCCCCGGCTGAAAAGGGTGGCGGCCAGCACCACCAGCGGCGGCGCCGTGCAGATCAGCAGTGCGGTCAGGAAGAAGTCGCGGTTCATGGCCGGGCTCAGTCCAGGCCGAAGCAACGGACCATCACCACGTACTCGTCGCCTTCCCAGTAGCGGTAGGCGATGGCCGGCGAGCGGTAGATGTCGAGGGAGTTCTTGCGGTCGAGCGCGGCCTCGTAGACCGAATCCTCGGTGGCGCCGCGGAACTCGAAGTGGTCGCGGCCGTGGATCCGGGTCACCGACTCGCGCACCAGGGTGCGGACGGAAACCACCTGGCCGCCGGCGGCGCGCTGCTGCGCGTCGTGCGCATGCTGGTACGCGGCAGCAAGGGGAATGGCATTTGGCATCGTCTGTCTCCAGCGAACCGCTGTGAACGTCAGCGGCGTGGAAAAAGTATAGATTCACTAGACTTGGTAAGTCAAGTGAATCTATACATTGTCGATGTTTTCTATACCCGAGCTTCAGGCGTGCGCGGTAGACTCGCCGCAATCTAGGAGCGGAGAACCGACAAATGGGACCGGATGACGTGATCCGAGAGTTCGAGCAGATGGCGCTCGACGACGATGTGGAGTTGGAGATTGACGACGTGATCGCCGGGCTGGCGATACTGCTGTGCGATCCGGCAATCCAGGGAAAGGAGAGGGCGCTGCTTACGCGGGCCGGTGCGACGCTCTATCGTGCGGGCCTGGACCAGAGGGTGGTCGCGGCACTGAAACGGCCGCAGTAGGCAACAAAAAGCCCGCGGGGTGGCGGGCTTTGGAGCGAGGAGTTATGGCTTTGGCGTTTGCTTGTCGATACGATCCTGCAAGGTTTTGATTTCCTGTGCTGTGTGCTCCAAGGATGCAGCCGTGTTTCTGCCTGATTCGAATGAGGCAACCATATTCGACAGAACAGTTGCGTTAAATGCCGCAACACCCAGGACGATAGTAAGTACAGCGCCGACCGCTGTCACGATGGTCGTGGTCTTAAGGTTGCTGATCGCTGCCCGAGTGTCCTTTAGAGAGTCTTCGACGCTGGAAAATTTCTGGTCGTAAAGGTGATCCCTTCCGTCCATTTTGGTAAGCATTGCATCGATCTTGCCTTCAATCGACGCAACACGAGCGTCCATCCTAGCTTCAATGGCTTCCAGCTTTGCGTCGAGTTCTGCACGTGTAACGTCGCTCATAAGCTCATTATGCTGTGCCGAAGGCATCTCTACAATGGGGTCCCCACCGCCATAGAAGGCGGGGGGCACAGAACCAATAAGCTCGGCGGGGTCGGGCCTCCACCATGTCACACCTGGCCGCATTTCCGGCGGCGAATGCCGATTCTCTTGCCCCGCTACATCACTGATCATGCGGTCGACTGCGGCTTTCGCCCAATCGGTTTCACCGTCAGCCATTGTCTTTGCCTCTTTCGGACACGGAAGCGCTAACTACCTCCAATCCTCGGAGGTAGTTTTGAAAAGTCGATTCGCGGATCTTATGAAGTTCCACAAGGTCGCCGGGCTGCGCAGCTAGGTGCGGCTTTGCGAGTTCTTCAATCTCCTCTTTTGTAAGGATGCCTTTTGCTACCAGCAAACTAGAGAGATTCACCAATAGAATCAACAGATTAGCGTTTACAGAGCTCAAGGCCCTCACTTGTCCAGACATAATTCGACGAACATCGGCGTCAAGTGCATCTTTAAAGATCTTGCTGATGTCGGTGTCGTCGTCAGGGGTTCGATCAGTCATTTCGACCTCGCTTAATCTGGGCGCCAAGCGGACCGCTTAACGATACCGCCCACAAAATGCATTCGTTCAATCTGGTCCTGCGGGATCCGCAGCATTCCGTGCTTCTCGTTCACAGACGACAGGTGGACGATGCCATCGCGGACATAGGCCAGTTCCTTGACCATCACGCGGCCATCCTGCGACTTGACCAGGACCTCATCGCCGTTCTGAACTTGGGTGTTCGGCTCGACCACCACGAATTCGTTGTGCTTTACCCGCGGCCGCATCGACTCGCCGTTGCAGCGCAGCGCATACGCGTCGGGGTCCTTGGTTGGGAAGAAGACGTAGCCGTCGCCGTGCCCAACGGGGTACTCGACGTCCACGAAGTGTCCGTTGTCACCTAACTGCGCCATGCCTCTAACGGGGATCTTCCTGAATGCGTCGTCAGGAATTTGGAACGTATCAAACGGGAGGGACGGCTCGTCGAGTTCTGGCTCGATCGCACCGCTGAGCTTCGGATCGCCCTGGCCATTGATCAGCCACTTCGGGCTGTAGCCGTACGCCTCCTGTAGCTTCACCGCATGGTGCAGGCCCAGCTTGGGGGAGTCGGGTTCGAGCAGAGACCGTACCACTGCCGGCTCAACGGCTAGAAGCTTTGCGAGGCCTGCGACGTCCAAGTGTTGTTCGGACATTACAGCCTGTAACCGGGCGGCCGGTGTCGTGCCCGCTTCGCTCCCTGGTTGCAAGCGAACAATGCCGCTGGCTTCCGCAGCGGGGAGATTTCGCTCGGCATCGAGTCGCGGACTAAAGGCCTTCAATTCGACGCCGAGGCCACGGGCGAAGCCGATCGCCGCCTCCATCGAAAGCGGTATCTGGCCGGCCAGGTATTGCGTGATCTTTGGTCCGATCTCGTACCTGCGGCCGAATTCGTCGACGCTGAGCCGGCCGCGGTGCTGCACAAACAGTGCGCTCAGGCGGGCCGCGTCCTCCTTCTGCCACGCCATCATGTTGCCGGCTCCAACCGCGGGCGCAGACGCGTCGTGACCTATCGGAAGTCCGCTGAGTTCTGCGATTGCCTCAAGCTGGCTGAAGCTGGCTTCGTGCCGGCCATTTTCCCAGGCCGAGATGTTCCCCTTCGTAAGGCCGAGTTTCTCCGCCAGCTGTTCCTGCGTGAGGCCAGCCTTCTTGCGGGCGAGACGGATCCAAGACTTTATTTCCATCGCGCGATAGTACAGAGAATCTAGACGCGAAAGGTCTATGTTTTCTTTACCTGAATGTCTAGATACTCTATACTTACTCGCAATTTCGGACTGATTTTCCATCATGAGCGATCACCCAGTTAAGCGTGCGGCCGATTTGGTAGGGGGCTATGCGGCCTTGGCCAAGCTTCTCGGCGTCACCAAAGGCGCGGTCCATCAATGGACTGACGAGGGGCGGCAGGTGCCGGCCGAACATTGTCCGGTGATCGAGCGCATCACCAATGGCTCGGTCACCTGCGAAGAGTTGAACGACAAGGTCGACTGGGCGTTTGTGAGGGCGTCGGGCGGTCATTAATAGCTGCGCGGCGTGTCCGCGCTTTATTGAACGGGCCCAGCGCGGCCCCACCGGGGGTATGACCATGCTGCGTCGTGTGCAGTCGCTTTCTGTTGTTCCGCGCCCGGGCCTGCGCGCGCGCCCGCGCCGATCTCGCCGCCATGCTGCCCGGCATCAGGTAGTAGCACCCGTTTCCCATTTCATTTTTGCCGGCCGCCGTGGCGCCCGGCTTTGTTGTTTCGTTGGGGTCAATCCTATGGAATCGATCGAGCACATTGGAGCATCGCATGCCTAGCTTGGAATCGATGGTCTTGAACCGCGTTGCTCCGCTCACGCAGAAGAAGGTGGCCGAGCGCATCGGCGTCGAAGCGACGAACTTCTCGCGCTTCCTGAACAACAGCGGGCACCGCCTGAGCTTCGCTGAGTTCTGCACGCTGTTCGAAGTGCTCGAGCTGGATGTCGTCGCGCCCGGCGATGACAGCATGGTTTGCCTGCCCCGCGACGAATACCAGGCGCTGCGCACGCTCGCCCGGAAGGGACTGGAGGTGGCGTGATGGACGAGGTGATCACCCTCAGCGTTGCCGTGTGGATGTTCCTGTTGGTGGTGGGCTCAGTGTTGTGGGGGTTGCTGAGATGAGTAAGAAGAACGACACCTGGATGCCGCTCTACATCGGCGACTACCTGGCCGACACGTCTCGGTTGACCACAGAGCAGCACGGCGCCTACCTGCTGATCCTGATGGACTACTGGCGCAACGGGCCCCCACTCGACGACGATGAAGAGCTGGCCACGATCGCCAAGCTTTCCGTGTCGCAGTGGCGCAAGCACGCGCCGAAGATCCGGGCTCTGTTCACGCCTGTCGACGGCCGCCTGGTGCAGAAGCGAGCCGAGCAGGAACGCGAGCGGGCCGGCCTGATCAGTAACAAACGGCGCGAGGCAGGGAAGCAAGGCGCTGCCAAGCGCTGGGGCAAAGAAGGTGGCAAACCGGATGACAAAGAGGTGGCAAATGCTATGGCAAATGGCATAGCAAATGGGATGGCAGACCCATCGTCACAGCCATGGCAAAACGATAGACCGTCACAGTCACAGTCACAGTCACATAACACCATACCTACTTCAAGCGGCGTAGGTACTTCACACGGTGTGGGCCCTGTGGATAACCCCGCGCCGCCGCCGCTTTCCGCTGACGCGATGGGCGACCTGCTGGTGCAGCTGGAGGCCGAGAAGGGCAGGGCGTTGCGGCTGTCATCGCGCGCGCACGAGGCGTTGCTCCGGATTGCAGATCGTTGCATCGGCGTGCCGGCGTTGCTCCGGGCTCATGCCCTCGCGTGCGCGCGAAGGGATGCCGACAGGGACACGTCGCCGGTGAACCCGGGGTTCCTGGAGATGTTCCTCGACGAGGCCATGGCCGAGCAGAAGGGCGGCACGCCGCCCGCGACCGACTGGGATGCCACGCCGGAAGGCGTTCAGGCCAAGGCGGAAGAGCTGGGCGTCCGGCGCGACCCGGACGAGCACGCGATCTGGTTCCGGCTGCGCGTCATCGCCGCGTCGGGCGACCAGCGGCTCATGGAACGCGAGGTCAGCAAGGCCGAGCGGATGAACCCGGGCGAGTTCGAGCGTGTGTACCGGCTCATGTACGGCGTGGCGCCGGGGCAGGTGGTGGCATGACGGTGCAATCGCTCTTCGACGAATCGCGGCCGCTCCGCCGCGTGGTGTTCGCCATCCCCGGACAGCCGGTGGCCAAGGGCCGGCCCAAGTTCGCGCGGCAGGGCGGCTTCGTCCGGACCTACACGCCCGAGAAGACCGCCACCTACGAGAACCTGGTGAAGCTCTTCGCCACACAGGCCATGTCGGGCCGGCCGCCGATCGAAGGCCCGGTCGAGTTATGGCTGGACATCAACCTGCAGATCCCGACCAGCTGGTCCAAGAAGCGCCAGCGCGAAGCCGCAGCGGGTCTCGTGGCAGCCACCAAGAAGCCGGACGCCGACAACGTGCTCAAGGCCGTGAAGGACGGCATGAACGGCATCGTCTGGCTGGACGACGCCCAGGCAGTGGAATACCGCATCAGCAAGCGCTACAGCACGTCACCATGCGTGCAGGTTAGCGTGGAACAGTTGCCGCTACAGGCGGCGTGAAGGAATGAATGTGACCGGGGAAAACACGATGGAAGAACGCCTTTTCGACAGCTCGCACGCGGCGCTGGTGTTCGCGTTCAACTACTCGGGCCAGCAGTACCAGGCATCGGCTATGAACAAGGCCATGACGCCTGCCATCGGCTCGGGGAAGGGATTGGTTGGCGTTGACGGCGCCGCGCAGGCCGGCATGGTCCGTCTCGAACTCAGCATGCTGCCCGAGCTGCACCAGGCGGTGCTCACCGCGCGCTGTGCGCCGCGCGACGTCGTCTGCGACTGCGGCCGGCCATGCTGCGCGGCCCGGCGCCCGAACCCGGAATGGGAAGCTGCCATCGTCTGGCTGACCGAGCGCGCGATGCAGCAGCTGTCTGGCTCGTTCTCGCACTACCGGGTGCGGCGGTCCATCCTGGAGAAGATCTTCGGCGTCCGTGTCGACCTGCAGCAGATCGCCGAGGACTGCGGTGCGCACCGCAACACGGTCAGCGCGCAGAACGCCAAGCTGAAGCTGTGGATCGAAGGCGAACGGAAGAAGGGGCTGATGGCGGCGCCCGGCGTTGAGTCTGTGGCCTGGCTGGCCATCGATGGGCGACTCATGGCAGCCGGGATGGTTGCCCTCGAAGAGCAGGCCGAAGCGTAGCCGTTTTCGAATTTTTCTTGACATTGTGCATTTCGTGCACAAAAATGCCCCTCATTCGATACACCTGCGAATTACGTCCAGAGCCCGCGCAAGCGGGCTTTTTGCATTTTTGACGCTGATTCGCAGGCCGCCCCGCTTGTCTCCTCCACCGTCCCAGGTGGTTTGCCCGGCCACCCGTTCCGGGCGTTTTTTCATTTGTTGTGAGGATAGTCCGCCGCTGCTAGAGTCCTCGATTTCGAAAAAGAGATCTGTAATGGACATTGGATTCCTATACGGAACTGCGGCAATATTTATCTATGCTGCCCTCGCAATCTTGGTCTACGTGGCGATGCTGACTTACCGTTTGGAGCAGAAGCGGTTTCGCACGAAGACAATTGCTGGTTTGCTTCTCATGCTTCTGGCGCTTGCCCCACGGGTAGTCCTGAGCGTGCTACCGGTCTCGATCGAGGCTTCGGTGAGCTTTCCTAGTGCGGTCAGGTCTATCTCCCTGGGCCTTGCCGTTCTGGCGTTTGCATACGCCAGCTTCTACTTCGCGAAGGGGAAGGGTTATAGCGGCGCTCTGGGCATAGTGGCTTCGCTTCTGCCGTTCGGTTCCATAACCCTTGTTTTCCTGAAAGACAAAAACAGGTCCGGTCCATTCTGGGATTGGCGACGCATATCGATTGTGGTTGTTGCTGCCATCGTGCTCATGCCGCTACACACGGCGCTGATGTACACAGGCCTGATGCTGTTCAGGTAGCAAAGGCGCATAGTTTCCCCCGAATTTTTACCGCGTATGAAAAAAGCCGATCAGCTCACAATCCGCTACCGCGCGGCCGACGAGCTGGTCCGCTATGAGCGCAATGCACGGACGCACAGCGCCAGCCAGATCGAGCAGATCAAGGCTTCGTTGCGCAAATTCGGCTGGACCAACCCGGCGCTGACCGCCGGCGACGATCTGCTGGCTGGCCACGGTCGGCTGGAAGCGGCCACGCAGATGTGGGCGTCTGGCGAGACCATCGCCAACTGCCCGGTGCCGGGCCAGGTGCCCACGGTCGACCTGTCGCACCTGTCGGCGGACGAACGCCGCGCGTACATCCTTGCGGACAACAAGCTGGCCGAGAACGCCGGTTGGGATGTCGACCTGCTGGCCGCCGAGCTGGTGGACCTGCGCGACGCCGAGTTCGACCTGACGGTGCTCGGCTTCACACCGGACGAGCTGGGCGAGCTGCTGGACCCACCGGGCCCGGCGCCTGGCCCGCAGCGCCGGACGCTGGCCGAGCAGTTCATGGTGCCGCCCTTCAGCACGCTCAACGCACGCGACGTGGCGTGGCAGGAACGCAAGGCCGCATGGCTGGGGTTGGGTATCCAGTCCGAGCTGGGCCGCGACGCGCCGGCCTATGCGTCGGCGTCGGACCACCAGAAGGCCGAGCAGGGCTACGCGCCGCAGCACCGCACCAGCATTTTCGACCCGGTGTTATGCGAGCTGGCCTATCGGTGGTTCTGCCCGCCGGGCGGCCTGGTGCTTGACCCGTTCGCCGGTGGCAGCGTGCGCGGCGTTGTCGCGGCGCGCCTCGGGCGCCCGTATGTGGGCATGGAGCTGCGCGCCGAGCAGGTGGACGCCAACCGCGGCCAACTGCACCTGGTGCAGACCGAAGACCCCGCGCCAGCCTGGCACGTGGGCGACAGCCGGCAGATTGCGCGGCGGCTGCCCGATGTCGAGGCCGACTTCCTGTTCTCGTGCCCGCCGTATGCGGACCTGGAACGGTATTCGGACGATCCGGCGGACCTGTCCACGATGGACTATCCGGCCTTCATGGAGGCCTACCGCGAGGTGATCGTCGGCGCCGTCAGCCTGCTGAAGCGTGACCGATTCGCCTGCTTCGTGGTCGGCGACGTGCGCGAGAAGCGCGGCACCGGCCCGTATCGGAATTTCGTGTCGGACACGATCGACACGTTCATCGATGCCGGCATGCGGCTGTACAACGAAGCCATCCTGCTGACCGCGCTGGGCAGCGCGCCCATCCGCGCGGGCAAGCAGTTCGCGGCCAGCCGGAAGCTGGGCAAGGTTCACCAGAATGTCCTGGTGTTCGTGAAGGGCGACTGGAAGCGTGCCCTGGCGGCGTGCGGTGACGTGGTGCTGGCGGATGATTTGTTCCCCGAACCTGACGAGTGATACCCATGGCGGGACGCAAACCTTTCGAGCCGACCGAGGAAGACCGCAGGCTGGTCAGCTCGCTGGCCGGGTTCGGTGCACCGCACGAGTACATCGCCAGCTGCATCGTGAACCCGCAGACGGGCAAGCCCATGACGCCCAAGACGCTGCGTGTGCATTTCCGCGCCGAGCTGGACACCGCTGTGGACCGGACGAACGCGCTGGTGGCCGAATCGCTGTTCAAGAAGGCGCGAGGCAACGGCAACGGCGCAGTGGCCGCCGCCATCTTCTGGATGAAGGTGCGGGCGGGATGGAAAGAGCCGGCCACAGGCATTGAACTGACGGGCAAAGACGGCGGGCCGGTCGAGCAACGAACCACCGTCGTCGATGAAAAACAGGTCGCAGCCGCTGTCGCGAAACTCGAAGACGAGTATTGACCCGTCCGTCGAGCGCGCCGTTCTGAAGGCGAAGTGCGAGCGAGATCACCTGTTTTTCAGCCGGTACTTCTTCAAGCACCGGCAGGGCATTAAATTCCGCGTCAACTGGCACCACGTGCTGATCGCGGACACGGTGCAACGCGTCATCGACGGCGAGCTGAAGAACGTCGTCATCAACGTCCCGCCGGGCTCGTCGAAAACCGAGTTGGTGGCGATCAACCTGATCGCCCGGGGCCTGGCAGTGAATCCGCGCGCGCGGTTCCTGCACATCTCGTATTCGGATGACCTGGCGCTGCTGAACAGCGAGACGGCGCGCGAGATTGTCCAGTCGGACGAGTTCCAGGAGCTGTGGCCGCTGTCGATCGCGCCGGACGCGAAGTCGAAGAAGCGCTGGAACGTCATCGCCGACGGCAAGAAGGCCGGCGGCGTGTACGCGGTGTCGCTCGGCGGCCAGATCACCGGCTTCCGCGCGGGCCACATGACCGAAGGATGGCAGGGCGCCATCATCATCGACGACCCGCTGAAGGTCGAGGACGCGTACAGCAAGCCGAACCGCGACAAGGCGAACCGCAAGCTGCTGTCCACGGTGAAGAGCCGGAAGGCCAACCCGGACACGCCGATCATCGTGATCATGCAGCGGCTGGCCGAGGAAGACCCGACGGGCTTCATCAAGGCCGGCAAGGTGCCGGGCGACTGGGAATTCATTGAGATCCCGGCGCTGATCACCGACGAATATGTCGAGGCGCTGCCCGAGCGCATCCGCACGCTGGTCGAGCACGGCGAGGCGGATGAAGACGGCCGGTTCAGCTACTGGCCCTACAAGGAACCGCTCGACGACCTGCTGGCCAGCGAGAAGGCTGACCGGTATGTATTCAGCGGGCAGTACATGCAGCGCCCCAGCCCGCTGGGCGGCGGCATCATCCGCAGCGCCAACTTCGGCCGGTACACGGTGGCGCCCGAACTGCACAAGCGCGTCATCTATGCCGACACGGCACAGAAGACCGCCGAGCGGAACGATTACAGCGTCCTGCAGTGCTGGGGGCATGGGAAGAACGGTCGGATCTACCTGCTCGACCAGATCCGGGGGAAGTGGCCGGCGCCCGAGCTGCGGCAGAAGGCCATCGACTTCTGGAACAAGCACCTGCCGTACGACTTCCACTTCGGCGCGGCACTCGTAAAGATGCGTGTCGAGGACAAGGCCAGCGGCACCGGGCTGATCCAGGACATCCAGGCGTCGGGGACCATCCCCGTCGAGGGGATCGAGCGGCACCGCGACAAGCTGGTGCGCGTCATGGACGTGGTCAGCTACATCGACGCCGGTCTGGTGATGATTCCCGAGGCGGCCGAGTGGGTGAGCGATTTCACGCAGGAATGCGACGCCTTCACGCCTGACGACACGCACGCACACGATGACCAGATCGATCCGATGGTGGACGCGATCAATGACATGCTGGCCGGCGGCCGGTCGCTGGACATCTGGACCAAACTCGGACAGCAATGAACCGTAACCAACGCAAAGCGCAGATCCGTGCGCACCGGGCCGAGGTGGCTGCGTCCGCGAGTGCCAAGCGCTGGATGACCGGTGACAGCTTCCAGAACTTCGAGGCACGTCTGGGCCTGGGCACCAACAACCAGGCGTCGCAGTTCAGCTACGGCTTCGATTTCATTTCGCGCAACCGCGTGCAGTTGGAGGCCATGTACCGGTCGAGCTGGATCGTTGGCCAGGCCGTCGACGTGGTTGCCGACGACATGACGCGCGCGGGCACCGAGATCGATGCCGAGCTGGACCCGTCCGACCAGAACAAGCTGAATGCCGCTTTCGAGCGGATGGGCCTCTGGGACCGCCTGAACGACACGATCAAGTGGGCGCGCCTCTATGGCGGCGCGCTGGCGGTGATGCTGATCGATGGGCAGAACCCGCGCACGCCATTGCGGCTGGACAGCATCGGCAAAGACCAGTTCAAGGGCCTGTACGTGCTGGACCGCTGGCTGGTGCAGCCGTCGCTCGAGGACCTGGTCACCGAGATGGGTCCGGACATGGGCCAGCCGCGCTACTACGATGTGGTGGCAGACAGCATGGCGCTGAAGCGCCAGCGGATCCACTACAGCCGGGTGCTGCGCATCGACGGCGTGGACCTGCCGTACTGGCAAAAAATCGCCGAGAACCTTTGGGGGCAGTCGGTCATCGAGCGGTTGATTGACCGGCTTGTGGCGTTCGATAGCACCACCATCGGCGCCGCCCAGCTGGTCTACAAAGCCCATCTCCGCACGTACAAGGTCGACAAGCTGCGCGAGATCATCGCCATGGGCGGCCCGGCGATGGAAGCGCTGGTGAAGAACGTCGACTTCATCCGCCGGTACCAGTCGAATGAGGGGCTGACCCTGATCGACGCGGCAGACGAGCTGCAGACGGATACCTACCAGTTCTCCGGGTTGGACAGCGTCCTGATGCAGTTCGGCCAGCAGTTGTCCGGCGCCCTGGGCATCCCGCTGGTGCGCCTGTTCGGCCAGTCGCCGGCCGGCCTGAACAGCACCGGCGAATCGGACCTGCGGACGTACTACGACAACACGAAGCAGCAGCAGGAACGGAAGCTGCGCGCGCCCGTCACGCGGCTGTATGACGTGGTGGTCCGGTCGGAGCTTGGGAAGCCGCCGCCGGAAGGCTTCGCTTACGGCTTCACGTCGCTGTGGCAGCTGTCCGACACCGAGAAGGCGCAGAACGCCAAGACGGTGACCGAGGCCGTGACGCAGGCCTACGACGCGGACCTGGTCGACAAGCCGACGGCCATGAAGGAACTGCGCCAGTCGAGCCACAGTACCGGGGTGTTCACCAGCATCACGGACGATGCGATCGAGGACGCGGAGAACGAGCCGCCCCCGGTGCCGGAAATGGAACTGCCTGATGTTGATGACCCGAACAACGGACCGGAAGCGCCGCCGCAATCCGGTAAGGACAAGCGGACCGGAAAGGGTGTATCGGACGCAGCTCCGACAGGTCGCGCAGCAGGTGGGCGTGTTGGTCAATGGCTTTCCGCCTGGCGATCCCGGCGTCCTGCCGACGATTGAGCAGTTGCTGCAGCGGTACGCCGAGGCGCTGACGCCGTGGGCCGAGCGAGCCGCGGCCGAGATGCTGACCGAGGTGAACCGGCGGGACGAAAAGGCCTGGATGCAGTACTCGGCCGACCTGTCTCGCGCGCTGCGGCAGGAGATCCGGACGGCGCCGACCGGCGCTGCCATGCAGGCCCTGATGGGCGAGCAGGTGACGCTGATCAAGTCCATCCCGCTGGATGCGGCCAAGCGTGTGCACAAGCTGATCATCGAGGGCATCGAGGACAGCACCAGGGCGTCGGAGATCTCGAAGGCGATTCAGGCATCGGGCGACGTGGCCAAGAGCCGCGCCGACCTGATCGCCCGGACCGAGGTCGCGCGCACCGCGTCGACCCTGACCGAGGCGCGCGCGCTGCATGTCGGCTCGCCTGGGTACTTCTGGCGGACGTCCGGCGACGGTGACGTGCGCGACTCGCATCGTGAAATGGAAGGCAAGTTCGTCGCCTGGGATGACCCGCCCACGCTGGACGGGATGAAAGGCCACGCCGGCCAGTTCCCGAACTGTCGCTGCTACACGGAACCTGTGATTTCCGAGGATTGATATGCGCTTCTACACAGTACAGAAGCTGGGCCCGAAGCGCTCGCTGACGCCCGAGGGCTTCCTGCTGTGCGAGGAAGTGCCCGTGGCGCGCACCGGCGAGATGTTGTACGGCCCGGGCGAGGTGCCCGTCGAGCCTGGCCCCGACGGCCTGATCCGCATCAGTCGGACTCCCGAAGAGGTGTTCCGTGCCGAGACGCTGGCCAGCTGCATCGGCAAGCCGGTGACGTTGGACCATCCGGACGACTTCGTCACGCCCGCCAACTTCGCCACGCTCGGTAAGGGCGCGATGCTCAACCTGCGCCGCGGCACCGGCATCGCCGACGACCTGCTGGTCGCTGACCTGATGGTGACCGATCAGCAGGCCATCGATGCGATCCAGACGGACGGCATCGAAGAGGTCAGCCTCGGGTATGAGGCGGACTACGAACAGGTATCACCCGGCCGCGGGGTACAGCGGAACATCGTTGTCAACCACGTAGCCCTCGTCGAGCGCGGCCGGTGTGGCCCGCGCTGCGCGATCGGCGATAAGGAACCCGAAGACATGAAGACTTTTGACAGCAAGCCCAAGGGCAAGCGTACGTTCGCCGACCGCATCCGCGCGGCGTTCATGGCCAAAGACGCCGAGGGCGCAGAGGAACTGGCCAAGGAAGCCGAGGCCATGGACGAGGAATCCGAGGAAGAGCGCGCGAAGCGTGAAGCTGCGGAGGACGCTGCCAAGACCGGCGACGCGCTGGGCCAGATCCTGAAGACGGTCAAGGCGCTGGACTCCCGTCTCGCCAAGATCGAGGCGCGTGACGAAGAATCGGAAGAAGAGCGGAAGGCCCGCGAGGCGAAGGAGAAGGAGAGCAAGACCGGCGACGGCGGTGAAGAACTGACCGACCCGGGCACTGCCGCCACGATCAGCCAGGCCGAAGTCGACCTCTACACCGGCGACGCGGCGGCCAGCATCCCGTCGCGCGCTGAGATCCTGGCGCCGGGCATCAAGCTGCCGACCTTGGACGCCAAGATGGCGACCAAGGACCGCGCATCCGCACTCTGCAAGTGCCAGCGCAAGGCGCTCGACCTGGCCTACCAGACCGAGGCGGGCAAGGCCGCCATCACGCCGTTCCTCGGCGGCCTGACGACCGATTTCGAGAGGCTGCCCGCCGCGCTCGTGCACGCCGCGTTCATGGGTGCCAGCGAACTGATCAAGGCACAGAACAACGGGCGCACGCACGACGGCGTCGCGAAGACCAAGGATTTCGGCAAGCCCCGCACGGCCGCCGACATCAACGCAGCCAACCGCAAGTACTGGGCCGACCGGTCCGCCAACTAAGGGAGTGCCACATGGGCAACGCAATCCTGTATCGCATGGCCTCGGGCATCCCCGGGGATATCTCGCGCCAGTCGCAGGCGACCGTCGAGTCGCAGATCCTGAACTCGGCGCTGCCGTTCCCCGGCTACGGGCTGTTCGGCAAGATCGCCGCGGGCAAGTTCGTGCCGATCGCTGGCGGTGACGCCGCCACGGCCGTGTATGGCCTGCTGGTCCGTCCGTACCCGACCACCGGCGGCGCCGGGTCGGAGCCGCTCGGCACGGCCACGCCTCCGACCACCGGCGTCGCGGACGTCATGCGCCGCGGCTACATGACAGTCAAGAACAACGCCGGCACGCCGGCCATTGGTGGCCAGGTGTATGTGCGGGTTGCCGCAGCTGCCGCTGGCAAGCCGATCGGCGGCATCGAGGCGGCTGCGGACAGCACCAACACCATCGCGGTTGTTGGCGCCACGTTTATGAACGCCGGCGATGCCAACGGCAACGTCGAGATCTCCTACAACATCTAAGGGGTTTCCCAGAATGAGCAAAATCATCCTCCCGCGCATGGCCGCGGCGGCTGCCATCGCCATGGTCAACGCCCCGGCGATCATCCGCGCCCGCACGCGCGACAGCATGCTGACCTTCGACAGCCGCACGATCGACAGCACTGGCGCCTTCCTGATTGGCGAACTGGAACGCCTGGACCAGACGCTGCACGGCCCGCTGGCCTCGGTGACCTGGTCGCGCGATATCGACCTGCGCGAGGACGTGTCCATCGCCGACGAGACGTCGTCGTTCACGAACTCCAGCTTCGCCGCTGCGGGCGGCGCTTCCCCGAACGGCAAGTCGTGGATCGGCAAGGACGCTTCGGCCATCGCAGGCATCGCGCTGGACATCGGCAAGACGGCCAGCCCGCTGACGCTGTGGGGCATGCAGATCGGCTGGACCATCCCTGAGTTGGAATCCGCCCAGAAGCTGGGGCGCCCGGTGGACCAGCAAAAGTTCACCGGCATGCAGCTCAAGCACAACATGGACGTCGACGAGCAGGTGTACATCGGCGATACCGTGCTGGGAGTCACCGGCCTGGTGAATGCGGCGACGGTTACCAACGTGTCGAATGCCGCCACCGGCACCTGGGCGACGGCCACGCCAGATCAGATCGTCGCGGACGTCAATGAGCTTCTGACGAGCGTGTGGGCGGCGTCCGCCTATGCGGTATGCCCGTCCGAGCTGCGCCTGCCACCGGCCAAGTTCGGGCTGCTGGTCAGCCGCAAGGTCAGCGATGCGGGCAACATCAGCATCCTCGAGTACGTGAAGCAGAACACGATCTCGAACTCGATCAACGGCCGGCCGCTGAACATCCAGCCGCTGAAGTGGCTGTTCCAGCGCGGGGTCGCGAACGCGGACCGCATGATGGCGTACACCAAGGAGCAGGACAAGGTTCGGTTCCCGCTGGTGCCGCTTCAGCGCACGCCGCTGGAATATCGCGACATCCGTCAGCTCACCACCTACTTCGGCCGGCTGGGCGTGGTCGAGGTGGTGTACCCCGAGCTGATCGGCTACCGCGACGGCATCTAAGGAGCGCGCCATGCCGAAGATCTACGTTCGCAAGGCCTTCGTGCTCCAGCACGAGGGCGGGAAGCACGAGTTCCCCGTGGGCAACCACACCGTGCCACCGGCGGTGGCCGAGCACTGGTTCGTGAAGGCCCATATCGGCGAGGAGCCGGCGGCGGGTGGGGAGGCCGGTGACCTGGCCGAGCAGCGGGCAGCCCTAGATTCCGCAGGGCAGTTCCTGGAAGGGAAGGCCAAGGAATTGAAGGAACGGCAGGACGCTCTGGACATGCGCGCCGGCACGGTCGCCGACCGCGAGAAGGCTGCCGACCAGCGCGAAGCCGACTTGAACGCCCGCGCCGAAGCGCTGGACACCCGCGAGGTGGCTATCGCCGAGCGCGAGAAGGCGGCGGACGCCGCGGCCAAGCAGACCGGCAAGAAGTAAGGGGGTATGATGCCTCGCGAGGGGCATCAGCCAACCACCTATGACACCAGAACAGTTCAGAGCCGACTTTCCGGAGTTTGCCGACGCGACGAAGTACTCGGACGCGTCCATCGACTTTCAGCTGATCATCGCGACGTCACTGGTGAACCCCTGCCGATGGGGCGTGCTGACCGATCAGGGCATTGAGCTTTGCGCGGCGCACTTCCTCGTACTCGCTCGACGGGACGAGGCGACAGCTGAAGTCGGTGGCATCCCGGGCCAGGTCACCGGCCCGCAATCTTCCAAGGCAGTCGACAAGGTCAGCGCCAGCTACGACACCGGCGCAGCGACCATTGACGACGCCGGTATGTGGAACCTGACGACCTACGGTGTCCGGTTTCTCACTCTCGCCAGAATGATGGGCGCAGGCGGCATGCAGTTGTAGCCGCGCCAGCCCATCGGGGATATCCCATGGGCTTCATGAAGGTGGACAGGCTGAAGCAGGTGCTTCAGTCCATCAACGGCTTGGTCGACCAGCAAGTCCTTGTCGGCGTGCCTGACAGCACCGCCGGGCGCAAGGACGATGGCGCACCGCTCAGCAATGCCGAAATCGGATACATCCAGGAGAACGGCGCGCCGGAGATCAATCTTCCGGCGCGTCCACACCTGGTGCCGGGCGTCGCCGCTGCGCAGCCGAAGACGTTGCCTCAGCTGCAGAAGGGCGTTGAAGCGGCGCTGGATGGCGACATTGACGGCGCAAAGCGGCGGTTGAGCATGGCCGGCCTGGCTGCGCAGTCCTCGGTTCGAGCGCTGATCAGCAGCGGCATCGGCCCGGCGCTGAGCGAGGCAACGCTGCGCAACCGCGCGCGGCGAGGCCGGAAGGGGGCGAAGGAAGAACTGGCGTCCCGCGCCGCCGGTCAGCAGCCCAGCACTGAGCTGGCCAAGCCGCTGATCGACACCGCCCAGTACCGCAACTCGATCACCTACGTGCTACGCAAAAGGAAGTGACCCATGGCACTACTCGACGTCGTCGACGTGCTGCTCGATCCGGACTTCATGGACACCGGCCTGGTGTGCAACCGGATGGCGCAGACAGTCGACGGGCACGGCCGCGCCCAGAATTTGCCCACGGCTACGCTGTTCGCCGCAGTGGTCACCAGCGACAAGGGCGACATCCTGCAGCGCGGCTCGGACGGCAGCCTGATCACTGGTTCGATCACGCTGCATACGCCGCTTCGCCTGAAGGACGGCAGCCCAGGGCAGGGCGCCGACGAGGTGGTCTGGCAGGGCCGAACCTATACCGTGGTCAGCGTCAACGACTATAGCCATTTCGGGCGCGGCTTCGTTGCCGCCACCTGCGATCTGAAACCGCTCTCGGGGTAATCCATGGCAAATACCAGCGCCACCGGCGGCTACCTTGCGCCGACGGCGCCGGTTCCGCCAGACGACGATGATCTCGACAACCTGTTGCAGGAACTGGTCGCAGGGGTGACCGGCTTGCCCGGGGAGATGGTGCGGCCGCGCTGGCAGCCGACCGTCCCGACGCAGCCTGAGCCGACCGAGAACTGGTGCGCGATGGGCGTCAGCGTGCAGACGAACGACTCAGGCCCCGCCATTCAGCATGACCCTGCCGGCGACGGCAGCGACACCTACACCCGGCATCAGCAGATCGACCTGATGTGCTCCTTCTACGGGCCGAGCGCCAAGGGGTACGCCCAGCGCCTGGCCGACAGCATGTCCATTCCGCAGAACAGCGAGCAGCTGGCGCTGAACGGGATGAAGTTCGTCCGCGCCAGCGACATCCAGCCAGTGCCGGCCCTCATCAACCAGCAGTGGAACCGGCGCTATGACCTGACGCTGGTGCTGCGCCGCAAGCTCACCCGGACCTATCCGGTCCTCAACCTGTTGTCCGCCGAAGTGCAGAGCACCACCAACTCGGTGCCGCCGGTGGCCGCGACGACCAACATTCACCAGTAGAGGAATGACTATGTCCAACGGACTGCCGGTATCGCGGCTGATCAACGTCTCCATCAACATGTCGCCGCTGGCGGCCCAGGGCGCCAACCTCAACAATGAGGTGATCCTGGGCGCCTCGCCGGTGATCGACACCAACGAACGCATGCGCTCGTACGGAACCATCGACGCCGTGGGCAGCGACTTCGGCAACACCGCGCCGGAATACCTGGCCGCGCTGCTGTACTTCCAACAGACGCCCCAGCCGTCGCAGCTCAACATCGGCCGGTGGGCGAAGACCGCCACGGCGGGCTCGCTGCGAGGCGCGGCGCTGTCCGCCGCCCAGAAGGACATCACCGTGTGGAAAGCCGTCACGGCCGGTTCGTTCAAGCTGACCGTCGACGCCACCGTGAAGACGGTCTCGGCGCTAGACTTCTCGAGCGTGACCAACCTGAACGGTGTGGCCACGATCATCCAGACGGCGCTGGCCGGCGCCGGATTTGTGTGGAACGGCACCCAGTTCGTGGCCACCTCGCCGACCACGGGGACCGCCTCGAAGATCAGCTACGCCACGCCGAGTGGCTCTGGCACCGATATCTCGGCCATGCTGGGCATGACCAGTGGCCTGGCCTCGGTTCCGGTCGACGGTATCGTGGCCGAGGCCCCGGACGCGTGCGTCAACATCTTCCTGGACCGCTTCGCGAACAAGTTCCTCGGTATCCAGTTCGCCGACACGTCGCTGACGAACGACCAGCACGTCGCAGTGGCCGACCTGATCGAGGCGGATCAGCGCCACATCTACGGCGCCACCACGCAGGAGCCACAGGCGCTGGACGGTACCGCGACGACGGACCTGCTGTCCCGGTTCAAGGCCAAGGGTTACAAGTACTCGTTCGCGCAGTACTCGAGCAACAGCCCGTACGCCGCAGCGTCGCTGTTCGGCCGGTTGCTGACGACCAATTTCAACGGCAACAACACGACGATCACCCTGATGTACAAGCAGGAGCCGGGCATCGTGCCGGAGACCCTGTCGAGCAGCCAGGCCAACGTGTTGCAGGACAAGCGGGGCAATGTGTTCGTCGAGTACGACAACGACACGGCCATCGTGCAGTACGGCGTGACGCCGAGCGGCATCTACATCGACTCGGTCTACAACTCGATCTGGTTCCGTAACCGCGTCCAGACCGATGTGTACAACCTGCTGTACCAGAGCCAGACGAAGGTACCGCAGACCGACGCCGGCAATGCGCTGATCGCCACGACGATCGAAGCGGCCTGCGCGGCCGCTGTGAACAACGGCTATCTGGCACCGGGCGTCTGGAACTCCGATGGCTTCGGCGCGCTGAAGCAGGGCGACACGCTGGCTAAGGGCTACTACGTCTACGCGCCGCCGATCGCGTTGCAGTCGCAGGCCGACCGCGAGGCCCGGAAGTCCGTGGCGTTCCAGGTTGCGGCGAAGGAAGCCGGCGCCATCCACACCGTTGACATCCTCGTCAACGTGAACCGCTGATAGGGGAAATTATGTCCGGAACGTATTCGTTCATCGATGTACAGGCTTCCATCGTCGGGCCCGGGGGGGCCTTCTCGCTGGGTTACGGCGAGGCCACGGCCGAGGAAGGCATTACGGTCGCCATGGCAAATGACAAAAACGCCATGACTATTGGCTCGGACGGTAGCGGCCAGCACAGCCTGCGTGCCGACAATTCGGGCCAGATTACCCTGCGTTATCTGAAGACGGCGCCCGTGAACCGCACCCTGATGGCGCTGTACAACGCGCAGCGTATCGACAGTCGTCTGTGGGGCAAGAATGTGCTCACCGTGTCGCAGTCGGTCGCAGGCGACATCGTCGCCGCAACCCAATGCGCGTTCAAGAAGGTGCCAGACCTGACGTATGCCACCGAGGGCGGCACGGTCGAGTGGGTGTTCGACTGCGTGCGCATCGACGAAATGCTGGGGACCTACTGACCATGGGCCGTGAAATCCAACTTGGCGGCAACGCCTATTCGATCGGGCGCCTGACGGCGAAACAGCAGTTCCACGTGTCGCGCCGCATCGCGCCGATCATCCCGCCGCTGATCCCGGTGTTCGTGAAGCTGGCCAAGACGAGCGGTGGCGCGGCCGGCGCGATGGATGCGCTGACCCAAGACCTCGACGGCTTCGGCCAGGTCCTGCAGCCGTTTGCTGACGCACTTGCGGCCATGAACGATGCTGATGCCGACTACGTCATGGACAACTGCCTGACTGCCGTGCAGCGGCAGCAGCCCACAGGCTGGGCCCGCGTGGTGTCGCCCGAGCAGAAGACGCTCATGTTCCAGGACATGGACATGGCCGTGATCCTGCCGCTGGTGGTGCAGGTCATCGTGGCCAACCTCGGCCCTTTTATTCAAGGGCTGCTTACCAGCCAAGCGAGCAGCCCGGAATCGGTGGCACAGGCTGGCTGAAGCACCTGCCAGACGGCGAGGACTGGCTGCTGGCACCGGTTGCCGAGGGCTGGTGCAATTATGAGTCCCTGATCGACGGCACCCTGGGGCTTGAAGACATCGCGCTGATGAACGACGCGCTGGCCGTCCGGGCCGACAACCAGGCGGCCGCGCGCCGCATATTGGAACAGCAGAGCAATGGCCCAAAGCACCGTCATCCGTGAATTTCTTGTCGCCCTGGGCTTCAAGGTCGACGAGAAGGGCCTGAAGAGGTTCAGCGACGGCGTCGAGCAGGCCACGAAGGGCGTCAAGCAGCTGGTGACGACCATCTCGGCATCAGCGCTGGCCGTCAGCGTGGGCGTCTCGGCGCTGGCGTCGAAGCTGGAGAACCTGTACTTCGTCTCGAAGCGCACCGGCGCGGCGGCCACCAGCCTGAAGGCGTTTGACTTCGCAGCGCGGAATCTGGGCATCTCGACCGAGACGGCCTTCGGTGCGGTGGAGAGCCTGGCCAAGTTCCTGCGCAACAATCCGGCCAGCGAGGGATACCTGGCGACGCTGGGCGTGCAGACGCGCAACGCCAACGGCGAGCTGCGCGACACGGTCGACATCCTGTCCGACCTCGGCGCGCAACTGGCGAAGCAGCAGACCTGGCTGGCCAGCCAGTACGGAAGCGTGCTCGGCATCGACGAGAACTTGCTGCTGGCCATGCGCGATGGCGATTTCGCCAAGTTCATGCAGCAGTATCGGGAGATGTCCCGGAAAAACGGCCTGGACAAGGCAGCCGAAGACGCGCACCAGTTCATGGTCGCTCTGCGGGGCTTGGGCACCACGTTTGAGAACTTCGGCATCAAGGTGGAGGGCGCGCTGCTGCGCAAGGTGGGGCCGCAGCTCGATCGCTTCCAGAAGTGGTTCGAAGATCATTCGGACGAGATCGCTGATCGTGCCGCAGACATTGCCGCCGCGATCCTGGCCGCAGCCACTGCGCTCGGCCCACCCCTGTCGTGGCTGGTCGACCAGTTCATCGAGCTGGACAAGGCCACGGACGGCTGGTCGACAAAGATCATGCTGCTGGTTGGCGCGTTCGGCGCGCTGGGCGGCTTCAAAATCGTCAGCGGCATCTGGAAGATGGTCGCGGCGGTGCGCGCGCTGGGCGCGGCCAATGCCGCTGCGGCGGCTGCCGGCGGCGTTTCTGCTGCTGGGGGTGCCGCTGGTGCTGGCGCAGCTGCTGGCGCAGGCGCTGGCTGGCTGGCTCGCTTCCTGCCGTGGGCAGCTCGGATCGGCGGCGCCGCCGCGTTGCTCTTCCATAGCGGCGGCCTGAACAACGGCGAGGATGCTGAGCTGGCGCGCCGGCGCGGCGCCGCCGGGCGGGGCGGGGCGGCGCTTGCTGCCGGTGGCGGCGTCAACGGCCCCATCGACGCGGTGTCGTTCTTCCAACGCATGGGCTGGAACCATGACCAGGCGGTCGGCATCGTGGCCAACCTGCAGCGCGAGAGCGGCAGCGACCTGAACCACCGCGCCGTCGGCGACAACGGGCGTGCCTATGGCGTCGCGCAATGGCACCCGGACCGGCAGGCAAATTTCAAGGCATGGGCCGGCAAGGACATTCGCGACTCGTCCCTGATGGAACAACTGCAGTTCGTGAACCACGAGCTGACACAGGGCGCGGAGCAACGCGCCGGTCAACTGCTGCGCGCAGCGCAGAATGCCCAACAGGCAGGCGAAATCGTGTCGCGCTACTACGAGCGGCCGGCGCAAGCCGACCTGGAGGCCGCGCGCCGCGGCTCGGCAGCCGTCGACCTGCAGCAGCAGACCAACATCAACCTGTACGGCGTGTCGGACCCCACGGCCGCCGGCCGGGCTGTCGCCAGCGAGCAACGCCAGGTGAACGACGAAATCGTGCGCAACATGCAGGGGGTAATCTCGTGAGTTTCCTCGACATCATCACCCTGGTGCCGAAGACCATTGGCCCGGTGAAGATCGGCTGCACGTTTGAGGAAGCGCACCAGGACGAACTGCAGATCACTGAGCACCCGGTCGAGAAGGGCGCGCAGATCAACGATCACGCGTTCAAGCTGCAGCCGGAGGTAACGATCCAATGTGGCTGGTCGAATGCCGACCTGGCCGCGCTGATCGGCACGCTGGAATCGATCTTCACGGGGGGTGGCCTGCCGTCGGCGGACTACATCAGCACGGTGTATTCGCAGCTGCTGGCGCTGCAGGAGACGCGCCAACCCTTCGACGTCGTGACGTCGATGCGCATGTACCGCGACATGCTGTTCAAGTCGCTGCGCGTGGTGAAGGACCAGAAGACCGGAGAGGCGTTAAGCGTTACGGCCACGCTGAAGCAGATCCGGATCGTGCAGACGCAGGCGACCCGGCTGCCGCCCAAGGAAGACCAGGCTGACCCGAAGGCCACGGCCGAGACCCAGAACACCGGCACCAAGGCCGCGACGCCGGCCACGCCGGCGCCGGGCGGTTCCGTGCCACCGACGAGCATGTGATGGCGACCTTCTATGAGATCCCCCTGACGCCGGATCCACAGCGGTTCACGGTGACGCTGAGCGGCGTGGACTATCGGATGACGGTGCAATACCGCAACGCAGGCGGCGCAGGCTGGGTGCTGGACATCGCCGACGCGACCAATCAGCCGCTCGTGAGCGGCGTTCCGCTGGTCACCGGTGCGGACTTGCTGGGGCAATATCGTCACCTCAACTTCGGCGGGCGGCTGTGGGTACAGGGTGCGGCTAACCCCGACGACGTGCCCACGTTTGACGACCTGGGCATTGGCTCGCATGTTTTCTGGGTGACGGACTGATGGGTACCAAGCAATATGACCGGAAGGCCTCCATCCTGGTCGGCCAATCCAGCGGTGCTGCGATTGAGCTGTCCGAACTTCGGTGCGTGTTCAAGGTCAGCCGCGGCGACCTGCAGACGCCGAACTCGGCCCGCGTGCGCGTGTACAACGTCTCCGAAACCACCAAGCAGAGGATCGAGAAGGAATTCACGCGGCTGGTTGTGCAGGGCGGCTATGAGGGCAATTTCGGCATCATCTTCGACGGCACCATCAAGCAGGTGCGGCGCGGCCGGGAAAGCCAGACCGACACGTACCTGGACATCACCGCCGCGGATGGTGACTCGGCCTACAACTTCGCGGTGGTAAACGCGACGCTGGCTGCCGGGTCCACGGCGAGCGATCACGTGGCGGCCGCCTGCACGGCCATGAACCCGTACGGCGTCACGCAGGGCTATACGCTCGAGCTGCCGACGAACCCGCTGCCGCGTGGAAAAGTGATGTTTGGCATGGCCAGGGACTTCATGCGCTGGACGGCGCGTACGCAGCAGGCGGTATGGAGCATCCAGGATGGCAGGGTCATTCTGGTGCCCGAGACTTCGTACATGCCGGGCGACATCCCGGTGGTAACGGCCGAGACAGGCATGGTCGGTCTGCCCGAGCAGACCCAAAACGGCATCACGATCAAGATGCTGCTGAACCCGAGCGTCAAAATCGGCCGGCTGATCAATATCGATAACGCCAGCGTTCAGCGCTACGAGTACAGCCTGAATGTCGGGCAGCAGGCCCAGAACGAGCGGATCCAGCAGCAGGCGAAACTACAAGACGACGGGTTCTACTACGTGATGATCGCGGAACACTCTGGCGATACGCGGGGGAACGAGTACTACACCGAAGTGATCTGCTTGGCGGCCGACGTCACGGTGCTGCCTGACCACTTCAAAGACAAAGGCGCGGTACCGCCGGACAACGTGATCAAGAAGTTCGGCTAGCGCCCGTAGGTGGGCAGCGCCTTGATGGTCATGGTGTTGCGGTCCGCCTGGACGTCCGCCAGCGGCAAGACACTGAGCGATATGGACTTGGTCTGCATCTTCGGCACCACGATGATCGCATTGCCGTCGATGTCCTTCCCCCAACATCCGATGTCCCAGACGCCTCTGTATGACGCGTAGGCGCGCATGTCCTTGGCGTGGACCAGGGGCAGCTCGCACTTCTTCTTCAGATAGAGGATGGTGGGGAAGGGGTTGTTGACGGTCTGCCCCACCTGCATGCCGGCGAACGGATAGACATAGGCCTCTTCTGCCGTGGCCAGAGCCGGGGCAAGCACAGCGGCGATCAGTACCAGCTTCTTCATAGCGACACCCATGGACAGACGAGAGAGAGCAGGCGATCCCGAAACAGCCCTTCGGGAGGCGTTGGATGGGATGCGCGCGGGGTTGTGGACGGCGTTGCCCGGGATTATTCAGTCGTTCTCGGGCGGTGGCGATTTCCCCCTGACCTGCGCTGTACAGCCTGCAATTAAGGTGCTCGTCCGGCAGCAGGACGGTTCGATCGTCAGCACGCCGCTGCCGATGCTGGTCGATTGCCCCGTGCAGTTTCCATCTGGCGGCAATTGTACGCTGACATTTCCGGTCGCCCCGGGCGACGAATGCCTGGTTGTATTTGCGAACCGGTGCATCGATGCGTGGTGGCAATCGGGCGGCATACAGGAACAGGCGGAGGTCCGCATGCACGACCTCTCGGACGGGTTCGTGCTGCTGGGCTTCCGATCGAAGCCGCGCGCGCTGCCGAACGTCAGCACCACGGCCACGCAATTGCGTTCGGAAAACGGCTCGACGTACATCGAGATGAACCCGGCGCTGCAGAAGGTGAAGATCGTCGCGCCAGGAGGCTTCGACGTCGTTGCCCCCCTGTCGACCTTCTCGGCGGCCGTGACGATCACGGGGCTCCTGACGTTCGTCGGCGGCCTAGTAGGCAGCGCTGTGAGCGGGGCCGCCGCTGTGTTCAACGGGGTGCTGAACGTCATCGGGCAGATCACCGCGAATGGAAAGCGCGTGGACGACACCCACACCCACAACGGCGTGCAGCCGGGCAGCGGCAATAGCGGCAACGTCAACTGAGGATTCCCATGCGGTACCGAAAGCTATCGGCCACTGGAGACTACGTCTTTGGTGGGCAGCATGCCGACTTCTACAAAGACACGCCCGAGGCGGTTGGCCAGGCCGTGCTCACACGGCTTCGCCTGTTGCGCGGGGAATGGTTCCTCGACAAGGCGGAAGGGATGCCGTGGAGCACAGAGGTTCTGGGCAAGTACACCAACGGCACCTACGACGCGGCGATCCGGCAGCGGATCCTGGGCACGCAGGGCGTGCAGCAGATCACGGCGTATTCCAGTTCGCTCGACACCCAGAAGCGGGCGCTGAGCGTGACCGCAACCATCAGCACTATCTACGGCACCACCACCGTTGAGGCGACTCTGTAATGGCAATCACCACGACCGCACCGACGATCGATGCCAGCGGCATCACCGCGCCCACGTACGCCGAAGTGCTGGAATACCTGCAGGACCAGTACCGCGCGATCTACGGGCCTGACGTCTACCTTGAGGCGGACAGCCAGGATGGCCAGCTTCTCGCAGTTTTCGCTTCGGCGATCAACGACGCCAACGCCGTGGCGATCTCGATCTACCGGTCGTTCAGCCCGGCCACGGCGCAGGATGATGCGCTGTCGAGCAACGTGAAGATCAACGGCATTGCCAGGAAGGCGGCTTCGTTCTCGAGCGCCGACCTGGTTGTCGTCGGGCAGGCGGGACGGCCGATCAACAACGGCATCGCCAAGGACACGAACGGCAACAAGTGGGCGCTGCCGGCTTCGATCACCATTCCGCCCAGCGGCCAGATCACGGTGACGGCCACGTGCCAGACGCTCGGGGCGGTATCGGCGGCGGCCGGCACGATCAACCAGATTGGCACGCCGACCCTTGGATGGCAGTCGGTAACCAACCCTGCCGCAGCTGCTGAAGGCGCGCCGATCGAGAGCGACGCAGCACTGCGCCAGCGGCAAACGGTGTCCACGGCGCTGCCGTCCCTGACGGTCCTGGACGGCATCATCGGGGCGGTGTCGAATATCGCAGGCGTCACGCGGCTGGCGGCGTATGAGAACGACACGAACGCGACCGACGCCAATGGAATCCCGGCCCATTCCATCTCGCTGGTGGTCGAGGGGGGCGACGCCACGGCGATTGCCCAGGCCATCGCCGCAAAGAAGACGCCTGGATCTGGGACGTACGGCACGACTGCCATCGTGGTGATCGACGTCTACGGCCGGCCGATCCCGATCAGGTTCTACCGTCCATCGACAGCCAACGTGTCGGTCGCGGTGACCATTAAGGCGCTCTCCGGCTACACATCGGCCGTGGGCGACGCCATCAAGAAGGCCGTCTCCGACTACATCAATGCGGTGGCCATCGGCGGTGGCGAGTCTGGCGCCGTGGAGTGGGCGGACTCGATCACGGCAGCCAACAGCGTGGGGGGCGGCACCGCGTTCAAGCTGACAGCGCTGGCGCTGACTGGCCCCGGCGGCGCCGGCGTGCCCGACGTAGCCCTGGCATTCAACCAGGTCGCCGCGTGCACCCCGGCAGCCGTCACCCTGACGGTGGTGTGATATGGCGGACATCACCAAGTACACCGGCCGGATCACCAGCGAGCACAATCAGCAGCCGGACTTCATGGCCGTGGTCGAGGCGCTGGTCCAGCCGATGGTGGACCTGCAGAATCTGCTGGGCAGCATGCCGGGGAAGTTCGATCTGGACTCTGCCGTGGATGCGCAGCTAGACGACGTCGGGCGCTGGGTTGGGATCTCGCGCAACGTGCCGCTGCCGCTGACCGACGTCTACTTCTCTTTCGACATCGAGGGGCTCGGGTTCGATCAGGGCAACTGGAAGGGCCCCTTCGATCCGGATACCGGGCTGACGCGCCTGGACGACGAGACCTACAGGCTGGTGCTTCGCGCAAAGATCGGCGCAAACCACTGGGACGGCACGCTCGAATCGTCCAAGGAAATCCTCGACTCGATCTTCAACGGCGGCACCTTCGTCTTCATCCAAGACAACCAGGACATGTCGATGACCATCGGCATATCCGGCGTCATCCCCTCGGCGGTTTTTCTGGCGCTGCTTGCCAACGGCCTGATTCCACTGAAGCCCGAAGGGGTGCGCATCAATATCGTCATCGTGACATCGGTAGACGGCGCGCCCATCTTCGGATTCGACATGAGCAATGACCTGGTCGCTGGGTTCGACACCGGCGCCTGGGGTACCCCCCTGTAAAAGGACACTATGGCAAACGACTTTCTAGTTTTCGGCGGCGGTGCTGGCGCCAACGTACTTTCTCAGGCTGCGTACTCTGTCCTGACCGCGCGCAGTGCCGGCTTTTCGTCTGGCGTTGCCCAGTCGGCGCAGCTCAACAAGGTCTGGCGCCAGTCGAGCATCATGGCAGCCGTGCTGGCTCAGTTCATCTCGGACCGGACTGGGCTGGATGTGCTCGACGATGGCACGACCGCAACCATCCTGGCCAATCTGAAGGCCTCGGCCGCTGCGGTGAATGGAGATGCCGCCAAGGCGTTCAGCGTCGCCGCGGCATCCGCAGCGACCCACGCCGTGCGCTATGACCAGGTGATGGGTGTTGGCCAGACGCTACAAGACCTCACGGCCTCGCGCTCGCTGACCACGGTGTACACCAACACGACGACGAAGCCGATCACGCTCGTCATCTCGGTGAACAATGGCGCGGGACAGTCCTCAAACCTCAAGATCAACGGCGTTGACGTTCTGCTGTTGAACAACAACGGCAGCACGGTTACCGTCATCACGGGGACCGCGATAGTCCTGCCGGGCTCCACATACCAGCTCAACGCATCCGGAGGCGGAGTCTACAAGTGGATCGAGATCCGCTAACAAGGAATCAGACATGCAATATTTCCGTGACAACGTCACCGGCGTGCTCTACGCCTTCGAAGACGATGTGCGATGCGAGCAGGACGAAAACGGTGTGTGGCATTTTTACGCGCCTGAAGACGCAAAACCGCTCCCCGCTCCGTACCCCGTTACGCTGCAGCCGACCGAAGACACAACTCCACCCCCGTATGTGCCGACGACCGAAGACAACGTGCGCATGCGCGACATGCTTCTGCGAGTGGCGGCAGAAAGGATTGCGCCGTTGCAGGATGCTGTCGACCTGGGGATCGAGACACCTGACGACGTTGCAGCGCTGAAGGCATGGAAGTCATATCGAGTGGCACTGAACAGGCTCGAGATGAGCCTGTCACCCGTTCAGTGGCCACCGCAACCCACTGGCGACTGATGCCGATCAAGCAGCGGGATCTTTGCGAACATACAAGTGGTCGCCGGATATTTCGGAGACAGTGTCCTTGTGCTTCACGAAGCCCTGTGACTCCATGAACGCCTGCATTTCGGGGGCCAGCGGCTGGCCCTCGTAGAGAGGAACGTTCTCGATCTCCAGCCAGATCGCCTTGACCTGCTGCAGCAGGGCGCCAGCGCCAAGCAGGACCTTCAGTTCAGCGCCCTGGACATCCATGTGGATCAGGTCAATGTGGTCGATACCGCGGGCGTCACAGAAGTTGGCGAGCGTATCGGTCTTGACCTCGATCGCTTGATCGAACTTGAGCCAAGGGTGATGATCGGTGACCTCGCCGGGGGGGAGCAGGGAGCTGGACTTGTTTCCGTAGTCCCAATTTTCGTTGTTCGGCAAATGTTCCGGCGCGCCAGATGACACGTAGAAGGTTGCGGTTCCTCGCTCATCGGATAGCGCGATGGGGAATGCTTCGACCTGCGTTGCGCCATAGGCTGCCACCTGCCGCTTCAGGGTTGCCATGTTTGCCGGCAAAGGCTCGAAGGCGTAGATCCGCGAGTTCGGGAAGCTCCGGGCATAGCGGATGGAGTCTTCGCCCTCGCACGAGCCGATGTCGAAGATCACCAGAGGAGCATCGAGCTGGAATAGTTGTGCCAGCTCCTCGGCGATGGGCAGCGGAGATTGGATATAGGCGTCTCGGGTGATCTGCGGTGCAGGCTCAGCAGCCAGAGGTGCCTCTTCGGGCCGAGTTGCCGCTATGGGCGATTGTGTAGTTCGGGTCTGACCACGTAGTTTTTGCCACAGCCTGTCAAGCATTCTTAGTGCCCCTGATTTCTATTTTGGCAGATTGTAACAGTGGTGTATCCGGCATCCCGCATGTATCTTCGCAGCGACAGTCCTGTGACGACGATGGCACTATTTTCCCCTGGCGGGTAAGTGCTGCGCACTTCGCGTTCCAAGATTTACAAAGTAAGGCGCCGCTGTGAGAAAATCGCCGCCTTCCGATATAAAAAATAAAAATGATTACGAACTTGCAACTGATTCGGGCGTTTGCTGCACTCGGGGTCGTCTTCTATCACACTGCGTTTGTGATCAAAGGCGGGACTCACACCGAGTTTCAGGGGGTCGCGATCTTCTTTGCCCTGAGCGGGTTTTTGATGACCTACCTGGCGCAGGCGGAAGCCAGGGGTGAGAGGTTTTTCGCGCGCCGACTGATTCGGATCGTTCCCTTGTATTGGCTGGTTACGCTCTTCTCAGTGCTGTGGTTTAGCTATGGCCTGGGCAATCTTCCCTACACGGTGCCTCTACTCGCGCATTGGCTGGTGCATGAGCCCAAGCAGATATTGTTCTGGCTTTTGTCCACTCACGGGTTGAATGACTGGGATTTGATCGGCCGTCTCCTCAAGACCTTCTTGTTCGTGCCCTACAGGAATCACGCGGGTGATATGCATCCGATCCTTGGGGTTGGCTGGACTCTCAACCTGGAGATGTTTTTCTATCTAGTGTTCTCGGTCTCGCTCGCAATCGGCAAGCGTTTTGCGCCTGTTATCGCGGTCGCAGTTATCGTTGGTGTGAAGTGGTTGGATCAGTTGGCCGACGGCGCATTTCAAACCTTGCATTTCTACGCCAACGAGTACACTTGGAACTTTGTATTCGGGATCGTGGTGTACTACGTATGGGGCGCTCTTCCGTCTGACCTGACACGCTTCAGGGCACCACTACTGGTATTGTCATTCGCGTTTGCGAGCCTCTTCGTGATTGTCAATGCTGGCTCTCACGAGATGCGACTGGTAATCAATGAGGTGGTGCCTCTGAGATGGCTTCTCTTGGCGATGCCGGCTCTCGTGATTTTTCTGTGTCTGTGCTTGCATTCGGCAGGTGCTCGCGTGACGTCTAAGTTAGCGATCCTTCTTGGAGACGCGTCGTATGCGATTTACCTTGTTCATACCATTCTGATCGAGACAATGCGCCCCCTTGGCGATAGCTGGAGTTGGCTCAGCGCAAGCAAGAGTGTGCCGGGGGTACTGATTGCCATGGTTGGCAGTGTAGTGCTGGGCGTTCTGATTCACCGGTATCTCGAGCGGCCCTTGATGAACGCCTTGCGCTCCAAGAGGAAGGATCAGCCGCTGGACGGTCCGAGTCAAACTCCTTTGCCAGCCTGATTGGCCTAGAACAATTGCCGCCTTAGGGCGGCATTTTTTTTTTGCCCGCCACGAGCGGGCTTTTTCATTTCCGGGGAATTGCATGTCCGAACCAATCAGCGGCGGGGCCGCAGGCGTAGCAGGCTGGAAACTCATCGGCGGTCTGGCCGGTGCAGGGGCGATTGGCGCCGGGCTGGCAGCCATCGTCGTCATGTGTATGACCACGCCGCGCAGCCCGCGCGAGTGGGCGGTGGGCCTGATCAGCACTGTAATGGGCTCGATTGGTGGCGGAGCTGCGGTGATTCAGCACTTTGAACTGCAGGCCTGGGCGCAGACACCGATCGGGCTGGTGGCCATGCTCGGTTTGGTTTTCTCCTGCGGCCTGCCGGGGTGGGCCATCGTTCGCTGGCTGTTCAACTACATCGTCGAGCGGCAGGGCGCCGGCATCGACGACATCGCGGCGGACGTGCGCAAGGGGCTGGGACAATGATCACGCCCGCAATCCTCCGCGCCATCATGCCGGCGGCCGGGCGCCGCGCCGACGTGTTCGCGCTGCCGCTCCTAGACGCAGCCCAGCGCTTCGACATTTCCACGCCGGCTCGACTGGCTGGATGGCTCGCCCAACTTGCGCACGAGTCCGGCCAGTTGCTCTACACACGCGAGATCTGGGGCCCGACGCCCGCGCAACTGCGCTACGAAGGGCGCGCCGACCTCGGAAACACCAAGCCTGGAGACGGCAAGCGATTCATGGGCCGCGGGCTGATTCAGATCACCGGGCGGAAGAATTATCTGCTGTGCGGGCTGGGGCTGAACCTCGACCTGGTGGCCATGCCGGCTCTGCTCGAGCTGCCAGACGCCGCAGCAGCCTCCGCTGGTTGGTACTGGAAGGCGAGGAACCTGAACCGCTTTGCCGATGCCGGCGACTTCGTTGGCCTGACGCGGGCCATTAACGGCGGCACGAACGGGCTGGCGGATCGACGGCAGTTCTGGGCGCGCGCAAAGGTGGCGCTGGGAGTGACAGCATGATCCCGATCCCCAAGAGCATGCCATGGCGCGCGATCGGCGCCGCGCTGCTGGCCGCCGGCATCTTCGCCGCCGGCTGGGCTGCCAACGGCTGGCGCAAGGACGCGGAGATCGGCCGCATGACGACGGCCAGCGCGCAGGCGGATCTGGCCAGCGCCAACCAGGCCCTCGGCGATCTGCGCACCGCGGGCGAGACCATCCGCGCCAAGGCCGACGAGTTCGCCGGCACCCAGACCACTCTCAGCGCCAAGCTCGACGCCATCCGGAAGGACCTGAAGAATGCTCCGAAGCTGCCTGCTGATTGCCGCCCTGACGCTGGCCGGGTGCGCCTCATGTCCGACGCCGTCGACGCGGCCAAGCAAGCCGCCGCCGCTCGATAGCGCACTAGCCGCGCCATGCACGGTCCCGGACGCGCCGGCGGTGGCCGACTATGACGCCTGGCAGGAATGGGTGATGAAGGATCTGCTGGGCGCGCTGGGCGAATGCGCAGCGCGGCACCGAAAGACGGTGGAGGCGTGGCCCAGCTAGCGAAGCAGCTTCTGCCACCACGACCCATATTGAGGGTCATATGGCGCCTTCCAGCCGCTATGAACATTTTCGATAGCGTCTTCCTGGCAAACGCCCTTTGCGATGAGGCGGTGTACCTCGGCATCTGCGGCGTCGCTCTGGAAGATGCGGGTGGTGATCGGCTCGACCTCGGGGCAGGGTGGCGGCCCCTCGACAATGGTCTGCTCCGGGATGAGGTCACAGAACCAGGTTCTGCCGTCGCACTGCCGGCTGGGATCTGCCCTGGACCAATAGGAGAGGAGGCCGAGGACGAGAAATCCCGCGAGGATCAATGCTGCCCGGGTGCTCACGAACCGCCAGAAGAATAAAGTAGCTCCCAACATCGCTATGACGCCCATCCAAATGAATCTCCTTTTCACATGCGGGTGAAAACGGTGGAAACACTAAAGAGTGGCATGAATGAGCGGTTATGCAATCATTCAAACGGGTGAATGAATTTGCTGACGGGCCGTAAGCGTTTGAACCCGCTCCGGTGGCGTCTCGCCGAGCCGCTCACCTTGAATCAGTCAGTGCAGGCGTCTCCGCGCGCAAGGTCACCTCGACGAGCACCATGCCGTCGATGTCAACTTCATACAGCGTGCGACCGCACATCGGGCACGGTGCCTTCGTTGGTACCGTCTCGCCCCGAAGTCCAAGGTGAAACTCTGAGATCTCCACGGTCGTTCCGCAGATGCACCTGACCTCTTCGATGACGTTCATGGTGTTCCCCTTGCAGCGCTGTGCCGCCGCATCGAGGATAGTCCGTTCACCGCTCTCGCGAATCGCCCGAAAGGGCCAGAAGATATTGGATCGTCAGATGCTGAACTGAGGGCATCCCCGTTTGCCAGTCAGGCTACTTCATGACTGGCCAGCCTTGCGCGGGCCCACACGCCGCACTTGCCGATCGGGAGCCCTCAGGATCGAGCCGCCACGCGAGCGGCGCTGGCCGGCAGAGGGGCGGGCGAGACCGCCGCCGAAGCGCGCGGCATGGGCCTTAGCCCTTAATGTTGCGCGGGTCATGGCCGAAGGAGTTCCGCTCGCGGATCTGGCCGTCCCGGCCATGGATGATCAGCTCCACCTTGTCGTTCTTCGCCTTCTCGGTGCCGGCGGCGATGGCCTCTTCCTGGCTTGGGTAGTGCGATGTTGCGCCGTCCGTGCCCTCCACCTCTACGGCCCAGCCATTGCGCTCGGTGGGTACCACGTGGATGTTCGCTGTCATGATCGTCTCCTGAAGTTTGGTCAGGACAGTCTCACGCTGCCGCAGGGCAGAGCGGTATCCGGCGGGCGCCTACAAAGAAAAGCGCCGCGACCAAAACATGGACGCGGCGCAACGATGCAAAAGGGTTGCCGATGTCGGCATCTGAACGATAGGCGGGCGCAGAATTTTCCACATCGCCTGAAAGGGTTAGGAGATTCTGGGAGGTCAGAATCGGCCTGGAGAATAGAAAAGGGACGAGCTGAGCATTGGAGAATCCAGCTCGCCCGAATGCCGGAGCGGGTTCGGCAAACTCTCAATATCGGCGCGCTGAAGGGGGCACTGAAGCTTGACCCCGGACTTTTTTCGCGCGGAACGAAGAAAATTAGTATTTCGCCCCTCAGCCGCTCACTTTTCTTTCGGCAAGGGCCGGTTCGACTTTCGGTAACGCAACGGCCACGTCAGGTCGGGTCGTCAGGCCTGACCGGCTCGGCACGATAGGCGGACCAGAAATAGTGAGAATGTCGGTGGTGGCGAACGCGCTTCTTTTCGATGAAGAGTCGGACCGTGCCGGCAGGGCCGGCGTCAATCACCACCTCATGGTGCGACGGAGTGTCCGCCGTGGCGGTCGGCAGCGTGGCTAGGCCAGAAGCGATGTAGTCGCCTTGGATGCGGCCGAGAATTCCGTGTGCTTGGTTAGGCGTCTCCGAAGGCGCCGGTGACCGGAAGTGGCACTTGGCCGCAAGCTTGTTGCCCATGATCTAGTGTGGAAATACTGTATGGATATACAGTATCGCATCACCCAGGCGCTGGGTCAAAATAGGCGACCCAGACATCTCCATTACAACAGTTCGGCTGTAAATCCCATTTACAACGCATTTGTTGTAGAAGCCGCTGACCAGCAGAGGAAGCACGATGAGCTTTTCGTGGCACTGGACGTGGCACCGGCATTATTCACAAGCCAAAATCTGCTTAGGTAAAGCCGCGAACAAGAACTTTTATGGTTCCTGTCGGCGGGACCATCATCAAGTCCGCAGTGGTTCTCTGAAGTTCTCCGCTTCGCGATAAATCGCGTCAAATCGATGCACTTCAGAACTACATCAAAAGCCCGCGCGAGCGGGCTTTTGCATTCTTCTGTATCAATGCGCTGCCGATCCGCGTATAGTCCGCCCCGCGGGGTGGAGCAGTTGGCAGCTCGTCGGGCTCATAACCCGAAGGTCGCAGGTTCAAGTCCTGCTCCCGCAACCAGATTCGAAAGCCCGCGGGCGCTCCGCGCGCTCCCATTCCGGGTATCTTGGAAGCGCAGACCGCAAAGGCCTGACAAGTCCGTAGCACGGAAAACGAATAAGCCCCGCCGGTTCCAGCCGAGCGGGGCTTTTCATTGGCGCCAGCGATGTTCTGGCCAACCTGCCGGTGCCTGCTCTGCCCGCCGCCTACCCCGGCGTTAGCGCCAAGGGGGCTGGCGGTGCCTTCACCAAACGTTACAGAAGTCACTTTGCGTGGGCGGTATCCTTGCCTCCTTCTACAAGGAAGGATGGGAGAAATGAAGCCTTTGCTGGTGATCGTTGCGGCGTGCGCCGCGCTGTTGAGCGGTTGTGTTGTGGCACCGTATCCCTATGAGGAGCCGGCAGGTGGCCCAGGTTGTCCGCCCGGGCAGGCCAAGAAAGGCAACTGCCGTGTCGATCAATATGGCAACGAGTCATTCTGCCCGCCGGGCAAGGCCAAGAAGGGGCAGTGCTGAATTTGACTTCCCCGCCGGCGTGACCGCCCCATACGAAACAGGCCAGCTTCCCCGAAGCCGGCCTGTTTTGCTTTGGTCGAGCATTTCCGCACGTCCCCATCCTTCCGAGCGTCAGCGCACCGTTTGATGTGGCGGCCGGGCGCCGACCGGCTATGATGTCGCCTGCGCGCCTCCTGCGCGTCGTAGAAATCCTAAAAGACCCGGTTCGCCTTCTTTCGCAAATGCCCCCTGTCAGGTCGTATCACCGCTGGCTGCCGGCGCTGGCCATGTTTGGCGCCATTCACGCCCTGGCTGCCACGCCGGACCCGGCGTTGACCGATACGTCCGGGTGCACCGCGCTGATCGATATCGTCCAGGAAAGCCTGCGGGGTGAGATCGACGTGGCCTGCCCGGTGTCTGACAAGGTGGTCTGCGAATCGAAGAATGGCCAGATCCGGGCGCTGCTCGAGATCATCGACCAGCGTCGCAAGCGCAATGCCGACGAGTGCGACACGCTGGCGCAGGTCAACCGTCTGCTCCGCACGCTGCCGCCGAAGTCCTGATTCCCACCGCCCCTGTCGGGGCTCAGTGGCTCATCTTCGAGAACAGCTGGATCACCGCCACCCCCGCAATGATCAGCCCGATGCCGATCCACGCTGCCAGGTCAGGCACCTGCCGGTACAGCACTGATGCGATCAGCGTCACCAGCACGATCCCCGCCCCGCACCAGATGGCATAGGCCACGCCCACCGGCACGGTCTTCATGACCTGCATCAGCAGCCAGAACGCGGCCACGTAGCCGGCAACCACCAGCACGCTGGGCCAGAAGCGCGTGAAATTCTCGGCCGCCTTGAGGCTGCTGGTGGCGATGACCTCGGCCACGATGGCCAGCGCAAGCAAAAAGTATCCGTTCGACATGGCAGATGATTGACGTCAATGGCAGGCCAAAGGCCGGGCAAAAAGCGGCGCCAGCGGCGCTATGGCACGGTATTATGCGCCGCGCTGCCAGGCGGAATGTGATGTGCCCTCCCTCGCGGTGGTTGTGCAAATGCTCATTGCCGGCTTGAATGGATGCATGCGTATGACGCAAGGGTCGCCCGGGCAGTGCAAAAGAGGCGGTCCAGACAGTCGCGGTGTTAACCCGACCATGCCGGCAACCACAACTAGGCCGGTGGCGGGTGTTGGCTGACGGGTAAAGGGGAGCAGTATGAAGCAGGATCTTGACACCGCAACGGCATGGCCGAAGCCGCATTTCGCCGACATCGAAGGCGCGCCGGACACCTTGCCACCGCATGACGCCACCGAGGGCGTCTGGCAGAACACCATCGCTGCCGCGGACCACGCGCTGGAAGAAGCGAACCGCATCCAGCGGGGCGTCCAGCAACATCTCAAGCTGATGCAGGAAGTGCGCGCGCTGCGCGACGAACTCCACAAGGCCCACGCCGAGGTGGATCGCTACCGGGGCATGCACGCCCGGGTGGTGGTGGGCATGCGCCAGCTGGAAGAGGACAACAACGCGGAAATCGCCCGGCTGCGCGCCGACAACGAAATCCTCCACGTCCGCCACCGGGTCTACAAGCTGCTGGCCGAGCACTACGCACTGGCCGCGCTGCGCATTGATCCCCCACGGTTTGCCGAGCACCGCGACCGCGTGCTGGAACACGTGCTGTTCCAGCGCCGCAAGGGCGTGCCGGTGACGCAGATGGCCGCCTCCGACGTCGCCTTCCTGCTGATGTAAACCCGCTCAGGCAGCCCGCTGGCGCGGGCGCAGCACCGCCAGCGCCAGCATGCCGCCCACCACGCCCCAGAAGGCCGAACCCACCCCGGCCAGCGTCATGCCCGACGCGGTGATCATGAACGTCAGCAGCGCTGACTCGCGCTCCGCTGGCGCCTGCATGGCCACGGTCAGGCCGTTGGCGATGGAACCCAGCAGCGCGAAGGCCGCCACGGCCACCACCAGTGCCTTCGGGAAGGCCGCGAACAGCGCCGCGATGCTGGCCGCCATGATCCCCGCCGCCAGGTAGCCGATGCCGCAGACCACGGCGGCCATGTAGCGGCGGCGCGGGTCGGCGTCGGCCTCGGGGCCGGTGCAGATGGCCGCCGTGATCGCCGCGAGGTTGATGCCATGCGAGCCGAACGGCGCCAGGATGGCCGATGCCACCCCGGTCACCGTGATCAGCGGGCTGGCCGCCACGTGGTAGCCGTCCGCGCGCAGCACGGCCAGCCCGGGAATGTTCTGCGACGCCAGCGCCACGATGAACAACGGCACGCCGATGCTGATAAAGGCCGACAGCGAGAACGCCGGCGTGGTCCATACCGGCAGCGTCACCGCGAATCGGATTTGTTCGAAATGGAGTTGCCCAAGCACGCCAGCCAGCGCCACGCCCACGAGCAGCACGCCCGGTACCGCGTAGCGCGGCCACAGGCGGCGTCCCACTAGATAAGTACCGAACATGGTCAGCAGCAGCACCGTCTGGTGCGCCGCCTGCACGAAGACATCCACGCTGATCCGGAACAGGATGCCCGCCAGCAGGGCCGAGGCGATGCTCGCCGGCAACGCGCGCATCAGCTTGTCGAACCAGCCGGTCAGCCCGGCGGCCGTCATCAGCAGCGCGGCGAGCAGGAAGGCGCCGATGGCCTCGGGGTAGGGCACGCCGGGCAGGCTGGCAATCAGCAGCGCCGCGCCGGGCGTGGACCAGGCCACCACGATCGGCACCCGGGTCATCAGCGACAGCCCCAGCGTGGTCACCCCCATGCCGATGGATAGCGCCCAGATCCATGAGGCGATCTGGGCATCGCTCAGATGCGCCGCCTGCCCGGCCTGGATCATCAGCACCAGCGAGCTGGTGTAGCCGGTGAGCATGGCGATCAGCCCGGCCACCGTCGTGGAAAGGGAAAGGTCGGACAGCTTGAGGGGGGCGGCGGCAGTCATGGTCGATGCGAAGGGGCGGATGGCCGACATCTTCGCATGGATGGGGACGGCGGGGGGCGCGCCGGAACAGCGCACCCCTGGCGGTGCCGGTCGCGCCTGCCGACAAGCTTGATCACCGACACCCCGAGAAATCGCGGCAATCCCTCGTTGCTAGCGGGGCGGTTGAGCCGACATGTTCTGGTGCTGCATCATTTGATTCATCATCATTTGCTGCATACCCATGTACTGGTCCATCATGTATTGCCGCTGCTTCATTTGTTCCGGGGTGAGCTTGGAGTAGTAGCCCCTCATTTGCCCCCATCCCATCATGGGACCACCACCCATCATGTGTCCGCCGCCCATGGGCGTGCCCCCGCAGCACCCCATCATTCCCGGGCCCCTCATGCCATGCATCATGGCCATCGTGGACTGCATGGTCGTGGCGTGCTCCTGAAGTAGCTTCTGACGCTCCTGCGGGTCCTGTGTCATGCGGATCTTGTCCATCTGGTCCTGCATCTTCCGCATGTTTTCCTGAATCTGCGCCGCCTGCTTGTCGAACTCGGCGACATTGGGCTGCTCCGGTTTTGCGGGAGCGCTCTTGGCGGCCGGCGGGTCCTGCTGAGCCAGGGCAGGTGCTACAGGTGCTACAGCGAGTACGGCAGCGGAGAGCACCGCCGCCATGAGTTCCTTTTCCATATGACACCTCCTGTGGGCAAGTGACGGCCAGTTCGCCCCGGAACGCCCGGGCGAAGGCGCGGTGGGTATGCCTTGTCCTCGGGAAGAGTAGTGCCCCTCATATGAAGAGGTTTGATACAGGACAACGATGCTCCGCGGAACGGATAGCGAGTCTCCGGTCGACCGAAGCCCCTAGTCGGCCACCTTGTCGCTCGGGAACTTGAACGAATCGCGCAGCAGGTAGCTCATCGGAATGTCCAGCGTGATGCCGTTGGGCGGGATCGGGCTGAGGAACCACTTCCGGTACAGCTTCTGGGTTTCCTGGTCGTAGATCGACGTCACCATGGCCTTGTCCACCAGCTTCTTGAACTCGGCGTCATGCCTGGACAGCATGATCGCGTACGGCTCGATGGTCAGCAGGTCGCCCGTTACCGCCAGCGCGGCCGGGTTCCTGGCGTTGGCGCGCAGGCCGAACAGCAGCACGTCGTCCATCACGAAGGCGTCGGCGCGGCCTGACTCGACCATGCCGAAGGCTTCGGCGTGGTCCTTGGCCTCCACCACCTTCCAGCCCATGGCGCCCGCCTCATCCATCTTGCGGAGCATGGCCAGCGGCGTGGTGCCGGTGGTGGACACCACGGTCTTGCCGCGCAAATCCCCCCACTTGCGGATGCCCGAGTCGGCCTTCACCAGCATGCGGCTGCCGGCAATGTAGTGCGGGATGGTGAACGCCACGAGGTCGCGGCGCTCGCGGTTGTTGGTGGTCGATCCGCATTCGAGGTCGGCGCGGCCGTCCACGATGGCCGGGATGCGCGAGGCCGGCGTCACCGGCACCCACTCCACGCGCAGTTGCGGCAGCTTGAGCTGGGTGCGCAACGCCTCCGCCACCTTCAGGCACAGGTCCACGGCGTAGCCCATGGGTTTGCCGTCGGCCACGAACGAGAACGGCACCGAGCTTTCGCGGTGGGCGATGCGGATGGCCCCGGTCTGCTGGATGCGCAGCACCACCGAGTTGGGGGACGCGGCCCGCGCCGGCAGGACCGGCAAGGCAAGCAGCGTGGCGAGGAAACATACAACAAGCGCCGTGCTCCTGAAGGAGGCACGGCGCGGCAGGCCCGTATTGGTCATGAATGACACCCGTCCGAAAATTGTCTGGAAAGAAAACCCGGAAAACCGTTGGCCGGATGGGTCCGGCTCTGTACCGCCTTGTTGGTACTGCCTTGTTGTGCTTCTTTTCGGATTAATCCGATTGCGCTGAGTGTGTCGGATTGTTCCACGGCAGGTGCCCGGGGCACAACCGCCGCGCTAGTAGTCGTGCTCGGGCTGCAACGCCTGGCTTGTCGCGCGGTTGACGGGGGCTTTCCCTTAAGGAGTTGTCCGACTTATTGCCCGGCGCCCGAATCGATATTCTTCAAGCGTGCCTTGCGAGCAGGGCACCGAGGAGAGACTCTTGGGCCCGTTTGCTAACGGGCCCTTCTTTTTGGGGCCCTTCTTTTTGGGCCGCGCGGCCCCGGCCACCGGGGTCGACTACAATTCGGGCCTGTTTCCAGTCTCCGCACCATGGCCCTGTTCTCCATTTCCGATGCCCAACTCGCCTTCGGGCACGTGGCACTGCTCGACCACACCGATTTTTCGCTGGAAGCCGGCGAACGCGTTGGCCTGATCGGCCGCAATGGCACGGGCAAGTCGTCGCTGTTGCGGATCGTGGCCGGCATGTCCGCCCCGGACGATGGCCTGATCGCCCGCCAGAGCGGCGTGACCACTGCATATGTGGCGCAAGAGCCACAATTCGCGCCCGGCCTGACCGTGTTCGACGCGGTGAGCCTGGGCATGGGCGCCGCGCACGACCTGCTGGCCCGCTATGAAGCGGCGCTGGCCAAGCTCGACACCCATCACGACGAGGCCACGCTGGCCGAGTTGCATCGCGTACAGGCCGAACTGGACGCCGCCGACGCCTGGACGCTGCGCACCCGCGTGGAAACCACGCTGGCCCGCCTCGGCCTGGATCCGCACGTGCGCGTGGATTCGCTGTCCGGCGGCCTGCAGAAGCGCGTGGCGCTGGCGCAGGGGCTGGTGGCCGAGCCGGACATCCTGCTGCTCGACGAACCGACCAACCACCTCGACGTCACCGCCATCCGCTGGCTCGAAGACCTGTTGATCGGCTTCCGGGGCAGCGTGCTGCTGATTACCCACGATCGCGCCTTCCTGGACCGCGTGGCCACCCGCATCGTCGAACTGGACCGGGGCCGGCTGGTGTCCTTCCCGGGCAACTTCGCGGCCTACCAGGCCCGCAAGGCCGAACTGCTGGCCGCCGAGGCAGTGGAGCAGGCCAAGTTCGACAAGCTGCTGGCGCAGGAGGAAGTGTGGATCCGCAAGGGCGTGGAAGCGCGCCGCACGCGTAGTGTGGCGCGTATCCAGCGGCTGGTGACCATGCGCACCGAGCGCGCGGCGCGGCGCGAGGTGCAGGGCAATGTGAGGCTGGAGGTGTCGCAGGCGGACCGCTCGGGCAAGATCGTGGCCGAACTGGTCAACGTGTCGAAGTCCTACGGCGACAAGCCGGTGGTCCGTGACTTCACCGGCACCATCATGCGTGGCGACAAGGTCGGCGTGATCGGCCCCAACGGCGTGGGCAAGACCACGCTGCTGCGCCTGATCCTGGGCGAACTGGCGCCGGACAGCGGCACGGTGCGTAACGGCAGCAACCTCCAGGTGGCGTATTTCGACCAGATGCGCACCGCGCTGGACCTGGAGAAGTCGCTGGCGGACACCATCAGCCCGGGCAGCGACTGGGTGGAGGTCAACGGCCAGCGCAAGCACGTGATGAGCTACCTGGGCGACTTCCTGTTCGCGCCGGAGCGCGCGCGGTCGCCGGTCAAGTCGCTCTCGGGCGGCGAGCGCAACCGGCTGCTGCTGGCACGTCTGTTCGCCCGGCCGGCCAATGTGCTGGTGCTGGACGAGCCGACCAACGACCTCGACATCGACACCCTCGAACTGCTGGAGGAACTGCTCCAGGACTACAGCGGCACCGTGTTCCTGGTCTCCCACGACCGGGCCTTCCTGGACAACGTGGTGACCTCGACCATTGCCGCCGAGGGGGAAGGGCAGTGGCGCGAGTCGGTCGGCGGGTATTCGGACTGGGAAGAGCAGTCGGCCCGGGCCGAGGCCATCCAGGCCGCCAAGCCGGCCGAGTCGAAGCCGGCCGAGGCGCTGAAGACGCAGAACACGCGTGAGGCGCGCGGCGCCAATCGCACGGTCAAGCTCTCCTATAAGGAACAGCGCGAGCTGGATGGCCTGCCCGAGCGCATCAACGCGCTGGAAGCGGAGCAGAAGACGCTGGCCGGCCAGCTCGAGGACGGCAAGCTGTACGCGACTGACCCCGCCCGCGCGGCCCAGCTGGCCACCCGGCACGATGAAATCGAGATGGAACTGCTGGAGGCGCTCGAGCGCTGGGAAGTGCTCGAGGCAAAGACCAAGGGTGAGGCGCAGTAGGCTAGCGGCTCACCCGCACCACGCCAGCACCATATTGGTGAGGTCGACCATGAACGCCGGCCGCAGGTAGGCCAGGAAGCCCGCCGTCAGCACCCCGGCCAGCGCCAGCAGGCCCACCGCCTTTAGCAGCCTGGCCTTCAGCCCGAGCGGGTGGCGCGCCGCGACCATCACTCAGACCGCCACCGGCTGCGGGCGCACCAGCGCCTGCTCCCGGATCGGCAGGTTGACCAGCGCCGCCATCACCCCCAGCCCGATGGCGATGAACCACACGAGGTCATAGCTGCCGGTCCGGTCGAACAGGAACCCGCCCAGCCACGCGCCCAGGAAGCTGCCGATCTGGTGCGAGAAGAACACCACCCCGCTCAGCATCGACAGGTACTTCACCCCGAACACCTGGGCGATGATGCCGTTGGTCAGCGGCACGGTGGACAGCCACAGCAGCCCCATCAGCGCCGCGAACACCCACGTGCTGGCCGCCGTCAGCGGCAGCAGCAGATAGCCGGCAATCACGAACGAGCGCGCCAGGTAGATGAACGAGAGCAGGTAGCGCTTGGGCATGCGCTGGCCCATCGCCCCGGCGGTGTAGGTGCCGAACACGTTGAACAGGCCGATCAGCGCCAGCGCCACCGTGGCGATCTTGGGATCGGCGAAGCCGCGATCCTTCAGGTAGGGCGTCAGATGCACGCCGATGAAGACCACCTGGAAGCCGCACACGAAATAGCCAAGCGTCAGCAACTGAAAGTTGCGATTACCGAACGCCTCGCGCGTGGCCTCGGCGATGGTCTGGTGATGCCCGCCCGTGGCCGCCGCCACCTTCGGCTCGCGCAGCGCGAACACCAGCGGGAGCATGAAGCAGGCCATCACGGCCATGGTAAACAGCGCGTTTTGCCAGCCGACGAAGGAAATCAGCGATTGTTCGACCGGAATCATCAGGAACTGGCCGAACGAGCCGGCCGCCGCCGCGATCCCCATCGCCCAGATGCGCTTCTCGGCGCTGGCCACCCGGCCGATCACGCCGTAGACCACGCTGTAGGTGGTGCCTGACTGGGCAATGCCGATCATCAGCCCCGCCCCGGAGGCGAACGCCGTGCCGCTGGTGGCCATCGCCATCACGACCAGACCGGCCACGTAGAGCGCCACGCCGACCAGCATGATGCGGACGGGGCCGAACTTGTCGGCCAGCGCGCCGGCAATCGGCTGGCTGGCGCCCCACATCAGGTTCTGCAGGGCCAGGGCGAAGGCGAAGGTCTCGCGGTTCCAGCCGTGGGCCTGGGTGATCGGCAGGTTGAACAGGCCGAAGCCGTGCCGGATACCCATCGATAGCGTGACGAGCAGGCCACCGCACACGAGCACGGTGGTCAGGGAGAGTTTGCGGTCGGTCATGTCGGGCTCGGGACTTTGGCAGTCCTTTTCTCTATGGTTATCAGGGGGCGCCGGGGGATTCCCTCTGCAGCCGGGCGAGTTTACCCCGGGTGGCGTATTTATGCCGAAGCGGCCGGTTCCGCGTGCCAGCGTACCGAGCCCGCGCCGGTCATCCATTACAATGCTGCGCAATCCGGCCGCGACGGCCGGGAGATCCACTTCTCCGTAGCGACTCCATGGCGAGCAAAACCAGTCAGTACAGCGAATCTTCCATCCGGGTCCTCAAGGGTCTGGAGCCGGTCAAGCAACGGCCCGGCATGTACACCCGTACCGACAATCCCCTGCACATCGTGCAGGAGGTGATCGACAACGCGTCGGACGAGGCGCTGGGCGGCCACGGCTCCGAGATCCTGGTCACGCTGCACCGTGACGGCAGCGTCAGCGTGGAAGACGACGGCCGCGGCATTCCGGTGGGTATTCACCCGGAAGAGCAGGTGCCGGTGGTGGAGATCGTGTTCACCCGCCTGCACGCGGGCGGCAAGTTCGACAAGGGACGCGGCGGCGCCTACGCCTTCTCGGGCGGCCTGCACGGCGTGGGCGTGTCGGTGACCAATGCGCTGTCCACCCGGCTGGACGTGACGGTCTGGCGTGACGGCACGCTCTCCACGCTGACCTTCTCGGGCGGCGACGTCACCACGCCGCTCACCAGCCGCAAGCTGGAGCGCGGCGAAAAGAAGAACGGCACGCGCGTGCAGGTCTGGCCGGATGCCAGCTATTTCGACTCGGCCACCATTCCGCAGGCCGAACTCCAGCGGCTGCTGCGCAGCAAGGCCGTGCTGCTGCCGGGCGTGAAGGTCACGCTAGAGATTGAAAAGACCGGCGAAAAGCAGGTCTGGCAGTACGACCAGGGCCTGAAGGGCTACCTCGTCGAAGCGCTGGCCCAGGGCAGCGGCGCCGAACTCGTGATCCCGATGTTCGAGGGCGAGCACTTTGCCGACCCGGACGGCAATCCGGGCGAGGAAGGCTTTGCCGAGGGCGAAGGCGCCTCCTGGGTGGTGGCCTGGACCGAGGATGGCGCGCCGGTGCGCGAGTCCTACGTCAACCTGATCCCCACGCCGGCCGGCGGCACCCATGAGTCCGGCCTGCGCGAGGGCCTGTTCCAGGCGGTCAAGAGCTTTATCGAGATGCACTCGCTCCAGCCCAAGGGGGTGAAGCTGATGAGCGAGGACGTGTTCGCGCGCGCCTCGTTCGTGCTCTCGGCCAAGGTGCTGGACCCGCAGTTCCAGGGCCAGATCAAGGAGCGCCTGAACAGCCGCGACGCCGTGCGCCTGGTCTCCACCTTCAGCCGCCCCGCGCTGGAGCTGTGGCTGAACCACCATGTGGACTACGGCAAGAAGCTGGCCGAACTGGTGATTCGCCAGGCCCAGGCGCGCACCCGCGCCGCGCAGAAGGTGGAAAAGAAGAAGGGCTCCGGCGTGGCCGTGCTGCCCGGCAAGCTGACCGATTGCGAATCGACCGATGTGTCGCGCAACGAGATCTTCCTGGTCGAGGGCGATTCGGCCGGCGGCTCGGCCAAGATGGGCCGCGACAAGGAGTTCCAGGCCATCCTGCCGCTGCGCGGCAAGGTGCTGAACACCTGGGAGACCGAGCGCGACCGCCTGTTCGCCAATAATGAAGTGCACGACATCGCCGTGGCGATTGGTGTGGACCCGCACGGCCCGGACGACGAGCCGGACCTGTCCAACCTGCGCTATGGCAAGATCTGCATCTTGTCCGATGCCGACGTGGACGGCGCGCACATCCAGGTGCTGCTGCTGACGCTGTTCTTCCGTCACTTCCCGAAGCTGATCGACAACGGCAACGTCTGCGTGGCCCGCCCGCCGCTGTTCCGAGTGGATGCTCCGGCACGCGGCAAGAAGCCGGCCCAGAAGCTCTACGCGCTGGACGAAGGCGAGCTGGAAGCCATCCAGGACAAGCTGATGAAGGATGGCGTCAAGGAAGGCGCCTGGCAGATCTCGCGCTTCAAGGGTTTGGGCGAGATGAGCGCCGAGCAGCTGTGGGAAACCACGATGAACCCGGACACGCGCCGGCTGCTGCCGGTGGCGCTGGGCGAATTCGACCTGCCCCAGACCGTGAGCATGATGAACATGCTGATGGGCAAGGGCGAGGCCTCGCAGCGGCGCACGTGGCTCGAGGAAAAGGGCAACGAGGTGGAGGCGGATATCTGACCGCTCCGGCAACGGGCGCAGCGGTCGGCAACGGAGAAACACCATGCGGACCATCGGCAATCGCCGCGCCCTGGCGCGGCTGGCAAGGCAGGCCACGGCGCTCGGGCTGGCGCTGGCGGGCCTGTGCGCGACCGGTGCCGCCCACGCCGAGCTGTATGGCTACATCGACGAAGACGGCGTGGCCCACTTCGCCGACGAAAAGGTCGACGACCGCTACAAGCTGTTTCTCAAGAACGGCGGCAAGCTGGATACGCTGGCCATGCCGCGCGTGGCCGGGGTGCGCATGGTGGGGCGGCCCGGCAAGGGCGATGCCGATGCCGGCAAGCTGTTCCGCTATGTGCTGAACCACCCCAACATCGCCCTGGTCGATCCGATCATCCGCCAGATTGCCGCGGCCCAGAACGTGGATCCGGCGCTGGTCAAGGCGGTGATGGCGGTCGAGAGCGGCTTCAACCCGAGCGCGGTGTCGCCCAAGGGCGCCATCGGCCTGATGCAGGTGATTCCGGATACCGGCGTGCGCTTTGGCATCGCCGCCGACAAGCGCCGCTCGGTGGAGCAGAAGCTCACCGACCCGCGCCTGAACATCTCGGCCGGCGTGCGTTACCTGAGCTGGCTGCAGGGGCAATTTCCCAACAATCTCGAACTGGTACTCGCCGCCTACAACGCCGGCGAGGGCGCCGTGGCGCGCTACAACAACCAGATCCCGCCTTTCCCCGAAACCCGCCAGTACGTGAGCACGGTCATGGAGTTCTACCGGATCTACCAGCCGTCCGGGGTGGCCGTGGTGCGCACCGGCAGCCACGCCGGCCGCGTGAAAATGGTGATCGGCGGCCGGCGCAACATGCCGGAATGACCCCCTTGTGACACCCGCTGTCGCATCGATCGGGCCTCACTTTCCTGCGGGGCGCCCGAGTTTCGTTAGAATCCCACGCTGACAAGCCGACCCACAGGGTTTGCGAGGCGCCGTCCGGCGCCCGCGTGCCGCATTCTTGCCAACCATGGATCAACCAGACATTTCGTTTCAATCCGAAGAGCCAGCCGATTCGCTGACCCTGGCGCGCTACGCGGAGCGGGCCTACCTCGACTACGCGGTGAGCGTGGTCAAGGGCCGCGCGCTGCCCGAGGTGGCCGATGGCCAGAAGCCCGTGCAGCGCCGCATCCTCTATGCGATGGCGGCCATGGGGCTGCGCGCCGACGCCAAGCCGGTCAAGTCCGCGCGCGTGGTGGGCGAGGTGCTCGGTAAATTCCACCCCCACGGCGACCAGTCGGCCTACGACGCACTCGTGCGCCTGGCGCAGGATTTCTCGCTGCGCTACCCGCTGATCGACGGCCAGGGCAACTTCGGCTCCCGCGACGGCGACGGCGCGGCGGCCATGCGCTACACCGAAGCGCGCCTGACGCCGATCTCGCGGCTGCTGCTGGACGAGATCGACCTCGGCACGGTGGACTTCCTGCCCAACTACGACGGCTCGGAGGAAGAGCCGAGGCTGCTGCCGGCGCGGCTGCCGTTCGTGCTGCTGAACGGCGCCTCCGGCATCGCGGTGGGCATGGCGACGGAAATCCCGCCGCACAACCTGCGCGAAGTGGCCGGGGCCACGGTGGCGATGATCCGCAACCCGGCCATCTCGCTGGCCGAGCTGCTGGCGCTGATGCCCGGCCCGGACTACCCGGGCGGGGGGCAGATCATCTCGCCGGCGGCCGATATCGCCCAGATCTACGAGGGCGGCCGGGGCAGCCTGAAGGTGCGCGCGCGCTGGAAGATCGAGGAAATGGCGCGCGGCCAGTGGCAGATGGTGGTGCACGAGCTGCCGCCGGCTACGTCGGCGCAGAAGGTGCTCGAGGAAATCGAGGAAATCACCAATCCGAAGATCCGCACCGGCAAGAAGGCGCTGACGCCGGAGCAGGTGCAGCTGAAGACCTCGCTGCTGGCCGTGCTGGACGCGGTGCGCGACGAATCCGGCAAGGATGCGCCGGTGCGGCTGGTGTTCGAGCCCAAGAGCAAGAACGTGGACCAGCAGGAGTTCATCCAGACCCTGCTGGCGCATACCAGCCTGGAGTCCGGCGCGCCGATCAACCTGGTGATGATCGGCACCGATGGCCGGCCGCGCCAGAAGGGGCTGCAGGAGATCCTGCGCGAGTGGATCGGGTTCCGCTTCGAGACCGTGACGCGGCGCACGCGCTTCCAGCTGAACAAGGTCGAGGATCGCATCCACATCCTGGAAGGCCGGATGCTGGTGCTGCTGAAGATCGACGAGGTGATCCGCATCATCCGCGAGAGCGACGAGCCCAAGCCGGCGCTGATCGAGGCGTTCCAGCTCTCGGACCGGCAGGCCGAGGACATCCTCGAAATCCGGCTGCGCCAGCTGGCACGGCTGGAGGCCATCCGCATCGAGCAGGAACTGGCCAAGCTGCGCGACGAGCAGGCCGAGCTGGACGTGCTGCTGAAGTCCGAGACCATGATGCGCCGGCGCATCATCAAGGAAATCGAGCAGGACGCCAAGCAGTACAGCCCCGAGGACAAGGACCCGCGCCGCACGCTGATCCAGGAAGAGCGCCGCGCCGCCGCCGAGGTGCGCGTGGTGGACGAGCCGGTGACGGTGATCGTCTCGGGCAAGGGCTGGGTGCGCACGCGTCAGGGCCATGGCCACGAGACGCAGCAGTTCACCTTCAAGGCCGGCGACAGCCTGTACGACACCTTCGAGTGCCGCACCGTGGACACGCTGCTGGCCTTCGGCAGCAACGGCCGGGTCTATTCGGTGGCGGTGGCCGGGCTGCCCGGCGGCCGCGGTGATGGCGTGCCGGTGACCACGCTGATCGACCTCGCGCCGGGCTCGCAGATCGCCCACACCTTCGCGGGCGGCGCCGAGCAGCGCGTGCTGGTGGCCACGGCTGGCGGTAACGGCTTCGTGACCAAGGTTGGCGACATGATCAGCCGGCAGAAGGGCGGCAAGTCCTTTATCACGCTGGACGAGGGCGACACGCTGCTGCCGCCGGCGCCGATTGCCGACGAAGCCACGCATGTGGCCTGCTTCTCGGGCAATGGCCGGCTGCTGCTGGTGGGGCTGGACGAGGTGAAGGTGCTGTCGGCCGGCGGCCGGGGCGTGATCCTGATGGAACTGGAGCCGAAGGAGCCGCTGACGCACGCCGTGACGGTGGGCGCGCCGGGGCTGCTGATCTCCGGCACCGGCGTCCGGGGTGGCAAGGTGCCGCCGCAGAAGCTGGCCGGCAAGACGCTGCTGCCGTACGTGGGCAAGCGCGCCCGCAAGGGCAAGGCGGTCGAGCCGAGGCTCAAGGAAGTGAAGATCGAGCCGGTGACGGTGGACGGCGGCAGCTAAGGCTGCCGGGTTGCTCCGCGCTCCGATGGGGAGCGGAGCAACCCCACATCACCGTTCCTGACCCCCTCTTGCGCATCCGTGATGACCGCGTGCCACGCGGGCCGTCACGATTGCCGTAGTATGTCGGCAGCCCGCACCCCCCTCCGCGCGGGCATTTATCGCCGCCTATCATGTCCGCCGCCCCGCTGCCCGACGTCGCCGAGCCTGCCCTGGCTCCGCCCCCCAACGCCCGCACCCTGTTCTTCGAATTCGCCCGCATGGGGCTTTCCGGCTTCGGCGGGGTGCTGCCGTTCGTGCGGCGTGCCGTGGTGGAGCGCAACCGCTGGCTCAACGACCGGGATTTCGTCGAGATCCTCAGCCTCGGGCAGGTGTTGCCCGGCCCCAACGTCATCAATCTGGCCCTGATGCTGGGCCTGCGCTTCGCCGGCCTGCGTGGCGCCGTGGCGGCCTTCTGCGGGCTGGTGCTGGTGCCGATGGTGGTGGTGCTGTGCGCCATGGGGCTGTACCTGCGCTACCAGGACGTCACCGCCGTGCGCCAGATGCTGGCCGGCATGACGGCGGTCTCGGCCGGGCTGGTGCTGTCCACCGGGGTCAAGCTGGCGGAGAGCCAGCCGCGCACGGTGCGCGCGGTGGTGGTCGGCGTGGCGGGGTTCGTCGCCATCGGCCTGCTGCGCTGGCCGCTGCTGCCGGTGATGGCGGTGCTGGTGCCGGTGGCGCTGGTGCTCGAGCATCGCGCTGACAAGCGCCGGGAGCGGGCATGAGTTCCCCGGAGATCCTGCGCAGCCTGCTGGGGCATTTCGGCATGCTGTCGCTGCTGGCCGTGGGCGGTGGCGGCACCGTCATCCCGGACATGCACCGCTACCTCGTGGAAGCCAACGGCTGGATGACCGATGGCCAGTTCGCGGCGCTCTACGCCATCTCGCAGGCGTCGCCGGGGCCGAACATCCTGTTCGTGGCGCTGTTCGGCTGGCAGGTGGCAGGGGCGGGCGGCACGTTTGCGGCGATGGTCGGCATGTGCGGGCCGTCGAGCCTGATCGCGCTCGGTTTCGAATACTTCGCCGGCCGCTCGCCGCACGCGCGCTGGCCGGGGCTGATCAAGCGCGGCCTGTCCGCGCTGACCATCGGCCTGCTGATGTCCACGGGCTGGGTGCTGGCCAGCAGCGTAGACCACAGCTGGACTGCCGTGGCAGTGACGCTGCTGACCATCGCCCTGATGCTGAAGACGCGGGTCCATCCGCTGATGCTGGTGGCGCTGGGCGCCGGCGCGGGGCTGCTCGGGCTGGTTTGACCGCCGCGCTGACCCCGGTCTGATCAGTCCACGCCGACGAAGCCGCCGGTCTGGTGCGCCCACAGCCGGGCATAGAGCCCACCGCGCGCGAGCAGCTCGGCGTGGGTGCCGGTCTCGACGATATGACCGTCGTCGAGCACCACCAGCCGGTCCATCCGCGCGATGGTGGAGAGCCGGTGGGCGATGGCGATCACGGTCTTGCCCTCCATCAGCGCCTCCAGGCTCTCCTGGATCGCCGCCTCCACTTCGGAGTCGAGCGCCGAGGTGGCCTCGTCGAGAATCAGGATTGGCGCATCCTTCAACAGCACCCGGGCGATGGCGATGCGCTGCCGCTGCCCGCCGGACAGCTTCACGCCGCGTTCCCCCACCAGCGCGTCGAGCCCCCGGTGGCCGTTCCCATCGACCAGTTCGTCGATGAAGTCGTCCGCGCGGGCGCGCCGCAGCGCCTCGCGCAGGTCGGCATCGGTGCTGTCCGGCTTGCCATAGAGCAGGTTCTCGCGGATCGAACGGTGCAGCAGCGACGTATCCTGCGTGACCATGCCGATCTGGGCGCGCAGGCTCTCCTGCGTCACCCCGGCCACGTCGTGGCCATCGACCAGGATGCGGCCGGTCTCCACGTCGTAGAGCCGCAGCAGCAGGTTGACCAGCGTGGACTTGCCGGCCCCGGACGGCCCCACGAGCCCGATTTTCTCGCCCGGCTGCACGGTCAGGTTCACATGTTCGATCACCCCGGCACCCTTGCCGTAGTGGAAGCCCACGTCCTCGAACTGCACCTCGCCCCGGGCGATGCGCAGCGGCTGGGCGTCCGGCCGGTCCACCACGTTGCGCGGCACGGCAATCGTCTTCATGCCGTCCTGCACCTGCCCCACGTTCTCGAAGATGCCATTGACCACCCACATGATCCAGCCGGACATATTGTTGATGCGGATGACCAGCCCGGTCGTCAGCGCGATGGCGCCCGTGGAGACCAGCCCCTGGTTCCACAGCCACAGCGCCAGCCCGGTCGTGCCGGCGATCAGCGCGCCGTTCATCGCCGTGATGGTCACGTCCATGGCGCTGACCATCCGCCCGGCCATGCGCATCTTGTCGGTATGGCTGGCCATGGCGTCGCGCGCGTAGTGCTCCTCGTGGCGCGTGTGGGCGAACAGCTTCAGCGTGGTGATGTTGGTGTAGCCGTCCACGATGCGGCCCATCAGCCGCGAGCGCGCCTCCGTGGCCACCACGGAGCGCGCCTTCACGCGTGGTGTGAAGAAGGCCAGTGCGGCGATGTAGCCGGCAATCCACAGGATCAGCGGGATCATCAGCCGCCAGTCCGCCTCGGCGAACAGGATCAGCGCGCTGATGGCGTAGATGATTACGTGCCAGAGTGCGTCGAGCGCATGCACGGCCGAGTCGCGCAGCGAGAAGCCGGTCTGCATGATGCGCTGGGCAATGCGCCCCGCAAAGTCGTTCTGGAAGAACGACAGGCTCTGCTGGAGCAGGTAGCGGTGGTTCTGCCAGCGGATCAGGTTGGCCAGGTTGGGGTTGATGACCTGATGCAGCAGCACGTCGTGCAGGCCGAAGAACAGCGGGCGCAGCAGCAGCGCCACGGCAGCCATCCACAGCAGCTCGTTTTGATGGCGCGCGAAGAACTGCCCGTCCGGCGCGCCCTTGGCGAGATCCACGATCCGGCCGAGGAAGCTGAACAGCGACACCTCGATCAGCGCGGCGATCAGGCCAACCACCAGCAGCGCGAACAGCACCCCGCGCACCTCGCGCAGGAAGTACGCATAGAACCGCCAGATGCTGGCCGGTGGCTGCGTATCCGGCATGTTGCGGAACGGATCGATCAATCTTTCCAGGCGGCGAATCGGCATGCGGCGCTCCCTCATCTCGTCTGTTGGAGTGAACCGGTGATGATACGCCCAACAAAAAGCCCCGCCATGAGGCGGGGCTTGTCTGGCTAACCAGCGTCAAACCGTCACGGTAAGTGAATCACCATATGCGTGAACGGCGGCACGTACGCCTGCAAGGTCACGAACAGGCCGACAAGGATGGCCAGCACGACCGAGTGGAAGAACACGTAGCGCAGGATCTCGCCCTCGTGGCCGTACCACTTGGTGGCGGTGGAGGCCACCACGATCGACTGGGCGTCGATCATCTTGCCCATCACGCCGCCCGAGCTGTTGGCGGCCGCCATCAGCACCGGCGACAGGCCCAGTTGCTCTGCCGTGGTCTTCTGCAGGCCGCCAAACAGCACGTTGGAGGCCGTGTCGGAGCCGGTCAGCGCCACGCCCAGCCAGCCCAGCATCGTGCCGAACAGCGGGTAGAACACGCCGGTCTGCGCGAAGGCCAGGCCCAGCGTGGCGTCCAGACCCGAGTAACGGGTCAGGTAGCCGATGCCGAACATGGCGCAGATCGTCAGCAGCGAGTAGCGCACCAGCTTGATGGTCTCCCAGTACTCCTTGAGCAGGCGCGGCACCGAGTAGCCCATCAGCAGGCCGCCGACCAGCGCCGACACCAGGATGCCGGTGCCGGCCATCGACAGCACGTTGAAGTTGAACACCGCCCCTTCGACGATTTCCTTCGGCACCACCGGCGGGCCCTTGATGATCGCCTTGTCCAGGCCCGGGACCGGGAATTTGTACTGCCAGATGCCGTCCACGAGCTTCTTGAACTCGGGGATGCCCCAGACGAACACGAACACGGTCAGGATGACCCACGGCATCCACGCCTTGACCACCGAAATACCGACGGACGCCGCGTTGGCAGCGGCTTCGGCTTCCAGGGCTTCGGGGTGATCGATCTTGGAGTCGTCGTGGCGGCCGAGGATGCGCGTGGAGGTCCAGATCTCCTTCGGATGCCAGATCTTCAGGAAGGCGGTCAGGGCGCCCATCGAGATCAGCGCCGAGATCACGTCCACCAGCCACGGGCCGTGATAGTTCGAGACCAGGAACTGCGGCACGGCGAAGCTGACGCCCGCCACCAGAATGGCCGGCCAGATGGCGAGCATGCCGCGGAAGCCCGCGAACGCCCAGATCAGCCAGAACGGCACCAGCACCGAGAAGAACGGCAGCTGGCGGCCAATCATCGCGGAGAGCACGGTCTGTTCGATGCCGGTCACCGACGAGAGGCCGATGATCGGCGCGCCGAGTGCGCCAAACGCCACCGGAGCGGTATTGGCGATCAGCGCCAGGCCCGAGGCGGCCAGCGGCGAGAAGCCCAGCCCGATCAGGATGGCGCCGGTCACGGCCACCGGCGTGCCGAAGCCGGCCGCGCCCTCGAAGAACGCGCCGAAGCTGAAGGCCACCAGCAGCAGTTGCAGGCGGCGATCCTCGGTCACGCCGGAGATCGAGTTCTGCAACACCTTGAATGACCCGTTAAGCGTGGTCAGGCGGTGCAGGAAGATGATGTTGAGGACGATCCACCCGATTGGGAACAGCCCGGAGACGATGCCCAGCCCGGCCGCCTTGCCGGCCATGGCTGCGGGCATGCCGAACACGAACGACGCCACCACGATGCCGACCACCAGCGCCAGCCCGGCCGCCAGGTGCGCCTGCATGTGAAAGAACGCCAGCGCTGCGAGCAGCACGGCCACCGGAACGCCCGCGGCAAGCGTGGACAACGCCATATTGCCGAGCGGGTCGTAAATTTGACTCCACACGATTGAATCCTCCTCTGGGTTTGGAAGGCAGCCGTGCCTCTGACGGGCCTGGACTGCCGCACTGCATGGCACTGGGCGCGCGGCGGCAAGCGCACCACTGCGCACAGAAAGGGGATTGTAAGGACGCGAGTTCCCGGCAATTGCTTAAATCCGGTCATCGGGATGATGAATCGGATTCAGGGATCAGGGTTTGTTCGGAGGGACGGGCGCACCTCACAACACTCGCGCGAGGGTACTCCTGAAACGGGTGTTCGAATTTGGGGGCGGGTGTGCTCCCCTCAGGGAGAGGGAAGCACGGGGGGGCGATTCAGCGCAGCGGCAGGATGAGGATGCCGGTGGCCGCCGGCCGGGCGCGCATGTCGTCCAGCCAGCGTTGGAGATTGGGCCGCGGCGCGTGGGGCACGGGGGTGCCCATCCAGCGGTGCGCCGCGCAGGCGAGCGCGATGTCGGCCATGGTGAAGCGGTCGCCGCCGATGAACTCCCGGCTGGCGAGCGCCTTGTCCAGCATCGCGGCCAGCGGCTCGGTCCGTTCGCATGATTTGGCGATCATCGCCTCGTCGCGCTTCTCGGCCGGCACGCGCACCATCTGCAGGAAGGCCGAGACCATGGCCGGGCTGAACGCCGTGGTCTGCCAGTCCATCCAGCGGTCCGCGGAGGCGCGCTCCTTGACGTCGGACGGCCACAGCGTGCCCTCGCCATAGCGCGCGCAGAGGTAGCGCACGATGGCGTTCGACTCCCACAGCACGAAGGGCTCGCCGGCCACGTCCGTATCGCGGAAATCCTCGATCACCGGAATCAGGCGATTCGGATTCAGGCGAATGTAGGCCTCGTTGTCCAGCTCGCCCTGCTGATTGCCGATGTCGATGCGCTCGTGGTCCAGGTGCAGCTCGCGCGCGCACCAGACCACTTTCTGCACATTGATCGACGACAGGCGGCCCCAGATGCGCAACAGGCCTTGCGGCTCCTCCACTTCCATGGCGATCGGCTCTCCTTCAGGGGTCCCGGGGTGGCCTCAGGCAGCGCGCGGCTGCGGCGCGGCCTTGGCGATGGCTTCGCGGAACAGCTCGCCGAGGATCGTCACGCCTTGCTCGATCCGCTCCGGCGGCACCGTCACGAAGGCCAGGCGCAGCGTGTTCATGCGCGGATTGCCCGCGTAGAACGGCGCGCCCGGCACGTAGGCCACGTTGCGGCGCACGGCTTCCTCGAGGATCTTCATGCTGTCCAGGCCCTCGGGCAGTTCCACCCAGATAAACATGCCGCCTTCGGGCTGGTTCCACGTCACGCCGGCGGGCATGTGACGCTTGAGTGCATCTAGCATCACTTCGCATTGCTTGCCGTAGAGCGCGCGGATGGTCGGGATATGGCGTTCGAGCAGGCCGTCGCGCACGGACTCGTAGGCCATGCGCTGGGTGAAGCTCGGCGTGTGCAGATCAGACGCCTGCTTGGCCTGGCACAGCTTGAAGTGCAGTTCGGGCGGGGCGATCACGAAGCCCAGGCGCAGGCCCGGGGCCAGCACCTTCGAGAACGAACCCATGTAGATCACGCCGTCCGGGTTCATCGAGAGCAGTGTCGGCAGGATGTCGCCGGTGTAGCTCAGTTCGCCGTAGGGGTCGTCTTCCACCAGCAGCAGGTTCAGTTCCTGCGCGCGCTTGACCAGTGCCTGGCGGCGCTCCAGCGGCAGGCGGCGGCCGGTGGGGTTCTGGAAGTTCGGCAGGGCGTAGAGAAAGCGGGCGCCGGCGGTCAGCTCCGGCGTCAGCGCCTCGGGCACCAGCCCGCGCTCGTCGGTCGGCACCGAGACGAACTCGGGTTCGAACAGCGAGAACGCCTGCAGTGCGCCGAGGTAGCTCGGCGTTTCCACCAGCACCGGGCTGCCCGGGTCGATCATCACCTTGGCGATCAGGTCCAGCGCCTGCTGGCTGCCGGTGGTGATCAGCACGCGCTCCACCTCCACGTTGTAGCGCTTGGCCACGAATTCGCGCAGCGGCAGATACCCCTCGGTGGCGGCATATTGCAGCGCGCCCTGCGGGTTATCGGCGAATACGCGGGCCACCGCCGCTTCCATGGCCGCTACCGGGAACGACGCCGGGGACGGCAGGCCGCCGGCGAAGGAAATGACTTCCGGACGCTCGGTGACCTTCAGGATTTCGCGGATGGCCGAGCTGGTCAGTTGCTGTGCCCGGCGGGAGATGGCCCATTTCATGATCTGTCTCTGGTGGGGTGAATCTTGGACTGCGTGGTGGAAAAAATACGATTTATGCGATTTCGACGATCATTTCGATCTCGACGCAGGCGCCCATCGGCACCTGGGCCACGCCGAACGCGCTGCGCGCATGGCGGCCCTTGTCGCCGAAGACCTCGACCAGGAACTCGGAAGCGCCGTTGGTCACCAGGTGCTGCTCGGTGAATTCCAGCGTGGAGTTGACCAGGCTCATCACCTTGACGATGCGCTGGACCCGGTTCAGGTCGCCGATATGGGCGTGCAGCGTGGCCAGCAGGTCGACGGCGATGGCGCGCGCGGCGGCCTTGCCGGTCTCGGTGTCGACGTCCTTGCCGAGCTTGCCAGCCCAGACCTTGCCGTCCTTGCGGGCGATATGACCCGAGAGGAAGACGGTGTTGCCGGTGGTGGCGGCCATCACATAGGCGGCGGCGGGGGCGCTCACGGGGGGCAGTTCCACGCCAAGGCGGGCGAGGGTGTCATATACGGACATGCATGGCTCCTGTTAGTGAAGTCGTCCTGGAAATATGGGGGGCGCCCCTTCAGCCGCGGTGGCGGCCGGTGGCGTGGCGGGTGCGGTGTTGCGCACGGCGGCGCGGCGGCCAAGGGCCACCACGGCAATCACCGCCACGGCAAAGGCGAGGGTGGGGGCGTCCAGGGGCTCGGCCAGAATCACGGCGCCGCCCGCCAGCGTGAGGAACGGCTGGAGCAATTGTATCTGGCCTACGCGAGCCACGCCGCCTTTTGCGAGTCCGGCGTACCAGAACAGGAAGCCGATGAACATCGAAAAGACCGACACATAGGCCATGCCGAGCCACGCCCGGGGCGATGCCGCGCCAATCGCGGGCGCCTGCGCCACGGCCAGCCACGCCACCACGGGCACCAGCACCGGCAGGGACACGACCAGCGCCCAGCTGATGGTTTCCAGCCCGCCCAGCTCGCGCGACAGCTTGCCGCCCTCGGCATAGCCCAGCGCACCGAGCAGCACGGCGGCGAACAGGTACCAGTCGGCATGTTGCAGGCCGCCAGCCCCCTGCCACAGGGCGAAGGCGATCACCAGCGCGCTGCCGGCCACGGCCGAGAGCCAGAACGCTGGCGAAGGGCGCTCGCTGCCGAACCACGCCGCGAACACGGCGGTGGCCAGCGGCAGCAGGCCGATCACGATGGCGCCATGGCCGGCCGGCACCTCGCGCATGGCGAGTGACGAAAACAGCGGAAAACCGACCACCACGCCCAGCGCCGTCACGGCCAGCCGCGCCCACTGGCGCCCGCGCGGGCGCCGCGCCGGAGCCAGCGCGCCGCGCAGGGCGAGCAGCCCCAGCGCCAGCCCGGCCGCCAGCACCGCACGGGCCAGCGCCACGAAGATGGGGTCCAGTTCGGCCACGGCCATGCGCGTGAACGGCAGCGTCTGGCTGAAGATCGCCACGCCAATGAAGCCGAGCCACATGCCGCCGGTTGCAGGCGAATGGGTAGGAGAAGAGGGGGGATTTGCCATGATGGATGCCCGGGAAGGTCAGTGCGGCTGCGCGGCGAGGGCGATCCAGACCGCCGTCACGCCGAGCGCCAGCCCCATCGTGCCGTTGAACCAGCGCACGCGGTTGCCCTGCGCCAGCCAGTGCCGCAGCGAGGCGCCCAGCAGCCCATAGGCGCCGTTGCTGAAGAAGCCGAACACCGCGAACACCGTGCTGACCAGCGCCACGCGCTGGGCGGGCGAGGGCGCGCCGGCCATGTAGGACGCCGCCACGGCCAGCGCCAGCATCCACGCCTTGATATTGGCGTACTGGAACGCGGCCGACTGCCAGACGTTCATCGGCTTGAGCACGGTCTTCTCGGCCAGCGAGGCGCTGCGGGCAATCTTCCACGCCAGCCAGAGCAGGTAGGCCACGCCGATGATATGGATGGCGCGCGCCAGCATCGGGCTGGCCAGGATCAGCGCGCCCACGCCGGTTGCGCACAGGGCGACGATGCTCGCGAAGCCGAACGCCACCCCGACGCAGTGCGGCAGCGTGGCGCGCAGCCCGAAGTTGGCGCCGGTCACGGCGGCGATGGTGGTGTTGGGGCCGGGCGTGAACGCGCCCACGGCCAGCAGCGTGATCAATGCGAGGAACTGGGCCATCGACAGGCCCGTCAGCCAGTTGGCATCCATGACGGCGACCTCAGGCCAGCGCCGCGAAGTTGACCACCACGCGGCGGTTGGTGCGGCTCTTTTTCTCGATCTTGGTTACGGTGACCGCGCCGATCTCGCCCGTATTGGCCACGTGGGTGCCGCCGCAGGGCTGGCGGTCCACGCCGGGGATCTCGATGATGCGGATGGTGGACGTGCCCGCCGGCGGCGCGGCGCCCACGGTGCGCACCAGGTCGGGCTGCGCGGCCAGCTGCTCGGGCGTGATGCGGTCGATCCGCACATCGGTCTTCGCGCCGATCAGCGCGTTGAGCTGTTCGGTCAGTTCGGCCTTGTCCAGCGTGGACTCGGGGAGGTCGAAGTCGATGCGCGCGGAATCGGGCGAGATGCTGCAGCCGGTCACCGGCACCGGGATCAGCGATCCCAGCAGGTGCAGGCAGGTGTGCAGCCGCATCAGCTTGTGGCGGCGCGCCCAGTCGATGCGCACTTCGCCCTGGTCACCGGGCTGCACCGCCGGGGCGTCCGGCGCCGGCACGTGGAGGATGCGGGTGCGGTCCTCGGCGTAGATCGTGTCGATCAGCGCCACCACGCGGCCATCGGCCAGCACCAGCGTGCCGGTGTCCCCGGCCTGCCCGCCGCTGCGCGCGTAGCAGACGGTCTGGTCCAGCTCGATGCCGGCCTCGCTCACGGCCACGACCGTGGCGGTGCAGTGGTCGAGGTAGGCGTCGTCGTCGAAACGCTTGATGGTGGTGGCGGACATCGTCGGGGGCTCCTTCGGGGGTATCTATATAGTCAGCGCAGGGTCTTGGTGCCTGCTGGGGTGTCGATCTCGGCCACCAGCTGTGGCGGCCCATCGCTCTGTTCGATCTCGATCAGGTCTGCCGCGCCGATCCACGCCAGCCCCTGCCGCAGCAGTTCCGCCTGTGGATGGCTGCCGCGCAGCCGGCGCAGCGCCAGATCCTGGCGCGGCAGGCTGATGGCGGGGTGGTTGGGCACGTCCCACTGGATCAGCGTGGGGAACAGGCCGTCGCCGGCGTGCGTGGCCTCGCCCGGCCAGGCCGGCAGGCTGCCGTCGTCGGGCACGGTCAGGCGCCAGTGCAGGGCGCCGCGCGTCATCGGAATGGCCGGGGCGATGCGGTCCGGGTATTGCGCCTGCCAGCGCGACAGATCGACCGGACGTTCCACCCGGGCCGCCCAGTGGGCCAGGAACGGGCCGTCGGCCAGCCGCTGGCGCATGGCGCCGCTGTCCAGCCCGAACCAGCGCGGCCGTTCCGGCGCCGGGGCAGCGGGGTCGATCGCGATCACTTCGAGGTACATCCCGCCGAACAGGCCCATCACGCGGTTGTGCGTGCCCATGCGCGGGTGCGCGCCGCCGCCCTGCGGGGCAACGCCGAGCAGGTCGGCAACATGGTTCGCGCCGGATTCCAGATCCGGGGCCGCAATCACGAGGTGGTCTATGGCGAGCTTCATTGTCGGTTGATGGTAGACAAGGTTATCGGTACAGTACCGATACAGTTCAGCAGATCGTATTCAGTACAGTTGCGGGAGCACCACATGGAAGGCAGCGAAGCGGACCAAGGACGGCACACCGGGCCGGACCGCAAGGATAGCGGAGGGCGATCGGGTGCGTCAGGCGGCACACGGCCCTTGCGGCTGGTGATGCCGACGGCTGGCCACGAGCAGTTGCCGGACCCGATTCCCTCGGCCCAGATGACGCTGGTCGAGCAGCTGACCGAATGGGCGCGGCTGCGCATCGACGAACGGGTGTTCCGGGCCGGCATGCGCATGCCGTCGATCCGGCAACTGGCCACCGAGAAGGGGATTTCGCGCTTCACGGTGGTAGAAGCCTATGAGCGACTGGTGGCGCTGGGCTACCTGGAGTCGCGGCGCGGCTCCGGCTTCTATGTGCGCGAGCGCGTGGCGCATCCGTCCACGGCCGCCACGCCGCCTTCGGACGCCATCCGCAATATCGACGTGACCTGGCTGCTGCGCAGCATGTTCCACTCGGCGGAGAGCCACAAGGCGCCGGGCTGGGGCTTCCTGCCGAACGAGTGGCTGGACGGCGAGCTGATGTCCGGCGCGCTGCGCAGCCTGGGGCGGCAGCCGGGCAACCATTTCCTGTCGAGCGGCACGCCGCAGGGCTTCCTGCCGCTGCGGCAGCAGTTGCGCACGCGGCTGGAGGAGCTGGAGATCGGCGTCACGCCGGACCAGATCGTCATGACGTCCGGCATCACGCAGGCGTTCGACCTGATCGCGCGGCAGTACCTGCACCCCGGCGATACCGTGCTGGTGGGCGATCCGGCCTGGTTCGTGATGTTCGCGCGCTTTGCCGCGCAGGGCGCCCACGTGATCGGCGTGCCTTACACCGCCGATGGCCCGGACCTGGAGGCGCTCGAGCGCGTGGTCCAGGCCCATCGGCCCAAGCTGTTCGTGGTCAATTCCGTGCTCCACAACCCCACGGGTACCTCGCTCTCCGCCGCGCGGGCCTTCCGGCTGCTGCAACTGGCCGAGCAGTACGACTTCCTGGTGGTGGAGGACGATATCTATTGCGATCTCTGCCCGCCCGGCCACGCCGCCACCCGGCTGGCCAGCCTGGACCAGCTGCGGCGGGTGATCTATCTCGGCAGCTTCTCCAAGACGCTGGCGGCCAACCTGCGCGTGGGGTTCATCGCCGCCAGTCCGGAGCTGGCCGTGACGCTGACCGACAACAAGCTGCTGACCGGCATGGCCACGCCGGAGATCAACGAGCGCGTGGTCTACAAGGTGCTGACCGAGGGCCACTACCGCAAGCACGTGGAGCGCGTGCGCGGCCGGCTGGACCGGGCGCGCGACGAGACCCGCCACCAGCTCGAACGGCTGGGTTTGCGGATGTTCCCGGGCCAGCACGCCGGCATGTACCTGTGGGCCGATACGGGCGTGGACACCAATGTCATTGCTACGGCCGGGCACGAGGAGGGCTACCTGTTCGCCCCGGGCAGCCTGTTCTCGCCCAGCCAGATGCCATCCACCTGGACGCGCTTCAACGTGGCCAGCAGCGCCGACCCCGGCATGCTGCGCTTCCTGGCCGCGCAGATGGAGCGCTTGTCCGGCCAGCCGGCCCCCGCCCCCGCCACCCCGGGGGCTTGAAAAACCGTCCGTCCATCCCGATTTGAAGGCCCATCGACCCCGTCCGCGCACCGCGCGCCGGGGCAACCCCGGATGTGCCCGCTTTGTTTTCAAGCTTTCAAGAGGAGAACCATGACCGCACCGCACGAAACGATGAGCTTCCAGGCGGAAGTGAAGCAGCTGCTGCACCTGATGATCCACTCGCTGTACAGCAACAAGGAAATTTTCCTGCGCGAGCTGGTGTCGAATGCTTCGGACGCCACTGACAAGCTGCGCTTCGAGGCGATTGCCAACCCGTCGCTGCTCGAGAACGATGCCGACCTGGCCATCCGGATCGAAGCCGACGCCGCCAGCCGCACGCTCAAGATCACCGACAACGGCATCGGCATGAGCCGCGACGAGGCGATCCGCAACCTCGGCACGATCGCGCGTTCCGGCACCAAGGAATTCTTCCAGCAGCTGTCCGGCGACCAGCAGAAGGACGCCGCGCTGATCGGCCAGTTCGGCGTGGGCTTCTACTCGGCCTTCATCGTCGCAGACAAGGTCACCGTGGAGACGCGCCGCGCCGGCGTGGCCGCCGAGGAAGCTGTGCGCTGGGAAAGCACCGGCGACGGCGAGTTCACCGTGGACGCCATCTCGCGCGCCGAGCGCGGCACCACCATCACGCTGCACCTGCGCGAGGGCGAGGACGACTTCCTGTCGTCATACCGCCTGCGCCACATCATCCAGAAGTATTCGGACCATATCTCCCTGCCGATCCGCATGCCCAAGGAAGAATGGGATGCCGAGGCCAGCGCCCACAAGGCCACCGGCGAGTGGGAGAGCGTGAACCAGGCCAGCGCGCTGTGGACGCGCGCCAAGTCCGACATCACCGACGAGCAGTACCAGGCGTTCTACCAGCACATCGCCCATGACCAGGAAGCCCCGCTGACCTGGACCCACAACCGTGTGGAAGGCCGCAGCGAGTACACGCAGCTGCTGTTCATCCCGGCGCGCGCCCCGTTCGACCTGTGGGACCGCAATCACAAGGCCGGCCTGAAGCTGTACGTGAAGCGCGTGTTCATCATGGACGATGCGGACCAGCTCCTGCCGGCGTACTTGCGCTGGGTCAAGGGCGTGGTGGATTCGGCCGACCTGCCGCTGAACGTCTCGCGCGAGCTGCTGCAGGAGAGCCGCGATGTGCGCGCGATCCGCGAGGGCAGCACCAAGCGCGTGCTGTCGATGCTGGAATCGCTGGCGGACAGCGAGGACGAAGCCGATCGCGCCAAGTACAAGACCTTCTGGGAGCAGTTCGGCCAGGTGCTCAAGGAAGGCATGGGCGAGGACCAGGCCAACGCCGAGCGCATCGCCAGGCTGCTGCGCTTCGCGTCCACCCACGGCGACACGGCCGAGCAGTCGGTCTCGCTGGGCGACTACGTGAGCCGCATGAAGGAAGGGCAGGACAAGGTCTACTACGTGACCGCCGACACCTGGGTGGCCGCCAAGTCGAGCCCGCATCTGGAAGTCTTCCGCAAGAAGGGCATCGAGGTGCTGCTGCTGACCGAGCGTGTGGACGAGTGGATGCTGTCCTACCTGCACGAATTCGACGGCAAGGAGCTGGTGTCCGTGGCGCGTGGCGACCTGGACCTGGGCGCCCTGGCTGACGAGACGGAGAAGGCCGAGCAGGAAAAGGCCGAAACCGACTGGAAGGACGTGGTCGACCGTGCCAAGGGCGTGCTGGAAGGCAAGGCCAAGGACGTGCGCGTGACGCTGCGCCTGACCGAATCGGCTTCGTGCCTGGTGTCGGACGACGGCGACATGAGCGGCTACCTGCAACGCCTGCTCAAGCAGGCCGGCCAGAAGGCGCCCGACGCCCAGCCGATCCTCGAACTGAACCCCGAGCACGCGCTGGTGAAGAAGCTGCGCGACGTGGCAGGCGACGAAGCCTTCGCCGATCGCGTGAGTGTGCTGTTCGATCAGGCCCTGCTGGCCGAGGGCGGCATGCTCGAAGACCCCGCCACCTACGTGCAACGCGTGAACCGCCTGCTGGCCTGAGGCCGGTTTGCGGCCCCGCTCCCGCCTGCGGGGGAGGGGCCGCCCGCCCGCGAAGATCCTCTCAGGATGACCACCAAACGCTGTTTCCCGCCGGTCGTCGATTCCCGCACCCGCATCCTCGTGCTCGGCAGCCTGCCGGGCGAGGTCTCGCTCGCCCAGAGCCAGTATTACGCGCACAAGCAGAACCGCTTCTGGCACCTGATGGGCGATGTGCTCGGGGTCGATCTGGTCGGGCTGGACTACCCTGGCCGCCTGCAAGCGCTGCTGGGGCATGGCGTGGGGCTGTGGGACGTGGTGGCCGAGGCGCGGCGCGATGGCAGCCTCGACAGCAATATCCGCGACCATGCCGGGAATGACCTGATCGGGCTGATCGGCACGCTGCCTGGCCTGCGGGCGATTGCCTTCAACGGTGGCACGGCGGCGAAGATCGGGGGGAAGGCGCTGGGGGAGCATGGCGACCGCCATGCGATCCTGCGGCTGCCGTCGAGCAGTCCGGCCTATACGCTCGCGTATGCGGAAAAGCGGGTCGCGTGGCTGGCCTTGCGCGCCTGGCTGGACTGAATCGCCCAGCCAGGCGTGGGGCGTCTTCTTTCGATGACTAGGGGCGACGCCGCTCAGGCCGTCGTGTTGACGATGTTCCCGGTGCTGCTGCCGGCGGCCTGCTGAATGGCTTCGGCCAGCTTGGCGACGGCCTGCTGGAGCGACGCCGAGGTGGACGTCACGCCGGCCTGCAGCGCGGCCACGGTGCTGGCCTTGGTGCTGTCGTCCGCGCCGCTGTTCTGCGCGGCCTGGAGCTGCTGCATCTGGGCGGCCAGTTGCTTCTGCAGCGCTTCGATCTGCTGCTTCAGCGCCTTGATGACCGCCGAATCGCTGTCTTCGCTGCTGGCCGCGCTGCCGCTGGCGGCACCAGCACCGCCCACGCGGCCGGCGCCGGCCGGGCCCTGGATGGTGCCGCTGGCGCTGGCCGAGGACGTAGAGGCGGCCGAGTCCCCGGCTTCCGTGCTGCTGGCGGCGGCGGCTTGCGCCGCGTCGTCAGCCTGCGCGGTAAAGCGGCGGGTGTTGGTTACGTTGGCGTCACTGGCGGTGACGATCTGAGGGGTAACGCTGCTGATTGTTGTCATGTGCGTGGTTCCGATCGGGAGAGAGCCCACTCCTTCTTCGGCGCAAATCAGCAAAACTTTAGGCGTACCGGACAAGTCTCACCGCCAGTCACTTCTGTCACAATCGCGGCCATGGCCCGCCCGCGCGGCGGGCCGGCCTCCCAATTCGGTAAATTCCTATGTCCAGTCTCGGCCTTGGCGGTATTGGCGGTATCGGCCTGCATGTCATCGTCGCCATCTTCTTTGCGGTGCATGCGGTGCGCACGCACCAGAATATGTACTGGCTCCTGCTGCTGTTCCTGTTTCCGGGGCTCGGCAGCGTGGTCTATTTCTTCGCGGTCTACCTGCCCAGCCTGCGCCAGACGCGCGGGGCGCGGGCGGCGGGGCGGGCGATCCGGCAGATCGTGGATCCGAACCGTGCCGTGCGGGAGGCCCGCGACGCCTTCGACCGGGCGCCCACCGTGGACCACCGCATGCGCCTGGGCGCCGCGTTGCTCGATGCCGGCCAGCCGGCCGAGGCGCTGACGCACTACCAGACGGCCGCCAACGGCCCGTTCGCGTCCGATCCGGCCCTGCTGGAAGGGCTGGCGCGCGCCCAGGTGGCCACCGGCCAGCCCGCGCCGGCGCAGGCCACGCTGGAGACGCTGTTCTCGCACCACCCGCACGCGCGCGAGCAGGCCACGCCGTCGCTGCTGTACGCCCAGGCACTGGCCGCCACCGGCGCGCCGGGCACGCGGGCCGCGTTCGAGCAGGCCCTCACCAGCGCCAGCGATGCCGCGCCGCGCTGCCTGTTTGCCGACTGGCTGGCGGCCCAGCCCGATGCCGCCGACCGCGAGCGCGCGAAAGCGCTCTATGCCGATATCGTCCATGACGCGCGCCACTGGCCGCGCCATGCCCGCGAACACAATCGCGAATGGCTCCAGCGCGCCCAGGCGGCGCTGGGCCAGTGATTCGCCCATGATCCGCGCCCTCGGCGCCTTGCTCTCTGCCATGACCCTTCTGAAACGCAAATCGATCGAGGCCGTGGCCTCGCGCCGTCCCGCCCGTGAACACCGTGATGCATCGCGCGGCAACCTGAACGCCCGGCAGGACTCCCGGCAGGACCCCCGCCACGAAGCGCGCATGAAACCGCGCTTTGCGCCGGTGACGTTCTCCGAGATGGATGGCGTGCGCTACCTGCATTTCGGCACGGAATGGGTCCAGGGCGCGATGCGCCTGCGCAAGCCGGACGCCATCGAGCTCGAGTACGCGCAGCAGATGATGGCCTGGCTGCTGTTCCAGTCGCCCTCGGTCGATGACTTCCACGTGGTGCAGCTGGGCCTTGGGGCCGCCGCGCTGACCAAGTTCTGCTATCGCCAGTTCGCCCGCGCCAAGGTGACGGCGGTGGAGCTGAACCCGGCCGTGATCGTGGCCGGCCGCAGCATGTTTGGCCTGCGTGAGGACGATGCGCGCCTGACCGTGCGCGAGCAGGACGCCTGGGACTTCGTGATGGACAGCGCCAGCACGGCGGCCGTCGATACTCTCCAGGTGGACCTCTACGACGCCACCGCGCGGGGCCCGGTGCTGGACACCACGGCGTTCTACCGCGCCTGCCGCCGCGTGCTGAAGACGCCCGGCGTGATGACGATCAACCTGTTCGGCGACCACGAGAGCTTTCCGAAGAACATCGTGCGAATCTGCGATGCCTTCGACAACCGCGTGCTGGTCTTCCCGGAGGTGCATGACGGCAACATCATCGCCATGGCGTTCAACGGGCCGGCCATCGACGTGTCCTGGGAGACGCTGGAAGCGCGCGCGGACGTGGTGGAAGCCGCGACGAACCTGCCCGCCCGGGACTGGGTCAAGAAGCTGCGCGCGGCCAATGCCAATCAGGAAGAGCGGCTGGTGATCTGAGCGTTTTCTGAGGGAAAACGGTCATTCCTTGTGGAAGAACTGCGCCAGCGACCACTCGTCGGTACGGGCCTCGTAGCGCAGGCCCTTGCGCATCGCCCACATCGCCAGCTGGCTGTGCGAGGGGATGATGGCGTGGTCCGCCAGCGCGAGCTTCGCCGCGGCGCGGGCGTTCTCCTCGCGCGCCTTGTCGCTGCTGACCGTGGTCAGTGACGTCTCGATCAGCTTGTCCAGCTGCGGATTGCTGTACTTGCCCCAGTTCCAGGTGCCATAGCCGGTCTTCGGATTTGGCGTGCCGGTGATCGAGCGCAGCGCCACATCGGCTGCCGCCGAGCCCCATCCCAGCATCTGGAACGAGAATTCGCCCTGGCGCGCGCGCGTGAAGTAGGCCGCCACGGGCAGGGTCTCCACCTTGGTCTGGATGCCGATGCGGGTCAGCATGCTGGCGGTGGCCTGTGCCACCTGGGCGTCGTTGAGGTAGCGGTTGTTGGTGGCGTGCAGCGTCAGGGCGAAGCCGTCCGGGTAGCCGGCCTGGGCCAGCAGCTTCTTGGCGCCCTCCACGTCGTAGGCATCCGGCCTGGTGCCCGGATGGCCGAAGATCTGCGGGGAGACGATGGACGAGGCCGGCACCGCCAGCCCCTCCATGATGCGGCTGACGATGGCGTCCCGGTTCAGCGCGTGGCTCACGGCGGCCCGCACGCGGGCGTCCTTGAAAGGGTTTCTGGCGAGCGGCTTGCCGGCCTTGTCGGTCACGAACGGCGAGTTGTCGCGCGACTGGTCCATCTGCCAGAAGATGGTGCGCCAGGACACCGTCTGCTCGATCTTGAATTTCGGATTTTGCTTAAGTTTGGCCACGTCCGCCGAGGGCACGCTCTCGATCACGTCCACGTCGCCGGCCAGCAGGGCCGCGCTGCGCGCGCCGTTGTCGGTCAGGATGCGGAATACCGCGCGGTCCCAGTCCACCTTCGGCCCCCAGTAGTCGGGGTTCTTCGCCATCACGATTTCCTGCCCGCGCGCGAAGCGCACGAACTTGAACGGCCCGGTGCCGATCATCGCCTTGCCCGAGTCGAAATCGGCCTGGGTCAGCGTGGCCGCGACCTTCTTCGGCATGATCGGCACGCTGTTCAGGTCGTTGGCGAGGTTGGCGTAGTTCGGCACGCTCATGGTCAGGCGCACGGTGAGCGGGTCTGGCGTGTCGATGCGGGCGATCGGCTTGGTGTAGCTGGTGAACGAGCCGGGGCTGTTGGTCAGCTTGTCGGGCCGCTCCAGCGACGCCTTGACGTCCTCGCTCGTGAACGGCGCGCCGTCATGCCACTTCACGTTCGGGCGCAGCTTGATCTCCCACGTGATGGCGTTCACCGGCTTCCACGACAGCGCCAGCCCGGGGATGTAGCGTGCGTTCTTGTCCATGAACACCAGCGACTCGAAGATATGCAGCGCGATGGCGTTGTTCGGGCCCGCGTTGTTCCAGTGCGGGTCCATCGACGTGACATCGGCCGCCAGGCCGATGCGCAGGTCCTCGGCGTGCGCGGCGCCCACCGGCAGCCCGGCGGATACCGCTACGGAGAGCAGGGCGCCCAGCAAGGCATGGCGGATGTTGGCGGAACGATGGCTTGCTTTCATCGACAGGCTCCTCGGGGTCGTGCGGGGATGGAATGACATGCATTGTGCCGTCAAACGTACATGCCTGCGCGGGTTGGGGGGCTTCCCGGGCGCAGGCAAGGTGATGCGGTGTTTTCGACACTTTTTGCCTGCGACGCCTTCCGCCCCGTCGCGCCGATAAAAAAACCCGCTTGCGCGGGTTTTTTCTGCTTCGTCAGGCCATTTCAGTGGAACAGCGGCTGCTGGGTCGGCGCGTCCTCGGGCAGTTCGGCGTGGACGATCTCGCCCGAACGGTCCGCATAGAGTGGCGTACCGCAGTCTTCGCAGTACTCGGGGTCAAACAGCGCAGCGTGGCGGAAGATCTCCTCCACGCCGGCGTTGCGCAGTTCCTCGCAGATCTGCTCGAGCGGGTTGCCTTTCTCCTCGGCATCGACCTCGCCGGCCTCGCGGCCATAGACGGGCCAGACGATGCCGTAGATCACGTCCTTCTCGCCGCGCATGGTGAAGCCGACGCGGTATTCCTCGACCACTTCCTCGCCGAACGAGGCCACCACGGCAGCCAGCTGGCCGGCAGGCACGTCCAGCGTGCCGCACAGGTAGTTCACGGCGGCGCGCACGGTCAGCGGGCGGATGCTCTTGTCCGATTCGCGGCACGACAGGAAGAAGGCATCGGGCAGCAGCAGTTCGAACTCGCAGCCCGGCAGCAGCACGGCCACGGACGGCTGCACCTGCTGGCGCCATTGCTCCAGGCAGGTGGAGCGCTCGGCGTGGTGCTCCTTGGCATCTTCCTGCCAGCGGAACAGGGCGCCTTCGTGCGGCGCCACCACCACGGCCAGCAGGTAGCGCGGATCGGCCAGGATCGGGGCGGTCTCGGGCAGGTCGCGCAGGTCCACCTTGGGCACCGTGCCGGCCAGCGCCGCCGAGGCGAGCTTGTGGGTCAGCGCGAAGGTGTCGCTATGGGTGCGCGGGAGCTGGTCGATGCTGTACAGGTACGGCGACAGCGCTACCTGGGTCTGCGTGGCCAGCACGTGGGCCTGCAGGTGCACGGCCAGCGTCTGGGCCAGCTCGGGCTTGAGCGCGCCGGACGGAATCGCGTAGCGGGTATGGGCCAGGATCGGGGCGGCGATCAGCAGGGCGTCGTGGCGCACGCCGTCGATTTCTAACGTGGCAGACTCGGCCAGCGTCTCGGCCTGCTCGGCCAGCACGTCGGAGGCATCTGCATTGTGCTTGAACAGGTGTTCGAGCGCGGCGTCGAGGGCGGTCTGGCTGCCGTTCTTCAGGAGGCGGCCCAGGCGCTGCGACAGCCGCCGCTCCCAATACCCGTCCTCCATGCGGCTGCCCGAGGCGTCGAGCGCAAGCGCGTCGGCCACCAGTCGCTCGGCATCGGGCGAGAGTCGGGGGGAAGACTTGGGGCGAAAACCTGCCATATGTGAAGACCGTCCGTTTTACGTAAAACGGTATTCTACTCGCTGCGTTGACAAACACAGCACCCCGCGGCGTTCCCGTCTTATTTCTGTGCGGGCGCTGCCGGGGTCTCGGTGGCGGCCGGGGCGTGGGTCTCGACGCCGTGCTGCTCGCCGCCCATGGAGACGTCGCCGCCACCCTTCGTCAGCAGATACAGGGCGGCGCCGGCGACGACGATGAAAGCGATGAGGATCTTGACCATGGTGTCTCCAGTCGGTGCGGGGGCGTGCCTTGGCCGCCCCGCTTATAGGGATGAACGCCGAATTGCGTAGGGGCCAGTCTGGCAGTGCAGCCTTGCATGGAACTTACGCGCCGGATCGGGGATAACCCGCAAGCTGGCCCGGCGGCGCGCCGCCCGCCAATGAAAAAGAAAAACGGCGCACCGTGGGTGCGCCGTTGTCACTTCCTGGCCTCGGCCGGGACCGCTTACGCGGCCAGCAGCTGGCGCAGCACGAACGGCAGGATGCCGCCGTGGTTGTAATAGTCCACCTCGATCGGGGTGTCGATGCGCAGCAGCACCGGCACGCGCTGGGTGTCGCCGTTGGCGCGATGGATCACCAGCACCACATCCTGCTGCGGCTTCAGGTCACCCTCGATGCCTTCCACGTCGAAGGTCTCGTTGCCGATGATGCCGAGCGACTGCGCGCTGTCGCTGCCCTTGAACTGCAGGGGCAGCACGCCCATGCCGACCAGGTTCGAACGGTGGATCCGCTCGAAGCTGCGCGCCACCACGGCCTTCACGCCGAGCAGTTGCGTGCCCTTGGCCGCCCAGTCGCGCGAGGAACCCGTGCCGTATTCCTCGCCGCCGATCACCACCGTGGGCGTGCCCTCGGCGATGTACTTCATGGCGGCGTCGTAGATCGACATCTGCTCGCCGGTGGGCTGGTGCAGCGTCAGGCCGCCTTCCACGCGGGAGCCGTCGGCCTTGGGCGGAATCATCAGGTTCTTGATCCGCACGTTGGCGAACGTGCCGCGCATCATCACCTCATGGTTGCCGCGGCGCGAGCCGTAGCTGTTGAAGTCCGCCTTCAGCACGCCGTGCGCGAGCAGGTACTTGCCCGCCGGCGAGGTGTCCTTGATCGAGCCGGCCGGGGAGATGTGGTCGGTCGTCACGGAATCGCCGAACACGCCCAGCGCCCGCGCGCCGCGCACGCTGGCCGAGACCGCCTTGGGCTCGAGCTCGAAGTCCTGGAAGAACGGCGGTTCGGCGATGTAGGTGGAAGTCGGCCAGTCGTAGACCTGCCCCGTGGTGCCCTTGATGTTGGCCCACAGCTTGCTCGGCTTCTTGACCTGCTCGTAGTTCGTCTTGAACACCTTGGCGTTCATCGCGAACTTCAGCAGCGCGTGGATTTCCTCGGACGACGGCCAGATATCGCCCAGCCAGATGTCCTTGCCGTTCTTGCCCTTGCCCACCGGTTCGGTCATCAGGTCGCGGGTGACGTTGCCGGCGATGGCGTAGGCCACCACCAGCGGCGGCGAGGCGAGGAAGTTGGCGCGGATGTTCGGGTGGATGCGGGCCTCGAAGTTGCGGTTACCCGACAGCACGGCGGCCGCGACGATGTCGTTCTGGACAATGGCCTCGTTCAGCGCCGGGGTCAGGTCGCCCGCATTGCCGATGCAGGTGGTGCAGCCGTAGGCCGTCACGCCGAAGCCAAGCTTCTCCAGGTACGGCAGCAGGCCCGTGGCGGTCAGGTATTCGGTGACCACGCGGCTGCCCGGGGCCAGCGACGTCTTGATGTGCGGCGCCACGTTCAGGCCGGCTTCCACCGCCTTCTTGGCCAGCAGGCCGGCGGCCAGCAGCACGCTCGGGTTGGAGGTGTTCGTGCAGGAGGTGATGGCGGCGATCAGCACGTCGCCGCTCTTCACCTTCACGCCGTCGGCGTTGGTGTACTCGCGGTTCAGGTCGTCGGGGTCCTTGTTGAAGCCGTTCTCGGCCACCGGCTTGGAGAACAGCGAGGCGAAGGTGCTCTTGACGTTGCCGATCTCGATGCGGTCCTGCGGGCGCTTGGGGCCCGCCAGCGACGGCGCCACCGTGCCCAGATCCAGCGTCAGCGTGGTGCTGTAGTCGATATCGCCGGCCATCGGCACGCCGAACATCTCCTGGGCGCGGAAGTAGCCCTCGAATGCGGCGATTTCCTCGTCGGTGCGGCCGGTGCCCTTGAAATAGTCGATGGTCTTCTCGTCCACCGGGAAAAAGCCCATCGTGGCGCCATACTCGGGCGCCATGTTGCCGATGGTGGCGCGGTCCGGGGTCGTCAGGCTGGCGGTGCCTTCGCCGAAGAACTCGACGAACTTGCCCACGACCTTCTCGCGGCGCAGCATTTCGGTGATGGTCAGCACCAGGTCGGTGGCGGTCACGCCCTCGCGCAGGCGGCCTTTCAGTTCCACGCCGACCACGTCAGGCGTCAGGAAGTACACCGGCTGGCCCAGCATGCCGGCTTCAGCTTCGATACCACCCACGCCCCAGCCCACCACGCCGATGCCGTTGATCATCGTGGTATGCGAGTCGGTGCCAACGAGCGTGTCCGGATAGTAGACACCGTCCTTCTTGTGCACGCCGCGCGCCAGGTATTCCAGGTTCACCTGGTGGACGATGCCGAAGCCCGGCTGCACTACGCCGAAGGTATCGAAGGCCTGCATGCCCCACTTCATGAACTGGTAGCGCTCGTTGTTGCGCTTGAATTCCAGCTGCATGTTGAGGTCGAGCGCCTTCTTCTCGCGGAAATGGTCGATTTGCACCGAGTGGTCCACCACCAGATCCACCGGCACCAGCGGCTCGATCTTCTTGGGGTTCTTGCCCATCTTCTCGGCCACGTTGCGCATCGCGGCCAGGTCGGCCAGCAGCGGCACGCCCGTGAAGTCCTGCAGCACCACACGCGCCACCACGAACGGAATCTCGTCCACGCGGTCAGCGCGCGGCTTCCAGTGGGCCAGTTGCCGCACGTGTTCCTCGGTCACCTTCTTGCCGTCGCAGTTGCGCAGCACCGATTCCAGTACCAGCCGGATGGAGATCGGCAGCCGTTCGATCTTCACGCCCAGCGCCTTGCCCAACTGCGGCAGGGAATAGTACTGGCCGCGGCCGCCGGTGCCGAGCTTGAATTCCTTGAGAGTGTTATTGAGATTGTGGGGCATTGCCTGACTCCAATCGAGGGATGACGCGGGACGCGATTTTCTAAACTTTCTTCTTCAGACCCCGGTGCACGAGAGGGTTCCGCCGCCTTGACGCGGCGCGGCCGGAAACTCCCCGGACGCGCACCGTGACAACAAACTCAACTGCCGCGCGGCGATGGGCCGCGCGAAGTACCGCAATGATCGCAAATTTACGACTTTACTGCTTCGGGGTGACCTGGGCAGCGGGAGCGGGCTGGGCTTCGGTGGTAGCCGGGGCCACCAGCAGCGGCGTGGCCACCGGCGCGCGCAGGGCGCCGGCCTGGGTCGGGGCCGAGCCACCGGCCAGCATGTCGGCGCTCTGGCATTCGTCGGCCAGGCGCTGGCCCATGTTCTTGTTGAACAGCATGGCCTTGCTCGGGATCACGACGAGGTCGAGGCCCGATTGCTGGTCGAAGTAGCGGTCGGCGCCGGTCACGGTGGACTGGCGCGGCAGGCGGTAGTCACGGCCTTGCCAGTGCACGGTCAGCACTTCGTCGCGCAGCATGTTGCCATTGATATAGATGACATTGCCCAGCTCGCACTGCCACTTCTCGCCGGACGGCGTGACAGGGGCTGCGGCGGCGGTCGTGGCCTTCTTGCTGGACTTGGCGGGCGCCTTCTTGGTCGCAGCCGGCTTCTTCTTGGCGGGTTCCTGAGCCATGGCGGTGGAGGCGACGGTCAGCGAGAGGGCGCCGAGCAAGGAGGCGAGCACGATCTTTTTCATGGGTATTCCTTCCGGATTTGAATGATTACTGGGGGGCTCTAGTATTGGGCGGGGCCGGGTGCCCGTGGGCGGCCCGGCAACTTTCCGCCGCTATTCTCTACGATTTGCCTGACAGGGCGAAGCCCGTCATCTATTGGTTACACAATCGGAAATGTCTGGTTTGCCATGGGGCACTTCGGGTCGGAAAAGGGCAGTATCCGCGCGCGGAGGCGTCACTCGGGCCGCCATTCAGTCGAAGAACAGCTCGGCCGCTGCCGCCGGCAGGCTGGTGCCCGTGGCGTGGGCGCGTTGCAGCAGCGCCCAGTAATACCGGTAGCTGGCGCGGTCGTGCAGCTGGCCGTCATGGCGGATCGGGGCCCAGTTGTTCTCGTGGGCCGCCAGCAGGATTTCGCTGGCCGCGCCGATCTCGGTATCGGTGGGGCGGAAAGCGGCCACGATCGGGGCGATCTGGCCCGGATGGATGCTCCACTTGCGCAGGTAGCCGAACTCGGCGCGGGCGCGGCTGGCGTCGTCGCCGGCACGCTGCGGATGCTGCACGTCGGTGCTGACGTTGTGCGACGGCACCTTGCCGTGGCGATGGCAGGCCGCGGAGATCTCGAGCATGGCGCGGCGGATCAGCGGGTATTCGAACTGGCCCGGCGAGCGCATCGCATCGCCCGGAATGGCGCCGTGGTGGGCGGAGACGAAGTCCATCAGCCCGAAGCTGAGGCACTCCACCTGGACCAGCGCGGCGATGTCGAAGACCTGTTCGAGCGCGGCATGTGTCTCAATCAGCACATGAATCGGGATGTGCCGGGCAATGCCGGCACTGCGCGCCACATGGTTGACGTGATCGGTCACCCGGGCGACTTCCACTACATCGGTCACCTTCGGTACCACCACATAGGCCAGGCGCGCGCCGGCGGCGGCCACCAGGATGTCGATGTCCTCGCGCCAGTGCGGGTGGGCGGGGTCGTGGATGCGCACGCCCACACGGTTGTGGACGTTCTCCGGGCTGTTGATCAGCTGGGCGCACAGCGTGGCGTGCTCGCGCTCGAGGCCGACGGCGGCGCCGTCCTCGCAGTCGAATGTGATGTCGAACACGGGCCCAAGCTCTTGCTGCAGGGCCAGCGACTTGCGCATGAGCTTTTCGCTGCCGGCATAGTGGTCACACACCGGCAACTGGACCGGGATGGCTTCGCCCTGAAACAAGACCTCGGAAGGATGCACGTTGAATACTTATGGAGTGGGGGGTAATTGACGAGACAAGGCCCGCGCCCATGAAAAAACCGGGGTCCGCGCCGATTGTTGCATCGATGCGGGACCCCGGTTCGTCATGCGCGGGAGGCTCCGGAAGATCAGCCCAGCAGATGCTGCACGCCGGCCTTTTCTTCTTCCAGTTCCTTCAGGGTGATATTGATCTTTTCCTGGCTGTAGGCGTCGATCTCCAGACCCTTCACGATTTCATACTTGCCGTTGGCGGTGGTCACCGGGTAGCCGAACATGGTGTCGGCCGGGATGCCGTATTCGCCGTTCGACGGGATGCCCATCGTGACGACCTTGCCGTTCGAGCCCAGCACCCAGTCGTGCACGTGGTCGATGGCGGCGTTGGCAGCCGAGGCGGCCGACGACAGGCCGCGCGCCTCGATGATGGCGGCGCCGCGCTTGCCGACGGTCGGCAGGAACACGTCGTTGTTCCAGACCGGGTCGTTGATCATGTCCTTGACGCTCTTGCCGTCAACGGTGGCGTAGCGGTAGTCGGCGTACATGGTCGGGCTGTGGTTGCCCCACACGAACATCTTCTCGATCGACGACACCGGCTTGCCGGTCTTGGCGGCGATCTGCGACAGCGCACGGTTGTGGTCCAGGCGCAGCATCGCGGTGAAGTTCTCGCGCGGCAGGCTCGGGGCCGACTTCATGGCGATGTAGGCGTTGGTGTTGGCCGGGTTGCCCACCACCAGCACCTTGACGTTGCGGCTCGCCACTTCGTCGAGCGCCTTGCCCTGCACCGTGAAGATCTGGGCGTTGGCTTCGAGCAGGTCCTTGCGTTCCATGCCCTTGCTGCGGGGACGGGCGCCAACCAGCAGGGCCACGTCGGCGTCCTTGAAGGCAACCTTGGGGTCATCGGTGATGACCACGCCGGCCAGCAGCGGGAACGCGCAGTCTTCCAGTTCCATCACCACGCCCTTGACGGCGGCCTGGGCTTGCGGGAGGTCGAGCAGTTGGAGGATGACCGGCTGGTCTTTGCCGAGCATGTCGCCGTTGGCGATGCGGAACAGCAGGGAATAGCCGATCTGGCCAGCGGCGCCGGTCACTGCGACGCGCATTGGGGCTTTAGCCATGAGTAAATCTCCAAACGAAAAGAGGGGTAACCGGTCAGTGGCGCCTGCCGCACGGGGCGGGCGCGTCGCGTGTCGCCACGGGGCAGGCTGGCGTCCGCCGCGTCGAGGGCGACAAGGCGTAAGTCTACTACTGCTATGTGGTGCGCCGCATCCCGAACGGTGCCGCGATGCCCGAATCCGGGTCTCGCGGGGGATGGCGGCCGGGGGCGGCGGCGCGGACTGCGCGAGTGTAGGGCGGGCCTCCGTGACTGTCAATTTATATGTCTTATATAAGACATAAGACATTTCATAGCGTGCTGGACGCGATTCTCGATTTTGTGGTGAAATCCGGGCTATGTCATCCCTGCCCACGTCCCTGTCCGCCGCAGCCGGCAACGGCGCGCCGGAATCTGGCGCCCCTCAGAGCGGTGCCGGGGCGCAGCCGCCCGCCGCCAATGCGCCGGCCGCCGGCCCGGCCAATCCCTCGCCCACGTTCAGCCCGCTCTACCAGCAGATCAAGGCCCTGATTACCCAGAGCCTGCAGTCCGGCGAATGGAAACCGGGCGAAATGATCCCGAGCGAAATGGACCTGGCCGCGCGCTACAAGGTCAGCCAGGGCACGGTGCGCAAGGCCATCGACGAACTGGCCGCCGAGAACCTGGTGGCGCGTCGGCAGGGCAAGGGTACTTTCGTGACCACGCACTACGAGGACGTGGTCAAGTTCCGTTTCCTGCGGCTGGTGCCCGATGAGGGCGAGCCGCACTATGGCGCGAGCCGCGTGCTGGAGTGCAAGCGCCTGCGCGCGCCGGCCGAGATCGCGCGGCTGCTGGATATCCGCACCGGCGACAGCGTCGTGCAGATCCGCCGCGTGCTGACGTTTTCGAATGAAGCTACGGTGCTGGACGAGATCTGGCTGCTGGGCACCAATTTCAAAGGACTGACGGCCGAGAAGCTCAACGAGTGGAAAGGCCCGATGTACGCGCTGTTCGAGGCCGAGTTCGGCACGCGCATGATCCGCGCCACGGAAAAGATCCGGGCGGTATCTGCCGATAATACGGCGGCCGAACTGTTGTCCGTGGCCCCGGGTACGCCGCTGCTGTCGGTGGAACGGGTGTCGTTCACCTATGGCGACCGGCCGGTGGAAGTCCGCCGCGGCCTGTATGTGACCACGCGGCACTATTACCAGAATGACTTGAGTTAATGCGTGGCGGCGATGCTCGCCGGGCCAGGGGCGCGATTATTGCGGCGCCTGCGGATTACCCGTGTCGACCGTTGCGGCCATTGAATGGAATCGCTGGGAATGCGCCGGGGAGGAGACCGATCCGGCGTGGTGCGCAGAGTATTGCGTGCGATTGTCGGGCACGCCGGGTTGGTGCGCGATAGCTGAAAATTATTGGTGCGGCGCGCAACAAAGGCGCTAAAATCATCGGGATTTGCTCCAGTGCATTCATTTGCATCCAGCGCTACCCACGCGCAGGATCCAAACCGGTGCGCACCGGAAGGCGGGTGTGTCCCGTGCCTTCAAGGTACCCGGAGTCGCCTCACTGCGCAATCGGGTAGCGATCCGGTGAAACCCGGAGCAATGGCAGTTTTCGTTCTTTTGCAGTTTTTTTTCTACCGCAAATGGGGTCTCGCATGGCTGAAGCCGTCAAACAAGCCAGGCCGGAGTTCCGGAATATCGGTATTGCGCAGATCGCGCGCTATCGGTTGCCCTGGGCCGGCAAGGTATCCATCCTGCATCGCGTCAGCGGTGCATTGATGTTCCTCCTCCTTCCGTTCGTTCTGTACCTGTTTGAGCAGAGCGTCACGTCCGAGCTGAGCTTCGCCAAGTTCTCGGCACTGCTGTCCAACGGCTTCGTCAAACTGGTCATCCTGGCGCTGATCTGGGGTTACCTGCATCACTTCTGCGCCGGCATCCGCTTCCTGCTGCTGGACGTACACGTCGGCGTGGCTAAGCCCACGTCCGCCAAGTCGGCCATCGCGGTGCTCGTCGTCAGCCTGCTGCTCACCCTGATTTTCGGGCTGAAGCTGTTCGGCCTGTTCTGAGGAGAATCAAGGTGGCAAACAATAATATCGGTCCCAAGCGTCTTGTCGTCGGTGCGCACTACGGTCTGAAAGACTGGCTGGCGCAGCGCGTGACCGCCGTGATCATGGTGCTGTTCACCGTGATCCTGGCGGGTGTGTACCTGGCTTTCGGCAATCCGTCGTACGAAGGCTGGGCAGGTCTCTTCGCCAACCAGTGGATGAAGATCCTGACGTTCCTCACCATCCTCTCGCTGCTGTATCACGCCTGGTTTGGTGTGCGCGACATCTGGATGGACTATGTGAAGCCGATGGCCGTGCGCCTCGTGCTGCAAGTTCTTACGATTCTGTGGCTCGTCGGTTGTGCGGGCTACGCTGCTCAGATTCTCTGGAGGGTGTAATAAATGGTCGCAGTCAAGACTGGATTGCCGCGTCGTCGGTTTGACGTGGTCATCGTCGGGGCGGGCGGCGCCGGGATGCGCGCATCCCTCCAGCTCGCAGAAGCCGGCCTGAACGTGGCCGTGCTGTCGAAGGTTTTCCCCACCCGCTCGCACACCGTGGCGGCGCAGGGTGGCATCGGTGCCTCGCTTGGCAACATGAGCGAGGACAACTGGCACTATCACTTCTACGACACCATCAAGGGCTCGGACTGGCTGGGCGACCAGGACGCCATCGAGTTCATGTGCCGGGAAGCGCCGAAGGTCGTGTACGAGCTCGAGCACTTCGGCATGCCGTTCGACCGTAACGCCGATGGCACGATCTACCAGCGTCCGTTTGGCGGCCACACGGCCAACTACGGCGAGAAGCCCGTGCAGCGTGCCTGCGCCGCGGCTGACCGTACCGGCCACGCGCTGCTGCACACGCTGTACCAGCGAAATGTGCGCGCCAAGACGCATTTCTTCGTCGAATGGATGGCGCTGGACCTGATCCGCGACGAAGACGGCGACGTGCTGGGCGTGACCGCACTGGAAATGGAAACCGGCGAGGTCTACATCCTCGAAGCCAAGACCACCCTGTTCGCCACCGGCGGCGCGGGGCGGATCTACGCGGCTTCCACCAACGCCTTCATCAACACGGGCGATGGCCTGGGCATGGCGGCGCGTGCCGGCGTACCCCTGGAAGACATGGAGTTCTGGCAGTTCCACCCGACCGGCGTGGCCGGCGCGGGCGTGCTGATCACGGAAGGCGTGCGTGGCGAGGGCGGCATCCTGCGTAACAAGGATGGCGAGCGCTTCATGGAGCGCTATGCCCCGACGCTGAAGGATCTGGCGCCGCGTGACTTCGTGTCGCGCTCGATGGACCAGGAAATCAAGGAAGGCCGTGGTTGCGGCCCGAACGGCGACTACGTGCTGCTCGACCTGACCCACGTCGGTGCCGAGACCATCATGAAGCGCCTGCCGTCGATCCGCGAGATCGGCATGAAGTTCGCCAACGTCGACGCGATCAAGGAACCGATCCCCGTCGTGCCGACCATCCACTACCAGATGGGCGGTATCCCGACGAACTTCCACGGTCAGGTCGTGGTGCCGAAGAACGGCAACCCGAACGAGATCGTGAACGGCTTCTACGCGATCGGCGAATGCTCGTGCGTGTCGGTGCACGGCGCCAACCGCCTGGGCACGAACTCGCTGCTGGATCTGGTGGTGTTCGGCCGCGCGGCCGGCAACCACATCATCGCCAACGCGAACAAGCAGAAGGAACACAAGCCGCTGCCGGCTGACGCCGCGGACCGCGCCATGGCGCGCCTGGCCAAGCTGCAGAATTCGTCGTCGGGCGAGTACACGCAGGACGTGGCCAACGACATCCGCCGCAACATGCAGTCGCATGCCGGCGTGTTCCGTACGCAGAAGCTGATGGACGAAGGCGTCGAGCGCATCCTGGAAGTGGCGGAGCGTGCCAACAACATCCACCTGAAGGACAAGTCCAAGGTCTTCAACACCGCGCTGGTGGAAGCCCTGGAAGTGTCGAACCTGGTGGAAGTGGCCAAGGCGACGATGATCTCGGCCGCGGCCCGCAAGGAGTCGCGTGGCGCCCACGCCCACAGCGACTTCCCGAACCGCGACGACAACAACTGGCTCAAGCACACGCTGTTCTACAGCGAAGGCAACCGCCTCGACTACAAGCCGGTGAAGATGGAGCCGCTGACGGTGGAATCGGTTCCGCCGAAGGCCCGTACCTTCTGAGCCCCGCATCGTAGAGACAACAGGACCCACAGAAATGAAGCGTATTTTCGAAGTCTACCGCTACGATCCGGACAAGGACGACGCGCCCCGCATGCAGACCTACGAGGTGGAGCTCGACGGTCACGAGCGCATGCTGCTCGATGCGCTGGTCAAGCTGAAGAAGCTCGACGAGACCATCTCGTTCCGCCGCTCGTGCCGTGAAGGCGTGTGCGGTTCGGACGCGATGAACATCAACGGCAAGAACGGCCTGGCCTGCCTGACGAACATGCGCGAGCTGCCGGACCGCATCGTGCTGCGTCCGCTGCCCGGCCTGCCGGTGGTGCGCGACCTGATCGTCGACATGACGAACTTCTTCAAGCAGTACAACTCGATCAAGCCGTTCCTGATCAACGACGAGCCGCCGCCCGAGAAGGAGCGTCTGCAGTCGCCGCAGGAACGTGACGAGCTGGACGGCCTGTACGAGTGCATCCTGTGCGCGAGCTGCTCCACGTCGTGCCCGTCGTTCTGGTGGAACCCGGACAAGTTCGTCGGCCCGGCCGGCCTGCTGCAAGCCTACCGCTTCATCGCGGACAGCCGCGACCAGGCCACCGGCGAGCGTCTGGACAACCTGAACGACCCGTACCGCCTGTTCCGCTGCCACAGCATCATGAACTGCGTCGACGTGTGCCCGAAGGGTCTCAATCCGACCAAGGCCATCGGCAAGATCAAGGAACTGATGGTTCGCCGCGCGGTATAAGCCTGCGGTATAAACTGCCTTCTGCCACCATGCGGGAGGCTGCAGTATCGCAGTCTGCAGTTGAAGTAAGCGGCGCGTCAGCCTGGTGAGCTATATCAGGTGACGCGCCGATCGCAAGAAGGCTGACCATGAGTCTTTCCACCACTTTCTCCCATCAGGCCGATCCGCATAAGCGCGCCCGTTTGCGCTGGCGTGCCCGCCGCGGCCTCCTGGAGAACGACATCATCGTCGAACGTTTCTTCAACCGTTACGAGGAGAGCCTGTCCGATGAGGACGTGGCATCGCTGGGCGAGCTGTTCGAGCTCAGCGACAACGAGTTGATGGACCTGCTGCTTGCCCGCAAGGAGCTGGACGGTGAGCTCGACACGCCCCCGATGCATCGGGTCCTCGACCTGCTGCGTTCGGTCTGAGTTTGGTCAACACTATTATTCACAGCATTTGAAGGAACCGACATGACGCCGTCCGATGTGAAAGCCACGCTATCGTTTTCCGATGGTTCCCCCAGCGTTGAGCTGCCGATCTACAAGGGTACCGTTGGCCCCGACGTGATCGACATTCGCAAGCTGTACGGACAGACCGGCAAGTTCACCTATGACCCGGGGTTCATGTCGACTGCGTCGTGCAACTCCAAGATCACCTACATCGATGGTGACAAGGGCGAACTGCTGTACCGCGGCTATCCGATCGAACAGCTCGCAGGCAAGTGCGATCACCTGGAAACCTGCTACCTGCTGCTGAAGGGCGAACTGCCCAACGCCAAGCAGAAGGAAGAGTTCGTCAACAGCGTGATGAACCACACGATGGTTCACGAGCAGCTGCAATTCTTCCTGCGCGGCTTCCGCCGCGATGCCCACCCGATGGCCGTGCTGACGGGTCTCGTGGGCGCCATGAGCGCGTTCTACCACGACGCGATGGACATCGATGATCCGCACCAGCGCGAGATCTCGGCCATCCGCCTGATCGCCAAGATGCCGACCCTGGTGGCCATGGCATACAAGTACAACATCGGCCAGCCGTACATCTACCCGCAGAACGACCTGTCCTACTCGGGCAACTTCCTGCGCATGATGTTCGGCACGCCGTGCGCCCCGTACACCGTGAACCCGGTGCTCGAGCGCGCGCTGGACCGCATCTTCATCCTGCACGCCGACCACGAGCAGAACGCCTCCACCTCGACCGTGCGCCTGGCTGGCTCGTCGGGCACGAACCCGTTCGCCGCCATCGCCGCTGGCGTGGCCTGCCTGTGGGGTCCGGCCCACGGCGGCGCCAACGAAGCTGCGCTGAAGATGCTGGAAGAGATCGGCAGCGTGGACAACATCAACGAGTTCATCAAGCAGGTCAAGGACAAGAACTCGGGCGTGCGCCTGATGGGCTTTGGCCACCGCGTGTACAAGAACTACGATCCGCGCGCCAAGCTGATGCGCGAAACCTGCCATGAAGTGCTGAACGAACTGGGCCTGCACAACGACCCGCTGTTCAAGCTCGCCATGGAACTGGAAAAGATCGCGCTGGAAGACGAGTACTTCGTGAGCCGCAAGCTGTACCCGAACGTGGACTTCTACTCGGGTATCGTGCAGCGCGCGCTGGGCATCCCGACCTCGCTGTTCACCTGCATCTTCGCCCTGGCACGTACGCCGGGCTGGATCTCGCAGTGGGAAGAGATGATCACGGACCCCGAGTACAAGATCGGCCGTCCGCGCCAGTTGTTCAACGGCGCCGCCGCCCGCGAAGTGCCGGACATGGCCAAGCGCTGATCCCGTCGCGCAAAGCAGGGCGGCCCGGCCGCCTTGCGCTGCAGCAAACACAAACGCCCCGGCTTGCCGGGGCGTTTGTGTTTCCGCCTGCGGGGCGTTGTGCGCCGCCGCGCGAGGGTCATCGTCGCAGTTATGCACAACAGTTGTGAAAGGCCATTTTTGCGACGATTCCTGCCATGGGAAGGTTGCAACTGTCTACATTTGTTGTCTGATTTTCGGCAAAGTCGGGAACTATCGCCCCAACCGGTTGCAACTTCCCTCTATAATGCGGGCTGCTTTTGCCACCGGCAGCCGGGCCACCCTTCCGGCACGTCGCGCGGCAAGGCGGGGCAGGCGAAGCGCTTGCGCAATAGAGAACGCATCAACGTTGTCTTTCCGAACTTTTGGCGCCACGGGCTTCCGGGGCGCTGACACATGCCGGGCCCCGCATCGCTTCACGTCTTCATCGCAGGCCCGTCTTCCGCTTCGGGTCTTCCCTCCGCCACCTCCGGCGGCTCTCCCCGCGGGTGTTGTTCGATTGCGCTGGTCATGCCGCCTCTGCCCGGAATGACCCAAACATAATCGAGGAGCTCCTGATGACGTTGTCCCGTCGCACGTCCACTGCCATGGCCGCCGTGATTGCCACCGCCGGCCTCACTGCCGCCAGCCTGGCCCACGCCGAAACCGTCAAGATCGCCATCGCCGGCCCCATGAGCGGCTCGGTCGCCCAGTACGGCGATATGGTCAAGGCCGGTGCCCTGACCGCCATCGAACAGATCAATGCCGCGGGCGGTGCCGGCGGCAACAAGCTCGAAGTGGTACTGATGGACGACGCCTGCGAGCCCAAGCAGGCCGTGGCGGTGGCCAACAAGATCGTGAGCCAGAACATTCGCTTCGTGATTGGCCACGTGTGCTCCGGCTCGACGATTCCGGCATCGGATATCTACGAAAACGAAGGCATCGTGATGGTCACGCCGTCGGCCACCGCGCCGCAGCTGACCGAGAACAAGAAGCGCAAGTTCATCTTCCGCACCATCGGCCGTGACGACCAGCAGGGTCCTGCCGCTGCCCAGTACATCATCGGCAAGGTCAAGCCGAAGAAAGTGGCCGTGCTGCACGACAAGCAGTCGTACGGCCAGGGTATCGCCTCGTCGGTGAAGAAGGACCTGGAAGCTGCCAAGATTCCCGTGGCCGTGTTCGAAGGCATCAACGCCGGGGATTCGGACTACTCCGCCGTCATCACGAAGCTGAAGTCGCAGGGCGTGGACTTCGTCTACTTCGGCGGCTATCACCCGGAAATGGGCCTGCTGCTGCGCCAGGCGCGCGAGCAGGGCGTGAAGGCCACGTTCATGGGCCCCGAAGGCGTGGGCAACAAGGACGTGACGGCCATCGCCGGCCCGTCGTCGGAAGGCATGCTGGTCACGCTGCCGGCCGATTTCTCGGCCGACCCGGCCAACGCTGCGCTGGTGAAGGCCTTCGCCGACAAGAAGCGTGACGCCAACGGCCCGTTCCAGATGCCCGCCTACGCCGCCGTGAAGATCATCGGCGACGCCATCGCTGGCGCCAAGAGCACGGACCCGGCCAAAGTGGCCGCGTACATGCACAAGAACGCGTTCACCACGCCGATCGGCAAGGTCGAGTACGACGAGAAGGGTGACCTGAAGTCCTTCAAGTTCGTTGTCTACACGTGGCACAAGGACGCCACGAAGACCGCCGCCAACTAAGTCCGGCGCCAGTCTGGCGAAACGCCTCGCTCCTGCACAGGGAGCGGGGCGTTTTGGTATCGGTTCGATGTCGGATAGTCGTCACATCCTGACGGCCGGCACGCCGCATCGGCCTTCCCGATCCACAAGGTCCTCCGCATGAACGAATTCCTTCCACAGTTCACCCAGCAGCTGGTCAACGGCCTGACGCTGGGTGCGATCTATGCGCTGATCGCCATTGGCTACACCATGGTCTACGGCATCATCGGCATGATCAACTTTGCCCACGGCGAGATCTACATGATCGGCGCCTACGTGGGCCTCGTCACCCTGACCGCCATCGGCGCGCAGGCCGGCTACCCGCTGCCGCTGGTGCTGGGCGCTGCGCTGATCGTGGCCGTGGCCGTCACCGGCTGCTATGGCTTTGCCGTGGAGCGCGTGGCGTATCGCCCCTTGCGCGGCGGGCCGCGGCTGGTACCGCTTATCTCGGCCATCGGCATGTCGATTTTTCTTCAGAACTACGTCCAGATCGGGCAGGGCGCGCGTGACGTGTCCGTGCCGGTGCTGATCTCGGGCGCCATCGAGTTCCAGATGGGCGGCGACTTCGTCGTGACCGTGCCCTATTCGCGCCTGCTGATCGTGGGCGTGACGCTGGTGCTGATGGTGGCGCTGACGCTGTTTATCGGCCATTCGCGCATGGGCCGCGCCTGCCGCGCCTGCGCGGAGGACATGCGCATGGCCAACCTGCTCGGCATCGACACGAACCGCGTGATCTCGTTCACCTTCGTGCTCGGCGCGATGCTGGCCGCCGTGGGTGGCGTGCTGATCGGGCTGACCATCGGCAAGCTCAATCCGTTCATCGGCTTTATCGCCGGCATCAAGGCCTTTACGGCCGCCGTGCTGGGTGGCATCGGCAGTATTCCGGGCGCGATGCTCGGCGGCGTGCTGCTGGGCCTGGCCGAAACCTTCGCCTCCGGCTATATGCCGGCCGAGTACAAGGACGTGGTGGCGTTTGGGCTGCTGGTCCTGGTGCTGCTGTTCCGTCCGACCGGCCTGCTTGGCAAGCCGGATGTGGAAAAGGTCTGAGGAGGGCGCCATGACACAAGCGATGTACCAAAAATCTGTATCGCATTCCGTCGCGCAGACGATGAAGGGCGCGGTGACGGCGGCTGTGATGACGGCCATCCTCACCATTCCCGTGCTGGGCCTGCAACTGAAGCTGGACGGCTACAAGGTGGTGCTGGAGCCGCACTGGCGGCCGGTCTGGATCGCCGTGGCAGCCGTTTTCGTCTTCCAGCTACTCAAGCCGCTGCTAACGCGGGCCCGTAGCGCCGTGAAGCTGCCGGCCGCGCCGGCGATGGGCGCGCAGCAGCAGCGCGTGGTGATCTGGGTGCTGCTGGCGGTGGGCCTGGTCTGGCCGTTCTTCGGCTCGCGTGGCGCGGTGGACGTGGCCACGCTCGCCCTGATCTACGTGATCCTGGGCCTGGGCCTGAACATCGTGGTGGGCTTCGCCGGCCTGCTCGACCTGGGCTACGTGGGCTTCTACGCAGTGGGCGGCTATACGTACGCGCTGCTCAACCAGTACTTCGGGTTCACGTTCTGGGAGTGCCTGCCGATTGCTGCGGGCATGTCGGCGTTGTTCGGCTTCGTGCTCGGTTTCCCGGTGCTGCGGCTGCGCGGCGACTACCTGGCCATCGTCACGCTCGGCTTTGGTGAAATCATCCGCCTGCTGCTGAACAATCTGACCAGCCTGACCGGCGGCCCGGACGGCGTCTCGGGCATTCCGAAGCCGACCGTGTTCGGCATCGAGATGGCGCGCAGCGCGAGCGTGGAAGGCACGCGCACGTTCCACGAGATGATCGGGCTCGACTACACCGGCCAGCACATGGTGATCTTCCTGTACCTGCTGGCACTGCTGCTGGTGGGCTTCACCCTGTTTGTGACGAGCCGCCTGATCCGCATGCCGATGGGCCGCGCCTGGGAGGCGCTGCGCGACGATGAGATCGCCTGCCGATCGCTGGGCCTGAACCCCACGCGCATCAAGCTGTCGGCGTTCACGCTGGGCGCCTCGTTCGCGGGGCTGGCCGGCGCGTTCTTCGCGGCGCGCCAGGGGCTGGTCAATCCGGAGTCGTTCACGTTCATCGAATCGGCGCTGATCCTGGCCGTGGTGGTGCTGGGCGGCATGGGCTCGCAATTGGGCGTGATCCTGGCGGCCATCCTGCTGACGGTGCTGCCCGAAGTGGCGCGCGATTTTGCCGAATACCGCATGCTGATTTTCGGCCTGGTGATGGTGCTGATGATGATGTGGCGTCCGCAGGGCCTGCTGCCCGCGAGCCGTCCCCACGTGGAGTTGCCGCAATGAGCGCGGAAATGCTGAAAGTATCCGGCCTGCAGATGCGCTTTGGCGGGCTGCTGGCCGTGGACGGCATCGATTTCGATGTGCGTCGCGACGAGGTCTTCGCCATCATCGGCCCGAACGGCGCCGGCAAGACCACGGTGTTCAACTGCGTGGGCGGCTTCTACAAGCCCACCGCCGGCGAGGTCACGCTGGACGGCCAGGCCATCGCCGGCCTGCCGAGCCACCAGGTGGCGCGGCGCGGGCTGGTGCGTACATTTCAGAATATTCGCCTGTTCAGGTCGCTGACCGTGGTGGAGAACCTGCTCGTGGCGCAGCACCTGCAGGTCAAGTCCGGCCTGCTGCGCGGGCTGTTCGCCACGCCGGCCTACCGCCGCGCCGAGCGCGAGGCGCTGGAACGGGCCGCCGTCTGGCTGGAACGCATGGGTCTGACCTCGGTGGCCAACCGTGAGGCGGGCACGCTGTCCTACGGGCACCAGCGCCGGCTCGAGATCGCGCGCTGCATGATCACCAAGCCGCGCCTGCTGATGCTCGACGAGCCGGCCGCTGGTCTGAATCCGCAGGAGAAGATCGAACTGCAACAATTGATCGACAAATTGCGCCACGAATTCAACATTTCGGTGCTGTTGATCGAGCATGACATGAGCCTCGTCATGGGCGTGTCCGACCGCATCCTCGTGATGGAGCACGGCAAGCCGATCGTCATCGGCAAGCCCGAGGAAGTGCGCAACGACCCGCGCGTAATCAAGGCCTACCTGGGAGAGGACTGATGCTGAAGCTGGAACAGGTCCATACCCACTATGGCGCCGTGGAGGCGCTGAGCGGCGTATCGATCGAAGTGAACAAGGGCGAGATCGTCACGCTGATCGGCAGCAACGGCGCGGGCAAGACCACGCTGATGATGACCGTGTGCGGCTCGCCGCGCGCCTCGAGCGGCCGCGTGTCGTTCGAGGGGCAGGACATCACGCAGCGCAACACCCACGAGATCATGCGCATGGGCATGGCGATCTCGCCGGAAGGGCGCCGCGTGTTTCCGAGCCTGACCGTGCTGGAAAACCTGAAGATGGGCGCCTTCTTCGCCAGCCGGCACGACATCGAGGCCGGCATCGAGCACGTATTCAAGCTTTTTCCGAGGCTGAACCAGCGCTCGGGCCAGCGTGCGGGCACGATGTCCGGCGGCGAACAGCAAATGCTGGCCATCGGCCGCGCCCTGATGAGCCGCCCCCGGTTGCTGCTGCTGGACGAGCCGACACTGGGCCTCGCCCCGCTGATCATCGCCCAGATCTTCGACATCATCCGCACCATTCGTGACGAAGGTGTCACAGTGTTCCTGGTCGAACAGAACGCCAACAAGGCACTGCAGGTGGCCGACCGGGGCTACGTGCTGGAAACCGGGAAGGTGGTGTTGGCGGATACCGGGGAGAATTTGCTGGCGAATGACCGGATTCGGGCGGCGTATTTGGGGGGGTGAGGGAGGGTGGACAGAGCTTGGAGTCCAGGCTTTGCCCTCCATATATCGCTTACCGCTTGAAGAGTCGGTTGAGTAGCGAGCACCTCTTTGGGTGTGAGCTATTCGCTCTCAGGTATTCCTCGGACTCCTTGGCGTCTTGATCGACATCGAGCTCCGAGAAGGACTCGAAAACAAAAGCAATTGCCTCTCGCCATTCAGGGCTGGCCTGCCAGCCGTCTAGATAGAGATCCCGTTGTATCGGCGTCAGCGACGTCCAGAAGGGCCTCCATTCCCGGTCGAACCATGGTTCGGCTACGCCTTGCCTGACATGTGGCGCCAGTTCACCAGGTTCGGTGTGCGGGAATACGATCCAAGGCGGCTGGGGAGCGTCCGGATAGTGCTCCACGCGGCCTTGGGCCGTCAGCATTCCGGCTCGTCGGTAAGACCATATGCACATGCGAACGGGTCATGCCATTTGTTGCGTTTGTAGAGCAGATCGACCGTATTGCCCCCTAACCAGAATAATGTGGCGGTCCCTCCTGAGTAGAGCCGGAATCTGCCTGAAGTGTTGTCGCTGAACGATACTTCACCCACTGCAAAGCAGGGGGAATAACGCTCGTGCGTCAGAATACGGTTCTCTATTGGATAAGCTCTGGAGAAATACCGTTTTACTTGGCCGACTGTTGGCTTGAAGGTCTTGCAATTTTCCGTGAGGCTGGCGTCGTCAGTGTGCGAGGTTAAGCCCGTTTCCTTGATGACGACGTTTTTTACGGTTCTCTCTTGGGCCGTTACGGGTAATGCGTAAAATGCGGCAATCATTGAGACACAGATCAGTCCGACCTTTACCATACTGCGGTGCTCGCCTCGGTTGGGTTCTTGTATGAGACCTGAGGATGTCGATAAATCTCTCCGGTCGAAACGTTGAACGTTGCAACCAGTTCTGCGATGAGCCAGCGGAGCGACGCATTTTGCTGGGTGGTGACGTTCTCGTAGATTCTTGCGGTCTTGCAGTCACTGGCTGGATCAATCGGCACGGATTTCCCAACGATTTCGATACCGATGGAGTCGTCGCAAGGCTGACTTCTTCCCGGGGCGCGCGCATATTGATGTTGTGAGCTGGTTTCACCTGCGTGATCAGGACGTCCTCCATCGTGATCCTAAGAAACTCAAGCGGCTTGCCACCCGCCTTGCGCATCGTCAGCACTGCGCTGCCGATATGTTTCCCGGTCAGGCAGTACTGAACCAGATTGGGCGTGGCGCGGTCGACATAGTGTTCGAACGTCAGGTCCTCAACGGTCGCCTTGCCTGCGCCACCGCCCCTTCCTGCGTGCATGTTCGATGGCTGCTTCACCGACCATTCCCACGTCAGAACCTCGATTTCCTTCGAATGGCTGGCGTCCGCCGCTTCGCCTTCGATTCCTGTCAGCTTCAAGAAAATGTCCTGCGCCATCGCATGCTCCCGTTCAGGTGAGAAGTACTCCGGGAGCCTATCGATCGCCCGCCAAGTGATCTATAGGACTAGTTCGAAAGGCGCCGCCGCCCCGGACTTGCCGCCACCCACCCCTTTTCGCCAACCGCGAAATCCCCCTTTCGTCAATGACTGCCGGGTTATCGATAGCGTCTGACCGCCTGAGGAAGCCCCGCGTGGCATAATCGCTTGCGATGTCAAGCAATCACCGGCCACGCCGGAGGCGCGGCACAATAGCGGCGCCGACCCGCGAAGGCATCCGGTTAATAACAATCCCTGCAAACCACTGCGCGGACCTCCGCCGTCCCTGCCCGGACGGACGGTCTGCCCCCCCTGCATCATGGCCAAGACGCTCTACGACAAACTCTGGGATGACCACACCGTCCACGTCGAGGAAGACGGCACGACGCTGCTCTACATCGATCGCCACCTGCTGCATGAAGTGACCAGCCCGCAGGCGTTCGAGGGGCTGAAGCTGGCGGAGCGTCCGGTCTGGCGCATCAGCGCGAACCTGGCCGTGTCCGACCACAACGTGCCGACCACGGACCGTACGCAAGGCATCGCCGACCCCGTCTCGAAGCTCCAGGTCGATACGCTGGACGCCAACTGCGACGCCTTCGGCATCACCCAGTTCAAGATGACCGATCACCGCCAGGGCATCGTCCACGTGATCGGGCCGGAGCAGGGCGCCACGCTGCCGGGCATGACCGTGGTCTGCGGCGATTCGCATACCAGCACGCACGGCGCGTTCGGCGCACTGGCACATGGCATCGGCACGTCGGAGGTGGAACACGTGCTGGCCACGCAGACGCTGCTGGGCAAGAAGGCCAAGAACATGCTGATCCGTGTGGAAGGCAAGCTGCCGCGTGGCTGCACCGCCAAGGACATCGTGCTGGCCATCATCGGCAAGATCGGCACGGCCGGCGGTACGGGCTACACCATGGAGTTCGCCGGGTCCGCCATCCGCGACCTGACGATGGAAGGCCGCATGACCGTCTGCAACATGGCGATCGAAGCTGGCGCCCGCGCCGGCCTGGTGGCCGTGGACGATGTGACGCTCGAATATGTGAAGGGTCGTCCGTACGCGCCGCAGGGCGTGGAGTGGGACCAGGCCGTGGCCTACTGGCGCACGCTGCATTCGGACGCGGGCGCTCACTTCGACAAGGTGGTGGAGCTGCGCGGCGAGGACATCCGTCCGCAGGTCACCTGGGGCACGTCGCCCGAGATGGTGGTCAGCATCGAGGACCGCGTGCCCGATCCCGAGAAGGAAAAGGACCCGAACCGCCGCAACGCCATGGAACGTGCGCTCGAGTACATGAACCTGCAGCCGAACGTGCCGATGGAGTCGATTCAGATCGACAAGGTGTTCATTGGCTCCTGCACCAACAGCCGCATCGAGGACATGCGCGCCGCCGCCTGGGTGGTGCAGAAGCTGGGGCGCAAGGTCGCTGGCAATGTGAAGCTGGCGATGGTGGTGCCGGGCTCGGGCCTGGTGAAGGCGCAGGCCGAGCACGAAGGGCTGGACAAGGTCTTCAAGGCCGCCGGCTTCGAATGGCGCGAGCCGGGCTGCTCGATGTGCCTGGCGATGAACGCCGACCGGCTGGAGCCGGGCGAGCGCTGCGCGTCCACCTCGAACCGCAATTTCGAAGGCCGCCAGGGCGCCGGCGGCCGGACCCACCTGGTCAGCCCGGCGATGGCCGCCGCCGCTGCCATCGAGGGTCATTTCGTCGACATCCGCAAGCTGGGCTGACGCGTTACGCAACGGCATCCGTACACGGCTAATCGAATAAGCAGAACATGAAAAAGATCGTGATCACGTTCCTGGCATGCCTGGGCATGCTGCAACTGGCTGGCTGCAACACGATGGCCGGCCTCGGCAAGGACACGCAGGCCGCCGGCCGTTCCCTCGAGAACGCGGCGCGCAAGTAAGGACATACTCATGGACAAGTTCACCGTACACAGCGGCCTCGTGGCGCCGCTGGACCGCGAAAACGTCGACACCGACGCCATCATCCCGAAGCAGTTCCTGAAGTCGATCAAGCGCACGGGCTTCGGCCCGAACCTGTTCGACGAATGGCGCTACAAGGACGTTGGCCAGCCCGGCCAGGACAACAGCAAGCGTCCGTTGAATCCGGATTTCGTGCTGAACCAGGCGCGCTACCAGGGCGCGAGCATCCTGCTGGCGCGCAACAACTTCGGCTGCGGCAGCTCGCGCGAGCACGCGCCGTGGGCGCTCACGCAGTACGGCTTCCGCGCCGTCATCGCGCCGAGCTTCGCCGACATCTTCTTCAACAACTGCTACAAGAACGGCCTGCTGCCGGTGGTGCTGACGGCGCTCCAGGTCGATCACCTGTTCAACGAGACCAATGCGTTCCCGGGCTACCAGCTGACCATCGACCTGGACAAGCAGGTGGTGGTCACGGCGGGCGGCAACAGCTATCCGTTCGACATCGCGCCGTTCCGCAAGTACTGCATGCTGAACGGCTTTGACGACGTGGCGCTGACGCTGCGCCACAAGGACAAGATCAAGGCGTACGAAGCCGAGCGCCTGACGAAGATGCCCTGGCTGGGCAATCGCCTGGTCGGCTGACGGCCCGAGACACACCTCCAATACAGGAAGACAGATGAAGATTGCAGTCCTGCCGGGTGACGGCATTGGTCCCGAGATCGTTGCCGAAGCCGTCAAGGTGCTCAACGCCCTCGACGAGACATTCGAACTGGAAACGGCGCCCGTGGGCGGCGCCGGCTACGAGGCCGAAGGCCATCCGCTGCCCGAGAACACGCTGAAGCTGGCCAAGGAGGCCGATGCCATCCTGTTCGGCGCCGTGGGCGACTGGAAGTACGACAGCCTGGAGCGTCCGCTGCGCCCGGAGCAGGCCATCCTGGGCCTGCGCAAGCACCTGCAGCTGTTTGCGAACTTCCGCCCGGCGATCTGCTATCCGGAGCTGACCGGCGCCTCGAGCCTGAAGCCCGAGCTGGTGGCTGGCCTGGACATCCTGATCGTGCGCGAGCTGAACGGCGACATTTACTTCGGCCAGCCGCGCGGCATGCGCGAGGCGCCGGACGGCCTGTTCAAGGGCGCCCGCGAAGCCTTCGACACGATGCGCTACAGCGAGCCCGAGATCCGCCGCATTGCCCACGTGGCGTTCCAGGCTGCGGCCAAGCGCGGCAAGAAGTTGTGCAGCGTGGACAAGGCCAACGTGCTGGAGACCTTCCAGTTCTGGAAGGACATCGTGATCGATGTCAGCAAGGAATATCCGGACGTCGAGCTGTCGCACATGTACGTGGACAACGCGGCCATGCAACTGGTGAAGGCGCCGAAGAGCTTCGACGTGATCGTCACCGGCAACATGTTCGGCGACATTCTGTCCGACGAAGCCGCAATGCTGACCGGCTCCATCGGCATGCTGCCGTCGGCGTCGCTCGATGCCAACAACAAGGGCCTGTACGAGCCGTCGCATGGCTCGGCGCCGGACATCGCCGGCAAGGGCGTGGCCAATCCGCTGGCTACCATCCTCTCCGCCGCGATGATGCTGCGCTACTCGCTGAACAAGGCCGAGCAGGCCGACCGCATCGAGAACGCCGTCAAGAAGGTGCTGGCCCAGGGCTACCGCACCGGCGACATCCTCACACCGGGCTGCAAGCAGGTCGGCACGCGGGAGATGGGCGAAGCCGTGCTGGCTGCGCTGTAATCGGCCGTTTTTTGCCAGTTCGTGCCAAAAACGGGGCCTTCGGGCCCCGTTGGCGCAAGAAAATCGTGTAGACTCCGCAAATGGTCCGAATTCCCCAGTTCCTCGCTACTGCCATCGCTGCCGTGATCACGGCCGGCGTGGGTTCGCGCGACCATACCGCGACGATTAAAACCATTACTACCAAAACGATCCCCTAAGATCGTTCGTCGTGCCTGCCCGTCTTCCCCGCGCAGCGTACGCCGGGCGAGGAAAATGGCGGGGAAGTACTCATCACATCCGAGGTAAGTCATGATTGTAGGTCTCGTCGGTTGGCGAGGAATGGTCGGCAGCGTCCTGATGCAACGCATGCAGGAAGAGCGCGATTTCGACCATATCGAGCCCGTTTTCTTCAGCACGTCCAACGCCGGCGGCAAGGCCCCGGCCATGGCGAAGAACGAAACCACGCTGAAAGATGCCAATGACATCGACGCGCTGAAGCAGTGCGACGTGGTGCTCACCGCCCAGGGCGGCGACTACACCAGCGATGTCTTCCCGCGCCTGCGCGCGGCCGGCTGGAACGGCTACTGGATTGACGCGGCGTCCTCGCTGCGCATGAAGGACGACGCGATCATCGTGCTCGACCCCGTCAACCAGGACGTGATCAAGGATGCGCTTTCGAAGGGCGTCAAGAACTTCATCGGCGGCAACTGCACGGTCAGCTGCATGCTGATGGGCCTGGGCGGCCTGTTCGAGAACGACCTGGTCGAGTGGATGACCTCCATGACTTACCAGGCCGCCTCGGGCGGCGGCGCGCAGCACATGCGCGAGCTGCTGACGCAGTTCGGCACCCTGAACGCCTCGGTCAAGCCGCTGCTGGACAACCCCGCCTCGGCGATCCTCGAGATCGACCGCACCATCCTGGCCACGCAGCACGGCCTGTCGGCGGACGAAACCAAGCAGTTCGGCGTGCCGCTGGCCGGCAACCTGATTCCCTGGATCGACAAGGACCTGGGCAACGGCGTGTCGCGCGAAGAATGGAAGGGCGGCGCCGAGACCAACAAGATCCTGGGTCGTGGCGATGGCTTCCTGGGCGCGACCGGGGCTACCCCGATCGCCGTGGACGGCCTGTGCGTGCGGATTGGCGCCATGCGCTGCCACTCGCAGGCGCTGACCATCAAGCTGCGCAAGGATGTGCCGCTGGACGAGATCGAAGGCATGCTGGCCGCCCACAACCCATGGGCCAAGGTAGTGCCGAACACGCGCGAAGCGAGCATGACCGACCTGACCCCGGCTGCCGTGACCGGCACGCTGAGCATTCCGGTGGGTCGCCTGCGCAAGATGCAGATGGGCGGCGAGTACCTGTCGGCCTTTACGGTGGGCGACCAACTGCTGTGGGGCGCCGCCGAGCCGCTGCGGCGTATGCTGCGCATTCTGATCGAGAAGTAAGCGGGTACTGAGTCTCCCCGGCATTCGTTGCGGGGAGGCAACAGAATCCGGTGCTTTCCTGCCAACGCCGCGCCCCAGCGCGGCGTTGTTACGTTCGGACCCCTATTTTTCTCGGGCTTGCGTCACAATACAGCCGGCATTCGCCTGGCCAAGGGGTCACCGTCGCGTCATTGCGGCGAAGGGGTGAGACAATCGGGCACGACGTTTTTCGTCCGCACCGGCCGTCCGCCCACCAGCCAGGCATTTGGGGTCGGGTTTATTTTTCGCTACTAGAAACATAAATGGAGCACGAGGTGAGTGTGAGCCTACATCGCCGGAAAGATGCGCCTACTGTCCGTCAGCGCTGGTCAACGCTGGCCGTCACGGCTCTCGGTTTGCTGCTGATGCAGCCGGCCGCGTATGCCGCGGGGTTCGGACAATTACGGGTACAGTCCAATCTGGGGCAACCGCTCCAGGCTGAAATCGATATCAGCGGCGTTTCGGCCGAGGAAGCGGACAGTCTCAGCGTCAAGCTTGCCTCGCCGGCCGCCTATGCCAGGGCAGGGCTGACGTACCTGCCGGCCGTTTCCGGCGTGCGGCTCCAGGTGGAGCAGCGCCCCAACGGCAGCTATGTGGCAACCGTCCGTTCCAACCAGCCGATCAGCGAGCCATTCGTCGACATCCTCGTCGACATGAGCTGGTCGAGCGGCAAGGTGACGCGGGCCTACACGTTCCTGCTCGATCCGGCGGGCGCGAAGTCCAACCAGAGCTTCGCCCCGACCACGGTGGTGCAGGCGGCCACGCCCGATGCGTCCCCGGCCGAGACCCCCGCGCAGGCAGCTACGCCCGCCGCGCCGGTGCCGGCCGCCGCTTCGTCTGAGCCCGCACGTCCGGCCCCGGCCCCGCGCCAGCCGCGCCGCGCCGCCCAGTCGGCCCCGGCAGCTCCCGCATCGACCGACGGCGCCGCCGCCGGCGAGTCATACACGATCCAGCGCGGCGACACGCTGTCCAGCATTGCAGGCGATGCCGCGCAAGGCCAGGATGTGTCGCTCGAGCAGATGCTGCTCGCGCTGTATCGGAATAATCCGAATGCATTCATCGGCGGCAACATCAACCGGATCAAGTCCGGCGCGGTGTTGAAGGTGCCGAGCGCCCAGCAGGCGCAGGCCGTGAGCCCGCGCGAAGCCCGCCGCGAAGTCGTGGCGCGCACGCAGGGTTTCGACAGCTATCGCAGCCGTCTGGCCGCCGCCGCCGCCGCAAAGTCCGTGGAAGCGGGCTCGGGCCGCGAGCAGTCCGGCAACGTGACCGCGCGCGTGCAGGACACCACGGTGCCTGCCGCTGGTCAGCGCGACGAACTGAAGCTGAGCAAGGCGGACCGCGCCGCGCAGGCCAAGGCGCAAGCCCAGGCCGAAGCCGAAGTGGCCACGCAGCGCAAGCTCAAGGACGCCGAGTCGAAGCTGGCCCAGCTCGAGAAGAACGTCACGGACATGCAGCGCCTGATGGAGCTGAAGAATGCCGAGATCGCCAAGCTGAACCAGGCCAAGGCGGCTCCGGCCCCGGCTGCTGCGCCGGCCACGCCGGCGGCCAGCACCGCGCCGACCGTGGTGCCTGCCGAGCCAGCCAAGCCGGCCGACACGGCGACTGCCGCGACGAGCACGGCCACGCCCACGCCGGCCCCGGCCGCCACGGCAGCTGCACCGGCCTCCGCAGCCGATGCCGCCGCGCCGGCCGCAGCCGCTGTGGCTGCAACGGCCGCCGCTTCGGCACCGCAGGCAGACGCCGCCGCACCCGCGCCGGCTGCCGCGGCTTCCGCCCCTGTGGCCGTGAAGAAGCCTGCGCCGCGCGTGCAGCCCGCACCGGTGCCGGAAACCTCGTTCCTGGACGAACTGCTTGGCAACCCGATGCTGCTGCCGGGCGCCGGCCTGCTGGTCGCGCTGCTGGGCGGCTACGCCGTCTATCGCCGCCGCCAGAAGCAGAAGACCGCCGACAACGGTGGCTTCGGCGACAGCATCCTGTCGCAGGAAAGCACGGTGATGGCCGGTGGCCATTCGCTGTTCGGCACCGCCGGCGGCCAGAGCGTGGATACCTCGCAGCACAGCGTGTTTGGCGCCGATTTCCGGATTGGCAACAACTCGCCGGAAGCCACCGAGGTGGACCCGATCGCCGAGGCGGAGGTGTATATCGCCTACGGGCGCGACGTGCAGGCAGAAGAAATCCTGCGCGAAGCGCTGCAACAGAACCCAGAGCGTCAGGCCATTCGCCTGAAGCTGCTGGAGATTTACAACACTCGTCAGGATGTGGAAGGTTTCCGAGTGATTGCAGAAGAAATGTTCGCCCAGACGGGCGGGCAAGGCGCGGACTGGCTGCAGGCCGCCGAAATGGGTCGCAAGCTGGACTCGAGCAATGCCTTGTATTTGTCGGTAACGCCGGACACCACGGCCGAAGTGGATACCACCACGCCGGTCGCGGACCAGTGGCGCACGCAGGACCCCGCGCACAACCTCGAGCAGCCGCCGCGCGAGCCCGCCATGGCGGACCTGGCACTGCCGCTCGACGCCTTCCCGGCGCCCGCGCCGGGGGAGCCTATCGTGGCACCGGAGTCGGCCTCGCTGGTATTCGGTAGCGAATCCCAAGCGGAACCGGTGGCACGTCTGGATGACGTACTCGACGAAAGCCACGATGCCGGTCTCGACATGCCGGCCCACGTGGACAGCCGCCATCTGGCCGAGGTGCCGGCACTCGATACCCCGACGCGTTCGCGCCCGCTGGAGTTCGACATGTCGGGCATCTCGCTCGACCTGAACCCCGGCAGCGCCGGCAAGTCGGCGGATAACGACCCGCTGGCCGACTCGGTGCCGCTGCCGGCGCCGACGATGCTGCAGAACGGCCGTCTGGCCGAGCCGATCGACCTGTCCCGCGTGACGTCCGAGGGCGGTGGTGACACCACCCACGGCGTGTCCGCCAGCACCCTGTCCGCCAACGGCATGGACGGCGGCCGCGACATGCAGATCAAGCTCGACCTGGCCCGTGCCTACATCGAGATCGGCGACAAGGAAGGGGCCCGCGAACTGCTCCAGGAAGTGGTGGATCAGTCGCAAGACCCGCTCCAGGCCGAAGCGCGCACGCTGCTGCGCGAGGTGGCCTGACCGGAAGCGGTCACGCGTCGGAAAACGGCCTGCAAAGGCCGGTATGATGGAGGGCTTGCACGGCGCCACGCCGTTGCGGCCCGAAGCGATGCGCCGGAAGCGTCCCTTCCGGCGCATTTTCTTTTGGGATCCATGAATCGCATCGCCATCGGGCTTCATTACGACGGGTCGGCCTTCTCGGGCTGGCAGTCGCAACCGCACCGCAATACCGTGCAGGACCATCTGGAGGACGCCATCGAGCGTTTTGCCGGGACTCGCCTGCTGACCACGGTGGCGGGGCGTACCGATGCCGGCGTGCATGCGCTCGGGCAGGTGATTCATCTCGATACCGAACTCTCGCGCGACAAGTTTTCCTGGGTGCGCGGCATCAACGCCTTCCTGCCGTCGTCGGTGGCCCTGCAATGGGCCGAGCCGGTGGACGAGGGCTTCCACGCGCGCTTCCTGGCGTTCGAGCGCAAGTATTACTACGCGCTCTACACCGGCCCGCACCGCGTGCCGATGCTGCACGGCCGCGCCGGCTACCTGATGCTGCCGCCGGGCCAGCGGCTCGACGTCGACGCCATGCGCGCTGCCGCGAGCTGCCTGCTGGGCGAGCACGATTTCTCGGCCTTCCGCGCCGCCGAGTGCCAGGCCAAGTCGCCCATCAAGACAATGTACGACGTGACGCTGAAGGCCGATGGCAACTGGGTCTTCCTGCGCTTCCGCGCCAGCGCCTTCCTGCATCACATGGTGCGCAACCTGATGGGTTGCCTCGTGGCGGTAGGGCGGGGCCGCTATCCGGCCAGCTGGATGGCTGAGGTGCTGGCTGGCCGCGACCGCCGCCAGGCTGCGCCAACCTTCATGCCCGACGGCCTCTACCTGGCCGGCGTAAAGTATCCTGAGCCGTACCGGCTGCCCGCTGCGGACCCGTCCGCGAGCTTCTTCCATGGAGTCTTTACCGATGACGGCGCCTGATTTCAGCCAGATGCCCGCCCGCACCCGCGTCAAGATCTGCGGCCTGACCCGCGAGGACGACGTCCGCGCCGCCGTGGACGCCGGCGCCGATGCCATCGGCCTGGTCTGCTACGCCGGCAGCCCGCGCTATGTGGACGTGGCGCGCGCGGCGGCACTGGCCGAGCGTGTGGCGCCGTTCGTCTCGGTGGTCGGCCTGTTCGTCAATGCCGATGCCGAGGAAGTGGCCCACGTGGCCGAGCGGGTGCCGTTGACGCTACTCCAGTTCCACGGCGACGAGACCCCCGAGCAGTGCGCGGAGATCGCCCGGCGCTGCCGGCTGCCTTTCGTGCGCGCGGCCCGTGTTCGTCCGGGGCTCGATTTGGTAGAATTCGCCGATCAATACCGTGACGCCGCCGGCCTGTTGCTCGATGCCTTCGTGGAAGGCTATGGCGGTGGCGGCCACGTCTTCGACTGGACCCTGATTCCCGGCCAATGGCTTCCGACCGATCCGGCGCTGGTTTTCACCTCGCAGCCGGCACCCTCCGTGCCCCCCAAGGGCAGCCCGAACGCAAACGGCGCTCCTCGCATCGTTTTGAGTGGTGGGTTGAACGCGCAAAACGTCGCTGGCGCGATTGAGCGCGTGCGCCCCTATGCCGTGGATGTAAGTAGCGGCGTGGAGGCGTCGAAGGGCGTGAAGGACCACGCCCGCATTGCCGCGTTCGTGCGTGCCGTGCGCATGGCGGAAGCAGGGTGACCCGGGGCCTCCCGGACCCGTTCCCGCCGCCTGCCGGCCGCATCCCCGAATTTCCGCGCCCCTGCCCGAACCGGGCCGGTGCGCCATCCTGAGAGCCTGGACATGTACGACTTGCCCGATTCCCGTGGCCATTTCGGCCCCTATGGCGGCACCTTCGTTTCCGAAACGCTGGTCCACGCGCTGGACGAGCTGCGCGAAGCCTATGCGCAATCCCAGAACGATCCCGCGTTCGACGCCGAATACCGGCGCGAGCTGAAGCACTTCGTCGGCCGCCCGTCGCCGATCTACCACGCGCAGCGCTGGAGCGAGACGCTCGGCGGGGCGCAGATCTTCCTCAAGCGCGAAGACCTGAACCATACCGGCGCGCACAAGATCAACAATGTGATCGGCCAGGCGATTCTGGCCCGCAAGATGGGCAAGAAGCGCGTGATCGCCGAAACCGGCGCCGGCATGCACGGCGTGGCCACGGCGACGATTGCCGCGCGTTTCGGCATGGAGTGCGTGGTCTACATGGGCGCCGAAGACGTGCAGCGCCAGGCCGCCAACGTCTACCGCATGAAGCTGCTCGGCGCCACCGTGGTGCCCGTGGAGTCCGGCTCGCGCACGCTCAAGGACGCGCTCAATGAAGCGATGCGCGACTGGGTGACCAACGTGGAATCCACGTTCTACATCATCGGTACCGTGGCTGGCCCGCACCCGTATCCGATGATGGTGCGTGACTTCCAGTGCGTGATCGGCGAGGAAGCCAAGGTGCAGATGCCCGAGCTGGCCGGCCGCCAGCCGGACGCGGTCATCGCGTGCGTGGGCGGCGGCTCCAATGCGATGGGCATCTTCTACCCGTATATCGACTATCCCGATGTGCAGCTGATCGGCGTGGAAGCCGCCGGCGACGGCCTGGAGACGGGCCGCCACGCGGCGTCGCTGACCGGCGGCTCGCCGGGCGTGCTGCACGGCAATCGCACCTACCTGCTGCAGGACGCCAACGGCCAGATCATCGAGACCCATTCGGTCTCGGCCGGCCTGGACTACCCCGGCGTGGGCCCCGAGCACGCATGGCTCAAGGACATCGGCCGCGCGCAGTACGTGCCGATCACCGACGACGAGGCGCTCAAGGCCTTCCATGACTGCTGTCGCATCGAGGGCATCATCCCGGCGCTGGAGTCGAGCCATGCCATCGCCTACGCGTGCAAGCTGGCGCCGACGCTGCCGAAGGACAAGCTGTTGCTGGTGAACCTCTCCGGCCGGGGCGACAAGGACATGCACACCGTGGCCGAACGTGCGGGGCTGAAGCTCTGATGCAAGTGCTGCCTCCCGAATCCGACCTGCTGGACTCCTCCGCGCTGCGGCTCTACCAGGAAGACGTGCTGGAAGGGATCTCCAAGATCCCCGACGGCTCCATCGATCTCGTCGTGGCTGACCCACCCTATGGGCTGGGCAAGGACTACGGCAACGATTCCGACCGCCTCTCGGGCCAGGCCTACCTGGAATGGTCCGAGCGGTGGATGGACGCCATCGTGCCGAAAATCGCGCCGCGCGGCTCGCTCTACCTGTTCTGCACGTGGCAGTACTCGCCCGAGCTGTTCGTGATGCTCAAGCAACGGTTGACCATGATCAACGAGATCATCTGGGACCGCCGCGTGCCGAGCATGGGAGGCACCACCCGCAAGTATTCGTCGGTGCATGACAACATCGGCTTCTTCGCCCGCCAGCGCGACTACTACTTCGACCTCGACCCGGTACGGATTCCGTACGACGCCGAGACCAAGAAGGCACGCAGCCGGCCGCGCTTCGAGGGCAAGAAGTGGCTCGAGGTGGGGTACAACCCGAAGGACCTGTGGAGCGTGTCCCGCATCCATCGCCAGGACCCCGAGCGCGCCGACCATCCGACCCAGAAGCCGCTCGAGATCGTGGAGCGGATGGTGCTGTCAAGCTGCCCGCCGGGCGGGCTCGTGCTCGATCCGTTCACGGGCAGCGGCACCACCGCCGTGGCCTGCGTGCGCCATGGCCGGCGCTTCGTCGGCTATGAGATGAATCCTGAGTACGCGCAGCTGGTGCGGCAGCGGGTGGAGGCGGCCATTCCGCTGGTCACGCCCGCCGTTCCAGATCCGGTTCCCGCCGCCGCCCCCGCAGCCAATGACGATGCCGCGGAAGCCGATGCCGCCGTCCAACGCCTTATCTAATTCCTGACATGTCCCGCATCCAGAAGACTTTCGCGGCCCTGGCCGCGCAGCAGAAGAAGGGCCTGATTCCGTTCATCACTGCCGGCGATCCGGCGCCCGGCCTGACCGTGGACCTGATGCACGCGCTGGTGGCCGGCGGCGCCGATGTGATCGAACTCGGCGTGCCGTTCTCGGACCCCATGGCCGACGGCCCGGTGATCCAGCGCGCGTCCGAGCGGGCGCTTGCGCAGGGCGTGACGCTGACGCAGGTACTCGCCTGGGTCGCAGAATTCCGCAAAACCGACGCCAACACGCCTGTGGTGCTGATGGGCTACGCCAACCCGATCGAGCGGATGGGCGACGAGGCCTTCGCCAAGGCCGCCCGCGCGGCCGGTGTGGACGGCGTGCTCGTGGTCGACTATCCGCCCGAGGAGTGCGAGGCGTTTGCCGCACTGATGCGCGCCAATGAGATGGATCCCATCTTCCTGCTCGCCCCGACCTCCACCGATGCGCGCATCGAGGCGGTGGCGAAGGTCGCCAGCGGCTATCTTTATTACGTGTCGCTCAAGGGCGTGACCGGCTCGGCCACGATCGACCTGGAAAGCGTGGCGAGCCGCCTGCCGCTGATCAAGCGTCACGCCAACCTGCCGGTGGGCGTGGGCTTCGGCATTCGCGATGCCCAGACCGCGCGCGCCATCGGCAGCGTGGCGGACGCCGTGGTGATCGGCAGCCGGCTGGTGCAACTGCTGGAAGACGCTCCGCGTGACCAGGCAGTGACCGCGCTGCGCGACTTCATCGCCGAAATCCGCCAGGCCCTGGACGCCTGAGCGACGGCAAAACGTGACGCCATGCCGACATCGGCGTCGCTCTATTGTGATCGATGTATCACAATCGATGCGATTTGCTTCGGCCAGACCGGCCCGGCATGGTAAATTCGCGGCCTGATTCCCTGCCGTCCCACCGTCAGCGCCTGCGCATGCAGGCTGGCGCGCGGGCGGCGGCTATCCGAAAGGAGCTTTCATGAGCTGGTTGGATAAACTCCTGCCTCCCAAGATTCAACAGACCGACCCCTCCACCCGCAAGGGCATTCCGGAAGGGCTGTGGGTCAAGTGCCCGGCGTGCGAGTCCACGCTGTACCGGACCGACGTCGAGGCCAATCTGCACGTCTGCCCGAAGTGCGACCACCATATGCGCATCCGCTCGCGCGAGCGGCTGGACGCGCTGCTGGACGCCGAGGGCCGCTATGAGATCGGCCAGGAAATCGTACCGGTGGACGCCCTGAAGTTCAAGGACACCAAGAAGTACCCGGACCGCATCAAGGCCGCCATGGAAGAGACCGGCGAGACCGATGCCATGGTCGTCATCGGCGGTGCCATCCACACCATTCCGGTGGTGGTGAGCTGCTTCGAGTTCGAGTTCATGGGCGGTTCGATGGGCTCCGTGGTGGGCGAGCGCTTCGCGCGCGGCGCGCAGGCGGCGCTCGAGCAGAAGGTGCCGTTCATCTGCATTACCGCCACGGGCGGTGCGCGCATGCAGGAAAGCCTGCTGTCGCTGATGCAGATGGCCAAGACCACGGCCATGCTGAACCAGCTGGCCAACGCCAAGCTGCCGTTCATCAGCGTGCTGACCGACCCGACCATGGGCGGCGTTTCCGCCAGCTTCGCCTTCCTGGGCGACGTGGTGATTGCCGAACCCAAGGCGCTGATCGGCTTTGCAGGCCCGCGCGTGATCGAGCAGACCGTGCGCGAGAAGCTGCCGGAAGGCTTCCAGCGTGCCGAGTTCCTGCTGCAGAAGGGCGCGATCGACATGATCGTCGACCGTCGCAAGCTGCGCGCCGAGCTGGCGCAACTGCTGGCGCTGCTGCAGAAGCAACCGGCGGACGCGGTAGCCTGACACGATTCGTGCGAATGCAGGACAATGGCGCGGGTGCCCCCACCCGCGCCATTTTGTTTTTCCCGTTTTGAATCTGGTTTTCCCATGCCCATCTTCCACAATCTCCCCGACTGGCTGACCCATCTGGAAAGCGCCCACCCCGTGGGCATCGACATGGGCCTGACCCGCATCACGCGCGTCAAGGAGGCGCTGGGCCTGCGTATCGACGCGGTGGTCTTCACCGTGGGCGGCACCAACGGCAAGGGTTCGACGTGCGCGATGCTCGAGCGCATCCTGCTCGAGGCCGGCTACAAGGTGGGCATGCATACCTCGCCGCACCTGATCACGTTCAACGAGCGCGCGCGCATCAACGGGGAGATGGCCACCGACGCGCAACTGCTGCCGCACTTCGAAGCCGTGGAGCGCGCCCGCACGAGCTTTGCCGATCCGGTCAGCCTGACCTACTTCGAATTCACCACGCTGGCCATCATCCACGCCTTCGCGGCGGCCGGGCTGGACGCCATGATCCTCGAGGTGGGCCTCGGCGGCCGGCTCGACGCGGTGAATGTGATCGATACAGACTGCGCGGTCATCACCAGCGTGGACATCGACCACACCCAGTACCTCGGGGACACGCGCGAGAAGATCGGCTTCGAAAAGGCGGGCATCTTCCGCCCGCACGTGCCGGCGATCTGCGGCGACCCGATGCCGCCGAAATCGCTGATCGACCATGCCGAGGCCATCGGCGCGGAATTGTGGCTCGTGGGCCGCGATTTCCACCACCAGGCGGCCAAGGGGCAGGAGCGGCAGCAATGGGACTGGATTGGCCCGGACCGCAAGCTGAATGGCCTGGGCTATCCGGCGCTGCGCGGCGCCAACCAGTTGCTGAACGCCTCTGCGGCGCTGGCGGCGCTGCAGGCCATGCGCCCGCGCCTGCCGGTGAGTGCGCAGGAGGTGCGCAACGGGCTCGCCTTCGTCGAACTGCCCGGCCGGTTCCAGGTGATGCCGGGCCGCCCCGCCGTAATCCTGGATGTGGCGCATAACCCACATGCAGCCGCCACGCTGGGACAGAACCTCGAGAACATGGGCTTCTTCCGCTACACCTACGCGGTGTTCGGGGCGATGGCGGACAAGGACATTGCCGGCGTGCTGCGCCATGTGGCCGACAAGGTGGACCACTGGTGCTTCTGCGACCTGCCTACCGAGCGCGCCGCCAGCGCGGCGGACCTGCGCGAGCAGCTCGAGGCAGGCGGCTTCCGCGAAGGCCCGGACAATACGGCGGCGTGCTTCTCCAGTCCCGAACTGGCGTATCGCGATGCCATCGAGAGAGCGACCGAGAATGATAGAATCCTGGTCTTCGGGTCGTTCTACACGGTGGCCGGCGTGCTCGCATATCGCGCCACGCAGGCGAATTGATCGCCGCCGGAATGACATCGCACCGAATCACTCTCTAGGCATCGGCATCCATGGGCCTGCTTTCGCTGTTCTCGTCCCGCAAGGGCTCTGATCCGGCACCGGAGCGCGGTCGTCGTACGCGCGCGGACGTGGGCGCCGGCGTCGGCGCGTCGCGCCGGTTGAACGAGGAATACGCCGACGACACCCTCGACCCCGACTTCCCGCAGAAGCAACGCGCGCGGCGCCGCCTGATCGGCGCCGTGGTGCTGCTCGTGGCGGCGGTCATCGTGCTGCCCATCGTCTTCGAACACAAGCCGCGCCCCGTCTCGGAAGATGTGGCGGTCAAGGTGGCCAACGGGCAGGGCGCTGCGCAGAAACCGAAGGTCGAGGCACGCAAGGCCGATCCGCTGCCGCCCGCGCCAGCCGCCGCGCGCAATGACGCCGCGCTGGACGCTGGCGAGGAACTCGTCAGCGCGCCCGCCGCGGCCGACAAGCCGCGTGCCGAGGCCAAGCCAGAAGCCAGGCCCGATACCAAGGTCGCCGAGACCAAGCCCGCCGACAAGCCGGCTGACAAGGCCACCGGCAGCGGCAAGTTCATGATCCTGATTGGCGCGTTCTCCTCCGAGGAACGTGCGAAGAACTGGCTGGCCAAGCTCAAGGCGAGCAAGGTGCCGGCCTATGTGGAGAAAAAGACGCTTGCCGACGGCGAGCGGATCCTGCTGCGCGCCGGCCCGTTCACCGATCGTGACGCCGCCGATGCGGCCGACAAGAAGGTCAAGGCCGTGGGCCTGACCTCCAAGGTGGTGGAACTGTAAATCGCCCCCATCTGACGGGTCATCTGCCAGGAACAAGCGCCAGACGCATGGCTTTTACTTTTTTCGATTACGGCGTTGCCTTCATCCTCGTGGCCTCGGGCCTGATTGGCATCCTGCGCGGGCTGGTCCGCGAGGTGCTGGCCCTGGTGGGCTGGGTGGTGGCCTTCCTGCTGGCCTACCACTTCGGCGCGATGGCGGCCCAGTGGATGCCGGAAACGCTGCCCGGCGGGCAGCTCACGCGCAGTGCGCTGGGCTTCCTGGCAGTGTTCTTCGGTACCTGGATCGTGTCCGCACTGGCCGGCGCCATCCTCGGCCAGTTGCTGGAAACCACGGGCCTGAAGCCCGCGGATCGCGGCCTGGGGCTGGTATTTGGCCTCGCGCGCGGCGTGCTGATCGTGATGCTGGTCGTGGTGCTGGCCGGGCTCACCAAGCTGCCGGAAGAACAATTCTGGCGCGACGCGGTGTCGCGCCCCTATGTGATGCAGGCCATGGACGAGCTGCGGCAATGGCTGCCGCCGGACCTGGCCAAGTATGTGAAGACCTGAAGTCAACGCGGGTCCCGTCTCCTCCTACCGGATTGCAGCCGGGACCGCGCCCCTGAATCAAAGTTGCCTTTCCTGGGAGTGCGGCATGTGCGGTATCGTCGGCGTGGTTTCCACCAGCCCTGTCAACCAATTGATCTATGACAGCCTGCTGCTGTTGCAACACCGCGGACAGGATGCAGCCGGCATCGCCACGGCCAACGGCAGCACCTTCCACATGCACAAGGCCAACGGCCTCGTGCGCGATGTGTTCCGCACCCGCAACATGCGCGGCCTGCCGGGCACGTCCGGCATCGGCCAGGTGCGCTACCCGACGGCCGGCTCCGCCTCGAGCGAGGAAGAAGCCCAGCCGTTCTACGTGAGCGCGCCGTACGGCATCATCCTGGCCCACAACGGCAACCTGACCAACTCGGAACAGCTGCGCGAGGAGATGTTCCGCCGCGACCGTCGCCACATCAACACGCATTCGGACACCGAAGTGCTGCTGAACGTGCTGGCCGACGAACTCCAGCGCGGCAGCGACGGGCTGTCCCTGGACCCCGAGGCGATCTTCAAGGCCGTCTCCGGCATGCATCGCCGCGTGAAGGGTGCCTATGCGATCACCGCCCAGATCGCCGGCTACGGCCTGCTGGCCGTGCGCGATCCGTTCGGCATCCGCCCGCTCTGCATCGGCAGCATCGACACCCCGACCGGCAAGGAATACCTGATCGCGTCGGAATCCGTGGCGCTGGAAGGCATGGGCTACCGCATGGAGCGCGACGTGGCGCCCGGCGAGGCCATCTTCATCGACATGGACGGCAAGTTCTACAGCAAGCAGTGCGCTGAGAACCCGGTGCTGACGCCCTGTATCTTCGAGTACGTGTACCTGGCCCGCCCGGACTCGTGCATCGATGGCGTGCCCGTCTACGACGCGCGCCTGCGCATGGGTGACTACCTGGCCGAGAAGATCCGCCGCGAAGTGTCTACCGGCGACATCGACGTGGTCATGCCGATTCCCGACTCGAGCCGCCCGGCCGCCATGCAGGTAGCCAACTCGCTCGGCGTGGATTACCGCGAGGGCTTCTTCAAGAACCGCTACGTGGGCCGCACCTTCATCATGCCGGGCCAGGCCGTGCGCAAGAAGTCGGTGCGCCAGAAGCTCAACGCCATGGGCGTGGAGTTCAAGGGCAAGAACGTGCTGATCGTCGACGATTCCATCGTGCGCGGCACCACCTCGTTCGAGATCGTGCAGATGGCCCGCGACGCCGGCGCCAACAAGGTGATCTTCGCCTCGGCCGCGCCGCCGGTGAAGTACCCGAACGTGTACGGCATCGACATGCCCACGCGCAGCGAACTGGTGGCCCACGGCCGCACCGACGAGGAAGTGGCGCAGATGATCGGCGCCGACAAGCTCGTGTACCAGGACGTGGAAGCGATGAAGCAGGCCGTGCGCGACATCAACCCGGCGCTGCGGGACTTCGACGCCTCGTGCTTCGATGGCCGCTACATCACCGGCGATATCGACGAGGAATACCTGGTGCGCCTGGAGACCGCGCGCAGCCAGGCTGACCGCGACGGCACGAACGCCGACACAGAGCGCTCGCAACTGCACCTGCAGCGCTCGGGCAACCACGAATAATCCGATCAGAAGACAGCCAGCAGCATGAGCGAACCGTTCCAACCAGAGTCCCTCGGTATCGATACCCTTGGCGTGCGTGCCGGCACGCTGCGCAGCAGCGAGTTCATGGAGCACTCCGAGGCGATGTACCTGACCTCGAGCTTCTGCTTCCACAGCGCCGCCGAGGCGGCCGAGCGGTTTGCCAACTCGGAAGAGGGCTACACGTACTCGCGCTTCACCAATCCCACGGTGTCGATGTTCCAGTCGCGGCTGGCGGCGCTGGAAGGCGGCGAGGCGTGCATGGCCACGGCATCGGGCATGAGCGCGATCCTGTCCGTGGCGCTGGCGTCGCTGCAATCGGGTGACCACTTGGTCAGCTCGCGGTCGATCTTCGGCTCGACCATGACGCTGTTCAACACAATCCTGGCCAAGTTCGGCGTGGAGACGACGTACGTGGACACGGGCGACCTGTCCGCGTGGCGTGCCGCCGTCAAGCCGAACACGAAGCTGTTCTTCCTGGAAACGCCGTCGAACCCGCTGACCGAGGTCTCGGACATCGCGGCGATTGCCGACATCGCCCACAATGCGGGCGCGCTGTTCGTGGTGGACAACTGCTTCTGCTCGCCGGCGCTGCAGCAGCCGATCAAGTTCGGCGCGGACGTGGTGGTGCATTCGGCCACCAAGCACATCGACGGACAGGGGCGGGTGCTGGGCGGCGCGGTGGTCGGCAAGCGCGACTACATCATGGGCAAGGTCTTCCCGTTCGTGCGCACGGCCGGCCCGACGCTGTCCGCGTTCAACGCGTGGGTGATGCTCAAGGGCATGGAGACGCTGGCCATCCGCATGGAGCGGCATTCGCAGAGCGCGCTGACGGTGGCGGAGTTCCTGGAGGCGCATCCGGCTGTGGCCAAGGTGTACCACCCGGCGTTGAAGTCCCATCCGCAGTACGACATCGCCATGCGCCAGCAGAGCGGCGGCGGGGCGATTGTCTCGTTCGAGCTGAAGGGCGCCACGCCCGAGCAGCAGCGCGCCAATGCCTGGCGCGTGATCGACAGCACGAAGGTGTGCTCGATCACGGGCAACCTGGGCGATACGCGCACGACCATCACGCATCCGTACACCACCACGCACGGTCGCGTGGCACCCGAAGCGAAGGCGGCGGCGGGCATCACCGAAGGGCTGATCCGCCTGGCCGTGGGACTGGAATCGGTGGCCGACATCAAGGCCGATCTGCTGCGCGGGCTGGGCCAGTAAGCCAGCAAGCCAGTAAATCGTTTTGTTTTTACCCCTCTCCCGGTGCCGGGAGAGGGCGTATCCTGCACCTCAGCGCAGCATCCTGCGCCTCAGCAGCACCAGCGCCACCAGCAGCGCGGCCACGGCGTACACGGCCAGCACGGCCAGATGCAATCCCCCATGTTCCACCGGACGGCCCAGCATCAGCGGGCGGATCAGCGCCACCGCGTGGGCGAGCGGCAAGACCTGCGTCGCGGCCTGGGCGCTGGCCGGCAATTGCTCGAGCGGGAAGAACACGCCGGAGAGCAACAGCATCGGCGTCATCACCAGCGTCTGGTAGAACATGAAGAAGTCGTAGCTCGGCGCGAGCGCCGTGACGATCATCGCCAGGCTCGCGAAGGCGATGCCCGCCAGCACGATCACCGGCAGCGCCGCCAGCGCGCCCGGGAACTGCGCATAGCCCAGCGCGCCCGCCACCAGCATGATCGCCACGCCGGACAGCACGGCCTTGCTGGCCGCCCAGAGGATCTCGCCCAGCACCACGTCGCCCAGCGTCAGCGGGGCATGCATGATGGCCTCCCACGTGCGCTGCACATGCATGCGCGAGAACGCGGAGTACATCGACTCGAAGCTCGCCGACATCATCACGCTCGACGCCGTGGTGCCCGCCGCCAGGAAGGCGATATACGACACCCCGTGCACCTCTCCGACCAGCAGGCCCAGCCCCAGGCCGAGGCCGAACAGGTAGATCATCGGGTCGGCCAGGTTGCCGATCATCGACGGAATGGCGAGTTTCTTCCATACCATGTAGTTGCGATACCAGACCATCATCCAGTTGCGCGCGTTGCGCGGCAGCAGCGGCTGGGGATAGTGCTGGCGGGGCGGCGGGGCGGGGCGGGGCGCGTTGGCCGCCACGTCGGGCGTGCGGGGGTCCTGTTCGCTCATTTCAGTCTCTCATGTCGCGGCCGGTCAGCTTGAGGAACACGTCCTCGAGGTTGGCCGGCCGGTGCAGGTAGCGCACGCTGCCATTGCCGTGCAGCGCGGCCAGCAGCGGGCCCGGTTCGCGCACGTAGCAGAACAGCGTCTCGCCCCGCATCTCGGTCCGTTCGGCCAGCGGCGTCACACGGTGGCGCAGCGGCTCCAGTTCGTCGCCGTAGATCTCTACCACGTCGCAGCCGATCTCCCGGTCGATGAGTTCGTGGGGCTTGCCTTCGGCAATCTTGCGGCCGCCGTCGATCACGCAAAGGTGATTGCAAAGGCGCTCGGCTTCTTCCATGAAGTGCGTGGTCAGCAGGATGGTCTTGCCCGCCGCGATCAGGGACTTCAGCCGCTCCCAGATCAGATGGCGCGCCTGCGGGTCCAGGCCGGTGGTCGGCTCGTCCATGACCAGCAGGTCCGGATCGTTGATCAGGGCCCGCGCCACGGTCAGGCGGCGGCGCATGCCGCCGGACAGATCGCGCACCTGCGCGTCGGCCCGGTTCTCCAGCCGCGCAAACTCCAGCAGCATCGGCACGCGCCGCGATATCTCGGCCGATGACAGGCCGAAATATCGCCCGAAGATGCGCAGGTTCTCGATTACGGAAAAATCCGGGTCGAGGTTGTCGAACTGCGGCACCACGCCCACGCGCATGCGAGCCTGCGGTGCCCGCTGCGGAATCGGCTCCCCGCACAGCATGAGCGTGCCGGAAGCCGGCGTGGTGAGACCCAGCAGCATGCGCAGCGTGGTGGTCTTGCCGGCGCCATTGGGGCCGAGCAGGCCGAAACACTGGCCACGCTGGACTTCGAGGTCGAGGTTGTCGACGACGACTGTGTCGCCATACAGCTTGCGCACGTTGCGCATCTGCAGGATGGGAGGGGTGGCAGTCAAGGCGAAGGCCCGGTGAGTGCGATCCCGCCATTATGCCGGTTTGCGGGTATCGTTCCGGAGTGCGGGGCCAATCCCCGCAATGACAGGGGAGACAAGATGAGCGTGGAAGACGTGCTGGCCCAGTGGCAGGCCGACGAGGAGCGTGTGCGTGCGCAACTGGCGCCGGTGGGGCTGATTACGCGCGACCAGTTGCGCGCGCGCTCCGGGGCGGAGTTCTTTGACGATATCCTGAGCGGCAAGCTGCCGGGCATCCCCATCGGCAATCTGGTCGGCTTCCTGCCGGTGGCTTTCGAGGTGGGCCGCGTGGTGTTCCAGGGCACCCCAGGGCCGGAGCACTACAATCCGCTTGGCACCGTGCACGGCGGCTACGCGGCCACATTGCTCGATTCCTGCGTGGGATGTGCCGTACACAGCATGTTGCCGGCCGGCAAGGGTTATACGACGCTGGAGCTCAAGGTGAACTACGTGCGCCCGCTGACCAGCAACACCGGCCCCGTGCGCGCGGAGGGCAACGTCGTAAGCCTGACCAACCAGATCGGCATTGCTGAAGGGCGGCTTACGGACGCGCAGGGCAAGCTCTACGCCTACGCCACCACGACGTGCCTGCTGTTCCCGTTGCCGGCCTGAGCCAATATCCACAATAAAAAGGAGAACACCATGACGTTTGAACACTGGTTGGCGTTCGCGCTGACGAGCCTGGTGCTGCTGATCATTCCGGGGCCGACGATCCTGCTCGTGATTGGCGATGCACTCGCCCATCGCGGCCGCAGCGCGTTTGCCACGGTGGCGGGGGTGGCGGCAGGGGATCTCACGGCTTTCACGCTGTCGATGGCCGGCCTGGGCGCCGTGCTGGCGGCTTCGGCCACGCTGTTCACGGCGCTGAAGTGGGCCGGGGCGGCCTATCTGGTCTATCTGGGCGTGCAGGCGTTGCGTTCGGCCAGCCGCGCCAGTGCGCTCGACGTGCCGGCACAGGCGGGCAGCGCAGGGCAGCGTTTTGCCAAGGCGTGGCTCGTGACGGCGTTGAACCCGAAGAGCATCGTGTTCTTCGTGGCATTCGTGCCGCAATTCCTGGACGCGCATCAGGCCTTCTGGCCGCAAGCAGCGGTGCTGATCCCGACCTTCGTGGTGCTGGCCAGCGCCAACGCCATGGTCTACGCGCTGCTGGCGCGCTCGCTGGCCAGCCGGCTGACCACGCGTCGGGCGCAGTCCAATGTGCAACGTGCCGGGGGCATCACACTCATCGGGGCAGGCGCGCTGATTGCCACGCGCACTTGATGACCTGACGGGTTGAGCCGGGACGAAAAAAAACCGCCAGCATGCTGGCGGTTTCTTTATGCAATGCGCGAATCAGTAGAGCTTCTTCGGCAGCATTTGCATGCGCAGACGCTTACGCAGACGCGACTCGGCAGCCTTCTTCTTGCGCTTGCGCTCGGTCGTCGGCTTTTCGTAGGCGGTACGGCTCTTCAGTTCCACGATCAGGCCAGTCTGCAGAATGGCGCGACGGAAACGACGCATTGCAACTTCAACGGGTTCACCCGGCTTCAGAACGATCTTAGTCAACTCAGTCCTTTGAGGGAATGCCGCGGGGCGGCGGGTTCATACGAGGGGGAAACGTCGTCGCTGTGGGGCTCCGGAGCCTTCTGCGACGGTGGTATTGCACGCTGCGGCGAATGCCGAGGTGCGCCCCCGTCGAACCTGCAAGCTTGGACCGGGGTCCGGACTGCCAGTGTCAGGGGTGAAGGGCCAAATTTTCCTACGTAGTAAAAAACTTGGCGAGATACCTGTTTCCTTGGATATTGCGCAAATGATACGCCGGTAAGCTTTTACAGGTATACGAGCCCGGAGTCAAGATCAAGGCGCGCACGGGCCGCATATCCGTGAAAAATGCGGGGAAAAGTGCCCGATAGGACCTGCGGAGGTGGGGGTGGATGGCGCCGATGGAGGGGCCCCGGCCACCTCCAGTCCACCCGCCGCGAGGGGGCAGGCGAAGGCTGCCGCTGTGCTTTCATGGATTCTCGCTAACCACAACAAGACGAGGAGAAGGGCCATGATTCGCAAGTTGCTGCGTCAGAGCGCATTCGCGCTGGGCATACTCGGGTGCCTGTTCACGGTGTCCAGCCCGGCACATGCCGGCTACACCACGACCAAGTATCCGATTGTCCTGATCCACGGCTGGGGCGGCTGGGACAGCCTCGCCGGCTTCTACAGCTACTTCTACGGCATTCCGCTGGCGCTGGAGGCCGATGGCGCCGACGTGTACGTCTTGCAGGTGTCGGCGGTCAACAGCACCGAGACGCGAGGCGAGCAGGCGCTCGAGCAGATCCAGCAGATCCTGGCCGCGACGGGTGCCGAGAAGGTCAACCTGATCGGCCATAGCCATGGCGGGCCGACCTCCCGCTACGTTGCCGGCGTGCGCCCCGATCTGGTGGCATCGGTCACGGCGGTCGGCGCGCCGAACTGGGGGGTGCCGTTCGCCGACGCCGCCACAGGGCTGGGCAGCTTCAGCCAGTCCGTGGTGAACAGCGTCACGACGGCTGTCGGTACCTTGATTGACCTGCTGTCGGGTGGCGGCCAGCCACAGAGTTCGGCAGGTGCTTTGGCTTCCCTGTCGACGCCGGGCATGAATGCGCTCAACGCCCAGTTCCCGGGTGGGCTTCCCAGCACATACTGCGGCACCGGCGCGCCCGTCGCCAACGGGGTGCGCTACTACTCCTGGGGCGGCGACCGCGTGCTGACCAACGGGGCGGATGCCAGTGACGCGGCACTGATCGCCCTGAACGCGGCGAACACCGAGACCAGTGATGGCGCGATCCCGACCTGCAGCATGCACCTCGGCCAGTTCATCAAGGCCTATCACCTCAACCACCTCGACGAGATCAACCAGTTGGCTGGGCTGAGCAACGTGTTCGAGACAAATCCGATCACCATCTATCGCCAGCACGCCAACCGGCTGCAGCAAGCAGGGCTGTAATCGGCATGGGCATCCGTACGCTCGCTGTCAGCGGCGCGGCGGTGGCGGTTGTGGCCCTGGTGGCGATCCGTTCGCTGCCGGGCGACCCCGCATCGCCGCCCGCCACACCCGTTGCGACGACGGATGCCGCCTTGCCCCCAACGATGGGGCAGGTGGCATCGGACGATGACACGACGGCCGCTTCCTTGCCGATTCCGTCCCACCTGCGGGGCGTGGCAGTCGACGGTGGCGTCGACGTCGACCGCAACGGCAGTCTGATCGTCAATCGCAAGCTCAAGAACCTGTTTCACCACATGATCGGTATGGCCGAGGGGGATCCCGCGCGGCTGTCTGGCGTGCGGGAGAGCCTCAAAACGTGGCTGCTGGAGCAGGCCACGCCAGCGACCGCGCAGGACGAAGTCATGGCGGCGTTCGATCGCTATATGACCTATCTCGAGGCGGCTTCCCACGTGCAACTACCATCGCAATCGCCCGGCGATCTTGAACGCGTCTACCAGACCCTCGCCTTGCTGCGCCGTCAGCATCTGGGTCAAGTGATGGCCGAGGGCTTCTTCGCCGAGCAGGAAGCGCTGGACCGCTACACCGTCGAGCAGCGCCGGGTCCTGGCGGATGACACGCTGAGCCCGGATGAGCGCAAGCAGCGCCTCGATGCGCTGGCGCAGCAGTTGCCGGAGTCGCTGGCCCGGCCATTGGCGCAAACGCGCAAGATTTCGCAACTGGCGCAGGACACCGAGTCACTGCGCGCCAGCGGCGCGAGCCAGGAGGCGATCGACCGCCTGCGCACCGAGCGCTTCGGCCCCGAGGCCGCCGAGCGATTCCGCGCGCTCGACCAGCAGCAGGCGCAGTGGAAACAACGTCTGGTGAGCTATCAGGCCGAGCGGGATGCGATACGCGCGGACAGCAGCCTTGCACCGGAGGCTCAGGCGCGCGCGATCGATGAACTCGTCGCCAGGCGCTTCAGCGGCACCGAGGTGCTGCGGGTCCGGGGTTTGGGAAACCACTGAGGAGGGGAGGGTGCTGCGAGGGGCGAGCAGAAAACAAAAAAGCCAGCAGGCGCTAACCTGCTGGCTTTTGTATTTCTTGGCTCCCCGACCTGGGCTCGAACCAGGGACCTACGGATTAACAGTCCGGCGCTCTACCAACTGAGCTATCGGGGAACAGCTGAGAAGGAAATTATAACCAGCCTCTCTTCGTTTCGTCAACAACTTTCCGACGTTTTTTTATCCATCGAAACTTGCTGCAAAAACTCTGGTTCGCCTCGAAACCGGCCTGCAGCGGGCGTTTCCGCCGATTGCTGCGTGTCGTGTTCGACAGCGAGGCCGCATTATAGCGACCTTTTGGATTTGTGCAAACAAAAAAACCGCCCGAGGGCGGTCTTTCTGCATTGGCACTCGACAAGCTTAGTCGAACACCGGCGATTCCACGCCGAGGATCTTGTGCAGCTTCGGCGAAGTCGTCGTGTACTGCATGTGGATCTTCTTCTCGGGGAAGATGTACGGGGCAGCGCCGAACGCGGCCAGCGCGCACTCGTGGAAGCCCGACAGGATCAGCTTCTTCTTGCCCGGGTAGGTGTTGATGTCGCCCACGGCGAAGATGCCCGGGATGTTCGTCTGGAACTTCTCGGTATCCACCTTGATCTGCTTGCGCTCGAGCTCAAGGCCCCACTCGGCGATCGGGCCAAGCTTCGGCGACAGGCCGAAGAACACCAGCAGGTCGTCCAGTGGCAGGCGGCGGGTGACGCCATCGGCACCCGTCACCTTGATTTCGGTCATCAGGCCGTCGCGTTCCTCGTAGCCGCTGATCTGGCCCACCAGGAACTGCATCTCCATCTGTTCACACAGTTCCTTCATCTTGGCGACCGATGCCGGCGCGGCGCGGAAGCCGTCGCGACGGTGGATCATCACCACCGATTCAGCCTTGCCGACCAGGTCCAGCGTCCAGTCCAGCGCGGAATCGCCGCCGCCCACGATGACCAGGTTACGGCCGTGGAAGCGGCTCGGATCCTTCACGCGGTAGAACAGTTGCTTGCCGTCGAACTTGTCGATGCCTTCCACCTTCACGGTACGCGGCTGGAACGAACCCACGCCGGCGGCGATGAAGATGGTCTTGGTGATGAAGCGCGTGCCGGTCGAGGTCTCGACGAAGAAGCGGCCGTCCTCGCGGCGCTCCACGACGGCGACTTCCTGGCCCAGGTGGAACGTAGGCTCGAACGGCTCGATCTGCTTGAGCAGGTTGTCGGTCAGCTCCTGGCCCGTGCAGATGGGCACGGCCGGGATGTCATAGATGGGCTTGTCCGGGTACAGCTCCACGCACTGGCCGCCCACTACCTTGAGCGAGTCGATCACGTGCGCCTTGATTTCGAGCAGACCCAGTTCGAAGACCTGGAACAGGCCAACGGGGCCGGCGCCAACGATCAGCGCGTCGATTTCCAGCGGCTGGCCGCCGGGATTGCCGCCGGCCTGCTGGGTCGCGTCGGCCACGGGATTTGGAATGCTCAAGTCCATATTCGTCCTGATACGTTTGTGGGCACGCTGTGCCCGGTATTGCGGAAAGCGCGTGGGGCGGCTTTCTTGTTGTGGTGTCGCCGGGGCTCAGCGCTGCAGGTATTGCAGCTTGTCGGTGGCGTCCTTCCATTCCTCGGCCTCGGCCAGCGGGGCCTTGGTCTTGGTGATGGACGGCCACGAACGGGCCAGTTCGGCGTTCAGATCGATGAAATTCTGCTGATCGCCGGGGACGTCTTCCTCGGCATAGATCGCGTTGACCGGGCACTCGGCCACACACACGGCGCAGTCAATGCATTCGTCGGGGTCGATGGCCAGGAAGTTCGGGCCTTCGCGGAAACAATCGACCGGACACACATCAACGCAGTCGGTGTAGCGGCAACGGATGCAGGATTCGGTGACAACGTGAGTCATTTCGGTTCCAAAAAGCGGATCGGTCTTCGATGGGAAACAGTTCAGGCCACTTGTGGTGCCGCCGCGCCCGGCCGCCGGACACGCGCGCACGCGCATGTCAATCGGTGGATGTCGGGGCGCACGGGGGCCGTGGCCTTTCAAAGACCGATATTGTATCCGAGCCTTCCCGCAAGGATAGCGAGTCTATATAGCCGGGTCAGATAGTTTTCTTATTTCTTTATGTGCTTTTGGGTGCAAACCGGGCGAACCCGGCCCCAAATCGCCTTGGCAACCGCCCGTTGCGCCACGAAAGGCGCGCGACGGACTAGTATTCCCCTGTATGGCCCGGGGGCTTTCGGGTCATTTTTTCGCCTTCTTCCTCGATTTCCGAGACGCGCCATGCCCATTTCGCACCGCCTGACCTGCCTGCTGATCGCCGTTTCTCTGGCGCCGGCCGCCGGCGCGCAGCCGATGGGCGCGGGCCGGGGCAACAATATGGCCGATAGCGTCGTCTCGCGGCTGGTGGCATGGCGGGCGCGCACCGACCAGCCGGTGGCGCTGGCCGCGCTGACCGCCTTCGACTGGGACAGCTTCAGCGTGGTGCGGGCTCCGGCTGGCGACAGCATGGCCAACTGCAGCCGCGAGGGCCTGGTGCCGTGCGGGCCGGAGCTGCATCCGCCGCCGGGCGCGCAGGTGCAGGTGCTGCGCTTCGACCGGGCCGGCCAGCAGGTCTATCAGGAGCGGATCATGGTGCCATCGGGCAATTTTGCCGATCCGCTGCCATCCGCCGTCAGCCGCGCGCGGGCCACGCTGGTTACCTGCGCCGATGGCGGCGGGCCGCCACTCTGGTGCCTGCAGTCGGGCGCGCAGCCGGGGGTGCCGTCCGACCTGCGCTGGCTGGATGGCAGCTAGCCCAGCTCCGGCCATCCCTGGCCATTCGGCCAGTTTCGGTTAGCATGTGGGCCTCGTCTCCGGCATGCCGTTTGCGCCACGCTATGATCATCCGCTCCCTGCTAGACACCGACCTGTACAAGTTCACAATGATGCAGGTGGTGCTGCACCGCTTCCCGCAGGCTCAGGTCGAGTACCGGTTCAAGTGCCGCAATGCGGGCGTCGACCTGACCCCGTATATCGACGAGATTCGCGCCGAAGTGGCCAACCTCTGCCAGCTCCGCTTCACCGAGGAAGAACTCGACTACCTGCGCAGCATGCGCTTCATCAAGAGCGATTTCGTCGATTTCCTGGCCCTGTTCCACCTGAGCGAGAAGCACGTCGCGATCACGCCGTCCGAGAAGGGTGGCGGTGAGATCGACATCACGATCCGCGGCCCGTGGCTCCATACGATCCTGTTCGAGGTGCCCTTGCTGGCCATCGTCAACGAGGTCTATTTCCGCCGCACCCAGCCAGCACCGGACCTGGCTGAGGGCCGCCGGCGCCTGGAGGCCAAGCTCGCGCTGCTGAAGGCGGCGCCCTACGCCGACTGCGTGATCGCAGACTACGGCACCCGCCGGCGTTTCTCGGGCGCCTGGCAGGAGGAGGTGCTGCTGACCGCGCGCGGCATCCTCGGCGCGCAGCTTGCCGGTACCAGCAACGTCCACTTCGCGCGGCTGCACAACATGACCCCGCTTGGCACCATGGCCCACGAGTACCTGCAGGCGTGCCAGGCGCTCGGCCCGCGCCTGCGCGACTCGCAGGTCTACGCGCTGGACAACTGGGCGCAGGAATATCGCGGCGACCTGGGCATCGCGCTGTCCGATACTTATGGATTCGATGCCTTCCTGCGCGATTTCGACCTCTTCTTCTGCAAACTGTTTGACGGCGTGCGGCACGATTCGGGCGATCCGCTCGAGTGGGGCGAGCGCATGCTCGCGCATTACGCCTCCCACCGCGTGGATCCGCGCGGCAAGACGCTGATCTTCAGCGATGCGCTGAACATCCCCAAGGTCATCGAACTGTACGAGCGCTTCCGCGGCCGCTGCAAGCTGGCCTTCGGCGTGGGCACGAACCTGACCAACGACCTCGGCTACACGCCGCTCCAGATCGTCATCAAGATGGTGCGATGCAACGGCCAGCCCGTGGCCAAGCTCTCGGACACGCCCGAGAAGACCATGTGCGACGACCCCGGCTACCTGGCCTACCTGCGCCAGGTGTTCGCGATTCAGCCCCCGGCTTAACAACATTCACGCCCGGCGGCGCCCGCGTGCCGGCGCGGCCTTCTATAATCGGCCAGCCCCAGGAACCGGACCCCTTACGCCATGGAAACCAACGCCGCCCGTGACCGCATCTTCGCCCGCATCCGCGCCGCCCAGGGCAGGGGGGCCACGGTGACCACCGGCGAGCGCGAGGCCGTGGACGACTATCTCGCACGCCATCCGCAGGGTCCGCAGCCGGCCATTGCCGCGGATCGGGTCGAGGCGTTCAGCCTGCAGGCGCAGAAGATGGCCTCCACCGTGGAGCGCGTGGCCACGCTGGCCGACGTGCCGGGTGCCGTCTCGCGCTATCTGGACGGCCTGGGCCTCGTGCGCCGCGCGGTGGCGTGGGACAGCCTGGGCGACCTGCCATGGCAGGCGCAGGGGCTGGACGTGGCATGCCGTCCGCCAGCGCGCGATCCGCAGGTCGACCATGACCATGGCGACCTCGTTGGCATCACCGGCTGCTTCGTGGCGATTGCCGAGACCGGCTCGCTGATGCTGTTGTCGGGGCCGCAAACCTTTGCCTCGGCCGCGCTGCTGCCTGAGACCCACATCGCCGTGGTGCCGGTTTCGCGCATCGTGGCGAACCTCGAGGAAGCCTTCGCGCGCATGCGTGCCGAGCACGGCCAGCTGCCCCGCGCTACCAATGTCATCAGCGGCCCGTCGCGCACGGGCGATATCGAGCAGACCATCGTCCTCGGCGCCCACGGCCCATACCGCGTGCACGTGATCCTCGTCGACCAGGACTGAGGGCTGGGCTCGGGGCCCGGCCAGGCGTCACATTCCGGGTTATTCCGGCAGCATTTTCAGACCAGTCTCAAAAGGGTTTGCTTTACACTGGCCGCTTTCGAGACGAGGAGAACCTGCCCGATGATGCGACGCGCACGACGTGCCATGGCACCGTGGTCTACCGCGATGCTTGCGGTCATTGCCCTGTTTCCGTCCCTGGCCGGTGCCGCCGAGATCGATGGCGCCACGCTGTCGCCGCTCTGGGGCGTGCCGTTTGCCGGTGTCCTGCTGTCCATCGCGCTGTTCCCTCTACTGGCCCCGCACTTCTGGCACCACCACTATGGCAAGGTGGCTGCGGCCTGGGGCGCGCTGTTCCTGGTGCCGTTCGCGATGCAGTTCGGTGTCCACGCCGCCGTGGCCAACACGGTGCACGCGCTGCTGGGCGAATACATCCCGTTCATCATGCTGCTGGGGTCGCTCTACGTGGTGGCCGGCGGTATCTGCCTGCGTGGCAACCTGCACGGCACGCCCAGGCTGAACACCGGCATCCTCGCGCTCGGGACCGTGCTGGCCAGCCTGATGGGCACCACCGGCGCGGCGATGCTGCTGATCCGGCCGCTGCTGCGCGCCAACGACAACCGCCGCCATGTGGCACACGTGGTGGTGTTCTTCATCTTCCTGGTGGCCAACGCGGGCGGCTCGCTGACGCCGCTCGGCGATCCGCCGCTGTTCCTGGGCTTCCTGAAGGGCGTGGAGTTCACGTGGACGCTACGCAACATCTTCCCCGAGACGGCGTTCCTGTGCGTGGCGCTGCTGGCGCTGTTCTATGTGGTGGACCGCCACTACTTCCTGAACAAGGAAGAAGAGCTGCCGCTGGCGCAGGACCCGACGCCGGACTCCAAGCGCCTTCAAATCGACGGCAAGATCAACTTCCTGCTGCTGCTGGGCGTGCTGGCGCTGGTGCTGATGAGCGGGCTGTGGAAGCCGGGTATCGCGTTCGACGTGATGGGCACCGAGGTCACGCTGCCGGCGCTGGTCCGTGACGTGCTGCTGGTGGTGATTACCATCGTGTCGCTGATCGCCACGCCGCATAGCGCGCGCAGCGGCAACGAGTTCAACTGGGAGCCGATCCTCGAAGTCGGCAAGCTGTTCGCGGGCATCTTCCTGACGATCATCCCGGTCATCGCGATGCTCAAGGCCGGCACCGACGGCGCGTTCGCTGCAGTGATCCACGCGGTCAGCGATTCCTCTGGCAAGCCTATCGACGGCATGTACTTCTGGGCGACCGGTATCCTGTCCTCGTTCCTGGACAACGCACCGACCTACCTGGTGTTCTTCAACACCGCCGGCGGCGACCCGGCCACCCTGATGACGCGCGATGCCTCGACGCTCGCCGCCATCTCGGCCGGCGCGGTGTTCATGGGCGCCAATACCTATATCGGCAATGCCCCCAACCTGATGGTGAAGGCCATTGCCGAAAGCCGCGGCGTACGCATGCCGAGTTTCTTCGGCTACATGGCGTGGTCCGGTACCGTGCTGCTGCCGCTGTTCCTGGTGATGACGTTCCTCTTTTTCCACGTGTGACTGCCATGAAGCCCTCCGTCCTCGTTACCCGCGCGATCTATGCCGACGTCGTCGATCGTCTTTCGCAATATTTCGATGTCGACAGCAACCAGGAAGACCTGGTGCTGGACGCCGCCGCGCTGAAGGCCCGCCTCGCGGGCAAGGCCGGCGTGCTGGCCAATGCCGCGGACAAGATCGACGGCGCGGTCGTCGCAGCGCTACCGCAGCTGCGCGCCGTCTGCAACATGGCGGTCGGCTACAACAATCTCGACGTACCGGCCCTGACCGCCGCCGGCGTGGTGGCGACCAACACGCCCGACGTGCTGACGGAGACCACGGCCGACTTCGGCTGGGCACTGCTGATGGCCACCGCCCGCCGCGTGACGGAGTCCGAGCACTACCTGCGCGCCGGCAAGTGGAAGCGCTGGAGCTATGACATGCTCGTGGGCATGGACGTCTACGGCAGTACGCTCGGCATCCTCGGCATGGGCCGCATCGGACAGGCGCTGGCCCGTCGCGCAGCTGGCTTCGGCATGAACGTGCTGTACCACAACCGCAGCCAGTTGCCCGCCGAGACCGAGCGCGCGCTCAATGCGCGCTATGTCAGCAAGGCGGAACTCCTCGCGCAGACGGATCACCTCTTGCTGGTGCTGCCGTACAGCCCCGAGAGCCATCACGCGATTGGCGCAGCGGAGCTGGCGGCGATGAAGCCGACCGCCACCCTGATCAACCTGGCGCGCGGCGGCATCGTCGATGACGCCGCGCTGGCCGCCGCGCTGCGCAATGGCCAGATCTTCGCCGCCGGTCTGGATGTGTTCGAAGGTGAGCCGAGCGTCCACCCTGATCTGCTGACGGTACCAAACGTGGTGTTGACGCCGCATATCGCGAGCGCCTCGGAGAAGACGCGTCGCGCGATGGCCAATCTGGCCGCTGACAACCTGATTGCGGCACTCGACGCCGGCCCCAAGGCGGGCCATCCGCCTTCGGTGATCAACCCTGAGGTCATGGCGCGCCGCCGCTGAATCGGATGTTCCTGAATTGATGACATTGATTTCCGTCCTGACGCTCGCCACCGCCATCGTGGCGGTGATCCTGCTGGCGGTGCTGCTGTGGCGCTCGCGCGCCGGGGCGGCATCCGCGGAACTGCTTGATGGTCTTGATCGGCTGGAGCGCGTGTTGCGTGGCGAAGTGAGTGCGGCCGCCCGCGATGGCCGCGATGAGTCCGGCCGGCAGATGCTGCGCTTCCAGCAGACCTTGTCGGCGCACCTGACCAGCATCGCCACGGTGCAGAATCAGCAGATCGCGCAGATGTCCGAGTCCAACGACCGCCGGCTGGCCGAGGTGCGAGCCACGCTCGAGCAGAAGCTGCGCGACATCGAGGCGAACAACGCCGCGAAACTGGAGGAAATGCGACGCACCGTGGACGAGAAGCTCCATGCGACGCTCGAGCAGCGGCTGGGCGAGTCGTTCAAGCTGGTGTCGGACCGGCTGGAGCAGGTGCATCGCGGCCTGGGCGAGATGCAGATGCTGGCACAGGGCGTGGGCGATCTCAAGCGGGTGCTGACCAATGTCAAGTCGCGCGGCACGTGGGGCGAAGTGCAGCTGGAAATGCTGCTGGAACAGATCCTCACGGCGGACCAGTACGGCAAGAATGTTGAGACCGTGCGCAATTCGGGGGCGCGGGTCGAATTCGCGATCCGGCTGCCGGGCCGCGACCCGTCCAGCGGCCCGGTATGGCTGCCGATCGATGCGAAGTTTCCGAAGGAGCAGTACGAACGCCTTGTCGATGCCCAGGAGCATGGCGACGTGGACGGCGTGGCCGTGGCGGGGCGTGAGCTTGAGGTGGCGTTGCGCCGGGAGGCGCAGTCGATCGCCGAGAAATACCTGGCGCCGCCGGCTACCACCGACTTTGCAATCCTGTTCCTGCCAACCGAGGGGCTTTACGCCGAGGTGCTGCGCCGCCCGGGCCTGACGGACCTGCTGCAGCGGGATTTCCGCGTGACCGTGGCCGGGCCGACCACGCTGACCGCGTTGCTCAACAGCCTGCAGATGGGATTCCGGACGCTGGCGCTGGAGAAGCGCTCCAGCGAGGTGTGGGAGGTGCTGGGCGCCGTCAAGACCGAATTCGGCAAGTTTGGCGAGGTGCTGGCCAAGACGCGCGATACGCTGGTGCGTGCCGCGCGCAATATCGAACAGGCCGAGGTGCGAACCCGCCAGATGGAGCGGAAGCTTCGCACGGTGGAAGCGCTGCCCGGGGAACTCGCCGAGCAGCTATTGGGAACCGCCGCAACGGCGGGTTCGCCGGAGGCGGTGCAACCGCCTCCGCCACAGGACGACGCCAGCGCGGCCCAAGCCGCCAATGGTGACGTTACTGGTGATCTTCGGGCGTGAGTTCGCGCACGTGCACTTCGATGCCGCCGAAGCGGGCGGCTACCCAGTTGTAGGCCTTGCAGCCGAGCCACAACAGGCCGAAGCCAATCAGTGCGTTCAGGATCAGCGCGGTGAAAACCGTAATCCCCGGCAGGTCGCCATAGCGGATAAAGGCCACGAACAGGCCCATCGCCACGATTGGCACCGAGAAGCACAGATAGACCAGCACCAGTGCGCGCGCGGTCTTGACGGGGTGGAGGTACGCGATCTCCTGATTCATGACGACAGACAAGATATTGGGGGGGTGATTTTTCGTGCTGCAAGTGTAGCGACTGGGGCTTGCGACGCATAGTCCGTCACTCGCGGGGCGTACAAAAAACGACAGCGCAACGTGTGCTGTCATACGATGACTGCCGATTTGATCATTGATTCGGCTCATCAATGCGGCGCACCTATGCCTCGGGCGTTCCGCATGGCGGACTGCAACAAATTACATCAGCCCGTCGAACAGCATCACCTCGACCAGATCGCCGGCGGCAACGGCTTCTTGCTCGTGGCCCAGCACGATGAAGCAGTTCGCCTCGCTCATCGACCGCAGTACGCCAGAGCCTTGCTGGCCGGTGATCCGGACTTCCCAGTCGCCATCGGCCGCCGGCGCCAGAATGCCGCGCTGGTATTCCGTGCGGCCGGGCTTCTTGCGGATGGCCGCCGCGCTGCGCACGCGCATCAAGGGCAACGGCGGCACGTTGGCACCCATCTGCCGGTGCAGCGCGCCGCGCACGAAGTGGTAGAAGGTGACCATCACGGCCACGGGGTTGCCGGGCAGGCCGAAAAGCAGGGCCTCCCGGCCGTTCGACGCAATGCGTCCGAATGCCATGGGGCGGCCCGGGCGCATGGCGATCTTCCAGAATGTGACATCGCCCAGCCGCGCCATGATTTGCTTGGTGTAGTCGGCTTCGCCCACGGACACGCCGCCGGAGGTGATCACCGCATCGGCGTTTTCGCAGGCGCTGCGGAACGCGGCCTCCAGCGCGGCGGGGTCGTCGCGGACCACACCCATGTCGATCAACTCGACATTGAGCCGCCGCAGCATGCCGTGCAGCGTGTAGCGGTTGGAGTCGTAGACGCAGCCGGGGTCGAGCGGCTCGCCAATCGAGCGCAGTTCATCGCCGGTGGAGAAGAAGGCCACGCGCAGTCGGCGCCGCACCTTGATTTCGGCCACGCCGAGCGAGGCCAGCAGGCCAAGGTCCGCCGGTTGGAGAATGCGGCCGGCGGCGAGTGCCGCCTGACCGCGGGCCAGATCTTCGCCACGCAGCCGGCGGTTGTCGCCGGGGCGCACGGCATCGGCCGCAAAACGGATCTGGTTGCCGCCTGCCTGCACGTCCACGAATTCCTGCGGCACCACGGTGTCGCAGCCGCCGGGCATGATTGCGCCGGTCATGATGCGCACCGCCTGGCCCGCCGTGGGCGCCGCGTCGCACGCATTGCCGGCGTAGGCCGTGCCGATGACTTCCAGGACCACGTCGCCGCCGGCTGCCAGCGCCGCGCTCTGGAAGGCGTAACCGTCCATCGCCGAATTGTCGTGGGCGGGCACGTCGATGGGCGAGATCACGTCCTCGGCCAGTACCCGGTCAAGCGCGGTGCGAAGTGCCAGTTGCTCGGTGCCACGCACCGGCTCGACCACCTCGCCGATGATCGCGTTGGCCTGGGCCACGGGCAGGGCGGTCGGGTCGTAGCCGGAGAGGCAGGAAATGACGGATTGCAGGGATGGCATGAGCAGTCTGCGGCGAAAAGAAGCGAAAACGGCGAAAAAGGGCGGAAACGCGGATGGAACCGCGGGCAGGACGGATGCCCGAGTCTAACCCGCGTGGTGCGCTCAGCGGGCCTCGTGTGTGCGTAGTTCGTCCAGCGTATTGATGTTGGCGAACGCGTCGGCGTCGGGGAAGGGCACCTCTGCCAACCGGTGGCTGGCCGCCCAGGTCTCGATCTTGCGCCCGCCGCCACTGATGTAGGTGATCAGGCTGTCGAGCGCCGTGACCGGCATCAGGCAGAACACCGGCTGGGTTTGCCGATGCCCGTCGGCGTCCACCGTAACCGGAATTGCCATCTCGGCGCCTTCGGCCTCGATCGCCTGCGCCAGCCGTTCGACGAGGTCGGTGGGCAGGAACGGGGTGTCGCACGGCGCCGTGACGAGCCAGCCGGTGCTGCACTGCTCGAGCCCGGCCATCATGCCGGCCAGCGGCCCGGCGAAGTCGGGCACGGAATCGGTGACCACGGGCACGCCGAACGACTCATAGGCGGCTAGGTTGCGATTGGCGTTGATCAGCATCGCGCCAGTCTGCGGCGTCAGGCGCATCAGCGTGTGCATCGCCATTGGCACGCCGCGCAGCGGTTGCAGGCCCTTGTCGGTGCCACCCATGCGGCTGCCCCGGCCGCCGGCCAGGATCAGGCCGGTGATGTCTTCGCGTGCGATCATGACTTTCGGAAAGTTGTGAGGCGGCGCCGATGGCCGGGATGGCCCGGGTCAGCCGCCAATGTAGGACATCTCGATCTTGCGTTCGGCGCGCGCCAGGCGTACGGCCGGATCGCCTCGCTGCTCGGAATAGTTGTCGGTGCGGCCCTGCCAGACCTGGGCGATGGCATTGGCGATCTCCAGGTCGCTGTGGCCGCCGCGCAGCAGCGCACGCAGGTCGTAGCCCTCGGTGGCGAACAGGCACAGGTACAGGCGGCCCTCGGTAGACAGGCGGATGCGGCTGCAATCGCCACAGAACGCGTGGGTCACGCTCGAAATCACGCCGATTTCGCCGGCGCCATCGCGATACCGCCAGCGCTCGGCCGTCTCGCCCGAGTAGTTGGCAGGAATCACCTCGAGCGGAAACACTTCGTCAATCCGCCGCACCACGTCGGCGGAAGGTAGCACTTCGTCCATTTGCCAGTGGTTGCTGGCGCCAACATCCATGAATTCGATGTAGCGGACGATGATGCCGCTGCCACGGAAATGGCGGGCCATGGGCACGATTTCGGCGTCGTTGGTGCCGTGTTTGACCACCATGTTGACCTTGATCGGCGCCAGGCCGACGGCCTGGGCGGTCTCGATGCCGTCCAGAACGTCGCGCACTGCGAAGTCAACGTCGTTCATCTTGCGGAACGTGGCGTCGTCGATGGCGTCCAGGCTCACGCTCACGCGCGACAGGCCGGCATCGCGCAGCGACTGCGCCTTGCGCCCCAGCAGCGACGCATTGGTGGTCAGCGTCAGGTCCAGCGGCTTGCCCGAGACGGTCTCGATGCGCGCCAGCATTTCAACGAGTTTTTCGATGTTCTTGCGCAGCAGCGGCTCGCCGCCGGTCAGCCGGATCTTCTCCACACCCTGCGACACGAACACGCGCGCAGCGCGTTCGATCTCCTCGAAGCTCAGCAGCTCGGCGTGCGGCAGGAAGGTGTAGTCCTTGTCGAACACCTCCTTGGGCATGCAGTACACGCAGCGGAAGTTGCAGCGGTCCGTCACCGAGATGCGCAGGTCGTGCAGCGGCCGGCCGCGGGTGTCCGCCACGAGGCCAGTGGGTGTGTCGAGGTGGGACGGAATGCTTGGCACCATCGAGCGATAACGATGGTCGCGCAGGTCGAGGATGGGAATGACGGTGTCGGTCATGGCCTGGGGGTGGCGACGCCGCTGCCCGGCGCGATGTGTGCATCCGGGGCGGTTCTGCCTGCATTCTAGCCGAGGTGGCTGACGCGCCGGCGGCGACCGTGCGCTTCGCAGGGGCACAGTGGGGTATTGGCGGCGGCAGTACAGTAATGTGATGCATGCATCATGTGCGGTGCCCCATGAAAAAAGGGACGGCCGAAGCCGTCCCTTTTTCCGTGTTGGTTGCCAGCTAGCGCTGGCCGACCTTACTGCTGTTGCTGCTGCTGTTGGTCGCGCTGACCGCCGGTCTCGACCAGGACCATCGGACCTTCCGGCAGCGGGGGCAGCGGCTTGCGCTCGCGCTGCACGCGCGGGGCCGGTGCCACGTTGGCGGCGGCGGTCTGGGCGGCTTGCAGCTTGGCATTGTCCGTCTCCACCCACTGGAGGCCGGCCGAAGCCAGCATCGGCTCGAGTGCATCGGCACGCAGCGGAGCGGCGGCCGGCGCTGCCACCGGGGTCGGCGCGACGGCAGGCGTCACGATGACCGGCTCGGCAACGACCGGGGCGGCTTCGACGGGTGCCGGTGCCGGGGCTTCCACCACCGGAGCGGTGTAGACCGGCGCGGGCGTCACAACCGGCGCGGCTTCGGGGGCGCTGACCGGTGCGAACACCGGTTCGGCCACCGGGGCCGGGCTCACGGGCTGGGCCGGCTGGCTCGGCTGGGCGTAGGCGGCAGGTTCCACGCGGGCCACGGTTTCCACCGTTTCACGTGTTTCGCGGATTTCCACGGCTTCCGTGACCTCGGCGACTTCCGCCACCTGGGCCACGCGGGGCACCTCAGCCACCTGGGCCACGGCAACCGGTTCCGGCTGGGCCACGACTTGCGGTGCAGCCTGGGCGGCCACCGGTGCGAATTCCGTCTCGGTCACGCCTGCGGCCACTTCGGCCAGGTTGGACGTGTCGTTGGCGTCGCCGTTTTCGCCATCGGCGCCTTGCACACCATCTTCGCGCTCGCGGCGATAGCGGTTACGGCCACGACGGTTGCGGCGGCGGCGCTCTTCGCCCTCTGCACCTTCCGTTGCCACGGCTTCCAGGCCTTCCGGCAGTTCGGTCGCGGCGGCGGCTGCCACCACGGCCACGGCCGGGGCGGCTTGCGCAGCCTCGAATGCGGTCTGCGGTGCACTTTCGACGTTCAGGGCTTCCTCGGTCTCGCGGGTGTCGCCACGCTCACGCTGCCGTTCGCGCTGACGCTCGCGGCGTTCCTGATTGCGCTCACGGCGATTGCCTTCCTGACGGGCTTCGCCACCCTCGGGCTGACGGGCGATGGCCGGCGTGGCCTGCTGGCCTTCGCGCGGGGCGCGTGCCGGACGCTCACCGCGCTCGGTGCGTTCGCCACGTTCAGTCCGCTCGCCACGTTCGGCACGATCACCGCGTTCCGCGCGCTCACCACGCTCGGCGCCACGTTGTTCACCACGCTCGGCACGTTCGCCACGCTGGCCACGGCCCTGGCGCTCGCCACGCTCGCCGCGTTCACCACGCTGTTCGCGATCACCACGCTCGCCACGTTCACCACGCTCGCCACGGCCCTGGCCACGGCCTTCGCCGCGACTTTCGCCACGCTGGCCGCGTTCGCGGCGGCCGTCGCCGCGTGCCTGGGCGTCAGCGGCCGGCTTGGCCGGCTCTGCCGCCGGGGCGGCGGCCGGACGTGCGCCGAACAGGCCCTTCAGCCAGGCGATGAAACCGCCGGCGGCCACGGGCTGCGTGGCCGGTACCGGACGTGCGGCAGCGGCCTCGGGGCGCGGGGCGCGCTCGGGGCGGGGCACCGACACCGGCGCCGGCGCGTCGGGCGTAATGCCCTTGACGGCGGCTTCCTGGCGCGGACGCGCATCTTCCTTCTTGCGGCTGCTGTAGCTCGTGTCCGCCTCGAGTTCCTTGGCGGCGGCCTCGGCCATGCGATAGCTGGCCGTGGATTCCTCCAGGCGCGGATCGTCGTGGCGCAGGCGCTCCAGCTTGTAGTGCGGGGTTTCCAGGTGCTTGTTGGGGATCAACAGCACGTTCACCTTGAAGCGCAGCTCGATCAGGTTGATTTCCTGACGCTTCTCGTTCAGCAGGAAAGCGGCCACTTCCACCGGCACCTGGCAGTGGATGGCGGCCGTGTTCTCCTTCATCGCCTCTTCCTGGATGATGCGCAGCACCTGCAGGGCGGACGATTCGGTATCGCGGATGTGACCTGTTCCATTGCAGCGCGGGCAGGTGATGTGCGAGCCTTCCGACAGCGAAGGACGCAGGCGCTGGCGCGACAGCTCCATCAGGCCGAAGCGGCTGATCTTGCCCATCTGCACGCGGGCGCGGTCGTGGCGCAGGGCGTCCTTCAGGCGCGTTTCCACGTCCTTCTGGGCCTTGCTGGACTCCATGTCGATGAAGTCGATCACGATCAGGCCGCCCAGGTCGCGCAGGCGCAGCTGGCGGGCGATCTCGTCGGCCGCTTCCAGGTTCGTGCGCAGCGCCGTTTCCTCGATGTCCGCGCCCTTGGTGGCACGGGCCGAGTTCACGTCAACGGAAACCAGGGCTTCGGTATGGTCGATCACGATGGCGCCGCCGGACGGCAGCATCACCATGCGGGAATAGGCGGACTCGATCTGGTGCTCGATCTGGAACCGCGAGAACAGGGGCACGTCGTCCCGGTACTTCTTCACGCGGTTCATGTTGTCAGGCATGACCACGCTCATGAAAGCGCGTGCCTGTTCATAGATCTCGTCGGTATCGATCAGGATCTCGCCGATATCGGGCTGGAAATAGTCGCGAATGGCGCGGATGACCAGGCTCGATTCCAGATAGATCAGCAGCGGGGCCTTGTTGTCGCCGGCGGCGCCGTCGATGGCCTTCCACAGTTGCAGCAGGTAGTTCAGGTCCCACTGCAGTTCCTCGGCCGCGCGGCCGATGCCAGCGGTGCGGGCGATGATGCTCATGCCGTCCGGCACGGTCAGCTGGCCCATCGTCTCGCGCAGTTCCTGGCGGTCCTCGCCCTCGATGCGGCGCGATACGCCACCGCCACGCGGGTTGTTCGGCATCAGCACCAGGTAGCGGCCGGCCAGCGAGATAAAGGTGGTCAGGGCGGCGCCCTTGTTGCCGCGCTCTTCCTTCTCGACCTGGACGATCAGTTCCTGGCCTTCGTGCAGGGCGTCCTGGATGCGCGCGTTGCGCACGTCCACGCCGTCCTTGAAGAACGCACGGGCCACTTCCTTGAACGGCAGGAAGCCGTGGCGCTCTTCGCCGTAGTTGACGAAGCAGGCTTCCAGCGAGGGCTCGATGCGGGTGATGACGCCCTTGTAGATGTTGCCCTTGCGCTGCTCGCGCCCGGCGGTTTCGATGTCGATATCGATCAGTTTCTGACCATCGACGATCGCGACGCGCAATTCTTCCTGTTGCGTCGCGTTGAACAGCATGCGTTTCATCGCAATACCTCACTCCAGTGTCGCGGAAGTCACACGAAAGGTGTCCGCGACGATCCATGGAGCACGCGAGGAAATAGAGTGGGGGCGGGAGAATTGCCGGAGTCGCCGGCGCGCAATACGACGCGGCCGGGCGGGGCGCGGGTGAAAGAGAGAGGCTGTCGACGTCTAGGCAGGCGTCCGCTGGGTCGGAGAGAGCGCCATGGCACTGCTCCTGATACAGCGACTTGCGGCGGATGCCCGGAATGGCCGGGGGCGATGCGGCAACGCACAATGCAAACGGCACTGGCGTCGCGGCATCGCGGCCGGCCGGGAATGGCCAAGACGCGTCAAAGAGCAAGTTTTCCGGACGCGGCAAGCGGGGCCGAATGTCAACCTGACCTGTCTCCTGGCGGGCGCGCCGCTGCTTCTTGGAGTTCTGCGACCGGGCGCCGGTAATACGACTAGCCGATATTGCAGGTCGGTTGGCAGGCTCGCCTGCCGGCCGGCACCGATTTCCCGGTGCGGGCGGTCTTCTCTCACCGATGTGGATGCCTGTCGGGCATCCACATTGAATTCTGTTCTACCTGGATCACTCTGTTTCCACGTGCCCGCCGTTTCTCGCCGAAGCCGCCTCTGGGCAACTTCCTGCGCGCCGGCGTGGCGCGTGCGTGCTGCTGATTTCCACCATTTGCCCATCTGGCGCCTGCGGGGTACGCAAAATGCGGGAGACGGGCCGGGTTGGTGGCAACCCGAAGTGTAAAATGCGTGATCCTGCGCGGATATTGGTGGCAATCCCCATCGGTCTCGTCACCCGCCAGCCCAACTTGGGCCCGCGCCTATATTGCTCACAGAATCGCTTACACAGGTCGTGCGCTGCCGGTCTTTGGCCGGGACAGCCGGGAAATTATATTGAAAATGAATGAGTTACGCCATCAAATTGAAAAGGAGCCGCGCGTCGCGCCCGGCGCGCTCCAGGTGGCGTACGTCACGGTGGACGAAAGTGCCGAGGGCCAGCGCATCGACAACTTTCTGCTGAAGGTCTCAAAGGGCGTGCCCAAGAGCCATATTTACCGGGTCTTGCGCTCGGGCGAGGTACGCGTGAACAAGGGCCGGATCGACGCCACTTACCGGCTGAAGCTGGGTGATGTGATCCGGATCCCGCCCATGCGGGTGGCGGAAAAGGCACAGGACGCCGATGCTTTCGTGCCTTCGTCGGAATTCCCGATCCTGTTCGAGGACGCCTGGCTGCTGATTATCGACAAGCCGGCCGGCGTGGCCGTCCATGGCGGCTCGGGCGTGGCCTTCGGGGTGATCGAGCAATTGCGCCGCGCGCGGCCCGAGGCGAAGTTCCTGGAACTGGTGCACCGGTTGGACCGCGAGACGTCCGGCATCCTGATCCTGGCGAAGAAGCGCTCGGCGCTGGTGCACCTGCACGAGCAGATGCGCGGCACCGGCATGGACAAGCGCTACTTCGCCTGCGTGGCAGGCGAATTCCAGAACACGCGGCAGCACGTCAAGCTCCCGCTATATAAATACAGCACGCCCGATGGCGAGCGGCGCGTGCGCGTGCAGGCCGATGGGCTGACCGCGCACACCATCTTCAACAAGGTGGAGGCGTTCCCGGGCTACACCCTGCTCGAGGCCGAACTGAAAACCGGCCGCACGCACCAGATCCGGGTGCACTTGCAGGCGTCCGGCTTCCCCATCGTCGGCGATGAGAAGTATGGTGATTTTGCGCTCAATAAGGCACTTTCTCGTAGCAATGCCAAGCCCGGCATCAAGCGGATGTTCCTGCACGCGCACCGGATGACGCTGGCGCACCCGTCCACGGGCGAGCCGCTGACCGTTTCGGCGCCATTACCCGCCGAGTGTGTTGATTTTCTGCAACAATTGCGTCAGCACCGCGCGGCGGACTGACGCGTCGCATCGCCGCCTTCGCAGCCGCCACACCACTTTCCGCATCGACCAAGGACCTCAATGGCCAGGCAGCGCTTCGACCTGATCGTCTTCGACTGGGATGGAACCCTCATGGATTCCACCCCGACCATCGCCAAATGCATTCAGCTGGCCAGCCGCGACCTGGGCCTGCCCGTGCCGGATGACAGCGCCGCGAGCCACGTGATCGGCCTTGGGCTGAAGGACGCGCTGTCCTATGCCGTGCCCACGCTGGACCCGGCCGACTATCCGCGCCTGGCGGAGCGTTACCGCTACCATTTCCTCACGCGCGATGCGGACCTCGTGCTGTTCGATGGCGTGCGCGAGATGCTCGAGGCCCTGCACGGCGAGCACTACTTCCTCGGCGTGGCCACGGGCAAGACCCGTGTGGGGCTGGAGCGGGCGCTGGCGGCCACCGGCCTTGGCAAGCTGTTCGATGGCACGCGTTGCGCCGACGAGACGTTCTCCAAGCCGCACCCGGCCATGCTGCAGGAGCTGACGCGCGAGCTGGGCCAGGACGTGGCGCGCACGGTCATGGTGGGCGATACCACCCATGACCTGCAGATGGCGGTCAACGCCGGCGCGCACGGGCTGGGCGTCTGCTACGGCGCGCATCCGGCCGATTCGCTGCGCGCGATGGCGCCGGTGCACTGCGCCACGTCGATCGCCGATCTCCAGGACTGGCTGCTCACGCATGCCTGAAGCCGGCCAGCCACTGCACCGCGTGTGCGCCAGCGACGAACTCGTCGATGGCGGGGCCGGCGTGCGGTTCTCCGTGCGCCGGGAAGCGCGCGAGATCGGCGCATTCGTGGTCCGTTTCGATGGCGTTGCGCACGCCTACCTGAACCAGTGCGCGCACGTGCCGATGGAGCTGGACTGGCAGGAGGGGCAGTTTTTCGATAGCGCGGGCCTATACTTGATGTGCGCGACACATGGCGCGGTTTATGCGCCAGACACCGGCCTTTGCGTGGGCGGCCCTTGCCGGGGCGCCGCGCTGGCCAAGCTCCGGACCGAGGAACGCGAGGGTGCTGTCTACTGGCTCCCCGAACCGCCTTTTTACCCGCCCGACGCCACCTGAATGATCCGCCGGGCCGCCGTCTGACTTTATCGAGTCCATCGCATGACAGAACAGCAAAAACCGCCGGTCGAACCGGGTCAAACGCAAGACGAACACAAGGCCGGCGACAGTCACCGCCTGGAAACGGCGGCGCAGGCCGATTTTCCGCTCGAGCAGGAACTGCGTGCCGGGGAGGACGCGGCGCGGCGCGAGGCCGACGAGCGCCGTGCGCGCCTGAGCGGGCAGGGTGGAGCGGCCCCGGTGGGTGGCGGCAGCGCCACCGGTGGCTGGGAGCGCGACGTGCTGGAGAAGGTGCTGATGGCCACGCTGCGCGAACAGCGCGCGGCACGGCGCTGGAAGATCTTCTTCCGGCTGGTGGTGCTGGGCATCCTGGCGCTGATCCTGTACGCGGTAATCGACTTCAAGGGCGATGGCATCGCCAGCACCGCGGGGCGCCATACCGCGATGGTTTCGCTGGAAGGCGAGATCGCGGCGGGCACGCCGGCCGGCGCGGAATCGATCAATGCCTCCCTGCAGGCGGCCTTTGCCGATACCAACGCGGCCGGCGTGATCCTCAAGATCAATTCGCCGGGCGGCTCGCCGGTGCAGGCGGGCATCATCAACGACGAGATCAAGCGTCTGCGCACCGTGTATCCGGGCAAGCCGTTCTACGTGGTGGTGGAGGAAATCTGCGCCTCCGGCGGTTACTACGTGGCAGCGGCGGCCGACAAGATCTATGTGGACAAGGCCAGTATCGTCGGCTCGATCGGCGTGCTGATGGATGGCTTCGGCTTCACCGGCCTGATGGAAAAGCTCGGCGTGGAGCGCCGGCTGTACACCTCGGGTGCCAACAAGGGCATGCTCGACCCCTTCTCGCCGCAGGTGCCGCGCCAGAAGGTCTATGCCGAGACCATGCTCAAGGAGATCCATCAGCAGTTCATCGACGTGGTGAAAGAAGGCCGCGGCGACCGGCTGAAGGACGATCCGGACCTGTTCTCGGGCTTGTTCTGGTCCGGCGAGCGCGCCGTGGCGCTGGGCCTGGCCGATGGCGTGGGTAGCGCCGACTACGTGGCGCGCGACCTGTTCAAGGCCGAGGATATCGTCGACTACACGGTCAAGGAAAACATCGCCGAGCGCGTGGCCAAGCGGTTTGGTGCGGCCATGGGCAGCGCGGCGATGAAGACCATGATGATGTCGACCGGCGCGCAGTCGCTCCGGTAAGCAGGACTAGGCGGCCAGCAGCGAGAAGATCGCCGGCCGCTTTTGCAGGGCAATCCGCTCCGGCCGCCAGGCCGACAGCGGCAGCGTGACGATGGTTTCGGTGGGCAGCGTCAGGTCGACGGCCACCGATACCATCGTGGTGCCGGCGCAATGCTGGCGCAGCGCTTCCAGCAGCGCGGCGTTGCGGTAGGGGGTCTCGATGAAGACCTGCGTCTGGCGCGCCTTGCGCGAATGCGCTTCCAATTCCCGTAGCTTGCGCGCGCGCTCGTCAGCGTCCACGGGCAGGTAGCCGTTGAACGCGAAGCTCTGGCCATTCAGGCCGGAACCCATCACCGCCAGCAGGATCGAGCTCGGCCCCACCAGCGGCCGCACCGTCACGCCGCGCGCGTGGGCCAGTCGGACGAGGTCCGCACCGGGGTCGGCCACGGCCGGCACGCCGGCTTCGGAAAGCAGCCCGCCATCGCGGCCCCCGGCGATGGGGTCCAGCAGCGCGGCCAAGGCCTCGGCGCGCGTGTTCACGTTCAGCTCACGGATCTCGATCTGCTGGATCGGCCGCGCCAGCGGGCTGGTTTCGCCCAGTTTCTTCAGGAAAGCGCGCGCCGTCTTGGCGTTCTCTGCCACCAGGTAGTCGAGCCGCGCGGCAATCTGCTGCACGCCGGCGGGGATGACATCGGGCAGCGGATCGAACTCGTCGCGCTTGCCGAGCGTGTTGGGAATCAGGAACAGGGTACCGGCCATCGTTCAGGCTCCGAAAAACGGGTAGCCGGCGGCACGCAGCATGCCGGTCAGCGCGATCAGCGGCAGGCCGATCAGCGCCGTGGGGTCGTCCGATTCCACGCGCGCGAGCAGGGCGATGCCCAGACCCTCGGCCTTGGCGCTGCCCGCGCAGTCATAGGGGGTTTCCAGGCGCAGGTAGGCGTCTAGTTCGGCATCGGACAGGTCACGGAAGGTCGCCCGGGTCTGTACATCGGCCAACTGGGCCTCGCCGGTGCGGCTGTCGAGCAGGCAGAGTGCCGAATGAAATGTGACGGTTCGTCCGCGCATTTGCTGCAACTGGGCCAGCGCCTTCTCATGGCTGCCGGGTTTGCCGATCTGGGCGCCGTCGAGCGTGCAGACCTGATCCGAGCCGATGACCAGTGCGCCGGGGTGGCGCGCGGCAATCGCCTCAGCCTTGCGGCGCGAGAGGCGCAGGGCCGTGGCCTCGGGGGCCTCCCCGGCCAGCGGGGTTTCGTCGATGTCCGGTACAGCCACGTCGAACGGGATGCGCAGCCGCGCGAGCAACTCGCGCCGGTACGGAGAACTCGACCCGAGGATCAGGGGCGGGCGGATAGCGGAGGACGACATATATATAGAGGTAGCGTCGGAGGGAGAGGGGACGTTAGTTAGTCAGTTGTATACTTTGACCGAGTCCCGTTTTTCAGCTTATAATCGCGCGTTTAGCCACACAGGCACATTCGTGCCCGGCCGTGATCGGAAGCCATCGCGGCAGGCGTATCCGCCCTCGATGGCGTGGATCGTCCCAGGTGTGGCAAACAAGGCATTTTTCCAGCGATTCAGCGTACATGAGTCAGCCGACCCAGCCAGCGGCGTCCGCCGTGGCATTCGATCTGCGCGAAACCGATCTGTTCGCCTTCTGCCGCAAGGGTGGCAGCGTGGCGGGCGACGTGGCGACGCGCGATTTGCCGCGCATCTTAGCCGAGACGGCCGAGGATGCGCCAGCATCGGCACCGGACGAGACGTTTCACTACACGCTCACCGGCTTCATGCGCGAGGAAGCGGTGGAGGCTGGCGCGGTGGTGTCGCAGCGGCTGTTCGTCGACGTCACCGTGCAAGGGCGGGTCTGGCTCGATTGCCAGCGCTGCCTGCAGGTCTACCCGGAGCCGATCGACACGTCGATGCGCTTCGAGGTCATGGCCAGCGAAGAAGCGGCGGATTCGGCACCCATGGATGATGACGACATCGACGTGATCGTCGGGTCGAAGAAGTTTTCGCCGCTGGAACTGGTGGAAGACGAGGTGCTGCTGGCGTTGCCGTCGGCACCCAAGCATATGGTCTGTCCCGCCGTGCACGAGTCGCTCGTGACCGGCGCGGACGGTGAGGTGGAGCCTGAGGCTCCGCCCGAAGAGGAAAAGCGGCCATCGCCCTTTGCGGCGCTGGCCGGCCTGAAGACGAAGCACTGACGCCGCAACAGAGCGGCCGGCGCACCCGTCCTCGGGTAGCAGGTCAAGCATCCGGCCGGGCCCCGGCTACGCCTCGCGCAGGATGCGTGTGTTAATATCGCAAAATTCTCGAAGGAGTCATCATGGCTGTTCAACAGAACAAGAAGTCGCCGTCCAAGCGCGGCATGCATCGTTCGCATGACCATCTGTCGGTCGCACCCCTGGCCGTTGAGCCGACCACGGGCGAGACCCACCTGCGTCACCACGTGAGCCCGAACGGCTACTACCGTGGCCGCAAGGTCATCAAGACCAAGAACGACTGACCAGGTTGTCTGGCGTGACCCTGTGTCTCGCTCGCGCACGTTGTCAGGTGTAAAACAGGAAAGCGGCAAGCTCGTTGCCGCTTTTTTGTTGGGCGCTCGGCGCCCACCCGGCAGCGTATCCGCGCGTCCGGCTGGTTGCGTCCCCGCGAACCGAGGCGGCGGATGCCGGTGCGCATTCCGTATCTGGAAACAATGACGATCAAGCTCGCTATCGACTGCATGGGCGGCGATCACGGTGTATCCGTGACCGTGCCGGCGGCGATCAGTTTTCTTTCCCGTCACGATGACGCCGAGATGATCCTCGTCGGCTTGCCCGATGCCATCGGCGCGCAGCTCAGGAAGCTGCATGCGGCCGATCATCCGCGCGTCACCGTGGTGGCGGCAACCGAGGTCATCACGATGGATGACCCGGTGGAAGTGGCGCTGCGCAAGAAGAAGGACTCTTCGATGCGCGTGGCGGCCACGCAGGTCAAGGAAGGCCGCGCCGACGCGCTCATCTCCGCCGGCAACACCGGCGCGCTGATGGCTGTGTCGCGCTATGTGCTGAAGACGCTCGAGGGCATCGAGCGGCCGGCCATCGCCACTACCATTCCCAATGAGCAGGGCTGGGGCACCACGGTGCTCGACCTGGGTGCCAACGCCGACTGCGAACCCGGGCACCTGCTCCAGTTCGCCCGCATGGCCGAGGCCATGGTGTCCGTGGTGGATCACAAGGATCACCCCACGGTGGGCCTGCTCAATATCGGCGAGGAAGTGATCAAGGGCAACGAGGTGGTCAAGGCCGCCGGCGAGCTGCTGCGCGCTTCCGAGCTGAATTTCTACGGTAACGTGGAAGGCAACGACATCTTCAAGGGCACGACGGACATCGTGGTCTGCGACGGCTTCGTCGGCAATGTGGCGCTCAAGAGTACCGAGGGCCTGGCCAAGATGATTGGCGGCATGATCAAGGAGGAGTTCACGCGCTCCTGGTTCACCAAGCTGCTGGCCGCCGTGGCCATGCCCGTGCTGTCGCGCCTGGCGCGCCGGCTGGACCCCGCGCGCTACAACGGCGCCTCGCTGCTGGGCCTGCGCGGACTGGTGATCAAGAGTCACGGTTCCGCCGACGCCCACTCTTTTGAATGGGCGATCAAACGCGGGTATGATGCGGCCAGAAACGGCGTAATCGAACGTATAGCAAGGGTCTTCGCCAACAAGTCCGGCGCCACGGCGCCCGCGACGGGCGGCCCGGAGACCGACGCACCGGACCCACATCCCGATACCCATGCCGCCTGAGGCCTCAAGCCCTCTGAACCCCCTGAGTGCAGGGGCCGTGGCGGCTGCCGCAGGCGGCCCGGGTGAGCATCACGATCCGACAGACATGACCAAGTTCGCAAAAATCATCGGTACCGGGAGCTACCTGCCCCCGCGGCGTGTCACCAATCACGAGCTGGCGGCGCAGCTGGCCGAGCGTGGCATCGAAACGAGCGACGAGTGGATCGTCTCGCGCAGCGGCATTTCGGCGCGGCACTGGGCCGAGCCGGACGTCACCGCCAGTGACCTGGCCGTGCAAGCGGCCGAGCAGGCGATCGAGGCGGCCGGGATCGAGCGCCAGGACATCGACCTGATCATCGTGGCCACCTCCACGCCGGACTTCGTGTTCCCGAGCACCGCCTGCCTGGTGCAGCAGAAGCTCGGCATCACGAACCATTGTGCGGCTTTCGACATGCAGGCCGTGTGCTCGGGCTTCGTCTACGCGCTCTCCACGGCGGACAAGTTCATCCGCAGCGGCTCGCACAAGAACGTGCTGGTGATCGGCACCGAAGTGTTCTCCCGCATCCTCGATTTCAACGACCGCACCACCTGCGTGCTGTTCGGTGATGGCGCCGGCGCCGTGGTGGTGACTGCCTCGGACGAGCCGGGCATCCTGTCGTCGGCCATGCATGCCGATGGCAGCCACGCGGACATCCTCTGCGTGCCGGGCAATGTGTCGGGCGGTGCCATCACCGGCAACGCCTTCCTGCACATGGACGGCCAGGCGGTGTTCAAGCTGGCCGTGAACGTGCTGGACAAGGTGGCGCGCGAGGCGATGGCCGCAGCCGAGGTGCAGGCGGACGAAATCGACTGGCTGGTGCCGCACCAGGCCAATATCCGCATCATGCAGGGCACGGCGCGCAAGCTGGGCCTGCCGGCCGAGCGGATGGTCGCCACGGTGCACGAGCATGGCAATACTTCGGCGGCGTCGATCCCGCTGGCGCTCGACGTGGCCGTGCGCGACGGCCGTATCCGCCCGGGTCAGACCGTGATGCTGGAAGGCGTTGGCGGCGGCTTCACCTGGGGCGCGGTGCTGCTGCGCATGTAAGATGCGGTCCGGCGCGGCGTGCCTGAAAGGGCGCGTGCGCCCGGACACGCTCGTCTGAATCGTTAAGACTGGATTCCCGATGAAATTCGCATTCGTTTTCCCTGGCCAGGGCTCGCAATCGGTCGGCATGCTCAACGCGTTTGCCGACAACCCGGTGGTCCGCGCCACGCTGGAGGAAGCTTCCGCCGCGCTGGGGCAGGACATCGGCCGCCTGATCGCGGAAGGTCCGGCGGAAGAACTGAACCTCACGACCAACACCCAGCCGGTGATGCTGACTGCCGCCGTGGCCGTGTACCGCGCCTGGCTGGACGCCGGCGGCCCGGCCCCGGCCCTGGTGGCCGGCCACAGCCTGGGCGAGTACTCGGCGCTGGTGGCCGCGGGCGTGATTCCGTTTGCTGACGCTGTGCCGCTGGTGCGCTTCCGCGCACAGGCGATGCAGGAAGCCGTGCCGGTGGGCGAGGGCGGCATGGCCGCCATCCTGGGCCTGTCCGATGACGACGTGCGCGCGGCTTGCGCCGAGGCGTCCGCTGCCGGCGTGGTCGAGGCCGTCAATTTCAACGCCCCCTCGCAGGTGGTGATTGCCGGCCACAAGGCTGCCGTGGAAAAGGCCTGCGAGATCGCCAAGGCCAAGGGCGCCAAGCGCGCGCTGCCGCTGCCGGTGTCGGCGCCGTTCCATTCGTCGCTGCTGAAGCCGGCTTCGGACCGCCTCAAGGAGCGCATGGCTGGGCTGGCGTTCTCGGCGCCGTCGATCCCGGTCATCAACAACGTGGACGTGGCCATCGCCAACGACCCGGCCCAGATCAAGGACGCCCTGGTGCGCCAGGCCGCCGCCCCGGTACGCTGGGTGGAGTGCGTGCAGAAAATGGCCGCCGAAGGCGTGACCCATGTGATCGAATGCGGTCCGGGCAAGGTGCTGGCCGGCATGACCAAGCGCATCGACGGCAATCTCGTCGGCGGCGCGATCTTCGACCCCGCATCGCTGCAAGACACGCTGGCGCTGCTGAAGTAAGCCAAGGAACATCGCAACATGAGCAAGACTCTGGAAAATCAGGTCGCCCTGGTGACGGGTGCGTCGCGCGGCATTGGCCGGGCCATCGCGCTGGAACTGGCGCGTCAGGGCGCCACCGTGATCGGCACCGCCACGAGCGAGTCCGGCGCGGCCGCCATCGGCGAATACCTGAAGGCCGAGGGCCTGCAGGGCCATGGCGTGGTGCTGAACGTGAACGATGCCGCGCGCTGCGAAGCCGTGATCGAGGAGATCGTGAAGGCCCACGGCGGTCTGGCCGTGCTGGTGAACAACGCCGGCATCACCCAGGACCAGTTGGCCATGCGCATGAAGGACGATGACTGGACGAGCGTCATCGACACGAACCTGACGGCGGTGTTCCGCCTGTCGCGCGCCGTGCTGCGCCCGATGATGAAGGCCCGTACCGGCCGCATCATCAACATCACTTCGGTGGTGGGCTCCACGGGCAACCCGGGCCAGATGAACTACGCGGCGGCCAAGGCCGGCGTGGAGGGCATGGCCCGCGCGCTGGCGCGCGAGATTGGCAGCCGCAACGTTACTGTGAACTGCGTGGCGCCGGGCTTCATCGACACCGACATGACCAAGGTCCTGTCGGACGAGCAGCATGCGGCGCTGAAGACCCAGATCCCGCTGGGCCGACTCGGCCAGCCGGAAGACATCGCGCATGCGGTGGCGTTCCTGGCCGGCCCGCAGGCCGCCTACATCACGGGCACAACGCTGCACGTGAACGGCGGCATGTACATGAATTGATTGCATTACCCGACGTACATTTCGGCGAAGAAGCCGAAAGATGGCGGGCGAAGCAGTTGTTTTTCAAACCGAACGGGCGCGATTCTTGCAATAGATGGCAGGCGGATTTTTTGTGGTCCAAACCTGCTAAAATGCGCCCACTTTTTGTCGAACTTCCCTGGAGGGTTACATGGACAATATCGAACAACGCGTCAAGAAAATCGTGGCTGAACAGCTTGGCGTGGCCGAGGCAGACATCAAGAACGAATCGTCGTTCGTGAACGATCTCGGTGCGGACTCGCTGGACACGGTTGAACTCGTGATGGCGTTGGAAGATGAATTCGGCATGGAAATTCCTGATGAGGAAGCCGAAAAGATCACGACCGTGCAACAGGCCATCGACTACGCCACCGCGCACGTCAAGGCCTAAGCCGTCGTCTTCGCATTCCGAGCCACAGAAGGCACAAGGGTGGGGCCGTCATGGTCCTGTCCGGTTGTTTTCTGTGGCTTTCGTCTGTTCGAAGAAGCAGAATCGGAATGATCTCAAACCGTATTACGCGCCGCATGCAATGACTAACGGCCGGATCGGCGAGATCCTGAATCAATCCAATTCCGCTTCACGCACTCGTAGGAAATCATAGTGAGCCGTCGTCGCGTCGTCGTCACTGGGCTTGGCCTTGTGTCTCCGGTCGGAAACACGGTTGCCGAAGGCTGGGCCAACCTGGTTGCCGGCAAGTCCGGCATTGCCACCGTCACCAAATTCGATCACTCCCCGTTCGCCGTCCATTTTGCCGGTGAAGTGAAGGGTTTCAACGTCGAGGAATATGTTCCGGCGAAGGAAGCCCCCCGTATGGATACGTTTATCCATTTCGGTATCGCGGCGGGTACCCAGGCGCTGAAGGATAGCGGCCTGGAAGTGACCGAGGAGAACGCCGAGCGCATCGGCGTGCTGGTTGGCTCCGGCATCGGCGGCCTGCCGATGATCGAAGCTACGCAGATGGAGCTGGCCAATCGCGGCCCGCGCCGGATTTCGCCGTTCTTCGTTCCGGGCTCGATCATCAACATGATCTCGGGCCATCTGTCGATCTATCACGGCCTGAAGGGCCCGAACCTCGCGGCCGTGACGGCCTGCACGACCGGCCTGCACAGCATCGGCCTGGCCGCCCGCCTGATCCAGGCCGGCGATGCCGACGCGATGCTGGCCGGCGGCGCCGAGTCGACGGTTTCGCCGCTGGGCATTGGCGGCTTTGCCGCAGCCCGCGCGTTGTCCACCCGCAACGACGATCCGGCCACAGCCTCGCGTCCGTGGGACAAGGACCGCGACGGCTTCGTGCTGGGCGAGGGTGCCGGCGTGATGATGCTCGAGGAGTATGAGTCGGCCAAGGCACGCGGCGCCAAGATCTATGCGGAGCTGATTGGCTTCGGCATGAGTGGCGACGCGTTCCACATGACCGCCCCGAACACCGACGGCCCGCGCCGCTGCATGGTGGCTGCGCTGAAAAACGCCGGCGTCAATGCCGACGAAGTGCAGTATCTGAACGCGCACGGCACGTCCACGCCACTGGGCGACAAGAACGAGTCCGACGCCGTGAAGCTGGCCTTTGGCGAGCACGCCTACAAGATGGTGGTCAATTCGACAAAGTCGATGACCGGTCACCTTTTGGGCGGCGCTGGCGGTCTCGAGTCGGTCTTCACCGTGCTGGCGATCCACAACCAGGTTTCGCCGCCGACGATCAACATCTTCAACCAGGATCCGGAATGCGACCTGGATTACGTAGCGAATACTGCACGTGAGATGAAGATCGACGTGGCCGTGAAGAACAACTTCGGTTTTGGCGGCACCAACGGCACGCTTGTCTTCCGCCGCATCTGACCGCGACGGGTATCACGGGGCTCGCCACGGCGAGCCCCGATTCATTTCGGCATGCGGAACCAAACATGCGGACGGGCGGTCACAGAATGCGCTTCGCGACACCCGGTGGGTCCCGATTCGTAGGTAAAATACAACGTTTGTCGTGACGACAAAACCAAGAGATACACTGCAGGTGAACCATTCGTGAGCGAACGCGAAGCCGATCAGCTTCTAGTTGAACGCGTCCAGCAGGGCGACAAACGAGCCTTTGAGTTGCTGGTGGCCAAGTACCACCGCAAGATCATCCGGCTCATTTCACGCCTTGTCCGCGATCCCGCCGAAGTGGAGGATGTGGCGCAGGATGCCTTTATCAAGGCGTACCGCGCGCTTCCCCAGTTCCGGGGCGAATCCGCCTTCTACACGTGGCTGTACCGCATCGCCGTCAACACCGCCAAGAACTATCTGGCCACGCAGGGCCGCCGCCCGGAGGCGTCCAGTGATATTGACGCCGAAGAGGCTGAAACTTTTGCAGACGGCGAGCAACTAAGGGATATCAATACGCCGGAGTCCATGCTCCACACGCGTCAGGTGGCCGAGACGGTCAACCGCGCAATGGAGGCGCTGCCGGAGGAATTGCGTACCGCCATCACCCTGCGCGAGATCGAGGGCCTCAGCTACGAGGAAATCGCCGAAGCCATGGGTTGCCCGATCGGGACCGTGCGGTCACGGATCTTCCGCGCCCGCGAGGCGATCGCCGACAAGTTGCGCCCCCTGCTGGGAACAGCCGAGGGCAAGCGGTGGTAGGGATAGCAAGTTGAAGAATGTCGTGCAGCCAGCGTTGCAGCCAATTCCTGCATCGATAAACGACAAGCAGCAGTACGGGATTTATCGGTGTTCAATGGAATTTCTTGGGGTGGGAAATGGGTCAGGCTCATAAGCAGTCGGTTCATGTAGTGGAAGCATCGGAGCAAATCTCCGTTTTGATGGATGGCGAGCTGGCGCCGAACGAAGTGGACGCCGTGCTGGGCCTCGCGAAGAGCGACGCCGGCATGACGGACTGGAACGTCTACCAGCTGATCGGTGACACGCTGCGTTCGGAAGAGTTGACGCACGCTGGTTCGACCGAAGCGTTTCTCTCCCGATTCTCCGCGCGCCTGGAAGTCGAGCCCCATGTGCTCGTGCCCGCCGTGGCTGCAGCCGGCCGCCAACGCCTGCTGGTACGCCCGTCGTGGGTGCGCCGCGTGATGCCCGGCACGGCCATCGCCGCCGCCGTGGCGGCCGTGAGCTGGGTTGTGGTGCCGCAGATGCGTGGTCCGGGTGATATCGGTACGCCCGATGCCGTCGTGGCCCGCGTCGAGCAGTCCGCCACGCCGGCCAAGGCTGGTTCGATCGTGACCGTGGCCGCTGACAGCGCCCAGATGATTCGCGATCCGCGCCTTGATGAATACCTGCGTGCCCATCGCACGTCGGTGGCGACCGAAGCCTTTGTGCCGACCATGCGCACGGTGGCGAATGGCGCAAACTTCTCACAGGAAAATTCGCAGGAATAATGCCGGACATGCATAAAGGAATGTCGCCCGCCAACGTAGCGGGCGTACACGGAAGGAAGGGCCTGCGCAGGTCCTTTTTTCTGGCCTTGTGTCTGACCGCTGCCGCCGCAACGGCGCAGCCGTCTGACAATACGCTGAACCGACGCGACGCCACGGCGTGGCTCAACAAGATCCACCGTGCCGCCCAGCGCGAGAACTACGTCGGCACGCTGATCTATCAGCGGGGCAGCGTCATGCATGCGTCGCGGATCCAGCATTACAGCGATCTCGTCCACAACGAGTACGAACGCCTGGAAACGCTCGACGGCAAGCCGCGCGAGGTGCTGCGCCAGAACGACGTCGTGCACAGCCTGATTCCAGAAGCCAAGCTCGTGGTCGTGGAGAAGCAGGAGGCGAAGGACCGCTTCCCGGCGCTGCTGGCGACCAACAAGAGCGATGTGCTCGAGCTGTACGACATGCGCAAGCTGCCCGCCGAGCGCGTGGCGGGCGTCGAGTGCGAGGTGTTCTCGCTTGAGCCCCACGATGCGGCGCGCTACGCAGTGCGCCTGTGGGCCGACAAGGGCTCGGGTCTGCTGATGCGCGCGCAGACCATCGGCGAGGGCGGCAAGGTGCTCGAACAGGTGGCGTTCTCGCAGGTCGACATCGGCGTGCCGTCGGACAAGCAACGCATCCTGTCCGCCATCAAGAGTTCGCAGTCATGGAGCCGCTACGAAGTCACCTATCAGCCGGCCAACGTGGCCGACGAAGGGTGGATCATCGGTTCGCCGCTCAAGGGCTTCCAGAAGATCCGCGAAGTGCGCCGCCCGCTGGGCGAGTTGCGCCCGCCGGCACAGGGCAGCAAGCCGGGGCAGGTCTTCGAGGTGCTCCAGATCGTCTACAGCGACGGTCTGACCGGGTTGTCGATCTTTATCGAACCCGTATCGGAACAACGGGCGCGCCGTGAAGGCGTGGCTTCGCTCGGCGCCACGCAGGTCGTGGTGCGCCGCGTGGCTGACTACTGGATCACGGTGGTGGGCGAGGTGCCCGCCGCCACGGTCAGGCAGTTCGCCGCCGGCGTGGAGTACCGCCCGCCCAAGACGGTACACTGAGCGCATGGGCGCGCTGGCGCCGGGGCAGCGAACCCCGGTGCTGGCCGCTTGGTGCGGGCCAGTCGCGCTTGAAGTTCCGCCTTGCGGGGTCGATCGACTCCGACGTCCGGCAAGGCATCCGTTTCTCGCTGATCTCCCGGGAGTTGTCGATGATTTCCAAATCCCCAGCCCTGGTGCGAACCATGGTCATGGCTGCCATGCTCGTGCTGGGTCCGGCTGTTGCCCAGATGGGGCATGCCCAGGCGGCTGCCTCGAACTACAACCTGCCTGACTTCACCGATCTGGTGGAGAAGGCCAGCCCGGCCGTCGTCAACATTCGTACCACCGAGCGCATCCGCTCGCGTGGCGGCAACTCACCTGAAGACGACGAGATGGCCGAATTCTTCCGCCGCTTCTTTGGCGTGCCGATGCCGGGCGCGCCGGGTGGTCCCACCCCGCCGCGCCGTGGCCAGCCGCCGCAGGGCGAGGAACAGAGCCGTGGCGTGGGGTCTGGCTTTATCATCAGCCAGGATGGCTACGTGATGACCAACGCTCACGTGGTGGCGGACGCCGAGACCATCTACGTGACCCTGCCCGACAAGCGCGAGTTCAAGGCCAAGCTGATCGGCTCCGATCGCCGCACCGACGTGGCGCTGATCAAGGTGGAAGCGAGCAACCTGCCGCGCCTGCCGCTTGGCGATTCGGACAAGATTCGTCCGGGCGAGTGGGTGCTGGCCATTGGCTCGCCGTTCGGGCTCGACAATAGCGTGACTGCGGGCATCGTCTCGGCCAAGGGCCGCGATACGGGTGACTACCTGCCGTTCATCCAGACCGACGTGGCCGTGAATCCCGGTAACTCGGGCGGGCCGCTGATCAACCTGCGCGGCGAGGTGATCGGTATCAATTCGCAGATCTACAGCCGTAGCGGTGGCTACATGGGCATCTCGTTCGCGATTCCGATCGACGAGGCGATGCGCGTGTCCGAGCAGCTCAAGGCATCCGGCAAGGTGACCCGTGGCCGGATCGCCGTGGCCATCGGCGACGTGACCAAGGAAGTGGCGGACTCGCTCGGCCTGGGCCGTGCGCGTGGCGCGCTGGTTGGCAGCGTGGAACCGGGCGGACCGGCCGAGAAGGCCGGCATCGAGGCGGGCGACATCATCCTGAAGTTCAACGGCCGCGACATCGAGAAGGCGTCGGACCTGCCGCGGATGGTTGGCGATACCAAGCCGGGCACCCGCGTGCCGCTGCAGGTGTGGCGCAAGGGGCAGACGCGTGACGTTTCCGTGACCGTGACCGAACTCGAGCCGGACAACGCCCGCGCCGTGGCGCGCCGGGGCGACAAGCGGGGCGGCAGCGCGGACGAAGCCGCGCCAGCCGCCAAGCCGAACGCGCTGGGGCTGATCGTCACAGACATTGCCGAGACCAAGCTCAAGGAACTGAAGGTCAAGTCCGGCGTGGAGGTGGAGGCGGCAGACGGCCCCGCGGCACGTGCCGGCATCCGTCCGGGCGACATCATCCTGCGTCTGGGCGACGCTGACGTGACCAACGCGCGGCAGTTCAACGACATGGTGAAGGCGCTGGACAAGAACAAGATGGCGGCCGTGTTCGTGCGCCGTGGCGACGCCACCCAGGTGCTGACGCTGCGTCCGAGTCAGGCCCGGTAAGACGGTCCGGGCGATCCCCGGACCCCCAGCCTCCATCGCGCCGGCCTCGATGTCCGGCGCGATGTGTTTCCGGGGTGCGCGATGCGCCACTCCCGGGCGCAGGCGCGGAAAGTGCCGGTCACGGTTCCGACACCATTTACCGCGCCGGAAGTCATTGAAAATCCGGTAAAATCGCGGATTGGCGCACGCATTGCGCCCCACCATTTTTAAGCTCCCGCGCCCCCGTCCCACCTGGCGCGCTGGCGCCTCCCTGAACGCTAGATGGACCACATTCGTAATTTCTCGATCATTGCCCACATCGACCATGGGAAATCGACCCTGGCCGACCGAATCATTCAGCGGTGTGGCGGGCTGTCCGATCGCGAGATGGAAGCGCAGGTGCTCGACTCGATGGACATCGAGAAGGAGCGCGGCATCACCATCAAGGCCCAGACCGCTGCGCTGAGCTACAAGGCGCGCGACGGCCAGGTCTACAACCTGAACCTGATCGACACCCCGGGGCACGTGGACTTCAGCTACGAAGTCAGCCGCTCGCTGTCCGCCTGCGAAGGCGCGCTGCTGGTGGTGGATGCCTCGCAGGGCGTGGAAGCCCAGACCGTGGCCAACTGCTACACGGCCATCGAACTGGGCGTGGAAGTGGTGCCCGTGCTCAACAAGATCGACCTGCCGCAGGCGGACCCCGCCAACGCGATCCAGGAAATTGAGGACGTGATCGGCATCGATGCCCACGACGCCACGCCGTGCTCGGCCAAGACCGGCCAGGGCGTGGAAGACGTGATCGAGGCGATGATCGCCAAGGTGCCGCCGCCCAAAGGCGACCCCACGGCCCCGCTGCAGGCGCTGATCATTGACTCCTGGTTCGATAATTACGTCGGCGTGGTCATGCTGGTGCGTGTAGTCAACGGCACGCTGCGCCCGAAGGACAAGGTGCTGCTGATGGCCACGGGCGCGCAGCACCTGGTGGAGCAGGTGGGCGTGTTCTCGCCGAAGTCGCTGCCGCGCGAGTCGCTCTCGGCAGGCCAGGTGGGCTTCGTGATCGCGGGTATCAAGGAACTGAAGGCGGCCAAGGTGGGCGACACCATCACCACCATGGCGCGCAAGGCGGCCGAGCCGCTGCCGGGCTTCAAGGAAGTCAAGCCGCAGGTGTTCGCCGGCCTGTATCCGGTGGAAGCGAACCAGTACGAGGCGCTGCGCGAATCGCTCGAGAAACTGCGCCTGAACGACGCCTCGCTGCAATACGAGCCGGAAGTGTCCCAGGCGCTGGGCTTCGGTTTCCGCTGCGGCTTCCTGGGCCTGCTGCACATGGAAATCGTGCAGGAGCGCCTTGAGCGCGAGTTCGACATGGATCTGATCACCACCGCGCCAACGGTGGTCTATCAGGTGCAGATGCGCGACGGCACGGTGCTGACCGTGGAAAACCCGGCCAAGATGCCCGATCCGAGCCGGATCGAGGCGATCCTGGAGCCGATCGTCACGGTGAACCTGTACATGCCGCAGGACTATGTCGGCTCCGTGATCACGCTCTGCACGCAGAAGCGCGGCTCGCAGATCAACATGAGCTACCACGGCAAGCAGGTGCAGCTGACCTACGAGATCCCGATGGCCGAGATCGTGATGGACTTCTTCGATCGGCTGAAGTCGGTGTCGCGCGGCTATGCGTCGATGGATTACGAGTTCAAGGAATATCGCCCGTCGGACGTGGTGAAGGTGGACATCCTCATCAACAGCGACAAGGTCGATGCGCTGTCCGTGATTGTGCACCGCTCGAATTCGCAATATCGCGGGCGCGAGGTGGCGGCCAAGATGCGCGAGATCATCCCGCGCCAGATGTACGACGTGGCCATCCAGGCGGCGATCGGGGCGAACATCATTGCGCGCGAGAACGTGAAGGCGCTGCGCAAGAACGTGCTGGCCAAGTGCTACGGCGGCGATATCTCGCGCAAGAAGAAGCTGCTGGAGAAGCAGAAGGCGGGCAAGAAGCGCATGAAGCAGGTGGGCACCGTGGAGATCCCGCAGGAGGCATTCCTGGCGATCCTGCAGGTGGACGACAAGTAAGCCGCAGGCCAGCGCCAAGTCCGCTGGCCGGGTGACAGGACGATCTTCTAAAAAATCAACGCCAAGCCGTCATGAATTTTGCACTGATCCTTTTTGTGCTGGTGGTCATTACGGGCATTGCCTGGGTTGCCGACAAGCTGGTCTTCGAGCGCCAGCGCCGCAGCGTGGCGCACCTTGCCCTGGCCGAATTCGACGCGCGCCGCGGCGACATGCAGGCGGTGCACGGGAGTACCGAGCTGGACGCCTCGCGCGCCCGGCTGGCCGAGGAAAAGCTGCGCCAGCCGTGGTGGCTCGAGTACTCGGCGAGCTTCTTCCCGGTCATTCTGGCGGTGTTCGTGCTCCGTTCGTTCGTGGTGGAGCCGTTCAAGATCCCGTCCGGCTCGATGATCCCGACGCTGCTGATTGGCGATTTCATCCTCGTCAATAAATACGACTACGGCATCCGCCTGCCGGTGCTGAACAAGAAGGTCCTCGACGTTGGCACGCCGCAGCGCGGCGACGTGATGGTGTTTCGCTACCCGAAGGACGAGTCGCTCGACTACATCAAGCGCGTGGTGGGCGTACCCGGCGACGTGGTGCGCTACGAGAACAAGAAGCTGACCGTGAACGGCAAGCCGGCCGAGTACTCCGCCTTGCCCGACTACCTCGACGAAGAGCGGCTGGCCTACTCGAAGCATTTCACCGAGACGCTTCCGGGCGGCGTGGCGCATGGCATCCTGAACGATGCCGACCGTCCGGCGTTCGTGGCGGGCGCCGACCCTGATTTCCCGTTCCGCGAGAACTGCACTTACAATCAGCAGGGGCTGACGTGTAAAGTGCCGGAAGGGCACTATTTCGTCATGGGCGACAACCGTGACAACAGCCTGGATTCACGTTACTGGGGCTTCGTCCCGGACAAGAACGTCGTAGGCAAGGCGTTCGTGATCTGGATGAACCTGGGCAATTTTGGGCGCGTGGGGTCGTTCAAGTAACGGTCGGACGCCTCGCGCAGCGCAAATACACTCAAAAAACGAGGGAAGCGCAAAATGGGTCAGAAGTTGGGTTTTTCGGGGAAGAGGGGAAATATCCGCGTAGATGTGCTTAAAGGATCACGTGGATTCTCATTGGGGTCGTTGCTGATCGTCATCATCATCGTGATTGCGGTGGTGCTGCCGGCAGTGAAGGCGATTCCCAGCATGATCGAGTACTTCTCGGTCAAGCGGGCGGTGAACTACGCGAAGGATCGGTCGGTCAACCGCAAGGATGTGGCGGCCAACTTCGACAAGCAGGCCCAGATCGACCGCATCGAGGCGCTCAAGGGTGACGATCTCGACGTGATCGAGGACGAAGCCGGCAGGATACGCAGCATTGGTTTTTCGTACCGGACCGAGATTCCCGTCTATGGTCCGCTGAGTCTATTGATTACCTATTCGGGAACGCAGTAACGACATGATCCTCGACGCCTTGCAGCAACGTCTCGGCTACCGATTCAGCAAGCCCGAATTGCTGCAGCAGGCGCTCACCCATCGCAGCCATAGCGCCCAGCACAACGAGCGCCTGGAATTCCTGGGCGACTCGGTGCTGAACTGCGCCGTGGCCGACATGCTCTACGGCATGTTTGGCAAGCTCGATGAGGGCGATCTTTCCCGCGTGCGCGCCAACCTGGTCAAGCAGCAGGCGCTGTATGAGATCGCCCAGATGCTCCAGCTTTCCGACGTCCTGCGCCTGGGCGAGGGCGAGCTGAAGAGCGGCGGCTTCCGCCGTCCGTCGATCCTGGCGGACGCGCTGGAGGCCATTGTCGGGGCGGTGTTCCTCGATGCCGGCTTCGATGCCGCGCGGGCGCTGATCCGCAAGCTGTATATCCCAATTCTGGAGCAGGTGGACCCCCGCACGCTGGGCAAGGACGCCAAGACGCTGCTCCAGGAGTATCTGCAGGGCCACAAGATTGCCCTGCCGCAGTACAACGTCATCGCCACACACGGTGCCGCACACAGCCAGCAGTTTGAAGTCGAATGCACCGTGCCTAAACTGGAGGTGCGCGTGTTCGGCACCGGCGCCTCGCGCCGTGCGGCCGAGCAGGCGGCGGCCAAGCTCGCGCTGGATGAGGTGCAGAAGCTCGTGCCCCAGCTGCTCAAGCGCAGCCGGGCCGAGCGCACGGGCAAGACCCGCAAGCAGCCGGTGCCGCCGGATCCCCAGTTGTCTCTCAGGTTGAAGGAATGACCGAATCTACCCCTCCGCAGCAGGACGCCCAGGCACCCTCGGATGCCGCGGCGTTCCGCTGCGGCACGGTGGCCATTGTTGGCCGCCCCAACGTGGGCAAGTCCACGTTGATGAATGCACTTGTCGGCCAGAAGGTCAGCATCACGTCCCGCAAGGCGCAGACCACGCGCCACCGCATCGTCGGTATCCAGACCACCGATGACGCGCAGTTCGTTTTCGTCGATACGCCAGGCTTCCAGACCCGCCACGCCAGCGCGCTGAACCGCTCGCTGAACCGCGCGGTCACGTCCACGCTGTCTACGGTGGATCTGGTGCTGTTCGTCGTGGAAGCCGGCTATTTCGGTGCCGATGACGAAAAGGTGCTGTCGCTGCTGCCGAAAAACGTGCCGGTGCTGCTGGTCACCAACAAGCTGGATCGCCTGGGCGAGAACCGCGCCGAGGTGATGATGCCGTTCCTGGAAAAGATGGGGCAGCTGTTCCCGTTCCGGGAAGTGGTGCCGATGTCGGCGAAGACGCATGATCACATCACGCGGCTGCTGGCCATCATCCGCCCGTACCTGCTCGAAGGCGAGCCGATGTACGACGCCGACGCGATGACCGACCGCAGCGAGCGCTTCCTGGCCTCGGAAATCATCCGCGAGAAGGTCTTCCGCTGGACTGGCGACGAACTGCCGTACACGAGCACCGTGATCATCGACAAGTTCGAGACCGAAGGCCGGCTGCGCCGCGTGTTCGCGACGATCCTGGTCGAGCGCGACGCGCACAAGGCCATGATCATCGGCAACAAGGGCGCCAAGCTCAAACAGATCTCCACCGAGGCGCGCCTCGACATGGAGAAGTTGTTCGACGGCAAGGTCTACCTGGAGATGTGGATCAAGGTCAAGAGCGGCTGGGCCGACAACGAAGCCGGACTGCGGGCCTACGGCTACGAGTGAGCAAGATGCCTGACGCGCCCCGAGCCGCGCCCAGGCGCGCGCGGAGCGCCGATCCCATCGCCGAGGAAGCCGCCGAACTGCTGGAAGTGCAGGGCGGCACCGGGCTGTCCCCGGCCGTGGCCGCCGGCCGCGAGATGATGGACCGGGCCATGCGGATCGTGCCCGCGCGCACCGAGTTGCGCGTGACCAACGAGTCCGGGTTCGTGCTCCACGCCTATCCCTATCGTGAGACTAGTCTTATTCTGGACGTCTTCACGCGAGACCACGGTCGCATGGCCATGGTGGCGAAGGGCGCCAAGCGGCCGCATTCGGCGCTGCGCTCGGTGCTTCAGCACTTCCACCCCATTTCGCTCTCCTGGACTGGCCGCGGCGAGGTCAAGACGCTGACCAAGGCCGAATACATGGGCGGCATGCTGCCACTGGCCGGTGATGCGCTGCTGTCGGGCTTCTATCTCAACGAATTGCTATTGCGCTTCTGCCCGCGCGAGGACGCGCATCCGGCACTGTTCAAACACTACATGATCACGCTGACGCGGCTCGCGCATGGTGAGTCCGCCAGTCTGGTGCTGCGCAGCTTCGAGCGTGTGCTGCTACAGGAGACTGGGTTCGCGGTGGCGTTCGACCAGTGCGTGAGCACCGGGGAGCCAGTGCAACCAGGCCTCGACTACGTGTATCACCCGGAACGGGGCGTGCGCCGCGCGCAGCCGAGCGATCCGTCGAGTTGGCCCGTGGTGTCCGGCCAGACCTTGCTGGACATGGGGCGGGACGATTATGGCCGCGCCCAGACCGCCACACAAAGCCGCGCCCTGATGCGTTTCCTGCTGCATTATTATCTGCAGGGTGCGCCGCTGAAAACGCGGCAAATCCTGATCGACCTGCAATTTCTGTAAAGCCATGATTTTTCACGCGAATCCCGGCGTCATCGACCTTGGCGTCAACATCGACCACGTGGCCACGCTGCGAAATGCGCGCGGCACTGCCTACCCGGACCCGATCGAGGCCGCCCTCCAGGCGGAAATCGCCGGCGCAGACGTGATTACGCTGCACCTGCGCGAGGATCGCCGCCATATCCGCGATGCGGACGTGCGCGCGCTGCGCCCGAAGCTCGCCACCCGGATGAATCTGGAATGCGCAATCACGCGCGAAATGCTCGACATCGCCTGCGAAATCCGTCCGCAGGACGTCTGCCTCGTGCCTGAGAAGCGTGAGGAAGTGACCACCGAAGGCGGTCTCGACGTGGCCGGGCATTTCGAGCAGGTCAGCGCAGCCTGCCGGCAGTTGGCCGATGCGGGTATCCGCGTCTCGCTGTTCATCGATGCCGATCCGGACCAGATTGCGGCCGCTGCCGCGTGCAAGGCGCCGGTTATCGAAATCCATACCGGCCGCTACGCCGACGCCCATACGCCTGAGGAGCAGGCGGCGGAATTCCGCCGTGTGGCTGAGGGTGTGGACGCAGGTATCCGCCATGGCCTCGTCGTCAATGCTGGCCACGGCCTGCATTACACCAATGTGCAACAGATTGCGGCACTGCCCGGTATCAAGGAGCTGAACATCGGCCATGCGATCGTCGCGCATGCAGTGTTCGTCGGTTGGCAGAACGCGGTGCGCGAGATGAAGGCCATCATGGTGGCCGCGCGTCTGGGCACTCGTTATCCCGTGCCGGGGCAGGCGGCGTGATCTACGGCATCGGCACTGACATCATCCAGATCGATCGCGTGCAGGGCGTGATGGAGCGCACGCGCGGCCGATTTGCCGAGAAGGTGCTCGGTCCGCGCGAACTGAAGATCTACCATGCGCGCAAGGCGCGCTCGGAGAAGCGCGGGCTGGCCTTCCTGGCCACGCGGTTCGCGGCCAAGGAGGCGTTCTCGAAGGCTATCGGCCTGGGCATGCGCTGGCCGATGACGTGGCGCGCCATGGAACTGCTGAACCTGCCGTCGGGCGAGCCCACGCCGCAATGCACTGGCGAGCTGGCCGAATGGGTGCGGGAACGCGGGCTGACCATCCGGGTCAGTGTCAGTGACGAACACGAGTACGCGGTGGCCTTCGCCATCGCGGAGCGGGGCGGCCAGCCGGCCGGCAACGCATCCTGAACCTACGCAGCCTGAACTCAAGATATTCCTATGAACAAGAAAGTTTCCGGCAAGCGTCCGGGCCCGGTGGTGCTCGACGTGGTTGGCAAGCAGCTCGATGCCGAGGACATGCGTCGTATCGCCCATCCGCTGACGGGCGGCGTGATCCTGTTCGCGCGGAATTTCGAGTCGCGCGCCCAACTGACCGCGCTGACGCGGGCGATTCGCGCTGTGCGCGAAGACGTGCTGATCTGCATCGACCATGAAGGTGGCCGCGTACAGCGGGCCAAGACCGATGGCTTCACGCATCTGCCAGCGATGGCAAGACTCGGCGAATTGTGGGATCGCGATGTGATGACGGCCACCAAGGTCGCCATTGCGTGCGGCTACGTGCTGGCGGCCGAACTGCGCGCGTGCGACATCGACCTGAGCTTCACGCCGGTGCTCGATCTCGACCATGGCCGCAGCGCCGTGATCGGTGACCGCGCGTTTCACGCCGATCCGCGGGTGGTAACGATGCTGGCCAACCATCTCACGCACGGCCTGCTGCTGGCCGGCATGAGCAACTGCGGCAAGCATTTCCCGGGTCATGGCTTCGTCGAGGCCGATTCGCACGTGGCCGTGCCAGTCGATGAGCGCGGACTTGACGAGATTCTGGCCCACGACGCGCGGCCGTATGACTGGATGGGCAACGCGCTGGCATCCGTCATGCCGGCGCACGTGATCTATCCGAAGGTGGACCCGAACCCTGCCGGCTTCTCGCCGTTCTGGCTCCAGGATGTGCTGCGTACGCGACTCGGCTTCGAGGGCGTGATCTTCAGCGACGACCTGAGCATGGAGGGCGCGAGCGTGGCCGGCACGGTGACCCAGGGCGCACGGGCCGCGCTCGGTGCGGGATGTGACATGGTGCTGATCTGCAACCATCCCGAGCGCGCCGACCAACTCCTCAAGGAGCTGGACGAGGCCGATCTGAAGAGCGACAAGGCGTCGCAACGTCGTATCCGCAAGCTGTTTGGTCGCAAGCGTCCGCTGGACTGGAACAAACTGCAACAGGATGCCGACTATCGTGCCGCACTGCGCCTGCTGCGCGAGCATGAGCTGATCGCCTGACGCGTAGGCGTCGGCGGGCAAATACAAAAAGGGCAGCCGTGAACTGACCCCCTAAAGTTGGACGGGTAAGTTAGGCCGCGGCCAAGGGCTGGGTCCTGTATTGCACAGGACTCAGC
>NZ_JAWRWU010000013.1:0-169655 GCF_046535395.1 Cupriavidus sp. SIMBA_020 | reverse complement strand
CCGGCGCCCGCAAGGGCTCGATCAAGGTCAACGGGCACGAGACCATTGGTCTGCCCACGCACAAGATCGCGCATTACGGCATCGGCTACTGCCCGGAAGAGCGGGCGATCTTCTCCAGCCTGTCTTGCGAAGAGAACCTGATGCTGCCCCCGGTGCTCAAGGGTGCCGACGCCAGCCGGGGCATGAGCGAGGCCGAGATCTACGAGATGTTCCCGAACCTGGCCGAACGGCGCCAGAGCCAGGGCACACGACTGTCCGGCGGCGAACAGCAGATGCTGGCGGTGGGGCGCATCCTGCGTACCGGCGCGAGCCTGCTGCTGCTGGATGAGATCTCGGAGGGCCTTGCGCCGGTGATCGTGCAGGCCCTTGCGCGCATGATCCTGATGCTGAAAAAGAAGGGCTACACGGTGGTGATGGTGGAGCAGAACTTCCGCTTCGCCGCGCCGCTGGCCGACCGCTTCTACGTGATGGAGCACGGGCAGATCGTCGAGCGCTTCGCCGCCGCCGAGCTGCAGGCCAAGATGCCGGTGCTGAACGAACTGCTTGGGGTCTGATCCGCACGCGCCTTCGTGCGCGCGGGTTACTCGATTGATGGTGGCAGGAACGGGTGGCGTGAGCACGCCGCCGAAACTCAGGAGACAAAACATGAAGATGACTCGGCTGGCCGTGGCTGTGGCGGCGACTGTTCTGGGCGCGGTGTCCACGGGGGCATCGGCGCAGGTGTCGGGCGACACCGTGAAGATTGGCTATATCACCGACCTGTCGGGCCTGTACGCCGACATCGACGGCCCGGGCGGCCTGGAAGCGGTGAAGATGGCCATCGAGGACCATGGTGGCAAGGTGCTGGGCAAGCCGATCGAGCTGATGTCCGCCGACCACCAGAACAAGGCCGATATCGCCGCCTCGAAGGCACGCGAATGGATGGACCAGCAGGGTCTGGACCTGCTGGTGGGCGGCACCAACTCCGGTACCGCGCTGGCCATGAACAAGGTGGCGTCCGAGAAGAAGCGCGTCTACATCAACATCGGCGCCGGCACGGCCCGCCTGACCAACGAGGAGTGCTCGCCGTACACGGTGCACTACGCGTATGACACGGTGGCGCTGGCCAAGGGCACTGGCAGCGCGGTGGTGAAGCAGGGCGGCAAGTCGTGGTTCTTCCTGACCGCCGACTACGCCTTCGGCCACTCGCTCGAGACCGACACCGCGGCCGTGGTCAAGGCCAATGGCGGCACGGTGGTTGGCACCGTGCGCCATCCGCTGTCGGCATCGGACTTCTCTTCGTTCCTGCTCCAGGCGCAAGCGTCCAAGGCGCAGATCCTGGGCCTGGCCAACGCCGGCGGCGACACGATCAACTCGATCAAGGCGGCCAAGGAATTCGGTATCACGAAGAATATGAAGATCGCTGGTCTGCTCATGTTCATCAATGACGTGCATAGCCTGGGCCTGAAGAACACCGAGGGCCTGCTGATGACCGACAGCTGGTACTGGGACATGAACGACGACACCCGCAAGTGGGCCAACCGCTTCTTCGGCAAGATGAAGAAGATGCCGAGCAGCTTGCAGGCAGCCGACTATTCGGCGGTCAGCACCTACCTGAAGGCGGTGGAGACGGCCAAGACCGACGATCCGGACAAGGTGATGGCCGAGCTGAAGAAGATGAAGATCAACGACTTCTACAACAAGGGTCAGATCCGCGCCGACGGCCGCAACATCCACGACATGTACCTGATGCAGGTGAAGGCGCCGGCGGAATCGAAGAAGCCTTGGGACTACCTGAAGGTCGTGGCGACCATTCCGGGTGACCAGGCCTTCACGACGGTTGCCGAGTCGAAGTGCGCAATGTTGAAGAAGTAAGCATTGGTTTTGCGCCCCTCTCCCGCTGGCGGGGGAGGGGATAGACACTCAGGCACTCGACGCCAATGGACATATTCGGAATTCCTCTACCCGCCATGCTGTCCCAGTTGCTGCTGGGGCTGGTCAATGGCGCTTTCTACGCGATGCTGAGCCTCGGGCTGGCCGTGATCTTCGGCCTGCTCAACGTCATCAACTTCGCACACGGCGCGCTGTTCATGCTCGGCGCGCTGCTGGCCTGGGCGGGCATGGAGTACGCCGGGCTCAACTACTGGGTCATGCTGGCGCTCTCGCCGATCATCGTCGGCGTGCTCGGCGTGATCATCGAGAAGTCGATGCTGCGCTGGATCTACAAGCTCGACCATATCTACGGGCTGCTGCTGACGCTGGGCATCACGCTGGTGATCGAAGGTGTGTTCCGCTCGATCTACGGCGTCTCGGGCCTGCCGTATTCGCCGCCCGACGCGCTCCAGGGCGCCACCGACCTCGGCTTCATGATCCTGCCGAACTATCGCGCCTGGGTCGTGGTGGCCTCGCTGGTGGTCTGCTTTGCCACGTGGTTCGTGATCGAGAAGACCAAGCTTGGCGCCTATCTGCGTGCCGGTACCGAGAACCCCAAGATGGTGGAGGCCTTTGGCGTCAACGTGCCGCTGATGGTGACGCTGACCTACGGCTTCGGCGTGGCGCTGGCGGCCTTCGCGGGCGTGCTGGCTGCGCCGGTGATCCAGGTGTCGCCGCTGATGGGCCAGAACCTGATCATCGTCGTGTTCGCCGTGGTGGTGATCGGCGGCATGGGGTCGATCATGGGTTCCATCCTCACTGGCCTGGGCCTCGGCGTGATCGAGGGCCTGACCAAGGTGTTCTATCCTGAGGCATCCGCCACGGTGGTGTTCTTCATCATGGTGATCGTGCTGTTGTTGCGCCCGGCTGGCCTGTTCGGGAGGGAGAAGTGATGAGCGGACAAACCGGACAAACCGCGGTGCCTGTTAGCACCGGAACCATCAGGAACGGAGCGGGTGTGCAGAAGAAGGTGCTTTACGGCTTGCTGCTGCTGGGGCTGATCGTGGCCCCGATGGCGGGCGCCTACCCGGTGTTCGTACTGAAGGTGATGTGCTTCGCGCTGTTCGCGTGCGCATTCAACCTGCTGATCGGCTTTACCGGGCTGCTCTCGTTCGGCCACGCGGCGTTCTTCGGCGGCGCCGGCTACGCGGCCGGCCACGCGATGAAGGTCTGGGGCGTGACGCCGGAAGTGGGCCTGATCCTCGGCACACTGACCGGGGCGGGCATCGGCTACGTGGTCGGCTCGCTGGCCATCCGGCGCCAGGGCATCTATTTCTCGATGATCACGCTGGCGCTGGCGCAGATGCTGTTCTTCATCTGCCTGCAGGCGCCGTTCACGGGCGGCGAGGACGGCCTGCAGGGCATTCCGCGCGGCAAGCTGTTCGGCGTGCTCTCGCTCTCCGAGGACATCACGCTGTACTACGTGGCGCTGGCCATCATCGTGGCGGCATTCGCACTGATCGTGCGTACCGTGCACTCGCCGTTCGGCCAGATCCTCAAGGCCATCAAGGAGAACGAGCCGCGTGCGATTTCGCTTGGTTACGATGTCGATCGCTTCAAGCTGCTCGCCTTCGTGATCTCGGCTGCGCTGTCCGGGCTGGCCGGTTCGATCAAGGCGCTGGTGCTGGGCTTCGGCACGCTGACCGACGTGCACTGGTCGATGTCCGGCTCGGTGATCCTGATGACGCTGGTGGGCGGCCTGGGCACGCTGTCTGGCCCGATCGTCGGCGCCTTCGTGGTGGTGGCGCTCGAGAACAAGCTTGGCGACATCGGTTCGTTCCTGGCGAATCTGACCGGCATCTCCTGGTTCAACGCGCTCGGCGAGTCGGTGACGATGGTCACCGGCATCATCTTCGTGATCTGCGTGCTGACGTTCCGCCGGGGCATCATGGGCGAGCTGATCGCGCTGACGAGTCGCAAAAAATAGTAAAAGTGCGAGTGATGACAGGTCGACATGCCCGCTTTTGGGGCTAGGGTTTCTTCTAGCTTGTTTCATACGCACCGCTTCGTTACATTGCATATACGGTTTTCGCAGGTTAAATGGAGGCGGAAGCGAGGAGACGACAGGCGCGCACCCGGTGTCGGGTAGCAGCAGCCAATACAATAAAAAGGCGTTGCCAGGTGATCCCTGGCAGCGCCTTTTTCATTTGCTGCGCCGGCTGGCGCACGAGGCTTATCGTTCTGCCGTCCTTCCTGTCCATGGATCACCCATCCCCGCTTTCCTCGCGCCCACAAGGGCTCGTGCGGGTCGGCACCAGCGCCGACGCCGCCCTGATCGACGCCTGGCTGATGGCCCGCGCACCGCTTGCCGTACCCGAGGCCCGCGCCCGCCGATTGTCGCTGGAAGCCGTGCTGGCGCAGGGCGGACAGGGGCTTTGTCTTATCGATGGCACCGCCGCTGATGCCGGAAATCCGTCCGGAGAGGCAAGCCCCAACTCGGTGCGCGGTCTGCTGCCGGTCACACTTATCCACAGCTTGTCCACCGGTGGCCGGGTTGCGCTGGCAGCGGAATGGTGGGGGCCGGCCGATCTGGCGGCTTCGGCGGCGTCGCTCGCCGCCTGCTGTGACGTACTGGCCGAGTGGTGCCGTGCGCACGGTATCCGGCAGGTGTGGCTGGCGCCCGGACTGCTGGCCGATCCCACAGCCGCGCCGCGTGGCTTCGCACCCGGGGCCGATGGGCTCCTGCACCGCAGCCTGGTGCCGACGCCCAAGCAGCTCGGCTGACCTCGGCATCGACCCGAATCCCGCCACGGGCCGGCCTTCCCGGCCGACCCTGACTGTTGCGCCCGCGCCGCTGCGGGTTAATCCCGCCTTTTCGTACGAAATCGCTGTGTTAGACTCGATTCGCATTCCCGACCGCACGGTCGGTGAATGCCACTGCGCAATCCGGGGGTAAGCCGCGCAGGACGGGAAAAGCAAACGGGACGGTCTTCGAAGTTCCCGACATTGACGCCGGCGCCAGCGCTGCGCCGGCCATAGAGCCCGAAAAACGGGCCAAACCAAGAACTGAGGGCATCCGCCGGCCGGAAGCCGGCGGATGCCTTTTTCCTTTTTGGAACCGAAGGAGACGAGATGACATTCAAGCGCGCCAGCGTGATGGCCCTTGCCGCCGCCAGTCTGTTTGCCGGGGCGGCCAGTGCCCAGGTCAAGGTGGGGGTTACCGTATCGGCCACCGGGCCTGCCGCTTCGCTCGGCATTCCCGAGAAGAACACGTTCACGCTGCTGCCCAAGGAGATCGCGGGCAAGAAGATCGAGTACTTCGTGCTCGACGATGCCACCGACACCACCACCGCCGTCAAGAACACCCGCAAGCTCATCAGCGAGGACAAGGTCGACGTGGTGGTGGGCTCCACGGTCACGCCGAACTCGCTCGCGATGGTCGACATCGCCGCCGAGAGCGAGACGCCGATGATCTCGATGGCCGCCTCGGCCCGCATCATCGAGCCGATGGACGCCAAGCGCGCCTGGGTGTTCAAGACGCCGCAGAATGACTCGCACATGGCCACCGCCATTGCCGAGCACATGACGAACAACAACGTGAAGACGGTGGCATTCATCGGCTTCGCGGATGCCTACGGCGAGAGCTGGGCGCAGGAATTCGCCAAGGTGGCGGAGATGCGCAAGATCAAGGTAGTGGCCAACGAGCGCTTTGCGCGCACCGACAACTCGGTGACCGGCCAGGTCCTCAAGATGATGGGCGCCAACGCCGACGCGGTGCTGATCGCTGGTTCGGGTACGCCGGCGGCGTTGCCGGCCAAGACGCTCAAGGAGCGCGGCTACAAGGGCAAGATCTACCAGACCCACGGCGTGGCCAACCCCGACTTCCTGCGCGTCTGCGGCAAGGACTGCGAGGGCACGTACCTGCCGGCTGGTCCGCTGCTGGTGGCCGAGCAGCTGCCCGACAGCAATCCGGTGAAGAAGCCGGCGGTGACCTACAAGACTGCCTACGAGAAGGCCTTCGGCGGGCAGGTGTCGACCTTCGGCGGCCACGCCTGGGACGCCGGTCTGCTGTTGCAGAACGCGATCCCGGAGGCGCTGAAGAAGGGCCAGCCCGGCACCAAGGAATTCCGCAAGGCACTGCGCGACGCCCTCGAGCAGACGAAGAACCTGCCCGTCTCGCACGGCATCATCACCATGAGCCCCACCGACCACCTCGGCATGGACCAGCGCGCGCGCGTGATGGTGCAGATCGTGGATGGCAAGTGGAAGCTGCAAACGAAGTAAGCCGGCAATCGACCGGCGGTACGGAGCAAGTCGCGGAGTCACGAGGCAAAAAAGGGCGCATGGCGATCCATGCGCCCTTTTTTTGTCCGCCGAATCCTGTGATGATGCCCGGATGACCCTGTTCAGGAGGGCGGCGGCGCCGAGCCGGTGACGCCATGCCTTCTTCCACGACACGTTTCCAGACACGGGGAGACAATGGACCTCTCGATTGCGGCCATCCTGGCGCAGGACGGCATCACCTCCGGCGCGATCTACGCGCTGCTGGCACTGGCACTGGTGCTGGTGTTCTCGGTGACGCGCGTCATCTTCATCCCCCAGGGCGAGTTCGTGGCGTATGGCGCCCTGACGCTCGCCGCGATGCAGGCCGGCCACGCGCCACAGACCACGTGGCTGCTGCTGGCCATGGGCCTGCTGACGTTCCTCTACGAGTGCGTGACCGTGCTGCGCAGTGCCGAGCTGCGCCGTACCGCCCCGCGCCGGCTGGCCGTGCTGGCCGGCAAGTACGTGGTGTTTCCGCTGGCCGTCCACCTGGTGGTGCAGCAGTACGGCGGGCAGCCCTTGCCGATGCTCGCGCAGATCGCCCTGACGCTGCTGATCGTGATTCCGCTCGGGCCGATGCTGTACCGGCTGGCGTACCAGCCGCTGGCCGAGGCCAGCACGCTGGTGCTGCTGATCGTCTCGGTGGGCGTCCACTTTGCGCTGGTGGGGCTGGGTCTGGTGATGTTCGGCGCCGAGGGCTCGCGCACCAGCGCGTTCTCCGATGCGCGCTTCGATATCGGCACCCTGAGTGTCTCCGGCCAGAGCCTGTGGGTGGTGGGCGTGTCGGCGCTGCTGATCGGCGCGCTGTACTTCTATTTCGAGCGCACGCTCCAGGGCAAGGCGCTGCGCGCCACGGCCGTGAACCGGCTCGGCGCGCGGCTGGTCGGCATCGGCACCACGCAGGCGGGGCGGTTGTCGTTCACGCTGGCGGCGGCGATGGGCGCGCTGTGCGGCATCCTGATCGCCCCGCTGACCACCATTTACTACGAGTCCGGCTTCCTCGTGGGCCTGAAGGGCTTCGTGGGTGCCATCGTCGGCGGGCTGGTCAGCTATCCGGTGGCGGCGCTGGGCGCGATCCTGGTCGGCTTGCTGGAATCCTATTCGTCCTTCTGGGCCAGCGCGTTCAAGGAGGTCATCGTATTTACCTTGATTATCCCGGTGCTGTTGTGGCGCTCGCTGACCAGCAAGCATGTCGAGGAAGAGGAGTAAGCCATGACATTGCTGACCGACAAGACTGTGGCCGACAAGCCGGTAGACATCGCTCACCCTCGCACGAAAGCGCGCACCCCAGCCGCCGCGCGCAATCGTATTCTCACGATGTTGTTCGTCGTCGTGCTGGCCTTGTTGCCTGTGCTGCCGACGCCCGAGTTCTGGATCACCCTCGGCAACTACATCGGCCTCTATAGCATCGTGGCGATCGGGCTCGTGTTGCTGACTGGCGTGGGCGGCATGACCTCGTTCGGCCAGGCGGCGTTCGTGGGCCTGGGCGCCTACAGCACGGCCTACCTGACCACGCAGTTCGGCCTGTCGCCGTGGTTCGGGCTGGTGGTGGGGTTGGGTATCACGATGGCCTGCGCCTACATCATCGGGCTGATCACGATGCGGATGTCGGGCCACTACCTGCCGCTGGCGACGATCGCCTGGGGGCTTTCGCTGTTCTTCCTGTTCGGCAACCTTGAGTTCCTGGGCAAGTACGATGGCCTGAACGGCGTGCCGGTGCTGTCGTTCTTCGGCGTGTCGCTGCAGTCCGGGCGCTCGATGTTCTATCTGATCTGGGTGGTGGTGCTGCTCGCCGTGCTGGCCATGCAGAACCTGCTGAACTCGCGGCCGGGCCGCGCCATCCGGGCGCTCAAGGGCGGCGGCACGATGGCCGAGGCGATGGGCGTGAACACCGCCTGGATGAAGGTGGTGATCTTCGTCGTGGCGGCGGTGCTGGCCTGCGTGTCGGGCTTCCTCTACGCGCACCTCCAGCGCGCCGTGAACCCGACGCCGTTCGGGCTCAACTACGGCATCGAGTACCTGTTCATGGCCGTGGTGGGCGGCGTGGGCCACGTGTGGGGCGCGGTGCTCGGCGCGGGCATCCTCACCATCCTCAAGGACGTGCTGCAGGGGCTGCTGCCGAAGCTGCTCGGCTCCACGGGCAACTTCGAGATCATTGTCTTCGGCGTGCTGATGGTGCTGCTGCTGCAATATGCGAGCGACGGCATCTGGCCGTTCCTGCGCCGGCTGTTCCCGTCCGGGCCGCCGGTGACGGCGCCGGACGACGCGCAGCCGCTGCCGGTGCGCCAGAAGCCCGAGGCCGGCGAGCTGATTCTGGATGTGCGCGCGGCGCGCAAGCAGTTCGGCGGGCTGGTGGCGGTGAACGACGTGAGCTTCCAGGTGCGCGCGGGCGAGATCATCGGGCTGATTGGGCCGAACGGTGCCGGCAAGTCCACCACGTTCAACCTCGTCACGGGCGTGCTGCCGCTGACGCGCGGCGAGGTGCGGTATCGCGGCGAGGTGATTTCGGGCTTGCCGTCGCGCGAGATCGTCAAGCGCGGCGTGGGCCGGACCTTCCAGCATGTGCATCTGCTGCCGACGATGACGGTCCTCGAGAACGTGGCTATCGGCGCGCATCTGCGCGGGGACTTCCGCCCCCAGGGCGGTGTGGCGGCGGCGATTCTTCGCATGAACCAGGTCGAGGAGCAGAAGCTGCTGTTCGAGGCGCGCCGGCAGCTTGAGCGCGTGGGCCTGGCCGACTGCATGTACATGGAGGCAGGCAGCCTGGCGCTGGGCCAGCAACGCATTCTCGAAATTGCGCGCGCGCTGTGCTGCGACCCGGCGCTGCTGCTGCTGGACGAACCAGCGGCCGGCCTGCGCTACAAGGAGAAGCAGGCGCTGGCCGAGCTGCTGAAGAAGCTGAAGGGCGAGGGCATGAGCGTGCTGTTGGTGGAGCATGACATGGATTTCGTGATGAACCTGACCGATCGCCTCGTGGTGATGGAGTTCGGGACGCGCATCGCCGAGGGCGTGCCGGAGGAGGTCCAGAAGGATCCGGCTGTGTTGGAAGCCTATCTGGGCGGCGTCGAGTGAGGATATGAGATGAATCTGATTCTGGAAGTCGATGACCTGCATGTCCGCTACGGCAAAGTCGAGGCGGTGCATGGCGCCAGCCTGAAGGTGGCCGCCGGCAAGATCGTGACCGTGATCGGCCCGAATGGCGCGGGCAAGTCCACGATGCTCAACGCGATCATGGGCGCGCTGCCGGTCAGTGGATCGTCGAGCGGCGCGGTGCGCTACCTCGGCCATGACATGGCGGGCATTCCGGTGGAGGGGCGCGTCGCGCGCGGCATGTGCCTGGTGCCGGAGAAGCGCGAGCTGTTCGCGTCGATGACGGTGGAGGACAACCTCCAGCTTGGCGCGTTCCGGCGCAAGAAGGCCGGCGAGCGCAATTACCTCGATCAGATGGAGGTGGTCTACGGGCTGTTTCCCCGGCTGAAGGAGCGGTCAAGGCAGGACGCCGGCACGCTGTCAGGTGGTGAGCGCCAGATGCTGGCGGTGGGTCGCGCGCTGATGGCCAAGCCGCAGTTGCTGATGCTCGACGAGCCTAGCCTCGGGCTGGCGCCGCTGATCGTCAAGGAGATCTTCCACATCATCCACAACCTGCGCGAGACCGGCGTGGCGACGCTGCTGATCGAGCAGAACGCGCGCGCCGCGTTGCAGGTGGCCGACTACGCCTATGTGATCGAAACCGGCGACATGGCGATGGAAGGGCCGGCGGCGGAGTTGGCGAGCAATCCGAAGGTGATCGAGACGTACCTGGGGCTGGCGAAGAAGGCGGCTTAGCGTACGAAGTGGGTACGGTTGCTTGGTTTGAGGAATAAAGCCGGCTGTCTGCCGGCTTTATTATTTGTGGGGAGAATAAAATGGCGGATAGATGTTCAGGACTGATGTTTTCATGCATCCATCCAGAAAGATCATCTATGCAGCTCATCTTCCCGCGCCACCTCCAACAGCCATGTGCGGAAGTAATTCAGGGCCACATGGTCGCGCCGCTCCTTCGGTGCGCAAAGGAAGTATCCACGCTGTAGCCGGATCGGCAGATCGAACGGGGCGACCACCGCGCCGGCGGCGATTTCGTCGCGCACCAGGCAGCGCTGGAGCACCGCCAGTCCCATGTCCGCCTTCACTGCCTGGACGAGGATCGACACCTGATCGAAGCCGGTGGCCAGCCGGGGCGCAGCACTGGGTACGCCCGCCGCTTCGAGCCAGTGCTGCCAGTTGGCGGGCGCCGTGGTGTGGAACAGCAGTGGTTCCTGGAGCAGGTCGGCGGGGTGCTGCCATCCTCCCGCCGCACGCCGCGCGTGGGCCCGTGCGGGGTGGCAGATCGGCACCATCTCGCGGCCAATCACATAGTCGACCTGCAGGCCCGGCCACTTGTCCGCCACGCCGGCGAGCAGCGCCGCATCGGGCGTCGGCCCGGAGAGATCCTCGTTGCGGCGATAGGGCACGAAGTCGAGGCGGATGTCAGGGTGTCGGCGGTGAAAGTCGGGCAGGCGCGGCACGAGCCAGACGCTCGCCAAGGTGGGGACAGCCGATAGCGTGAGGTGGTGCTGCCGGGCCTGATCCCGTTGCAGCATCGCCGCGCTGGCGGATTCGATGGCGGCCAGCGGGCCCGCCACGGCCTCGAGATAGGTTCGCCCCGCCTCGGTCAGCGTCAGCCGGTGTGCGTTGCGGTGGACCAGCGGCTGGCCGAAGTGTTCTTCCAGGCGTGCGATGGCTCGGCTGATGGCGCCCTGGGTCACGCAGAGCGTCTCCGCCGCGCGCGTGAAGCTGCCCAGCCGCGCCGCCGTGGCAAACGCGTGCAACTCGGACATCGACGGGGAACGGAGCCGCATGGGGCAGGGCGCGGGGGGGCGCGGTTAAGATGAGCTTTGGTAATGCAACCGTGCAATATAGTCGTTTGTGCGCGACCGGTAAACTCCCGACACTCGACGCTCGGTATCCCCCATCGAGAACGATAAAGAGGAGTTTGATCAGATGACCCGAGCCCGTTCCCCGCGACGCCAGTTCCTGCTGAGCGGCATCGCCATGGCCGCCACGCTGGGCGCCACCGTCAGCGGCCACGCCATCGCGCAAGGCAGCTATCCGAACAAGCCGATCCGGCTTGTCGTGCCATTCGCGGCGGGCGGATCCACCGATCTGTCGGCCCGTCTGGTGGCCGAATTCGCCGGCCGCGAGCTGGGCCAGACCATCGTTGTGGACAACAAGGGTGGGGCGGGCGGCTCCATCGGCATGGAGCAGGTGGCGCGCTCGGCGCCGGACGGCTACACGATCGGCATGGCCACCGTGAGCACGCACGGCTCGAACCCGGCCGTCTACCCGAAGCTCGGCTATGACCCGATCAAGGACTTTGCGCCGGTGACCAACGTGGTTGCCATCCCGAGCGTGTTCGCCGTGCACCCGAGCGTGCCGGCCAAGACGATGCAGGAGTTCATCGCGCTGGCCAAGGCGAACCCGGGCAAGTACACGTTCGCGTCGCCGGGCGCGGGCTCGCTGGGGCACGTCAACATCGAGAACTTCATGATGCTGGCCAAGATTGACCTGCTGCACGTGCCCTACAAGGGTGCCGGGCTGGCACTCAACGATGCCGTGGCGGGGCAGGTCAATGCGATTACCGACAACCTGTCGTCCACGCTGCCCCACGTGAAATCGGGCCGTCTGCGGGCGCTGGCGGTGCTGGGCGCCACGCGCTCGTCGCAGCTGCCGAACGTACCGACCTATAGCGAACTCGGCTTCAAGGATATGGGCGACGGCGGCTGGTTCGGCATCGTCGCACCGGCGGGCACGTCGCCCGCCATCGTCGACAAGCTCAACGCTGCCATCCACAAGGCCATGCAGAACCCCGAGTTCAAGCGCAAGGTCGAGGAGTCTGGCGGCACACTGGTGCCGACCACGCCTGACCAGTTCAAGGCACAGATCCAGCAGGCCATGGCCCGCTATGCGCGCGTGGCCAAGGCCGCCAATATCAAGCTGGATTGAGCGATGGCGACCTTCGAAGCTGTACAGGGCGACGCCCCGATTGGCCCGTTTTCGCTGGCCGGCCCTCAGGGCGACCCGCTGCCGCTGGTCTGCGATTCCCCGCATAGCGGCGTGTTCTATCCGGACGACTTCCGCGCGACGGTGCCGTTGGCGCGGCTGCGAGGCGGGGAGGACACCCACATCGACACGCTGTGGGAAGCCGTGCCCAAGGTCGGCGGGACGCTGGTCGCGGCCACTTTCCCCCGCGTCTATATCGACCCGAACCGGATGCTCGACGACCTCGACCCGGACCTGCTCGACGGCCCCTGGCCGACCGCGCTGGCCCCGGGCGAGAAGACGCGCCTCGGCTACGGGCTGGTCTGGCGCAGGCTGGATGCGAATACCCCGATCTATGACCGCAAGCTGTCCGTAGCGGAAGTGCAGACACGGATCGACCGCTATTACCGGCCGTACCACGCGGTGCTGTCGTCGGCGGTGGAGGCCGCTTACAGCCGCTTCGGCGCGGTGTGGCACTTGAACCTGCACTCGATGCCGAACAACGCCTACGAGCGGCTCAAGATCCAGAGCCCGCACCCGCTGGCGGACTTCGTACTGGGCGACCGGGACGGCACCACATGCGAGCCCGGCCTCGTCAACCTCGTGGAGCGGGAACTGCGGAAGATGGGCTACACCGTAGCCCGCAACGACCCGTACAAGGGTGTGCAGCTCATCGCCCAAATCGGCCGCCCCGCCGAGTGCCGCAATAGCCTTCAGATTGAGATCCGTCGCCCGCTCTATATGGACGAGGCGACCAAGGTGCCGAATGCGGGTTTCGCGACGCTCCAGCGGGATCTGGAACTACTGTCGGCGAGCATTGCGACGTATATCCGCGGGAAGGTGTGAAAGCGGATCCCGGATGTTTCACGTGAAACATCGGAGAGGGAAGGGCCCCGCGGAAGCGGGGTTTTTTCTTTTGATTAACAGATGATGCCGCCGATACTTTTGCCGGTCTTCAAGTCGAAGCCGATGTGGCACACGTGTCTTTTTGATTTATTGCGCTGGCACACGATATTGTCTCGATAGCGTACCCGGGTGGATTCTTCATCTTTGCATGCGTCTGCCCGGTCGGTCCCCAGTGCGTTAAACATGTCTCGTGCCGCTGAGCCGGACAACACGATTGTGATTTTGGCATCCTTGGCGGTCGGGACATACGTGTCCCCGAGCTCGCCGCTATAAACAACATACTCGGCTTTAGCGGGCCGATACTCGTAGACCCACTCGGCTGCTGCGTGGACCACGCAGCTGATCAAGAGAATGCCAATCAGCAGTAGAGCTCTCATGGTTAGCCTCAAGCTTTGATACTGATATGAAGGTGGTTGTCGTGCTTAGGCATCCGAGTGACACGCGTAAGCGCCGGGTCATTGAAATACACAAGCTTTGCCATTCCGCTCTGCCAGATAAGCTCCACTAATCGCCTCGTTGCGTCCCGATCGTAGACCGCATCCTGGTAGCGTACCGGCAGGCGCTTTCCGTCTTTTCGGATGGGCCGGATGTCGACGTCCAGCCCATGCCCATGAGTACCGTGGTCTGGGAATTTAGTTCGGTCCGCCAGACTGATGTTGCCGATCGCCAATTTTCGATCGTCTCGAAGACTCCATCGAAACTCCAGGTGGAAAAGGAACGACAACATATTCGGATGCGCATACTGGCCTCGGCCGGCGCTAGGCGTTCCGTAGGTGTAATAGGCTGCCTCCTCTGGCGCCTGCGGCAGCATGTGAAGACCCGTGAATCCTGGAAACTCATGACTGAACTCCTGTCTGGTGAGTCCAAGATCATGCGCCGAGTCATGTTGCGACGCAAAAAATGCATCAAATACGTCACAAATGACGTGCGTGGCGGAGATCACAGACTGTGTTCCACGTGAAACACTTCCTCCCACCATGTACCGCACCCGCCATGTTTCACGTGAAACATGGTGTCCGACCAAAGTCCCTCATGGGATTGCCGCTATAATTCGGCATCCTGAAATTTTCCCGCCCAGCCTCCCGGAGGAGGTGTCCCATGCTTTACCCGAAAGAGTTCGATGTCATTGTCGTCGGTGGTGGTCACGCCGGCACCGAAGCCGCGCTTGCCGCCGCCCGCATGGGCTGCCAGACGCTGCTGTTGAGCCATAACATCGAGACGTTGGGTCAGATGAGCTGCAATCCGTCGATTGGCGGCATTGGCAAGGGGCATCTGGTCAAGGAAGTGGACGCGATGGGCGGTGCGATGGCGGCGGGCACGGACGAGGCCGGTATCCAGTTCCGTATTCTCAACTCCAGCAAGGGGCCGGCCGTCCGCGCCACGCGCGCCCAGGCGGATCGTGTGCTGTATCGCAAGGCGATTCGGACCCGGCTGGAAAACCAGCCGAACCTGATGCTGTTCCAGCAGGCGGTCGATGACCTGATGGTGGAGGGCGACCGCGTGGTGGGCGCCATGACCCAAGTGGGCATCGCTTTCCGGGCCCGAGCCGTGGTACTGACGGCGGGGACGTTCCTCGACGGCAAGATCCACGTCGGGCTGGATAACTACACGGGTGGGCGTGCCGGCGATCCGGCGGCGGTCTCCTTGTCGGCACGTCTGAAGGAATTGAAGCTGCCGCAGGGCCGGCTCAAGACCGGCACGCCGCCTCGTATCGACGGGCGCACCATCGACTTTTCGGTGATGGAAGAGCAGCCGGGCGATCTCGATCCGGTGCCGGTGTTCTCCTTCCTGGGCCGTCCGGAGCAGCATCCGCAGCAGCTCCCGTGCTGGATTACCCATACCAACAGCCGTACCCACGACATCATTCGTGGCGGCCTGGACCGCTCGCCGATGTACACCGGCGTGATTGAAGGGGTAGGGCCGCGTTACTGTCCGAGCATCGAGGACAAGATCCATCGCTTTTCGAGCAAGGAAAGCCATCAGATCTTCCTCGAGCCGGAAGGGCTGACGACCAACGAGTTCTATCCGAATGGCATTTCCACCAGCCTGCCGTTCGACGTGCAGCTCGATCTGGTTCATTCGATCCGCGGCATGGAGAACGCGCACATCCTGCGTCCCGGCTACGCGATCGAATATGACTACTTCGATCCGCGTGCGCTGAAGGCGTCGCTGGAGAGCAAGGCCATCCAGGGGCTGTTCTTCGCCGGCCAGATCAACGGTACGACTGGGTACGAGGAAGCCGCCGCGCAGGGCCTGCTGGCCGGTATTAACGCAGGCTGCTTTGTGCGCGAGCGGGATGCCTGGACGCCGCGTCGCGACCAGGCCTATCTCGGTGTTCTGGTCGATGACTTGATCACGCGTGGCGTGACCGAGCCGTACCGGATGTTCACGAGCCGCGCCGAATTCCGTCTGAGCCTGCGTGAAGACAACGCGGACATGCGCCTGACCGAGATGGGGCGCGAACTGGGCGTAGTCGATGATGCCCGCTGGGACGCTTTCAATCGCAAGCGCGACGCTGTTTCACGTGAAACAGAGCGCCTGAAGAGCACGTGGGTCAACCCGACGCTGCTGCCGGAAGCCGACGCCGTGCCACTGCTTGGCAAGGCCATCGAGCGCGAGTATTCGCTGGCCGACCTGCTGCGCCGCCCCGAGGTTACCTATGAGGCACTGATGACGCTGCAGGATGGCCGTCATGCGCCCGAAGGCGTGCTGGACGCCGATCCGATGCTGGCCGGGCAGATCCGCGAGCAGATCGAGATCGGCGTGAAGTACCACGGGTACATCGCCCGCCAGGCCGCCGAAGTGGACAAGCTGGAAGCCAACGAGGCGACGAAACTACCGCCTAACTTCGACTACACCGAGGTACGCGGGCTGGGCTTCGAGGTGAGCCAGAAGCTGAACCAGCATCGCCCGGAAACGCTCGGGCAAGCATCGCGGATCTCGGGCGTCACGCCGGCGGCGATCTCGCTGCTGCTGGTACACCTCAAGAAGAAGGGCATGGGACGCGGCGCGCCCGCTGCCACGCCGGCCGGCAACGGCCAGGAGGCTGCCTGAGTGGGCGGCCCCCGACACCCCGCGATCGACGACGCCGCGCAACGCCGCCGCCTGGAAGCCGGGCTCGCGGTCATCGGCCTGACGCTGGCGCCGGCCCAGATCGACACGCTGCTCGCCTACCTGGCGCTGCTGCGCAAGTGGAACGGCGTCTACAACCTGACCGCGATCCGTCATCCTGACGAGATGCTCACGCATCACCTGCTCGATTCGCTGACTGCGGTGCCGGCGCTGGCGGAAGCCGCGCGCGCCCTGGACGTGGCCGAGCCGGCACGGGGCAGGGTGCTCGACGTCGGCTCCGGTGGCGGCATGCCCGGGCTGCCGTTGGCGATTGCCTGCCCGGACGTGTCCGTGCTGATGGTCGACATCGTCCAGAAGAAGACCGCGTTCCTCACGCAGTGCCGCGCGCAGCTTGGGCTGTCCAATGCTGCAGCGCATTGGGGACCGGTGGAGAAGCTCGAGGACGCCAGCGGCTATGCCGTAATTACCTCGCGGGCATTCGCTGAGTTGACCGATTTCGTGAACCTGTCTGGCCAGTTGCTGGCGCCGGGCGGGAAGCTGATCGCGATGAAGGGGATTTATCCACAGGCGGAGATCGATCGCATGGAAGCTGCCGGACTGATGGCGATGTGGCAGGTGGAGGCGGTACCGAAGCTGACGGTGCCGGAACTGGATGCGGAACGGCACCTCGTGGTGCTGTCGCGCCGGTCATGAACGATAATGTGAACAATTCAGCACAAGCCGGCCTCTCGCCGGCGGCAAGCACTGAGGAGCAGCAAGCGCCTATGGCCAAGGTATTCGTGATCGCCAATCAGAAGGGCGGTGTGGGCAAGACCACCACCACGGTGAATCTGGCCGCCGGGTTGGCTGCGCAGGGGCAGCGCGTGTTGCTGGTGGACCTCGACCCGCAGGGCAATGCCTCGATGGGTTCCGGCATCGACAAGCAGTCGCTCGAACACAGCGTGTATCAGGTACTGGTGGGGCTGTCGACGGTGCAGCAGGCGCGGCAGCGTTCGGAGTCGGGCCGCTACGACGTGGTACCCGCCAACCGCGAACTGGCCGGTGCCGAGGTGGAACTGGTCGAGCTGGACCAGCGTGAGCGCCGCCTCAAGCAGGCGCTGGCCGAGGTGGATGCCGAGTATGACTTCGTGCTGATCGACTGCCCGCCATCGCTGTCGCTGCTGACGCTGAACGGCCTCTGCGCCGCGCATGGCGTGATCGTGCCGATGCAGTGCGAGTACTTCGCGCTGGAGGGGCTCTCGGACCTCGTCAACACGATCAAGCAGGTTCACGCGAACCTGAACCGCGATTTGAAGGTGATCGGCCTGTTGCGCGTGATGTTCGACCCGCGCGTGACGCTGCAGCAGCAGGTGTCGGCGCAACTGGAGGCCCACTTCGGTGACAAGGTGTTCAAGACCGTGATTCCGCGCAATGTGCGGCTGGCCGAGGCACCGTCCTATGGCATGCCGGGCGTGGCGTTCGACGCCGCGTCGAAGGGTGCCAAGGCGTATCTCGATTTCGGCGCGGAGATGATCGCGCGCGTGCGGCAGCTCGGTTGAGCGTCGCGGATTTGCATAGAAGGATGGCGACCATGAGTACCGCGAAGAAGAAGGGCCTCGGCCGTGGACTGGAGGCACTGCTGGGCGGCCCCGCCGAGATCGTCGAGACCGCGAAGCAGGAGGGCGCGCCCACCGTGCTCCGCCTGGAGCAGCTGCAGCCGGGCAAGTACCAGCCGCGCACGCGCATGGACGAGGGCGCGCTGCAGGAGCTGGCCGCCAGCATCCGCGCACAGGGGCTGATGCAGCCGATCCTCGTGCGCCGCGTGGCCGAGCCGGACCGCTACGAGATCATCGCCGGCGAACGCCGCTTCCGCGCCTCGAAGATTGCGGGCCTGGACAAGGTGCCGGTGCTCGTGAAGGACGTGGCCGACGAGGCCGCCGCCGCGATGGCGCTGATCGAGAACATCCAGCGTGAGGACCTGAACCCGCTTGAGGAAGCGCAGGGCATCATGCGGCTGATCCGCGAATTCCAGTTCACGCACGAACAGGCCGCCGAGTCGGTCGGCCGTTCGCGCAGCGCGGTGTCGAACCTGCTGCGCCTGCTGAACCTGGCCAATCCCGTGCAGACGATGCTGATGGCGGGCGACCTCGACATGGGCCATGCGCGTGCGCTGCTGGCCGTGGATGGCGCCAACCAGATCACCCTGGCCAACCAGATCGTCAACAAGCGGCTGTCGGTGCGCGAGACCGAAAAGCTGGTCACCTCGACGCTGAAGCCGTTCGACCTCAAGTCGCTCAAGCAGAAGACCGGTAACGGCACGCGCGACGTGGCGCGTCTGGAAGAAGAATTGTCCGATACGCTGGGCCTGGCCGTGCAGATCAAGCTCGGCGCGCGCGGCAAGGGTCAGCTGACGATCCACTTCACCAGCAACGACGCCCTGGACGGCGTGCTCACCCGCCTGCGCGAGCGGGTGGACGGCCAGCGCGTGGCCTAACGCCAACCACGCATTACGGCAACCGCTTTGTGTCCCGGCGGCACGCGGTTGTCGGCCTGTTGCGACAATGCCGCGATGCCATTGCGGCGCGTCCCACAATCTGCGCGATAACCGAACGGCCTGCACCGTCGAAGGGCAGGGTGCACCGCTCGGGCACAGGTCAAATCGCCATCATGCGCCCCCTTGCGCGCGCAATCCAATTACGTCTTGCGTCATTGCCGCGCAATATCCCGCCAGCCATCATGGAGGCGTGATAGCAACCGTTGTGCGCAACATGCTGCAAGCTAACTGAAAGCAGATTGACTCGACTCGTGGATTCCCCGTAGAATCGTGCGGTTTGAATTCTGGCCGGACCCGAAAAGTTCCGGCCTGGAACGAGGCTAGGCAGGTGGTGGTGCGAGACCGTCAGCAAGACCCTTCGCTGGACCGTGCAGCGTCTCCGGAACATCCGAAAACCGCTCGTCGTTACGACGACTGGAGCGATCGTGATGATGACTGGGACGATGATGGCGCGAATGAAGAACAGGCTGTCGATCCGCTCTCGCGTGCCGAGGCGGTGACACTGCTGGGCGAGCGAGCGCTGCGCCCGTCGCGGATGACGCCGGCCAGGGTGGTAATGGCGCAGGTCGTTGTGACGCTGCTGTCGGCCCTGGCCTGGGCGGTGTTCGCGCAGGAGCAGGCGGCGTCTGGCTGGTCGGCGTTCTTTGGCGGCACGGTGTGTTTCGTGCCGAGCGGTTTCTTCGCGCTGCGCCTGTGGATGTCGCGCGGGCAGCCGTCGGTCGGCGGCCTGGTGGCCGGCGAGGCGATCAAGGTCTTCGGCACCGTCGCACTGTTCGTGCTGGTGGTGGTGCTGTACCGCGATCTGCGCTGGGTACCGATGCTGGTCACGTTCCTGTTGGCGCTGAAGACATATTGGGTGGCACTCGCGATTCGCTGAGTGGATTCATGAAGCGGTGGCCGGATGCAAGGGTCGGCTGCCGATTGAAATGAGGCACCCCTCCGGAATATCAAGAGGTTTCAGTTTCACGCGCGGCGCGTCTCGAAAGGGCCCGTGCCGCGTGAGCAAGGTTTGCCCAGAACAACAAGGCGGCTTGCCTGGCGGTGACCGGTCACGTGACCGAAGGCCATGCAAGACGCGTACCGGGCTTCCGCCAGAGCGGGGGCCAGTGCCTATCCATTTCGCAATATACGGTTCGCATCGACATGTCAGCAGAAGCTACGCAAGGCGCAGGGCATACGCTCACACCCTCAGGCTATATCGCCGAACATTTGCAGAACTTGAATTCGATCGGCGGCAAGCAGCAGTCCGTGGTCGATTTCAGTGTCATCAACTATGACACGGTGTTCTGGTCCGTCCTGTGCGGCGTGCTCGCACTGCTGTTCCTGTACGCAGCCGCGCGCCGCGTGACAGCCGGCGTGCCGGGCCGTTTCCAGGCCTTCGTGGAAATGATCGTCGAGATGGTGGACGACCAGGCCAAGGGCATCATCCACGGCGACCGCTCGTGGATCGCCCCGCTGGCGCTGATGGTGTTCTGCTGGATCACCGTGATGAACGCGATCGACTTGATCCCCGTGGACTGGGTCACCGGCCTGAACCACCTGCTGGGCATCTTCCACCTCCACCTGCCGCATCACCGCGCCGTGGCCACCGCCGATCTGAACGGCACGCTGGGCATGTCGTGCGCCGTGCTGGTGCTGATGATCTACTACAGCTTCAAGATCAAGGGCGTGGGCGGCTTCATGCACGAGCTGTTCTCGGCCCCGTTCGGCGCCAAGTGGTACCTGGCCCCGTTCAACCTGATCCTGAACATCATCGAATACCTGGCCAAGGCCGTTTCGCTCGGCATGCGGTTGTTCGGCAACATGTACGCCGGCGAACTCGTGTTCCTGCTGATCGCGCTGCTGGGTTCGATCTGGACGTTCAGCGGCGATCTGTCCGCACTGGGCTTTGTCGGTCACGTGATTGCTGGCGCCGTCTGGGCCATCTTCCACATCCTGATCGTGCTGCTGCAGGCATTCATTTTCATGATGCTGACGCTGGTGTACATCGGCCAGGCTCACGATCACCACTGATTTCACGGTTTTTGGTTTTTTGGTTTTTTGGTTCTAAGTCTCTCTCAATTTAAAGGAGTCATCATGCAAGCATATCTCGCCAACATCCAGGGTCTGACCGCTATCGGCATCGGCATCATCATCGGTCTGGGCGCCATCGGTGCCTGCCTGGGTATCGCCCTGATGGGCGGCAAGTACATCGAGGCATGCGCACGTCAGCCTGAGCTGATGAACCCGCTGCAAACCAAGATGTTCCTGCTGGCTGGCCTGATCGACGCGGCATTCCTGATCGGCGTGGGTGTTGCAATGCTGTTCGCCTTCGCCAACCCGCTGCTGGCTGTCATTCAGTAAGTCTTTTCGGTCTGCATGATGCTGACGGGCGGCGCAGGCCTCAGTCCGATGGCCTGGCCGCCCTTGTGCATTTATCTGTAGTTTGATTACCGAAAGGAACACACCATGAATCTGAACGCAACGTTTTTTGCGCAGATGGTCGTGTTCTTCATCCTGTGGTGGGTTGTTGCCAAATTCATTTGGCCGCCGCTGGTGAAGGCGCTCGACGAACGCGCAAAGAAGATCGCCGATGGCCTCGCCGCTGCCGAAAAAGGCAAGGCCGAGCTCGAACTCGCCAACAAGCGTGTGGACCAGGCCCTGGCCGAAGCCCGCACCGAGGGCGCCCAACGCGTCGCTGACGCCGAGAAGCGCGCCCAACTGACGGCCGACGAGATCAAGCAGAACGCCCAGGCAGAAGCCGCACGCATCATCGCCCAGGCCAAGGCCGAGGCGGACCAGCAAGTGACCCGCGCCCGCGAACAGCTGCGCGACCAGGTTGCCACGCTGGCCGTGAAGGGCGCCGAGCAGATCCTCAAGCGTGAAGTGAACGCGCAGGTGCACGCCGACCTGCTCAATCAACTCAAGGCTGAGCTCTAATCATGGCTGAAACCGCAACCATTGCCCGTCCCTACGCCGAGGCGCTGTTCCGCGTCGCGAGCGAAGCCGGTGCAGGCAACCTGGGTGCATGGTCCGAACTGGTGTCGGAGATGGGGCAGGTTGCCGCCAATCCCGACATGAAGGCGCTTGCCGACGATCCGAACGTTTCCGCCCAGAAGCTGGCGGAAGTGTTCCTGTCGGTGCTGAAGAGCCCGGTCAACGACGAGGCACGCCGCTTCGTGAACCTGCTGGCGGAGAACAACCGCCTGACGGTGCTGCCGGAAATCGCCGAACAGTTCCATGCGCTCAAGAACGCCCGCGAGGGGTCGTCCGACGTCGAGATCACCAGCGCTTTCCCGCTGGAGACCTCGCAAGTCAACGAACTGGTCGCCGCACTCGAACGCAAGTTCGGTCGCAAGCTGTACGCACAGGTGGCGGTGGACCCGTCCCTGATCGGCGGCGTGAGCGTCAAGGTCGGCGACGAAGTGCTCGACACCTCCGTGCGCGCGCGCCTGGCTGCCATGCAAGCCGCGCTGACCGCCTGACCGCAACGGCCGACGGATTGAAGAATTAGGAGCATTGTGATGCAACTGAACCCCTCAGAAATCAGCGAGCTGATCAAGTCCCGCATCTCGGGTCTTGGCGCCGACGCTGAAGTGCGCAACACCGGCACGGTGATCTCCGTGACCGATGGTATCTGCCGCGTGCACGGCCTGTCCGGCGTGATGCAGGGCGAGATGCTGGAATTCCCCGGCAACACCTTTGGCCTGGCGCTGAACCTGGAGCGTGACTCCGTGGGCGCCGTGGTGCTGGGTGACTACGAACACATTTCCGAAGGCGACACGGTGAAGTGCACCGGCCGCATTCTGGAAGTGCCGGTGGGTCGCGAACTGCTGGGCCGCGTGGTGAACACGCTGGGCCAGCCGATCGACGGCAAGGGCCCGATCAACGCCAAGGAATCGGACGTGATCGAGAAGGTGGCCCCGGGCGTGATCGCGCGTCAGTCGGTGAGCCAGCCGGTGCAGACCGGCCTGAAGTCGATCGACGCGATGGTGCCGATCGGCCGTGGCCAGCGTGAGCTGATCATTGGCGACCGCCAGACCGGCAAGACCGCCGTGGCTGTCGACGCCATCATCAACCAGAAGGGCAAGGGCGTCTTCTGCGTGTACGTGGCAATCGGCCAGAAGGCTTCGACGATCGCCAACGTGGTGCGCAAGCTGGAAGAGCACGGCGCGATGGAATACACCGTCGTCGTGGCCGCTGCCGCTTCGGACTCGGCCGCCATGCAGTACCTGGCCGCCTACGCCGGCTGCACGATGGGCGAGTACTTCCGCGACCGCGGCGAAGACGCGCTGATCGTCTATGACGACCTGACCAAGCAAGCCTGGGCCTACCGCCAGGTGTCGCTGCTGCTGCGCCGCCCGCCGGGCCGCGAAGCCTACCCCGGCGACGTGTTCTACCTGCACTCGCGTCTGCTCGAGCGTGCTGCCCGCGTGAACGAAGACTACGTGTCGAAGTTCACCAAAGGCGCCGTGACCGGCAAGACCGGTTCGCTGACCGCGCTGCCCGTGATCGAAACGCAGGCGGGTGACGTGTCCGCATTCGTGCCGACCAACGTGATCTCGATCACCGACGGCCAGATCTTCCTGGAAACCGACCTGTTCAACGCCGGTATCCGCCCCGCTATCAACGCCGGTATCTCGGTGTCGCGCGTGGGTGGTGCTGCCCAGACCAAGGTCATCAAGAAGCTGTCCGGCGGTATCCGTACCGACCTGGCCCAGTACCGTGAGCTGGCTGCGTTCGCGCAGTTCGCCTCGGACCTGGACGATGCCACCCGCAAGCAGCTGGAGCGCGGCCGCCGCGTGACGGAACTGCTGAAACAGCCGCAGTACCAGCCGCTGCAGGTGTGGCAACTGGCCGCGTCGCTGTACGCCGCGAACAACGGCTTCCTGGACAACGTGGACGTGAAGGACATCCTGCCGTTCGAGAAGGGCCTCCACGACCACCTGAAGACCAAGTTCGCCGATCTCGTCAACCGCATCGAAGATACCAAGGATCTGTCGAAGGACGACGAGGCCGCTCTGCGTGCCGCGATCGAGGATTTCAGGAAGTCCGCCGCGTTCTAACCGCGTAATTCCACGGATCGCGCCGCGCGCCGGGAGCAACGGCAGCGCGGCGCGAATCGAATGGAGAGGAAGATATGGCCGGAACGAAAGAGATTCGAACCAAGATCAAGAGCGTGCAGAACACGCGCAAGATCACCAAGGCGATGGAGATGGTCGCCGCGTCCAAGATGCGCAAGGCGCAGGAACGGATGCGGAATGCCCGCCCCTACGCCGAGAAAGTGCGGAATATCGCGGCGCACCTGGCTACGGCCAACCCCGAGTTCAAGCATCCGTTCATGCAGGCCCGCGATGTGAAGCGCGCCGGCTTGATCGTGGTGACGACGGACAAGGGCCTGTGCGGCGGCATGAACACGAACGTGCTGCGCGCGGTGACCAATGAACTGAAGACCCTGCAGGGCCGCAGCGTGGACGTGCAAGCGACCGCGATCGGTACCAAGGGCATGCAGTTCCTGGGCCGCATTGGCGCCAAGGTGGTCTCGCATGTGGTGCACCTTGGTGACACCCCGCATCTGGAAAAGCTCATCGGCGCGATCAAGGTCCAGCTCGACGCATTCGCCAATGGCGAGGTCGACGTGGTGTACCTGGCGTACACCAAGTTCATCAATACGATGAAGCAGGAGCCGATGGTCGAGCAACTGCTGCCGCTGGCAGCCGACAAGCTCAGCCAGACCGAAGACGAAAAGCGTGCCTACTCGTGGGATTACATCTACGAGCCTGACGCCCAGACCGTAGTGGAAGAGCTGCTCGTCCGCTATGTCGAAGCGCTGGTGTACCAGGCCGTGGCCGAGAACATGGCGTCCGAGCAATCGGCGCGCATGGTGGCCATGAAGGCTGCTTCCGACAACGCCAAGAACGTGATCGGCGAACTGCAACTGGTCTACAACAAGACCCGTCAGGCAGCGATCACCAAGGAACTGTCGGAAATCGTCAGCGGTGCCGCTGCGGTCTAAGGCGTCAAGTATTCAAGCTATCGGAGATACGAAATGAGTATCGGAAATATTGTGCAGTGCATTGGCGCCGTGGTGGACATCGAGTTCCCGCGCGACGCAATGCCGAAGGTGTACGACGCGCTCGTGCTGGAAGAATCCGGCGACTCGTCGTTTGCCGAGAAGGGCCTGACCTTCGAAGTGCAGCAGCAGCTGGGCGACGGCGTGGTGCGTACCATTGCCCTGGGTTCGTCCGACGGCCTGCGCCGCGGCATGCCGGTCAAGAGCACCGGCGCCCCCATCTCCGTGCCGGTTGGCCACGGTACGCTGGGCCGCATCATGGACGTGCTGGGTCGTCCCATCGACGAAGCCGGCCCGATCCAGGCTGACGAGCTGCGCGGCATCCACCAGAAGGCCCCGAGGTTCGACGAACTGTCGCCGTCGGTGGACCTGCTGGAAACCGGCATCAAGGTGATCGACCTGGTCTGCCCGTTCGCAAAGGGCGGCAAGGTGGGCCTGTTCGGTGGCGCCGGCGTGGGCAAGACCGTGAACATGATGGAGCTCATCAACAACATCGCCAAGCAGCACAGCGGTTTGTCGGTGTTCGCCGGCGTGGGCGAGCGTACCCGTGAAGGGAACGACTTCTACCACGAAATGAAGGACTCGAACGTGCTCGACAAGGTGGCCATGGTGTTCGGCCAGATGAACGAGCCGCCGGGCAACCGTCTGCGCGTGGCGCTGACCGGCCTGACCATGGCCGAGCGCTTCCGTGACGAAGGCCGCGACATCCTGTTCTTCGTGGACAACATCTACCGCTACACGCTGGCCGGTACCGAAGTGTCCGCACTGCTGGGCCGTATGCCTTCCGCCGTGGGCTACCAGCCGACGCTGGCCGAGGAAATGGGCAAGCTGCAGGAGCGCATTACGTCGACCAAGACTGGCTCGATCACGTCGATCCAGGCCGTGTACGTGCCTGCGGATGACTTGACCGACCCGTCGCCCGCCACGACCTTCCTGCACTTGGACTCCACCGTGGTGCTGTCGCGTGACATCGCCGCGCTGGGTATCTACCCGGCCGTTGACCCGCTCGACTCCACGTCGCGCCAGCTGGATCCGCAAGTCGTCGGCACGGAACACTACGAAGTGGCCCGCCGCGTGCAGCAGACCCTGCAGCGCTACAAGGAACTGCGCGACATCATCGCGATTCTGGGCATGGACGAACTGTCGCCGGAAGACAAGCTGGCCGTGTCCCGCGCCCGTAAGATCCAGCGTTTCCTGTCGCAGCCGTTCCACGTGGCCGAAGTGTTCACGGGTTCGCCGGGCAAGTACGTGCCGCTGAAGGAAACCATCCGTGGTTTCAAGATGCTGGTGGATGGCGAGTGCGATCACCTGCCCGAGCAGGCGTTCTACATGGTCGGTTCGATCGACGAAGCCTTCGAGAAGGCCAAGAAGCTCCAGTAAGCGGTGTGTTTCGCCTTCATGCACCGTGGCGATTGCCGCGACCCGCGTGGAGGCGAAAACTTGCTTCCTGGTATCGGGAAGCTAACGCTTTCAGGAGAAAGGATCTGATATGGCAACCATTCTTGTAGACGTCGTCAGCGCGGAAGCGTCGATCTTCTCCGGTCAGGCGAAGTTCGTGGCGTTGCCGGGCGAGACGGGTGAACTGGGTATCCTGCCGGGCCACACGCCGCTGATCACCCGCATCCAGCCGGGTGCGGTGCGCATCGAGAAGGAAGACGGTAGCGAAGAGTTCGTGTTCGTTGCCGGCGGCATTCTCGAAGTCCAGCCGAAGCACGTGACCGTGCTGGCCGATACCGCCATCCGCGGTAGCGACCTGGACGAGGCCAAGGCGCGGGACGCCAAGCGTGCGGCCGAGGAACTGATGCAGAACCAGGGCAGCGACCTGGATCTGGCGCGCGCGCAGAGCGAGCTGGCCGTGGCCGCTGCGCAGCTGGCAGCCATCGCCCGTCTGCGTCGTAAGAAGTAAGCAGTTAAGTAGGACTGGCGCACCTGTTGTTTTTTCGGTGCGCCATGGAAAAAGGCAGCCATGTGGCTGCCTTTTTTGTTCGGCGGGCGCTATATTTTCTTGCCTGGACCACAAAAAAAAGCGCGCGGGCCGGGGAGGCTCCGCGCGGACGGGAAAATCCCTTCGAGGGGTCAATTCGAAGGAACGGGTTCGGTCCAGGATTTACTCACGAGCGCATCGGAGTCTTCTCTCCGCATCTCTTGGCGAGTCCCCGACATCACATCCGGGGAAACTCAAGCCACGCGCCGATCGGTCTTTCCTGGTGCTCCGGATCGGCAAGTTCTGACTTGCTGGTCCGGAAAATCGGGATACTGCCAAGCAAACTCTTTCAGGCTTTCTTCCGCATCCCCTTATTTTTCAATACTTTACGGGTGGGGACACTTCACACCAGCGTTCGGTGTGTCAATGCATTGTGGGGGAAACTTCTGGGGATGGCAGTAACAAAATGTATCGTTTTGCAAGTAGTTGAAAGCCCGGCGGGTAAAAATCCGGCGTTTTAGCCGCTTTTATGCGCCGTTCGAGGCGCAATCTGCACACGGATCGATGTGGCTCCGGTAAGCCAATGTTAAGACATTTAAGTGCTAGGCTACTGAATGCATTAGGTTTTCTGCGAATACATAATCCGCATGCCCCACTTTTGGGGGATAAAGAAAACTCCCGCTTTAAAACTGTGTTCGCTAGCGCCTCTAGCGTTACGATTCGATACGGTTCAAGCGCACCCTTCGCCGCTTTGTTTCCTTCGCCGCCCGCCCGACGGGCGATTACACTGGCGCCAGTTTAGATTTTCCACGACGCGCCATGGCCATCGATCCCCAGATTCTCGCCTATTACCAACGCATGGCCGAGCAGTACGCCGGCCAGCCCGTACCCGTTGATGCGTCCGCACGCCGCGCCCGCTTCGACGAGGTGGCCGCGCAGTCATTGATCGATGACCCAGCGGGGATGGGCGTCACCGACATCGCGCTCGAGCCAGGCGCGGCATCGCTGCCCGTGCGCCTGTTTCGCCCTGCCGAGGTGGCACGCCCGCGCCTGATCGTCTATTTCCATGGCGGCGGCTGGGTGGTCGGCTCGCCGCGCACCCACCACACGGTAGCTGCCTTACTGGCCGAAGACACGGGCTGCGCGGTGGCCAGTGTCGACTACCGGCTCGCGCCAGAACACGCTTTCCCCGCACCGTGCGATGACGCCATTAACGCCGTGCGCGCGCTGGCGGCAATGCGCGAAGCGCTCGACGTCGATCCCGACTTCCTCGCCGTGGCCGGCGATAGCGCGGGTGGACACCTCGCCGCCTTGGCCGCCCGCGAGGTCAATGCCGCCGCTGGCGCGCCAGTCGTCAACGCGCAGCTGCTGATCTATCCGGTTACCGCGCCGGTGCTGACCACGGAGAGCTACCGCGCCTTCGCCGATGGCCCTGGCCTGACGCGTGACGAGATGGCCTGGTTCTGGACCCAGTTCATCGGCGCCGACGCCCTGACCCGTGGCCCCGAGACCACCGACCCACGCATCCATTTGATGGCCACCGCGCCGTCGCAGCTGCCGCCGGCCAGCGTGGTGCTGGTAGCCGCCAACGACGTATTGCGCGATGACGGCCTTGCCTACGCGGATTTCCTCGTGCGCCACGACGCCATGGTCGTCACGATCGAGGCCAGCGGCATGACCCACGGCTTCGCCCGCCTGCAACCGGACGCGCCGCGCGCCCGCGAGTGGATGCGCCGTGCCGCGCAGGCCTTCGTCGGCATCTTCGACGATGCGTGACATCTTTCCCGAACAGCGTGCGGCGGCGGCCATCCCTTAGAATGGCGGTCTTGAGAGGATGACCATGACCGCATTGCAGAACGATACCTTCCTGCGCGCGCTGCGCCGGCAACCCACCGAGTACACGCCGCTGTGGCTGATGCGCCAGGCGGGCCGCTACCTGCCCGAATACAACGCCACGCGCGCCCGCGCGGGGAGCTTCCTCGGGCTGGCGAAGAATCCCGCCTACGCAACGGAAGTGACGCTTCAGCCTCTCGACCGCTATCCGCTAGACGCCGCAATCCTGTTCTCGGACATCCTCACCGTGCCCGACGCGATGGGCCTCGGCCTGTCGTTCGCCCAAGGCGAAGGCCCGCGCTTCGCGCACCCGCTGCGCACTGAAGGCGATGTGGCCAGGCTCGCCGTGCCGGACATGGCGTCCCTGCAATACGTTTTTGACGCCGTGAGCGAGATCCGCCGCGCGCTGATCCAGGACGGCTGCCAGCGCGTGCCGCTGATCGGCTTCTCGGGCAGCCCGTGGACGCTGGCCTGCTACATGGTCGAAGGCGGCGGCTCGGACGACTTCCGCACGGTCAAGGCGATGATGTACGGCCGCCCGGACCTGATGCATCGCATCCTCGACATCAACGCGCAGGCCGTGTCCGCCTACCTGAACGCCCAGATCGAGGCGGGCGCGCAGGCCGTCATGGTGTTCGATACCTGGGGCGGCGCGCTGGCCGACGGCATGTACCAGCGCTTCTCGCTCGAATACATGCGGCGCGTGCTGGCCGGCCTCAAGCGCGAGCACGAGGGCCAGCAGATTCCGGCGATTGTCTTTACGAAGGGCGGCGGCCACTGGCTCGAGCAAATCGCCGAGATCGGTCCCGATGCCATCGGTCTCGACTGGACCGTGAACCTCGCCCAGGCCCGTCGCCGCACGGGCGGGCAGGTGGCCTTGCAGGGCAATATCGATCCGACCGTGCTGTTCGCGCCCGAAGCGGCCATCCGCGAGCAGGTGCGTGGCGTTCTCGACACCTACGCCGCCGGCGGCGGGAGTGACGGACACGTGTTCAACCTCGGCCATGGCATCTCGCAGTTCACGCCGCCCGAGAGCGTTTCCGTGCTGGTGGACGAGGTGCATCGTTACAGTCGCGCCCTGCGCGGCGCGCGGTAACACAGTCTGTCGGCCGTTTGAAATACCCCGCGTCGCAGCGACGCGGGTCCGTGCGCCGGCCTTGTGCACGGGGAGGCTCACGCCAGGGGCTGTCAAGTAAACTATTTTTTGATTTGTCTCCAAAAAGGTGCCGATGGGCCGTTGTCAAGGCTTGACTTATGCACACTGATAGGTTTGCGGCAGTGCACGAGCGGGTTACCCCTTAACTCAGTTGGGGGGTCTTCGCAAGTCCTTGATTCATAAGGCTTTGAATCTTCTTCAAGCGAGCTGCCGACAGCGATGGAACCGTGGATTTAAGCGCCTTCCGGGGAAGTTGGCGCGACTTTTCAACAAAGTTATCCACAGGCACTCCGGGGGAGGTGGAAAACCATCCATGGATCATCGACTTAGGGTCACATTTGAAGTTTTACTTTAAGTTGATGTTGCGCCGCACACAGACTTTTCTCATGGTGTCGACCATGCGCCGCATGCACAACGATTGCGCACCCGGGCTGCACCAGTCGGGGGGCCGCCGATGACCGTCCCCCTGCTCGACGTCGCGCAAACATCACAGACATTGGAAGCCTCCCCGGGCCCGGCACCAATCGTGCGCGTGGCGCTCGATACCCCGGCCGACGACTGTTTCGACTACGTGGCCGCGCATGGCGTGGCCCCGGGTGACCTCGTGGTGGTGCCGTTCGGCCGCCGCAGCATGGTCGGCGTGGCCGTGGAGATGGCCGACAGCAGCGATGTGCCCCCGGACCGCCTGCGCCCGGTGGAGCGCCATATCGGCTGGATGCCCCCGCTGAACGCCGAATGGATGGCGCTGGCCCGTTTTGCGGCGCGCTACTACCACCGCCGGCTGGGCGAGGTCATGCTGCCTGCGCTGCCGCCCTCGCTGCGCGAGGCCGAGACGTGGGGTCGCCTCGGCCAACGCGCCCAAAGCACGCAGTACCGGGTACGCGAAGGGCAGGGCGATGCCTTGCGCGCCGCCGTACCCACGCGCTCCCGCACCGCCCATGCGCTGGCCGCCGCGCTGGCCGCAACGCCGGACTGGATCGGTCTGGCGGACGCCCGCGCCCTCTGCACCGCCGCCCCCGCCCGGCTGGCCGAGTGGGAAGGCGCCGGCTGGATCGAATCGTCGATTGCTGCGCGAAGGCTGCTCGATATTGCGCCGGACCAGCCACCCTCCGTCGCGCCGCCCCTCCACGACGAGCAGCGGCAGGCCGTGGACGCCATCGCCGGCGCCGAAGGCTTCGCGCCGTTCCTGCTACACGGCGTCACCGGCAGCGGCAAAACCGAGGTCTACCTGCACGCCATGGCGAGCCTGCTGGCCGCCGACCCCGCCGCGCAGATCCTGATGCTCGTGCCTGAGATCAATCTCACGCCGCAGCTCCAGGCCCGCATTGCCGCCCGCTTCCCGCATGAGCCGCTGGCCGTGCTCCACAGCGGGCTGGCCGATCAGGAGCGCAGTCTGCAATGGCTCGCCGCCCATCGCGGCGAGGCGCGCATCGTGCTGGGTACGCGGATGGCGGTGCTGGCGTCGATGCCGCACTTGCGGCTGATTGTCGTCGATGAAGAGCACGATACGTCATACAAGCAGCAGGAAGGGCTGCGCTACTCGGCGCGCGACCTGGCCGTCTGGCGCGCCAACCAATTGAAGATCGGCATCGTGCTGGGCTCCGCCACGCCGTCCATGGAGACCTGGCATCGCGCCGAGCAGGGCGCCTACCGCAAGCTCGTGCTGCGCGAGCGCGCCCAGGCGGACGCCGCGCTGCCCACTGTGCGGCTGATCGACCTGAACCATGAGCGGCAGCGCCAGCGCCATCTGTTCGAAGGGCTCTCCGTGCCGCTGCTGGACGCCATCCAGCAACGGCTGGAGCGCGGCCAGCAAAGCCTGCTGTTCCTGAACCGGCGCGGCTATGCGCCGGTGCTGGCCTGCGACAGTTGCGGCTGGCTCTCCGGCTGCCCGCGTTGCTCGGCGTACCTCGTGCTGCACCGGCCGGAGCGCCGGCTGCGCTGCCACCACTGCGGGCTGGAATCGCCAGTGCCGCATCACTGCCCTGACTGCGGCAATGTCGATATTGCGCCACTTGGGCGGGGCACGCAGCGCATCGAGGAGGCCCTCGCCACGCGTTTTCCAGACGCCCGCATCGCCCGGATCGACGCCGACTCCACGCGCCGCAAGGGCACCGCGCAGGCGATGTTCGACGAAGTCCACGCGGGCGAGGTCGACATCCTGGTTGGCACGCAGATGGTGGCCAAGGGCCACGACTTCCAGCGCGTGACGCTGGTCGGCATCGTCCATCCGGACGCCGCGATGTTCAGTCACGACTTCCGCGCCGCCGAGCACCTGTTCGCGTCGCTGATGCAGGTCTCCGGCCGCGCGGGCCGGGCCGGGCTGCCGGGCGAAGTCTTGATCCAGACCCGTTACCCGGACGCCCCGGCGTTGCAGGCGCTGGTCCGGCATGACTATGATGGATTTGCCGCCAGCCAGTTGCGCGAGCGCCGTCAGGCCAGCCTGCCGCCATTCGCCTATCAAGTGCTGGTCACGGCCGAGCACGGCCAGCTCGAACGGGCGCTGGCCTTCCTCCAGGCCGCGCGCGAACGGGCCGATGCCTGTGCGCTGGCGCCAGAGGTGCAACTCCACGACCCGGTGCCGATGTCGATGGTGCGGATCTTCAACAAGGAGCGTGCGCAGATGCTGGTGGAAGCGAGCGCCCGCCCGGTGTTGCAACGGTTTGTGAGCGAGTGGGTGCAAACATTTGGCGAGGTCGGCAGCGCCGTGAAGGGGGTGCGCTGGCAGTTGGAGATCGACCCGCTGCGGATCTAGACGGCGTGCAAAGTGTTGTAGTGGTGCAACCGTCGCACCCCTTCGCAGGCTAAGGGGTTGCACTAGGTTGCACCTCGCAATTTTCCGAGGGTAATATCGCGGCAGCCCTGAAGCGGCCGGGGCTCGCGTGCGCACCGCGCGCGGACCGCGTGGCCGCTTCCCCCGCTTTTCGGAGAACTGCTCGCATGGCCACCACCACCCTCGGCGTCAAGCTCGACGACGCCTCGCGCGACCGCCTCAAACGCGTTGCCCAATCGATCGACCGCACCCCGCACTGGCTGATCAAGCAGGCGATCTTCACGTATCTGGAGCAGGTCGAGCGCGGCCATCTGCCGCACGAAGGCGGGTTCGGCGCCAGCGCGGACGCCGACGGCAGCGACACCGAGGTGCAACCGGGCGACACCGCCCCGCAGCCATTCCTCGAATTCGCCCAGAGTATCCAGCCGCAGTCCGTGCTGCGCGCTGCGATTACCTCGGCCTATCGTCGCCCGGAAACCGATTGCGTGCCGGTGCTGCTGGAACAGGCCCGCCTGCCGCAGCAACAGGCCGACGCCGCGATCAAGATGGCCAAGACGCTGGCCCAGCGCCTGCGCGAGCAGAAGGTGGGCACCGGCCGCGAAGGCTTGGTGCAGGGCCTGATTCAGGAATTCTCGCTGTCGTCGCAGGAAGGCGTGGCGCTGATGTGCCTGGCCGAAGCGCTGCTGCGCATTCCCGACAAGGCCACGCGCGACGCGCTGATCCGCGACAAGATCAGCGGCGCCAACTGGCAGTCGCACCTGGGCCAGAGCCCGTCGCTGTTCGTCAACGCCGCCACCTGGGGCCTGCTGCTGACCGGCAAGCTGGTCGCCACGCATACGGAGTCCGGGCTGTCGAAGGCGCTGACGCGCATCATCGGCAAGGGCGGCGAGCCGCTGATCCGCAAGGGCGTGGATATGGCCATGCGCCTGATGGGCGAGCAGTTCGTCACCGGCGAGACCATCTCCGAGGCGCTCGCCAACGCCCGGAAATACGAGGCCGAAGGCTTCCGCTACTCGTACGACATGCTCGGCGAAGCCGCCATGACCGAGGCCGACGCCCAGCGCTACCTGGCCTCCTACGAGCAGGCCATCCACGCCATCGGCCAGGCGTCACGCGGCCGGGGCATCTACGAGGGCCCGGGCATCTCGATCAAGCTGTCCGCGCTGCATCCGCGCTACAGCCGCGCCCAGCACGAGCGCGTGATCTCGGAACTCTACGGCCGCCTGAAGTCCCTGACGATGCTGGCGCGCCAGTACGACATCGGCATCAATATCGATGCGGAAGAGGCAGACCGCCTCGAAATCTCGCTCGACCTGCTCGAACGCCTCTGCTTCGAACCCGACCTCGCCGGCTGGAACGGCATCGGCTTCGTGGTGCAGGGTTACCAGAAGCGCTGCCCGTTCGTGATCGACTATGTGATCGACCTCGCGCGCCGCAGCCGGCACCGCCTGATGATCCGCCTGGTCAAGGGCGCCTATTGGGATAGCGAGATCAAGCGCGGGCAGGTCGATGGCCTGGAGGGCTACCCGGTCTATACGCGCAAGGTGTACACCGATGTGTCGTACATCGCCTGCGCGCGCAAGCTGCTGTCCGTGCCCGACGCGATCTATCCCCAGTTCGCCACGCACAACGCGCACACGCTTTCGGCGATCTACCAGATCGCCGGCCAGAACTACTACCCCGGCCAATACGAGTTCCAGTGCCTGCACGGCATGGGCGAGCCGCTGTACGACCAGGTGGTGGGTCCCCTTGCCGAGGGCAAGTTCAACCGGCCTTGCCGGATCTACGCGCCGGTGGGCACGCACGAAACGCTGTTGGCCTATCTGGTCCGCCGCCTGCTGGAAAATGGCGCAAATACGTCGTTCGTGAACCGGATTGCCGACGACACCATCGCCCTCGACGAGCTGGTGGCCGACCCGGTGGCCGTGGTCGAGCAGATGCACAAGACCGAAGGCACGCTCGGCCTGCCGCACCCGCGCATCCCGCATCCGCGCGCGCTGTATGGCAAGTCGCGCGCCAATTCGATCGGTATCGATCTGTCGAACGAGCACCGGCTGGCGTCGCTGTCGTCGGCGCTGCTGGCCGGCACGAGCGACACCGTGCGTGCCGAGCCGCTGCTGGGTGGCGATGTGTCGCGCGCCGACGCCGTGTTCGCCCCGGTGCTGAATCCGGCCGACCACCGCGACGTGGTGGGCCACGTCAGCGAAGCCACACCGGACGAGATCGAGGCCGCGCTGGCCGCCGCCGTCAACGTGGCGCCGATCTGGCAGGCCACGCCGCCCGAGGTGCGCGCCGCCGCCCTGGAGCGCGCCGCTGACCTGATGGAAGCCCAGATGCAGTCGCTGATGGGCACCATCATGCGCGAGGCCGGCAAAACCTTCTCGAACGCGATTGCCGAAGTGCGCGAGGCCGTGGACTTCCTGCGCTACTACGCGGTGCAGGTGCGGGAGGGCTTCTCGAACGATACCCATCGCCCGCTGGGCCCGGTGGTCTGCATCAGCCCGTGGAATTTCCCGCTGGCGATCTTCACCGGCCAGGTGGCTGCCGCGCTGGCCGCCGGCAACCCGGTGCTGGCCAAGCCGGCCGAGCAGACCCCGCTGATCGCCGCCCAGGCCGTGCGCCTGCTGCGCGAGGCCGGCGTGCCGGCTGGTGCCGTGCAACTGCTGCCGGGCCGCGGCGAGACCGTCGGCGCCATGCTGGTGGGCGATGCCCGCGTCAAGGGCGTGATGTTCACCGGCTCCACCGAGGTGGCGCGCCTGCTGCAACGCAACGTGGCTGGCCGTCTGGACGCCGCCGGCCGTCCGATCCCGCTGATCGCCGAAACCGGCGGCCAGAACGCGATGATCGTGGATTCGTCCGCGCTGGCCGAGCAGGTGGTGGCGGACGTGGTGTCCTCCGCCTTCGACTCGGCTGGCCAGCGCTGCTCCGCGCTGCGCGTGCTGTGCCTGCAGGAAGACGTGGCCGACCGCATCCTGGAAATGCTCAAGGGCGCGATGGGCGAGCTGACGCTGGCCAACCCGGACCGCCTCTCGACCGACGTCGGCCCGGTGATCGACGACGAAGCGCGTACCGGCATCGTCCGCCATATCGAGGCGATGCGCGCCAAGGGCCGCCGTGTCCATCAGGCCGATCCGGGCGCCGCGCAGTCTGCCGCCTGCCGCCACGGCACCTTCGTGCCGCCCACGCTGATCGAGCTGGAAAGCCTGGATGAGTTGCAACGCGAGGTCTTCGGCCCGGTGCTGCACGTGGTGCGCTACCCGCGCGCCGCGCTCGACACGATGATCGACCAGATCAACGGCACCGGCTATGGCCTGACGCTGGGCATCCATACGCGGATTGACGAAACCATCGCCCGCATCGTGGATCGTGCCCATGTGGGCAACCTGTATGTGAATCGCAACATTGTTGGTGCAGTGGTTGGCGTGCAGCCGTTTGGTGGCGAGGGCCTGTCCGGCACCGGCCCCAAGGCGGGCGGCCCGCTCTACCTGCACCGCCTGCTGTCGGTGTGCCCGCAGGACGCCGTGGCCCGCACCGTGCGTAGCGCCGATACCAACGGCGGGGCGCAGGTTGCGCCGGTCTCATCCGGCCTGGCCGCGCTGAAGGCGTGGGCGCAGGGCTCGCAACCCGAGTTGGCGGCCGCCTGCGACCGCTTCGCCGAGGCGAGCCCGTCCGGCCTGGCCGTGACGCTGCCCGGCCCCACCGGCGAGCGCAATACCTACTCGCTGCTGCCGCGCGAGCGGGTGCTGTGCCTGGCCCAGCAAGAGGCAGACCTGCTCACCCAGCTGGCCGCCGTACTGGCCGTGGGCGCCCAGGCGTTGTGGCCAGACACCACTGCAAACAAGGGCTTGCTGTCGCGCCTGCCCCAGGCAGTACAATCGCGCGTCCGCCTGGCCGCCAACTGGCAAGATGCGCAGGCTGCGGACGCCGCTTTCGACGCGGTGCTGCACCACGGCGATTCCGACCAGCTGCGTACCGTCTGCGAACAGGTGGCCCAGCGGCCTGGTCCCATCGTCGGCGTGCAGGGGTTGGCTCACGGTGAACCGAATGTCGCGCTGGAGCGTTTGTTGATCGAGCGTTCGCTGTCCGTCAACACGGCGGCAGCGGGCGGCAATGCAAGTCTGATGACGATTGGCTAAGTATTAAGCAAGTCCTTAGTTGATCGGTTGTCGATGCGTGCGGTGGGGGCCGGCGATCCCGACCCCGCCGCGCAACCGAGGAACGGAGCGGTGCTGCCAACGCCGGTCCGCGATGCGCGCCGGAGGCCGGCCGCGCAGCCACAATACGGCACCCTAAGCACCCAATGGGACCCAAGGAGAACTGATGAGCTCGACATTCCAAAAAACGGCCATGACCGTTGCCATGGCCGTTGCAGGCCTGACCGCCGCGCAGGCTGCCTTCGCGCAGGCGCAGGAAATCAAGCTGGGCTTCGCCGCCCCGATGACCGGCGGCCAGGCGCAGTACGGCAAGGACATGCAGAACGGCGTGGTCCTCGCCATCGAGGACATGAACGCCACCAAGCCGAAGATCGGCGGCAAGGAAGTCAAGTTCGTGCTGGTCTCGGAAGATGACCAGGCAGATCCGAAGACGGGTTCCGTGGTGGCCCAGAAGCTGGTGGACTCGGGCATCCAGGGCATGCTCGGCCACTTCAACTCGGGCACCAGCATCCCGGCGTCGATGGTCTACAACCGCGCCGGCATTCCCCAGATCGCCATGGCCACGGCCCCCGAGTACACGCGCCAGGGCTTCAAGACCACGTTCCGCATGATGACGTCCGATACCCAGCAGGGTTCGGTGATCGGCGCCTTTGTGGTGAAGAAGCTGGGTGCCAAGAACATCGCCATCGTCGATGACCGTACCGCCTACGGCCAGGGTCTGGCTGACGAGTTCGAGAAGGCCGCCAAGGCCGCCGGCGGCAAGATCGTGCGCCGCGAGTTCACCAACGACAAGGCGGTGGACTTCAAGGCCGTGCTGACCAACCTGAAGCGCAGCAACCCGGACGTGATCTTCTACGGCGGCGCCGAGACCCAATCGGCCCCGATGGCCAAGCAGGTCAAGGAACTGGGCCTGAAGGCGCCGCTGGTGTCGGGCGAAATGTCGAAGACCGACAACTTCCTGAAGCTGGCCGGCTCGGCGGCCGATGGCACGGTGGTGTCGCTGGCCGGCCTGCCGCTGGACCAGATGCCGGGCGGCGCCGCGTACGAGAAGAAGTACGAAAAGCGCTTCGGCGGCAAGGTGCAGACCTACTCGCCGTACGCCTATGACGGCGCCACCGCCATGATGACGGCGATGATCAAGGCCGGCTCGGCTGACCCGGCGCGTTACCTGCCGGTACTGGCCGCGACCAACATGCAGGGCGTGACCACCAAGACGCTGGCCTATGACGCCCGCGGTGACCTGAAGGACGGCGGCATTACCGTTTACAAGGTCGTGGACGGCAAGTGGACCGTGCTGGAAACGGTGGGCGGCAAGTAAGCCCTGACTGCGCAAGACACAGGGCCGCCGGCTGGCTTTCCTCCGGCCGGCGCGCCTGCAGGACTCACGCCACCCCCCGGGTGGCGTTTTTTTATACCAAAGCAGATGGGTTTCCCCCGCTGTTCTTCCCATGGTCTTTCCCGGCGTTGGCGCATAATCGCGCTTTTGCATACTTTTTCCATAGGAGCCGTCCGTGCAGGAAGTCAGTTATGAGCACGCGATTGCGCTAGCCAATGCCGGGCGCCACGCCGAGGCGCTACAGATCGCCGACCAGCTTTGCGAGGCCCACCCCGAAGTGGTCGACTACGCCGCGCTGCAGGCGCAACTGCATGCGGACCAGGACGATGTGCCCGGCGCGCTGGCCGCGCTGGAGGCCGCCATGGCCCGTCTGCCCGAGCTGCCGCTGGCGCCGGTGCACCGCTGGGCGTCGCGCGGCGCGCTCGCCCATCTTTACGGCACGCTGCTGATGCGCCAGGGGCAGGACGCCGAGGCGCTGCCGTGGCTCCACGAGGCCGCGCGCCGCAACGGGCTGGCGTCGGGCGAGTGGGCCGCGCACTTCTACGCCGGCTTCGTCGCCTTCCGGCTCAACGATTTCGCCCGCGCGGGTCGCTACTGGCACGACCTGCTGTATCGCGCGCCGGATCTCGGCGCCGCCGATATCCTGCCGCTGGTGCAGGACTACGTGGATCGTGCCGACGCCGCCAGCCAGCTTGGCGAGCCGCTGATGCGCATCTGCCTGGCCCGTATCGCCCTCGATTCCCCCGAATTGCTCGACCTGACGCCAGAAGCCGGCGACGCCATGGCGGGCATGGAGGCCGAGCGCGTGCTGGCCGAGCACCCCGATCACCCCGAGGCGCGCCGGCTGCGCGCGCCGCTGCGGCTGGGCAGCGACCGCGCCGGCGCGCTGGACGACCTGGCCACCTACCTGCGCCAGCGGCCCGACCCGCAGGCGCAGGTACGCGACCTGACCTGGCGCCATCAGTCTGCCGACGCAGCGCCGGGTACGCCGCCGGCCTGGCAGGGTTTCGCCATGACCGCCGATGCCGACGACGGCGCCGCCTACTTCCACGCCGCCACGGCGCTGGGCGCGTTCATCGACGAGGTGCCGGCGTCCGAGTCGGCCCTGAAGCCGATGCTGGAGGCCACCTGCCGCAAAGGGCTGGAGCGCTTCGAAGCCTACTTTTCCACAGGTGAGGGCGATGCCGACGGCCACGGCGGCAACGCCGACCCGCACCTGTACTCGCTGCTGTGCCGGCTCACGGCGCGCCTGCTGCCGGCCGATGCCGCCCATGTCGAGGAAAAAGTGGCACTGCACCACAAGGGCATGGCCGCGAGCGATTTCATCGACCATTGGATCGACCTGCTCGACGCCCATGCGTCGGCGGGCCAGCACAAGCAGGTGGTGGAGCTGGCCGGCGAGGTGCTCAACCGCTACCCGGTGGAGCGCAATCCGGCCGATGTGACGTGGGCGTTCAGCCGGCTGGTAGCCGCCTGGCGCGCGCTGGGCGGGCGCGATGCCACCGAATCCGCGCGCGCCGCCATCACCCATATGGATGCGCGGCTGGACGCGCTGCCCGTGGAGGCCCGCACCGCCGGCGCCCACGCCATGGCGCACGCCCGCGCCCACTATGCGGCGTTGCTGCAGGCGGGCATGGCGGCGATGGACGAGCACGACAAGATCGACGCCCTGGGTGAACTCGAAGCCCTGCAACGCCGCTCGCTGCTGGTGGAGGACGCGTGGCTGTTCAACCGCTTCGGCCAGATCTGGCACGAACTGGCCGAGCCGGCCCGCGCGCTGCCGCTGTTCGAGCGGGCGGTGTTGCTGACCGAGGGCGATCCGGCCGACCAGGCCGCGCCGCGCGCCCAGCGGGCCCGGCTGCTGACGGAGATGGAGCAGTTTCCGGAAGCGCTGACCGACTTCCAGCTGGCCTTCGCCGCCCGCGCCGACTGGGATGCCGAAACCTGGCTGCACGCGGTGCTGGCGGCGCTGGGCATGGGCCAGCGCGAGACGGCGCTGGGCTGGTTCGAACGCGCCCGCAACCTCGGCGCGGACAAGGGCCGCACCCGCCCGCTGTACGCCAAGGCGGAGGCCAGCCTGAAGGCCACCCGTCCGAAGTGGAAGGTGTGGGGTGTGTAACTTCGGGGCGGTGCGAGGGAGCTCCGGGCGCTGAAACCGGCCCGGGAAACCGTCCCCGATTCTGATTCTTGAAACTCCTACAAAACGCCATCGCCGACGATGGCGTTTTTTATTGGAAGTTGCCGTGAGTTGCCGGCATCTTCCATGGGGGGTCGGACAAAGCCCGACACTGCAACCCAAGTGCTTCCGTTACCATGTCGGCCATGAACGGATTGAGCCAACTTTTCCCGACCCTGCCGCTGGTGCCGGGCGGCCTGTTCTGGGTGGGTCTCGCGCTGGTTGGCGCGGGCCTGGCCGGAGAGGTCTGCCGCCGCTGGCTGGGCCTGCCGCGCATCGTCGGCTACGCGGTGGTGGGGCTGTTCGCCGGCATGCTCGGCCGCAGCATCGTCGACGACAACATGATCCTGCAGACGCGGGTGCTGATCGACATGGCGCTGGCCCTGGCCCTGTTCGAACTCGGCCACCGGCTGTCGCTGTCATGGCTGCGCGCCAACCGCTGGCTATTGTTTACCAGCGCGGCCGAGAGCCTGCTGACCTGGGGGCTGGTTGCCACGGTACTCCAGTGGCTCGGGGCGTCGCCGGGCGTGGCGATCCTGGCCGGCGGCATCGCGGTCAGTACCTCGCCCACCATCGTGCTCCAGCTCAAGAACGAACTGCGCGCCGAGGGGCAGGTCACGGAACGGCTGATGGCCATGGCGGCGCTGAACAGCATCTACGCGGCGGCCATCGTCCAGGTGGCCACGGGCTGGCTCCATTCCGAATACGGCAATATCGGCGCGGCGCTGCTGCATCCGCTCTACCTGCTGGTGGGCTCGTGCCTGCTGGCGTGGGTGGTGGGCAAGCTCGGGCACGCGCTGTACGCGCGCATGTCCGCGGACGATCACTACAGCTTCCTGGTGCTGGTGGGGCTGGTGTTGTTCACGCTGGCGCTGACGCGCGTCCTAAAATTGTCCATGCCGCTGACGCTGATGCTGGCCGGCGTGGTCTTCAAGCACCAGGACCGCCAGCCGCACGTGTGGCCGGCGCACTTCGGCAGCGCCGGGAGCCTGCTGATCATCGTGATGGTGGTGTCGCTGGGCCTGCCGCTGACGGCGCATGACTGGGTGGTCGGCGGCACGCTGGCGGTGGCCTTGGTCGTGATGCGCCATGTGGCGAAGCTGGCCGGCGTGGTGTCGCTCGGATCGTTCTCGGGCTTGAGCCTGCGCCAGTGCATGGCGCTGGGGCTGGCGCTGGCGCCGATGTCTGGGCTGGCCTACCTGCTGATGAACGACGTGGCGCGCCTGTACCCGAGCACCGGCGGGCCGCTGGCATCGATCATCCTGTGCGCGCTGGCCATCGAACAGTTGCTGGGGCCGGTCATCGCGTCCTGGGCGCTGCGCTATGCCGGCGAGGCGCGTGACAATGGAGGAGGGCGCTGATGTCGCTCGAACCGTTCAAGCATTCCGAGGCGCTGACGTTTGGCGTGGAGCTGGAACTCCAGCTCGTGAACCGTCATGACTATGACCTGGCGCCGTTTGCGCCGGATCTGCTGCGTGCGCTCAAGGGCGCCCAGCACGCGGGGGACATCAAGCCCGAGATCAGTCCGTCGATGATCGAGATCAGTACCGGCATCTGCCGCGACTACGCGCAGGCGCTGGAGGAGCTGACGGTCATGCGCGACCTGATGACGCGCGCCTCCCGCTCGCTGAACCTGGGCATCTGCGGCGGCGGCACCCATCCGTTCCAGCAATGGTCGGACCGGACCATCTCCGATTCGCCGCGCTACCAGTACATTTCCGAGCTGTACGGCTACCTCGCCAAGCAGTTCACGGTGTTCGGCCAGCACGTCCACATCGGCTGCCCGAGCGCGGACGAGTCGCTGTTCCTGCTCCACGCCATCGGCCGCTACGTGCCGCACTTCATTGCGCTGGCGGCGTCGTCGCCGTACGTGCAGGGGGTGGATACCGGCTTTGCCTCGGCGCGGCTGAACTCGGTGGCGGCGTTCCCGATGAGCGGCCGCGCGCCGCACGTGCTGACGTGGGACGCCTTCACGGCGTACTTCAACAAGATGCGCAACACGGGCGTGATCGAGAGCATGAAGGACTTCTATTGGGATATCCGTCCCAAGCCGGAGTTCGGCACGATCGAGGTGCGCGTGATGGACACCCCGCTGACCGTGGAGCGCGCCTGCGACATCGCGGCGTACATCCAGGCGCTGGCGCGCTACCTGCTGCTGTCACGGCCGTTCATGCCGCAGGAAGACGACTACCTGGTGTACACCTTCAACCGCTTCCAGGCGTGCCGCTTCGGGCTGGAGGGCGAGTACGTGCATCCGAACGAACTGACGCGGATGCCGATCTCGGATCATATTTTGTCGATTTGCGACGCGCTGGTGCCGCACGCGGAGGCGCTCGGGTCGCTCAAGGCGCTCGAGAACATCCGCGCGCTGGCCTCGAGCCGCGACAACGACGCGCACTGGGTGCGCACCGTCGATGCCGATGCGCACAGCCTGCGCGAAACCGTGCGGCGTACCTGCGAGCGCTGGGAAGCCTGAAGCCGGCGGCAGGGCGGCGCTACTGCACCGTGTATCCCTTGCCACCCATGCAAGCCTTCCACGCCTGGTAGTAGCTGCCCATCGCCTGTTGCTGGCTTGCGGCGTTCTGTTCGTTCGCTGCCTGCACGTTGCGGCGTTCCTGCCGGTTCCGCGAGCCGCCCGCCATGGTCCCGACCGCGGCACCGGCCGCCGCGCCCTTGCCGGCATCGCCCGCAATCGCGCCCACCACAGCGCCGCCGGCTGCCCCGCGCGCCGCGCCTTGCACGCGCTGGCCGCCCTGGGCCTGCTGTTGCGGCGGTGCCTGGGCTACCACCGCGGGATCTATCCCGGTCTGTTGTTTGGCCCAGCTATAGCACTCCCCGTCGTCCTTGGACTGCTGCTGCGCGGACTGACCCTTGGCCGGATAGGCCACCGGTTTCGACTGCGCCTGCACGCCGGCCGCAACCACTGCGATTGCGGCGCCGAGCACCATCCCCCATCGCTTGCTGTGATGCATGATGTACCTCCTCCGGCGGGGCCATGTGCCCGCGTGTGCGGTCTCAGTATTGCAGCGCAGGGGGCGAAGTCAAATGAATTCCTTCGTGCCGCGTATTAGGCGTTTGCAGGGGTCAGGTCGGATACACCGGCTCGCATCGGATCTCGGACTTCACCGAATTTGCGATGAAGCAGGCGTCGTGCGCGGCGTGGTGCAGGTGATCGATGTCCGCGCGGGTCGGCAGGCGCTCGCCCGAGAACGTGACATCGGGACGCAGCGTCACCACGGTCACCGCCATGCGGCCTTCGGCGGTCTTGGCCATCTCGCCCACCGACTTGTCCACATAGCGATCGACCACAAAGCGCTGCTTGGCGGCCAGCGCCAGGAACCACAGCATGTGGCAGGCCGAAATCGAGGCGATCAGCATTTCCTCGGGGTCCACCGCGCTGGCATCGGACATCGGCAGCGGCACCACGTGCGGCGACGACGAGCCCGGCACTTCCGCGCCGCCGTCGAAGCGCAGCGCATGCTTGCGGCTGTAGCGGTTGCTCACGAAATCCTGATCGCCACGCTCCCACACGATCTCGGCGGTGTGTTCGGCCATGCTGGTCACTCCGGGTAGTAGAAGAACGAAAAATCAGATGCCGTGCGGCACGCTTTCCCCATCTCGCCCGGTCACGAGTCCCAGGCGCTGGTTCGCCGGCACGGCGATATCGATCAGCTTGGGTCGGGGCAGGTTGAGGGCGCGCATCATGACGATGAACTCGTCGCGCGTGCGTCCCGCCACGCGGCTGTTGTGCGCGCGCTCATGGCCGATGGTCGACTGGGTGCGGCCCCTGTAGTCGTGGGCGGGGTAGACCAGCGTGTCGTCGGGCAGGCGGAAAAGCTTCTCGGTGAGGCTGTCGAACAGTGTGCCGGCGTCGCCGGACTGGAAATCGGTGCGGCCGCAGCCGTCGATCAGCAGCGCATCGCCGGTGAAGATGCGGCGCACCACGCCGTCCGGTGTGGCTTCCTCCCAGAGGTAGCTCATGCTGCCGGCGGTGTGCCCGGGGGTATGGATCGCACGCAGCACCTGCTTGCCGAAGGTGACGGTATCCCCGTCGATCAGCTGTTTCAGCGCGGGCTTGATGTCGCAGCCGGACGGCGCGGCGGTGTTGGCACCCGTCTGCTGGGCCAACTGCCCGGCGGAGGTGATGTGGTCGGCGTGCGCGTGGGTCTCGACAATCCACACCAGCCGCACGCCGGTCTCACCCAGCAGCGCCAGGTCACGCGCGTACTGCCGGTCCACCGGATCGATCAGCAGCGCCTCGCGCGTCTCGGCGTCGATCAGCAGGTAGGTAAAGGTGGACGAAGTCTCGTCGAACAGCTGATGGAAGGTCTGCATGGCCGTTTTCTTCTTGGCAAACCGGGGGTGCCGCCATGATACGCCGGCAGGTACTCAACACTCCACGATATTCACCGCCAGCCCGCCGCGCGCCGTCTCCTTGTATTTGGTCTTCATGTCGGCGCCGGTTTCGCGCATGGTCTTGATGACCGAATCCAGCGAGACATAGTGGGTGCCGTCGCCGCGCAGGGCCATGCGGGCGGCGTTGACCGCCTTGACGGACGCCATGGCGTTGCGTTCGATGCAGGGGATCTGGACCAGGCCGCCGACCGGGTCGCAGGTCAGGCCGAGGTTGTGCTCCATGCCGATCTCGGCCGCGTTCTCGACCTGCTCCGGCGTGCCGCCGAGCACCGCCGCCAGCGCGCCGGCGGCCATCGAGCAGGCCACGCCGACTTCGCCCTGGCAGCCGACTTCGGCGCCCGAGATCGAGGCGTTGAGCTTGTAGAGCAGGCCGATGGCGCCCGCCGTGAGCAGGAAATCGACCACGCCGGCGCGGTTGGCGCCGGGAATGAAGCGGTCGTAGTAGTGCAGCACCGACGGGATGATGCCGGCCGCGCCGTTGGTCGGCGCCGTGACCACACGCCCGCCGGCGGCGTTTTCCTCGTTGACGGCGATGGCGTAGAGGTTGACCCAGTCCATCACGGAGAGCGGATCGGAGAGCGCCCGCTCGGCGTGCAGCGTCAGCCCCCGGTACAACTCGGGCGCGCGCCGCCGTACCTTGAACGGCCCCGGCAGCTCGCCGTCGGTGCGGCAGCCGCGCGCCACGGATTGCTGCATCACGTCCCAGATATGAAGCAGGCCATCGGTCACTTCCTGCTCGGGCCGCCAGGTCAGTTCGTTCTCCATCATGAGCCGGGCGATGGACTTGCCGCTCGCGTGCGCCATCTCCAGCATCGCCCGGCCGCTCCGGAACGGGTGCGGCAACTGCCGCTCGGCCGCCAGGATCTGGGTGTTCGGCGCGCCGGCCGTGACCACGAAGCCGCCGCCCACGGACAGATAGCGTGCCTCGCGCAGCGGCGTGCCGTCCGCGTCGAAGGCGTGAAACTTCATGCCGTTGGGATGCTCGGCCATGGCCTCGCGCCGATAGAACACGATGTGCTCGCGCTCCACGAACGGCACCTCGTGCGTGCCGAGCAGAGCGAGCGTGCGCCGGGTGCGCAGCGTGGCCAGCCGGGCCTCGATGGTTTCCGGGTCGACGGTGTCGGGCGCATCGCCCATCAGCCCCAGCATCACGCCCTTGTCGGTGCCGTGGCCCTTGCCGGTGGCGCCGAGCGAGCCGTACAGCTCCACGCGCACGCTACCCACGCGGGGCAGCAGGCCGTCCCGCTCGAGCCCGTGCGCGAACATCAGGGCCGCACGCATGGGCCCCACGGTATGCGAGCTGGAGGGCCCGATACCTACCTTGAACAGATCGAAAACGCTGACAGCCACGGGGAACTCCGGTAGGGGGCGGCGCGCGGGGGCGCAGGGCGGGAATGCAGTCGGGGAGCCGGTCGGGTGTCGGGTCAGAGCGACATATCGGCATCGGGCCGGGCGGGGTCCTGCCACATCGGGTCGATGGTCGGCTTGGCCTGCCCTTCCTCGGACTTCTCCTTCTGGATCACGCTGACCGTGCCGTCTGTCTCAAGGATAGCGAAATGCACGTCTGCCACACGCTCGCAGCCGTTGCGGCGCAGCGCCTTCTGCAGCTCACGCGGCGTGATGCGCTCCCGGCGCATCACATCACGGAAGATCTCGCCCTGGTGAATGAGGATCTCGGGCCGGCCTTCCACCAGCGTCTCCAGGCGGTGGCTGCGCCAGGTGCCATAGCCCACCAGCACGTCGGCGCCGAACAGCGTGGCGGCCAGGATCAGCCCGGCGGTCACGGAGTTGTCGCCGCCATTCATGGCGTTCTGCACCGCGTTCGAGATGATCAGCAGCAGCACCAGGTCCAACGGCGACAACTGGCCGATCTGGCGCTTGCCCGACACGCGCATCAGGAATAGCAGCGCGGCGTAGACGATCAGCCCGCGCAGCACGAATTCCCACCAGGGGGCGCTGAGATTCCACATGGACGAGACCTCCGCTAGGGATGGTGTGCTGCGGGATGCAAAGCGCGCCGGCGGGCCCGGTCTGCCCGGACGCCGCCAGACACGGCGCCTTAGTCCTGCGCGTACTCGTTCATCGGTACGCAGGCGCAGAACAGGTTGCGGTCGCCGTACACGTTGTCCGCCCGGCCCACCGGCGGCCAGTACTTCTGCGTGCGCAGCGAGGCAATGGGGTAGGCCGCTTCCTCGCGCGTGTACGCGTGGGTCCAGTCATTGGCGGTGATCACGGCGGCGGTGTGCGGCGCGTGGCGCAGCGGGTTGTCGTCGCGGTCGAAGCTGCCGTCCTCCACCCGCGCGATCTCGCCACGGATGGCGATCATGGCGTCGATGAAGCGGTCCAGCTCGTGCAGCGCCTCGCTCTCGGTCGGCTCGATCATCAGCGTGCCCGGCACCGGGAAGCTCATCGTCGGCGCGTGGAAGCCGTAGTCCATCAGGCGCTTGGCCACGTCCTCGTTGCTGATGCCGGTGGCCTTCTGCAGCGGGCGCAGGTCCAGGATGCACTCGTGCGCCACCAGCCCGTGCTGGCCGGCGTAGAGCACCGGGAAGTGCGGCGAGAGCCGGCGCGCCACGTAGTTGGCGGCCAGGATGGCGTTCTCGGTGGCGGCGGTCAGGCCGGCCGAGCCCATCATGGCGACGTACATCCACGAGATCGGCAGGATGCTGGCCGAGCCGAACGGCGCGGCCGAGACGCCGCCGATGCCGTTGTCGTCGCGGCGATAGCCCACGCTGTCCTGGTTCGGCAGGAAGTCCGCCAGGTGCGCGCCCACCGCCACGGGGCCCACACCGGGGCCGCCACCGCCGTGCGGAATGCAGAACGTCTTGTGCAGGTTCAGGTGCGAGACATCGCCGCCGAACTGGCCCGGCGCGGCGGTGCCGACCATCGCGTTCATGTTGGCGCCATCCACGTAGACCTGGCCGCCGTGCTGGTGCACGATCTCGCAGATCTGCTGTACGCCCTGCTCGAACACGCCGTGCGTGGACGGGTAGGTGATCATGATCGCGGCGAGGTTCTGGCTGTGCTGCTCGGCCTTCTTCGCCAGATCCTGCAGGTCGACGTTGCCGTCGGCGTCACACGCCACCACCACCACCTTCATGCCGGCCATCTGGGCCGACGCCGGGTTGGTGCCGTGCGCGGACGAGGGAATCAGGCAGATGTCGCGGTGCGCCTCGCCCCGGCTGGCGTGGTACTTCTGGATGATCAGCAGGCCGGCGTACTCGCCCTGCGAGCCCGCGTTCGGCTGCAGGCTCACCGCGGCGTAGCCGGTGGCGGCGCAGAGCATGGCCTCGAGCTGGTCGATCATCTCGCGGTAGCCCACGGTCTGGTCGAGCGGCGCGAACGGGTGGATCTTGCTGAACTCGGGCCACGTCACCGGAATCATCTCGCTGGTGGCGTTGAGCTTCATGGTGCAGGAGCCGAGCGGGATCATCGTGCGATCCAGCGCGAGGTCCTTGTCCGCCAGCGAGCGCAGGTAGCGCAGCATCTCGTGCTCGGCGTGGTGCGTGTTGAAGACCGGATGCGTCAGGTAGGCGCTCTGGCGGGCCAGTGCGGCCGGGAAACCGTCGCCGACGGTCGCCTCGGTCGCATCGAAGGCCGGCACCGGCTTGCCATGCGCGAAGATCTCCCACAGCGCGACCACGTCCTCGCGCGAGGCGGTCTCGTCCAGCGAGATGCCCACGCGGGTGGCGCCGATATGGCGCAGGTTGATGCCGCGCGCCGTGGCGGCGGCGTGGATGGCCTCGGTGTTGAAGCCGGTTTCCAGCGTCAGGGTGTCGAAGAACGTGGCGTTGACCGGGGTCACGCCCATCGCCTTCAGGCCGGCGGCCAGCGTGGCGGTCAGGCGGTGCACGCGCTGGGCAATGCGCTGGAGGCCCTGCGGCCCGTGGTACACGGCGTACATCGACGCCATCACGGCCAGCAGCACCTGCGCGGTACAGATGTTCGACGTGGCCTTCTCGCGGCGGATATGCTGCTCGCGCGTCTGCAGCGCCAGCCGGTACGCCTTGTTGCCCTGCGCGTCGATGGTCACGCCCACCAGACGGCCCGGCATCGAGCGCTTGAATTCGTCCTTCACGGCCATGTAGCCGGCGTGGGGGCCGCCGAAGCCGAGCGGCACGCCAAAGCGCTGCGAGTTGCCCACGGCCACGTCGGCGCCCCATTCGCCCGGCGCCACGATCAGCGTCAGCGCCAGCAGGTCCGCCGCCGCCACCACCAGGCCGCCAGCCGCATGCACGGCATCGGCGATGGCACGGTAGTCGGCCACGTCGCCGTTCACGCCCGGGTATTGCAGCAGCACGCCGAAGGCATGGGCGCCGGCGGCCTCGGCGGCGGGGCCGACCTTGACCTCGATGCCCAGCGGCAGCGCGCGCGTGCGTACCACTTCCAGCGTCTGCGGCAGTACGTCGTCCGCCACGTAGAACGTGTTCGAGGCGTGCTTGTTCACGCGCTGGAGCAGCGTCATCGCCTCGGCGGCGGCGGTGCCTTCGTCCAGCATCGACGCATTGGCAATGTCCAGCCCGGTCAGGTCCGTGACCATCTGCTGGAAGTTCAGCATCGCCTCCAGGCGGCCCTGCGAGATCTCGGGCTGGTACGGCGTGTAGGCCGTGTACCAGGCCGGGTTTTCGAAGATATTGCGGAGGATGACGCCCGGCGTGAGCGTGTTGTAGTAACCCTGCCCGATGAAGCTCTTGAGCACGCGGTTCTTGTTCGCCAGCCCGCGCAGCCTGGCCAGCGCGGCTTCCTCGGTCAGCGGCTCGGTGAATTCGCCGAGCGGCATGCCGTCGCGGCGGCGGATGGCGGCGGGCACCACGGCGTCGATCAGCGCGGCGCGCGTCTCGTAGCCGAGCACCTTGAGCATGTGTTGCTGTTCGGCGGTGTCCGGGCCGATGTGACGGGCGGCGAAGGCGTCGCGCGCCTCCAGTTCGGCCAGCGTGGGCCGGCTACCTTGGGCGGCGTTCATGGGAAGCGGGGCATTCATGGCAAGTCTCTCGTGGGGCGGGGCGGCAGGTGGTCAGCCTGGCCGCCGCGCGGGCATCTCGGGCGCCGCCTCCTGGCTCGGGAGACGGCTGGTACAGCGCGTCAGGCGCCGACGCTGGCCTTGTAGGCGTCGACGGTCATCAGGCCGTTCACATCGTCGCCATTGGCCGGCTTCAGCTTGAACAGCCATGCGTCGAAGGCGTTGGCGTTGACGGATTCCGGCGCGGCGCTCGCGGCTTCGTTCACGGCGATGACTTCGCCGGCCACCGGGGCGTAGATGTCGGAAGCGGCCTTGACGGACTCCACCACGGCCAGCGCGTCGCCGGCGCCTACCGACTTGCCGACTTCGGGCAGCTCCAGGAAGACGATGTCGCCCAGCGCGTCCTGCGCATGGTCGGTAATGCCGATCGTCAGCGTGCCGTCGGCTTCAACGCGCACCCACTCGTGCGATTCGGTGTACTTCAGGTCAGCAGGGAAATTCATGACGGGTTCTCCGGGAATGCAGTGTTTGTCTTGTTTCGGTTCGCCTGCCGGGGCCAGCCGGGCAGGCGTGATGGCGACCGTTGGTGTCAGCCGGGCGGATGCCTCAGCTCACGAGTGCCTTGCCATTGCGCACAAACGGCAGTTTAACCACAGTCGCGGTCAGTTTGCGGTCACGAATCTCGACCTGGACCTCGGTGCCGGGCACAACGCCCTGCGGCAGCCGGGCAAAGGCAATGGATTGGGAGAGCGACGGGCTGAAGGTGCCGCTCGTGATCTCGCCGTCGCCGGCGGGGGTGATCACCTTCTGGTGCGCACGCAGCACCCCGCCCTTGTCGCGCAGGATCAGGCCGGCAAATGTCTTGTGTTGTCCGGCCGCCAGCAGCGCGGATTTGCCGGTGAAATCGCGCTCGCTCTGCAGGTCCACGGTCCAGGCCAGGCCGGCGTCGAGCGGCGAGGTGTGGATATCCATGTCCTGGCCGTACAGGTTCATGCCGGCTTCCAGGCGCAGCGTGTCGCGCGCGCCAAGTCCAGCCGGGCGCACGCCCACGGACTGCAGCTTCTCCCAGAAGCCGGCCACGTTCTCGGCCTCCACCACCAGCTCGAAGCCGTCCTCGCCGGTATAGCCGGTGCGCGCCACCATCAGCTCGCCCATCATCGGGTCCTGCACCACCACGGCGTTGAACGGCTTGAGCGCGTCCGCCGGCTGGGTCGAGGGGAAGGCCTGGTGGACCTTGGCACGCGCGTTCGGGCCCTGCACGGCGATGATCGCCAGCTTGCCCACGCCGGCCGGCGCCACGTCGCCCCGGCGCGGGGTGATCGTCACGCCGCTGCCGGTGGCTGCGTTGCGGGCTGTGATCCATTCGATGTCGCCCAGCGCCGTGCTGGCGTTCACCACCAGGCGGAAACGGTCTTCGGCGAAGAAATAGACGATCAGGTCGTCGATGACCCCGCCTTTTTCGTCGAGCATGCACGCATACAGGGCCTTGCCCGGGGTCTGGAGCTTGTCGACGTTGTTGGCCAGCAGGCCGCGCAGGAAGGCGCGCGTGTTGGGGCCGGACAGGTCCACCACGCACATGTGCGAGACATCGAACATGCCGGCATCGCCGCGCACCGCGTTGTGTTCTTCGATCTGGGAGCCGTAGTTGACCGGCATGTCCCAGCCGCCGAAATCGACCATGCGGGCACCGAGCGAGCGGTGGATGGCGTTAAGGGGCGTGGCCTGGAGCGTCATGGGAAATCCTCTGGAGCGAATACGGCAGCGAAAACAAAAAAAGGGTCATCCGCCGTGGGGATCGATGGCAATGCCACCAATCCGCCGCGGCGGATGACCCCTCTGTCCTCGATACCTGAGAGATTACGATGCAGCTTGCCGCATCGCGCGCCCCTTCGGTGGACACGCTCGCCATGCGTTGGCACGGGCGGGTGTCGCTCTCCAGAGTGCGGCATGCATCGTGTGCATGTTGCATGCCGATCCGACCGGTCCGTGGTGCCTGAGAGTTTTCGGGTGATACCCCTTCGGCGGCGCAATGGCTGCGCGCTCTCCCGGTTGGATGCGCGTGAATGTACGGGACGGGTTGACCTTTGTCAACGCGGCGCCAGCGCCACCTTGCTAGGGGCCGGGGAGGGCGCGGCGGTAATTCCTGCCGCCTGCGGGTAAGGACTACCCGCTGACTACCCGCTGCCGCCCCGAGGGGGGGCGCGCCGCGCCGGATCAGCGGCCATCCTTGGTGACGACGTTACCCACCACGCCGCCCACCGCCGCACCGCCCACCGTGCCGAGCACGCTGCCATCGGTCAACGCCGCGCCGCCCAGCGCGCCCACGCCCGCGCCGATGGCGGTGTTGCGTTGCTTGGGACTCATGTCCGCGCAGCCGCCAAAGGCCGCCAGCGTGACACCGATCAGCGTAACTTTCGCCAGGGTCCGCATTGTTTTCATGATCGCCTCCGAATGTGCCGAATTTGTCATCAGGACGGCGTCGCCGCCGGTCCCGCATGACCCTATGAGGCAATCTCCATGCCCCGGGTGCCCCCTCTGACGTCACTTTTACGAAGTGTTACCGCGATGAAACACTGGTAGCACTCGCGTCCTTGATGTCCGCCATCAGGCACCGGCGCGGGCCACCCTGCGTGTTAACATCGACGCCTTTCGCGCGCCCGCCAAGCGTGCGCCATCCGGCACCCGCCCACCCATGACCCACGGACTCAACGCCGCCCAATCCGAAGCCGTTCGCTATCTGGACGGGCCCTGCCTCGTCCTCGCGGGCGCCGGGTCCGGCAAGACGCGCGTCATCACGCAGAAGATTGCCCACCTGATCGAGGACAAGGGCTTCGAGCCGCGCCACATCGCCGCCGTCACCTTCACCAACAAGGCGGCGAAGGAGATGCAGGAGCGCATCGCCAAGCTGATGGAGGGCAAGACCACGCGCGAGGGCAAGCGGATTCCGCTCAAGCAGCTCACGGTGTGTACCTTCCACTCGCTCGGCGTACAGATCCTGCGGATGGAGGCGGAGCACGTCGGCCTGAAGCCGCAGTTCTCGATCATGGATTCGGACGACTGCTTCGGGCTGGTGCAGGAGCAGCTCGCCACCACGGACAAGAAGCTGATCCGCAGCGTGCAGGGCACGATCTCGCTGTGGAAGAACGGCATGGTCGACCCCGAGACCGCGCTGGCCCAGGCCGCCAATGCCGACGAGCACCAGGCCGCCACGGTCTACCGCAACTACGTGGCCACGCTGCACGCCTACCAGGCGGTGGATTTCGACGACCTGATCCGCCTGCCCGCCGAGCTGTTCGCGCGTGACGAGACCGTGCGCCTGAAATGGCAGAACCGGCTGCGCTACTTCCTCGTCGACGAATACCAGGACACCAACGCCTGCCAGTACGCGCTGCTCAAGCTGCTGGCCGGCGGCTCGCACCTGCGCGCGCCGGCGTTCACGGCCGTGGGCGATGACGACCAGGCCATCTACGGCTGGCGCGGCGCCACGCTGGACAACCTGCGCGGCCTGCAGACCGATTTCCCGGACCTCAAGGTCATCAAGCTCGAGCAGAACTACCGCTCCACGGTGCGCATCCTCGAGGCAGCCAACGCGGTCATCGCCAACAATCCCAAGCTGTTCGACAAGAAGCTGTGGTCGGAGCACGGCATGGGCGACCCCATCGCCATCCACCCGATGAACGACGAGGAGCACGAGGCCGAGTCGGTGGTGTTCCGCCTGTCCGCCCACAAGTTCGAGCGCCGCGCGCAGTTCCGCGACTACGCCATCCTGTATCGCGGCAACCATCAGGCGCGGCTGTTCGAGCAGATCCTGCGGCGCGAGCGGATTCCGTACGTGCTGTCCGGCGGCCAGAGCTTCTTCGACAAGGCCGAGATCAAGGATATCTGCGCCTACCTGCGGCTGATTGCCAATCCGGACGACGACCCCGCCTTTATCCGCGCCATCACCACGCCCCGGCGCGGCGTGGGCAACACCACGCTGGAGGCCCTCGGCACGTTCGCGGGGCAGGCCAAGGTGTCGCTGTTCGAGGCCGCGATGATGGGCGGCATCGAGGGCAAGCTCCAGCCGCGCCAGCTGGAGCCGCTGCGTGTGTTCTGCGAGTCGATGGTGCGCCTGGCGGACCGCGCCAAGACTGATCCGGCCACCGTGCTGCTCGACGACATGATGGCCGGCATCCACTATGAATCGTACTTGTACGATACCTTCGACGAACGCCAGGCCCAGTCGCGCTGGACCAATACGCTCGAATTCCTCGACTGGCTCAAGCGCAAGGGCACCCGCCCGGAAGCCGAAGCCGGGGAGGGCGAGGCCACCGGCTTCGACAACGCCGACGGCTTTGGCGACGAAGGCAAGAACCTGCTGGAGCTGACCCAGACCGTGGCGCTGATGAGCATGCTCGAAGGCCGCGAGGAAGACCCGGACGCGGTGCGGCTCTCCACGCTCCACGCCTCGAAGGGCCTCGAATATCCGCACGTGTTCCTGGTGGGCGTGGAAGAGGGCATCCTGCCCCACGCGCGCGAGGACGAAGACATGAGCGACGAGAAAATCGAGGAAGAGCGCCGGCTGATGTACGTGGGCATCACCCGCGCCCAGCGCAGCCTCCAGATCAGCTGGTGCAAGAAGCGCAAGCGCGCCCGGGACACCTACTCCTGCGAACCCTCGCGCTTCATCGCCGAAATGAAACTCGAAGAAGCGCCGGCCCCCGTCGACGAGACCCCGGCCATGAGCCCCAAGGACCGGCTGGCGAATCTCAAGGCGCTGCTGGGTACGCCGGGCGCGCCCGGCAAGCCCGTGGCAGGTTGAGCCGCACCCTCGCCCCAGCCCACGCATCACCGCCGATACAAGGCGGACAAGACCGCGCGCCCGGCGCTTTCTAATATGGCGACGCGTCAGACGCCTCGGCGACTGGCGCCGTGCCGCGCCTGCCCTTCGGTTAGCGGTGCGGCTGGGTACGCTTGCGTGCCTGGCTCTTCCCTGTTGAACGCTCCCGGCGCGGCAGTGCCGGGGGCGTCGTTTTATCAGGCGAAGTTATCCACAGCGTACGTATCAAGCCCGATACAAAGCCGCCACAGCGCCGATATTGCAAACTGGTACAGTTGGACGCCGGCTGTTGCGCGGGCGCCTGCCAGTTTTCGCGCATCGGCTGTCCGCACCGCCCGCCGGCGTTTCCCATCCCTCCCGTTTTGCCATGGACCTCACTCCCGCCCTGCCTACCCGCCTGCTGATCGTCGATGACGATCCCCAGATCCGCGCCATGCTGGCCGAATACCTGGCCACGTTCGGCATGGCGGCCGATGGGGCCGAAGGCGGGGCGTCGATGCGCACGGCCATGGCGCAGCACCACTATGACCTGGTGATCCTGGACCTCTCGCTGCCGGGCGAGAACGGCCTGACGCTGTGCCGCGAGATCCGCGAGCGCACCGACATTCCCGTGATCATGCTGACTGCCCGCGCCGAGCTGGCCGACCGTGTGGTCGGGCTCGAGGTGGGGGCGGACGACTACGTGACCAAGCCGTTCGAGATGCGCGAACTGGTGGCGCGCATCCACACCGTGCTGCGGCGCAGTCGGGCGGATGTGCGGCGTGCAGCACCCACCCCGGCAGGGCACGAAGTCAAGTTCGGCGCGTGGCGGCTCAACACCACGCTGCGCCAGCTGGTCGACGAGGAGGACACGGTCGTGCCGCTCTCGAACGCCGAATTCCGCCTGTTGCTGACCTTCATCGAGCACCCGAACCGCGTGCTGGACCGCGAGATGCTGATCAACCAGGCGCGCGGCCGCGACCTCGATGTGTTCGATCGCAGCATCGACCTGCTGGTCTCGCGCCTGCGCCAGAAGCTGCGCGACGACCCGCGCGACTCGGCCCTGATCCGCACGGTGCGGGGCGAGGGCTACGTCTTCACGGTCAGCGTGGATTCCTGACGCATGGCCGCGTCCTCCCCGCCGCCGAACGCCAGCGCTGCCGTCCGGATGGACACCGCCACGCGACGTCGCCCCTTCGATTCGATGTTCCTGCGGCTGTTCCTTGTCATGGCCGCGATCATGGTGGCGGTGCACGTCCTCGGCGTGACCGTCATCGAGGGCCTGTTCCCGCGCCCCGGCTCGGCCCGTTGGGAAGAGCGTATGCGCGAGGCAGCCTCGGAGGCCGCCGCCGCCGGCAAGCCGTTCCGACGCCTCGAGCCGCCGCAGCGCGGACCGCGTTTCGAGGAAGATGACGATGCGGGCGAAGGCGGCCCGTCCGGGGATCGCGGCATGTTCCGTCCCGGTGATCCGGACCGGCGGGGCGGGCCGGCTGGACCGCCCCGCCACTTCCCCCCCTGGCACGGGCTCTGGCCCCTGCATCCGGGCATGATCTTCCAGTTCATCGCCATCGTGATTTCGTCGTGGGTCGGCGCGCGGCTGCTGGCGCGGCCGGTGCAGCGGCTGGCCACCGGCGCGAACCGGCTGGCGCAGGATGTGCACGCACCGCCACTCGACGATGACACGGGGCCGGCCGAGGCGCGCGCCGCCACCAAGGCGTTGAACCTGATGCAGCAACGCATCCGCACGCAGCTGGCGCAGCAGTCGCGCTTCCTGGCGGCAGTCTCCCACGACCTGCGCACGCCGCTCACGCGCATGAGCCTGCGCATCGAGCGCATCGAGGACAACGACGTGCGCTACCGGCTGCGGCAGGATCTGGCCGAGATGAACGGGCTGATCGATGCCACGCTCTATTACCTGCGTGACCGCGACGACGGCACCGGCCCGCGCCAGCGCGTGGACGTGCAGGCGCTGCTCCAGGCCATCGTCGACGATGCCGAGGAACTCGGCCAGGACGTGCGGCTCTCCGGCACCGCCGCGCCGCTGCTGGCCTACCCGGCGGAGTTGCGCCGCGCCGTGGTCAACCTCGTCGAGAACGCGCACCGCTACGGCGGCGCCGCGCATATCGTGCTGACGGACAGCCCCGAGCGCGTGCAGATCGACGTCTGCGACAACGGCCCCGGCATTCCGCCGGCAGAGTTGCCGCGCGTGCTGGAGCCGTTCTATCGCGTGGAGTCGTCGCGCAGCCGGGCCACCGGCGGCGTGGGGATGGGGCTGTCGATTGCCGCCGATATCGTTAATCGCCATGGCGGCGAGCTGACGCTGGACAACCGCGTCGAGGGCGGCCTGCGCGTGCGCATCACGCTGCCGCGCGACTGATAGATATAGGCGCCTGGGTCAGGCGCGCTGCGGCACGCCCGACTTGCCGATCGGCGCCAGCTGCACGTACTGCGAGCCGCGCAGCCCGCGCGTGAAGTCGAGCGTGAAATCGCCCACGTCGATGCGCGATTGCAGCGCGCGGCGCAGCTCCAGCGCACCCGGCGCCCTGGCCGCGCTGGCGGCCCGCACCAGCCAGGCCGCGCCGATGTAGCCGGCCAGCGTGGCGGGCGAGGGCGGTTCGTCCAGGTATTGCTTCATCCGCGCCACGTGCTCCTTGACCACGCGCAGCGTGGATTCCTGCGGGCCGGGCGCCACCTGCGTGACCACCACGCCACCCGCGTAGTGGCCGCCGAGAATCTCGCGCGCGGCGGCCGGGCTCACCGCCGACAATCCCACCAGAAAGCCGTACCAACCTTGCGCGGCCAGCGCGCGGCCGAGGCTGCCGTAGGCGAGCGTGTCGCCAGCCACGATGACCGCGCCGGGCCGCGTTGCGGCGATGCGGCGCGCGCTGTCATCGACACTCCCGGTCAGCGTTACGGCGCGCGTAGCGAGGTCGCGCTCCATCCGTTCGAGCCACGGCGTGCCCGCCGCGAGCGTGCCGGCGGCGAAATCGGGCGACACGGCCAGCACGATGTTTTTCAGGCCATAGCTGCGCAACTGCCGCACGGCGGCGTCCAGCTCCGCCTGATAGTCGGCGCGCGTGAACCAGATGTTGTCGGCAGCCAGCGAGAGCCCGGAGAGCGGGGCGACGATCTGCACGCCGCGCCGGCTCAGTTCGGACGAGGTGGCCAGCGCGGGCAGCAGCGTGTCGCCGGGGCCGAACAGCACGTCGATGTGGTCCGACTCGGCCATGCCGATGGCCTGCGACGTGGCGATGCGCGGGCTGGCATCGGCATCCCGCACCATGTGCACGATGCGTGGCCCCTGGCCCGAGGCGTTGGTCGCATCGAACAGCACCTTGGCGCCGGCCAGGTAGTCGCGCGCCAGATCCGCCTGCGGCCCCACGCGGTCGAGCAGGTGGCCGACCACCAGCGACCGGCGCTGTGCGGCGGCGGGGTTGGCGGATTGGGGCTGGGCGAAGGCGGCCGGAGCCGCGAGCATCGCGGCCAGCGTGCCGAACGACCGGAGCATGCGTCGGCGCGCCGGCACGGCGGACGACATCGTTCTGGGCGAGGCTGGGCGCATGGTCGGCGGGCGTTGGAATCGGGTGGAGGGGGGACGGCGGGCAGAGCCTATCGGCCGTTCGTGACGCTCGGATGACGCCAACGCCCCACGGCGGCGGGGCTGCGGGCGCAAGCGCGGCGTGCGCTTGATGCGCGTCAAGGTGAGCGGTGGCGCAGCGGCATAGCATCGTGACCATCTTCGCCTGCAAAAAGAGCGCGCCATGTCAGCCCCCACCCTCCCCAGCATGCCTGCCACCACGGCGTTCGACCGCCGCGCGCTGGCCGACTTCCGCAGCCTGGCCGGCCGTATCGACGGCAACGGCCCCCGCTACACTTCCTACCCCACCGCCGACCGCTTCGAGGCGGAGATGGACGACGCGCGCTACCTCGCCGCGCTCGACGCCTGCCGCGCCGACTCGCCCGCGCCGCTCTCCCTCTACCTGCACATCCCGTTCTGCGAGAACATCTGCTACTACTGCGGCTGCAACAAGATCATCACCAAGGACCACGCGCGCAGCGCGCGCTACGTCGACTACCTCGCCCGGGAAATGGCGATGGTGGCCGGCCGGCTCGGGGAGCGCCGCGCGGTCATGCAATCGCACTGGGGCGGCGGCACGCCGACCTTCCTCGATCCCGACGAAATGCGCCGCGTGATGGCGGCGCTGACGCAACACTTCCACCTGCTGCCCGATGGCGAGCACGCGATCGAGATCGATCCGCGCCGCGTGACCGATGCGCGCATGGCGCTGCTGGCGGAACTCGGTTTCAACCGGATCAGCCTTGGCGTGCAGGACTTCGACCTGAAGGTGCAGCAGGCGATCCATCGCGTGCAGTCCTACGAGGAAACGCGCGATGTGGTGCTGGCGGCGCGGCGGCTCGGCTTCCGCTCGGTCAGCATGGACCTGATCTACGGGTTGCCGCACCAGACCACCGAACGTTTCGCGGCGACCATCGACCGCGTGCTGACGCTGCGGCCGGACCGGCTCTCGGTCTACAGCTACGCGCACCTGCCGCATGTGTTCAAGCCGCAGCGGCGTATCGACGAGGCGGCGCTGCCGCCCGCCGGCGAGAAGCTCGACATCCTGGTATCCACGATCGAGCACCTGACCGCCGCCGGCTATGTCTATATCGGCATGGATCATTTCGCGCTGCCGGACGACGACCTTGCCATCGCCCAGCAGGCCGGGCGCCTGCAACGCAACTTCCAGGGCTACGCCACGCATGCGGGGCACGATCAATTGGGCTTCGGCGTCTCGGCGATTGGCGCGGTGGCCGGCCACTACGTGCAGAACGCGCGCACCACGGACGAGTACTACGCCGCGCTGGACGAGGGCCGGCTGCCGGTGGCGCGCGGCTTTGGCATGTCCGCAGACGACCACCTGCGCAAGACGATCATTGGCGCGCTGATGTGCCACGGCACGCTCGACATCGCGGCGGTGGAGGCCGGGCATGGCATCGACTTCGCCCGGACCTTCGCGCCGGAACTGGCGGGGCTGGACGCGCTGGCGACGGAGGGGCTGTTGCGGCGCGATGCGTCGCGGATCGACATCACTCCGCTGGGCCGGCTGCTGGTGCGTCGCGTGGCGATGGTGTTCGACCGCTACCTGCGCCAGGACGCGGGGCGCGAAGTGCCGCTGGTGCGCTATTCGCGCGTGGTCTGAACTGCTGCCTATATATATAGGGATAGGGGCGCCGGACCGACCGGCCCCCAATCGAAACAAAAAAGCCCGCGAGGATCGTCGCGGGCTTTTTTGCGTGGACTTACAGGTGCGCTTTGCGTTACTTCGAGGCGTTGACCATGTAGTCGGCGGCGGCGATCACATCGGCATCGGCGCCGGCATAGCCACCCTTGGGCGGCATCACGCCCTTGCCCTTGAGCGCGAAGTTGTGGACGGCGTCCATGCCTTCCTTGATGCGCGGCGCCCAGGCGGCCTTGTCGCCGAGCTTCGGCGCACCGGCCACACCGGCGGCGTGGCAGGCGGCGCAAACCTGGTCGTAGACCTTCTTGCCGGTTTCGGCCGACGCAGCGGCCGGGGCGGCAGCCGCCGCAGCAACGGGTGCGGCGGCAGCGGGTGCCGGTGCGGCAGCGGCAGCCGGCGCGGCGGGAGCAGCCGGTGCCGCAGCCTGCGCGTCAGGTGCCGAGGCGGCAGCCTGCGCCGGTGCGGCCTGTGCGGGCGCGGGCGGTTCCGGGAACTTGGCGCCGCCGGCGTCGGCCAGGTGCACCACGGCGCGGGCCAGTTCGTAGTCGGTGTAGTCGTCCGGCGAAGTGCCGGCGCGGGCGGGCATCGCCCCCTTGCCGTTCATCACGGACTTCAGCAGGCCGTCAAAGCCCTGGCCGATCCGCGCGGTCCAGTCGCCGGGGGTGCCGTGCTTGGGCGCGCCGGCCGCACCGGTGGCGTGGCAGGCGGCGCAGACTTCCTTGTAGACCTGCTCGCCGGTCTTGAAGACGCGCGGCGCGTTCGGGTCCTTGATTTCCAGGGTGGCGACGGGTTGGATGCGATGGTTGACGGCTTCGGCCGTCTGGGTGGAGCCGGCGCCCTCGTGGGTACCGTGACCAACAAAACTGACCAACAGGACGATCACGATAATCGGCACCAGGAAGGCGGCGATCACGACAGCGATCAGTTGTTTCGGGGTCTTGATGGGAGACTCGTGGTGGTCGTTTTCTTGGTGGACGTCACTCATACAGAACTCTCGATTTTGCAGGGAAACCTAGTGCAGCGCGTTGGGGGCGGCTTGCTTTGTTGGCCCTTGTCGGGGATGGGTCTGTTTTTGCCTTTCGGCTATCTGCGTCCGGGCCATGTCTCGTGTCCCGGGTACGTCTCGTTTCGACGCAAATAGCTGGCGATTATAGACCCAAGCCGTGGCGTCCGGGGTCAAAAGCGGCGGCGGCGAGACCTGCCGGAACCCCTCCCGGCGCAACCCGCATGGACGCCGCCCGGCAAACGAGGTATCCTATGCGACTTTCCGACGCCGGCCCTCGTCCGACGTCAAACGCAGCTCACATCGCGCCCGTAGCTCAATGGATAGAGTACTGCCCTCCGAAGGCAGGGGTTGCTGGTTCGATCCCAGCCGGGCGCGCCAATAGACTGGCTTGTAGTCAGTCCACGCTAGTCAATCCCGCGCACGCGAATTTCCAACAGTTTGTGGTCCGAAGCCAGATCGACTTCCGAGCAGCGGACGCTTGCGCCCGTCTCACCGATACCCCGTGATATCCGCCGGCTTGCCCGCATCGACCACTTCGGTCATGTAGCGCCAGGCGTCGGGCTGGCTGCCGTCGAGGTCGGTGAAGCCGTACACCTGCGCCAGTTGGCCGCTGGATAGCGTCTGGCCGTTCCAGCGGGCCAGCTCGGGGTCGGCGGCGAGGGCTGCCACGGCGCGGCCGACGTAGGCCGGCGTTTCCGAGATCGCGAAATGGGGCTGCCGTGAGGTGGCGTCGCGCCAGTTGGCCTCGGTGACGCCGTAGGCGTCCAGCATGGCCTCGGCGCGCAGCCAGCCCGGCGTCAGCGCGACGGCGGTGGCGCCGTACGGCGCCAGTTCGTGCGCGAGGGCGAAGGCCATGCGCAGCACGCTGGCTTTCGCCAGATCGTAGAAGAACGAAACGCGGTAGCTGGTGGCGTTGTAGGTCGCGGTGCCATCGGTCACTTCCACCACCAGCCCGCCCGGTGATTCGATCAGCAGCGGGATCGCAAAATGGCTGGTAATCGCATGGGTATGCACGCCCAGTTCGAGCGTGCGCAGGCCAATGTCGAGCGACGATTCCCACACGGTCTTATTCCACTCCATGACCGTGGCGCCCCAGATGTCGTTGACGAGGATGTGCAGCGCGCCGTGGTCGGCGCGGATGCGGTCCACCAGCGCGCTGACCTGGGACGGCACCGTGTGATCCACCCGCACGGCGATGCCCCGGCCGCCCGCCGCCGACACCAATTCGGCAGTTTCCTCGATGGTCTCCGGTCGATCCATTTCGGAGCGCTGGGCGCGCGTGGAGCGCCCGGTCACGTAGACCGTGGCACCGGCTGCGCCCAGTTGCACGGCGATGCCGCGCCCGGCGCCACGCGTGGCACCGGCCACCAGCGCGACGCGGTCTCTGAGCGGAGAAGTCATGGGAACGATGCTAGGCAACGGGGGCGCGTGACGCAAGGTGCGCCGCCGCGCGCGAGGCGTCTCCCGCGCCGCCTCACCGCTGTAACCGATCGGTCGATTTCCGGCCTCCGGCGCACGCCGCACGGCCCGGCAACGGCCGGCAGGCCAGCGTGGATGCCCCCTCGGCGATTGTGGCGCGCGCCTTGCAAGGTGAAGAGGTTTCATCGCCTGCATCGCGCACACCGTGGAGGAAACCGCCATGCCAACCCTGACCCCTGCCCATCTCGACATGCTGCGCCAGGCCGTGCGCGGCAAGGTCCTGCTGCCCGCCGACCCGGGCTATGACACGGCCCGCACCGTCTGGAACGCCACTGTGGACAAGCGGCCCGCCGTCATCGTGCAATGTACGGGCACCGCCGACGTGATCCAGGCCGTCAACTTCGCGCGAGACCGCGGGCTGGTGCTGGCCGTGCGCGGCGGCGGACACAATATCGCAGGCAGTGCGATCTGCGCGGACGGGCTGGTCATCGACCTCTCCGCGCACCGCAGTGTCCAGATCGATCCCAAGGAAAAAGTGGCCTGGGTCAGCGGCGGCGCCTTGCTGGCCGATTTCGATCACGAGGCGCAGGCGCTCGGGCTGGCCACGCCGCTCGGCATCAACTCCACCACCGGCGTGGCCGGGTTGACGCTCGGCGGCGGGTTTGGCTGGCTGACGCGCCAGTACGGCATGACTGTGGATAACCTGCTCGGCTGCGAGGTGGTGACCGCCGATGGCCAGCGCCGCTGGGCCAGCGCCACCGAGGAGCCCGACCTGTTCTGGGCCTTGCGCGGTGGCGGCGGCAACTTCGGCGTGGTCACGCTGTTCCAGTTCAAGCTGCACGATGTCGGGCCGATGGTCACCACCGGGCTGCTTGTCTTCCCCGCCGCCGAAGGCAAGTCGGTGCTGCGCCAGTACCGCACCTTCGCGGAAAATGCGATGCCGGAGGACCTGAACGTCTGGGTCGTGCTGCGCAAGGCGCCGCCGCTGCCGTTCCTGCCGGCCTCCGCGCATGGCAGCGACGTGGTGATCCTGGCCGTGTTCTACAACGGCGACCCCGACAAGGCCGATGCGGCCATCGCCCCGCTGCGCCAGTTCGGCCAGACCGTGGGCGAGCATGTGGGGCCGGCGCCGTACGCGGCGTGGCAGCAGGCGTTCGACCCGCTGCTCGGCCCGGGCGCGCGCAACTACTGGAAATCGCACAATTTCTCGGGTCTGGACGATGCTGCCATCGATGCGATGACCGACTTCGCGCTGCGCCTGCCGTCGCCGCTGGCGGACATCTTCATCGGCCATGTGGGCGGAGTGGCCAACCGCGTGCCGCCCGATGCCACCGCCTACGCGCACCGCAACGCCCGCTACGTGATGAACGTACACGCGCGCTGGGAGCGCAATGACGAGGACGCCGCCTGCATCGCCTGGGCGCGCGACTTCTTCCGCGCCACCGAGCCGTACGCCACGGGCGGTGTCTACGTGAACTTCCTGACCGAGGAGGAAACCGCGCGCGTGGGCGCCGCCTACGGGCCGAACTACGACCGCCTGGCGCGCATCAAGCGCCAATACGATCCGCAGAACCTGTTCTGCACAAACCAGAACATCGCCCCGGCACCGTAAGCCGGGGTTGGACGCCCGTGGCGGACACGTTCCGCCACACATCGCCGGACCATGCGTTGCTATGATGGCGGCCATGGCCGGCGACTTCCTCATCCCTCATCACGAATACGAGATCACCGCGATCCGCGCCCAGGGCGCGGGCGGGCAGAACATCAACAAGGTGTCCAACGCGGTGCACCTGCGCTACGACGTACGCACGGCGTCGCTGGCGGCCGACCACAAGGAGCGGCTGCTGGCCCTGCACGACCACCGCATCACCCGCGACGGCGTAATCGTCATCAAGGCGCAGCAGCACCGCAGCCTGGAGATGAACCGCGAGGAAGCGGTCCGGCGCCTGCACGAGCTGGTGGAGAGCGTGGCCACGCCGCCGCGCACCCGGCGCGCCACGCGGCCCACGCTGGCGTCGCGCAAGCGGCGCATCGAGGCCAAGACCCAGCGCGGCCAGATCAAGGCGCTGCGCGGGCGCGTGGTTGACTAGGCGACCCGACGCCCCGGCGACCAGTCAACGATCCGTCACATTATTCGAACGTTTATTTCAAACGCACGGCGGGCGACTCGCCGGCGCGGGAATTGGAGGGCATGCTCGGTGTCCGCGCGTTGACTTCGCCCCCGAAACTCGGCGATTGTCTACGGCAGTCACGACCCGCTCCCACAGCCGCTCCATCCAGCCCCGCCCCCATGTCCATCGTCCAGCCCGCCGTTGCCCTCCAGCCTATTCCGCGCGACCCGGGCTGGCCCATCGTCGGCAATCTGTTCCAGATCACGCCGGGCGAGGTCGGGCAGCATCTGCTGGCGCGCAGCCGGCACCATGACGGCATCTTCGAGCTGGACTTCGCCGGGCGGCGCGTGCCGTTCGTGTCGTCCGTGGCGCTGGCCAGCGAGCTGTGCGACGCCACGCGCTTCCGCAAGATCATCGGCCCGCCGCTCTCCTACCTGCGCGACATGGCCGGCGACGGCCTGTTCACCGCGCACAGCGACGAGCCGAACTGGGGCTGCGCCCACCGCATCCTGATGCCGGCGTTCAGCCAGCGGGCGATGAAGGGCTACTTCGACGTGATGCTGCGCGTGGCCAACCGCCTCGTGGACAAGTGGGACCGCCAGGGCCCGGACGCCGATATCGCCGTGGCCGACGACATGACCCGGCTCACGCTGGACACCATCGCGCTGTCCGGTTTCGGCTACGACTTCGACTCGTTTTCCAGCGAACAGCTAGACCCGTTCATCGTGGCGATGGTCGGCGCGCTGGAAGAGGCGATGAACAAGCTCACGCGGCTGCCGATCCAGGACCGCTTCATGGGCCGCGCGCACCGCCAGTGCGCCGCGGACATCGCCTACATGCGCAACCTGGTGGACGATGTGATCCGCCAGCGCCGTGCCGCGCCCACCGCCGGCATGGACCTGCTGAACCTGATGCTGGAGGCGCGCGACCCCGAGACCGACCGCCGGCTGGACGACGCGAACATCCGCAACCAGGTCATCACCTTCCTGATTGCCGGGCACGAGACCACCAGCGGCCTGCTGACCTTCGCGCTCTACGAGCTGCTGCGCAACCCCGGCGTGCTGGCGCAGGCGTACGCGGAGGTGGACGCGGTGCTGCCGGGCGACGCCGCGCCGGTCTACGCCGATCTCGCCCGGATGCCGGTGCTGGACCGCGTGCTCAAGGAGACGCTGCGGCTCTGGCCGACCGCGCCGGCGTTTGCCGTGGCGCCGTTCGACGATGTGGTGATCGGCGGGCGCTACCACCTGCGCAAGGACCGGCGCATCTCGGTGGTGCTGACCGCGCTGCACCGCGACCCACAGGTGTGGGCCCACCCGGAGCGCTTCGATATCGACCGTTTCCTGCCCGAGCACGAGGCGCGGCTGCCGGCGCACGCCTACATGCCGTTCGGGCAGGGCGAGCGCGCGTGCATCGGCCGGCAGTTTGCGCTGACCGAGGCCAAGCTGGCGCTGGCGCTGATGCTGCGCCACTTCGCCTTCCACGACCCGTACGACTACCAGTTCAAGCTCAAGGAAACGCTGACGATCAAGCCCGACAACCTCGTGCTGCGCGCGCGGCGGCGCCGGCTGCACGAGCGCATCGCGGCCCAGCCCGTGGCGGCGGAGGCCACGCCCGCCGCGCAGGCCGAGGTACGGGGCCACGGGCAGGCGCTGACCGTGCTGTGCGCGTCGAGCCTGGGCACCGCGCGCGAGCTGGCCGAGCAGATCCACGCCGGGGCGGTAGGCGCCGGCTTTGCGGCGAAGCTGCAGGATCTGGACGAGATCGTCGGCGCGCTGCCGGCGTCGGGCATCGTGGTGATCGTCGCCGCTACCTACAACGGCCGCGCGCCGGACTCGGGCCGCCGCTTCGAGGCGATGCTGGATGCGGATGCCGACGCGCACGCGGCGGCCGGCTATCGCGCCGATGGCCTCCGGCTGGCGTTGCTCGGCTGTGGCAATTCCCAATGGGCGACGTATCAGGCCTTTCCGCGCCGCGTGTTCGACTTCTTCACGGCGGCAGGCGCCGTGCCGCTGCTGGCGCGTGGCGAAGCCGATGGCAACGGCGACTTCGACCAGTCCGCCGAACGCTGGCTGGGCCAGCTCTGGCAGGCCTTGCAGGCCGATGGCGTGGACCCGGGCGGGGCGGGCAACGGCGGCATCGTCGCGGAAGTCCGCAGTCTGGCGGCGATCCGCGCCGAGACGCTGCCGGCCGGCACCCAGGGCTGCACGGTGCTGTCGAATACCGAACTCGTGAACGATCCCAGCGGCTTGTGGGACTTTTCGCTGGAGGCGCCGCGCACCTCCACGCGCGACATCCGCCTGCAACTGCCGCCCGGCGTGACCTACCAGACCGGCGATCACCTGGCCGTCTGGCCGCAGAACGACGCCACGCTGGTGGAGGCGCTGTGCGAACGGCTCGACCTCGACGCGAACGCCATGGTCACGCTCTCCGCCCCGCAGGGCACTGGGCGCGGCCTGCCGATTGGCCAGCCGCTGCCGCTGCGGCAGTTGCTGACACACTTTGTTGAATTGCAGGACGTGGTTTCCCGGCAGACGCTGCGCGGGCTGATGCGCGCCACGCGCTGCCCGTTCACCCAGCAGGCGCTGGCGCTGCTGGCCTCGGACGATGCCGAGCGCGGCTACGCGGCGCAGGTGGCGGCGCTGCGGCTGGGGCTGCTCGACGTGCTGGTGGCGCATCCGGCGCTCACGCTGTCGCTGGAGGGCCTGCTCGGCTGCGTGGTGCCGATGCGGCCGCGCTTCTATTCGATTGCGTCGTCGCCGCTGGTGTCGCCGGACGTGGCGACGCTGCTGGTCGGCACGGTCTGGGCGCCGGCGCTGTCCGGGCGCGGGCAGTTCCGCGGCGTGGCTTCGACGTGGTTGCACGGGCTGGCGCCGGGTGCGCGCGTGGCGGCGTCCATCCGCACGCCGAACCCGCCGTTCGCGCCCGAGGCAGACCCGCGCGTGCCGATGCTGCTGATCGGCCCGGGCACCGGCATCGCGCCGTTCCGGGGCTTTATCGAGGAAAGGGCGGCGCAGCGCGCGGCGGGGCAAGCCGTGGCGCCGGTGCAACTCTACTTCGGCTGCCGCCATCCCTCGCACGACTGGCTCTACCGCGACGAGATCGCTGCCTGGGCCGGGCAGGGCGTGGCCGAAATCCATGTCGCCTATTCGGTGGTGCCGGAGGCGCCGCGCTACGTGCAGGATTTGCTCTGGCAACGGCGCGAAGCCGTCTGGGCGCAGATCGACGCCGGCGCGACGGTCTACGTCTGCGGCGATGGCCGACGCATGGCGCCAGCCGTACGCCAGACGCTGATCGACATCGGCACGCAGGTAGGCGGGATGGACGGCGCGCAGGCGTCCGACTGGTTCGCCGCGCTGGTGGCGCAGGGGCGGTACCGGCAGGACGTGTTCAACTGACGCCACGGATTGACGCGTTCGCTGGCAGAAATCGACGGATCATTGTCCGTCAGCCGCCCCGCGCCGTCCGTACGCTGGTAGCCATCCCTTTTATCCGGAGAACCCAATGGCTACCTCCGCCATGCGGCAGGCGCGCGTGCTGGCGCTGTGCCAGGCGCTTTACACCGCCGCGCTGTCCGTTGACCTGACGCTGACCGGGCTGGTTGGCTACACGCTCGCGCCGGACAAGGCGCTGGCCACCTTGCCGTTCGCGCTGATTACCGTGGCCTCGGCGCTCACCGCCATCGCCGCCGCGTTCCTGATCGAGCGTTTTGGCCGCCGGCTGGCGTTCTCGCTCGGGGGCCTGGCCTGCGCGCTGGGCGGCGTGGTCTCGGTCTGGGCGATCCATACCCATCACTTCGTGTTGTTCTGCGTCGGCACGGCGCTGGTCGGCGTGTTCCAGGCGTTTGCGCGCTTCTACCGGCTCGCCGCCGCCGATGCCGCGCCCGCGCCGGACAAGCCGCGCGCCATCTCGGCTGTGCTCACCGGCGGCGTGGTGGCCGCCGTCTGCGGGCCGGCCATCGCCGCGTGGAGCGCGGACATGATGCAGCCGCTGCCGTTCGCGGGCTCGTACGCGGTGGTCGCCGTGTTCGGCGTGCTGACCATGCTGGTGCTGGCTTTCGCCTACCGCGAACCGGCCTCGCTGGCAGCCGGCAGTGCCGCCAGCGATGGCCTGCCCGCACGCCCGCTCGGCGAAATCGTGCGCCAGCCGCTCTTCCTCGCCGCGTTCGCCAACAACGGCATCGGCAACGCGGTGATGATGTTCGTGATGACGGCCACGCCGATTGCCGCCGTGGCGTGCCAGCACACGATCACGCAGGGCGCGCAGATCATCGAATGGCACCTGGTCGGCATGTACGCGCCATCGTTCTTCTCGGGCTGGCTGCTGCAACGCTTCGGCAATCCGGCGATGCTGGCCAGCGGCATCGCGCTGTCGGCGCTTGCGGCGGTGGTGGCGCTGTGCTCGACGGCGCTGCCGGCCTTCTACCTCGCGCTGCTGTGCCTCGGCATCGGCTGGAACTTCATGTTCGTGGGCGGCACGACGCTGCTGGCGGGCAGCTACCGCACCGCCGAGCGCGCGCGCACCCAGGCGGCGGCCGAGTTTTCCGCCGCCGTGCTGACCGCGCTGGCTACGTTGGCGGCGGGGCAGGTGCTCCATCACTGGGGCTGGCAGGCCGTGAATCTGGCCGTGCTGCCGGCGCTGGCGCTTGCGCTGGTCATCACGTTGCGCTGGCAGCGGCATGCGCGGCGGGTGGGGGCGATGGCGGCGGCCTGATCGGCCGGCGTATGATCGTTGCCACTCCCTTCGCTCAAACCGCTCGATTCCCATGCCCACCGACCTCCATCTCATCGCCGCATCGCCCCGCGTGGTGGTGATCGTGGCGCCGGACCCGGCGCAGGAGCTTGATGTCACCGGGCCGACCGCCGTGTTCGGCGCAGCTAACAAGCTGTGCGGGCGCACCGAGCCGTTCTATGACGTGCGCGTGGTCAGCGTCAGCGACGACGCCATCGTGCGCACCGAAAGCGGCGTGCGGATGCTGGCCGACGCGCCGTACCACCGGATCGCCGACACCATCGGCCAGCCCATCGACACCCTGCTGATCTCGGGCGGCTCCGGCCATGCGGCGGCCTCTGACGACGCGCGGCTGATCGGCTGGATCCGCGAGCAGGCGCCCCGGGTGCGGCGGCTCGGCGCGGTCTGCACCGGCGCGTTCGTGCTCGCCCGCACGGGGCTGCTGGACGAAGCGCGCGTGACCACGCACTGGCGCCACGCGGACCGCCTGGCCACGCGCTATCCCCGGCTGACTGTCGATGCGGACCCGATCTGGATTCGCGCGGGCCGCTACTACACCTCGGCCGGCGTGACGGCGGGCATGGACCTGTCGCTGGCGCTGGTGGAGGAAGACCTGGGATACGCGGTGTCGCTGGAAGTGGCGCGGGAACTCGTCCTGTTCCTGCGTCGACCGGGCAACCAGGCGCAGTTCTCCACCTCGCTGCGCGCGCAGGCGGCGGAGAGCGTGGAGCTGCGGGCCTTGCAGGGATGGATGGCGGATCACCTCGACCGCGACCTCTCGGTGGCCGTGCTGGCCGAACGGGTGGCGATGAGCCCGCGCAACTTCGCGCGCGTGTTCGCCAGGCAGGTGGGGGAGACCCCGGCGCGCTACGTGGAGCGGCTGCGGGTGGAAGCGGTGCGGCGGATGCTGGAGGCCGGCGACCGCCGGCTGGAGAGCATCGCCCACGCCACCGGCTTCGCCAACGCGGACGTCATGCGGCAGGCCTTCCTGCGGCATGTGCAGACTACGCCGGAACGCTACCGGGCAGCCTTCCGGGCGGAGCGGGGCGCGGCGGCGTAGCCACGCGCCGGCCCCTATTCCCTCAGTCCAATTAACGGCTCGATTGCAGCGCGGCAATGCGCTGCTCGATCGGCGGATGGCTCGAGAACATCGCCAGCCACTTGCGGCCGCCCGAGATGCCCATCGCCTGCATGTTCTGCGGCAGGCCATCGGCATCCAGCCCGCCCAGGCGGCGCAGCGCCGAGACCATCGGCGTGGGGGTGCCCATCAGGCTGGCCGCGCCTGCGTCCGCACGGAATTCGCGCTGGCGCGAGAACCACGCCACGATCACGCTGGCCAGGATGCCGAAGAGCAGCTCGCAGACCACCACGGTGATCATGTAGCCGATGCCGGGGCCGCTCGACTCCTCGTCGTTGCGGCGCAGCCACGAATCCACGAAGTAGCCGACCACGCGCGCCATGAAGATCACGAAGGTGTTCACCACGCCCTGGATCAGGGTCAGGGTGACCATGTCGCCATTGGCGATGTGGGCCACTTCGTGCGCGAGCACGGCTTCCACTTCGTCGTGGGACATCGACTGGAGCAGGCCGGTGGACACCGCCACCAGCGAGCTTTTCTTCGACGCGCCCGTGGCGAAGGCATTCGGCTCGCCGTCATAGATGGCCACTTCGGGCATCGGCAGGCCGGCGCGGGTGGCGAGTTTCTCGACGGTCTGCATCAGCCACAACTCGGTGCTGGTGCTCGGATGGGTGATGACCTGGGCACCGACCGACCACTTGGCGATGGTCTTGGACATCAGCAGCGAGATGAACGAGCCGCCGAAGCCCATCAGCGCGGCGAACGCCAGCAGCATGCCGAGGTTGAGGCCGTTGGCGGTCAGATAGCGGTTCACGCCCAGCAGGCTGGCCGCGACGCTGAGGACGAGCATGACGGCGATGTTGGTCGCCAGGAACAGGAAAATGCGTTTCATGGTGTGTGGGGCAAGGATAAATACGCGGACGAGCCGCAGGCGCGCGCGGCGCTGACTGGGCGCCGCACGACAAACGGGGCGCGCCCAGCCGGCCAGTGGCGGCAGCGCGCGCAATGGGGATCAGCCGCGCGGCGGGCGCGGCAGGCGGGGAAGGTGGGGGTCCGGCAGCGTGATGCTGGCGTAGCGCGGCAAGGCGCCGCGCACAGGTGGGGCGGCCACGCGCGGCATCGGCGCGGGCAGCAGCTGTTCGGCGAAGTCGGCGCCAGGCGGCGAGGGCTCGGCGTTGTCGGCCGGCATCGGCAGGCCCGGCTCGGCTGGGGCGTCCGGAGCGGCGAAGTCGGCCTGGTCCGCCAGCACGGGGTCGGCGGCCATCACCACCGCATGCATCGACGTCTCCGCCTGGGCCACTGGCGTGCTGACGCCTGCCCAGGCCTGCAACGGCAGGAAGGCAAGCAGCACGATCATCAGCAGGAGCCGAAGCGGTTGCACAGGGCGGTGTGACGGAGGGGACGACATTGGCGTCGATTCTACCGCAGGGGGCTGGGGTCGGTGGCCCGGCAGCAACCTGACGCCAAATCGCCTACACTGCCTCGGCAACCCTGTATTCGCTACAGGGATTTCCGAACCCGGAGGACCAGACCATGCGTATCGGCGAACTGTCCCGCCACAGCGGCTGCGACGTCGAGACCATCCGCTATTACGAACGCGAGGGGCTGCTCGACGCCCCGCAGCGCGAGGACAACGGCTATCGCCGCTATGGCGACCCGCACCTCGTACAGCTCAACTTCGTGCGCCATTGCCGTTCGCTGGGCATGAGCCTGTCCGATGTGCGGCGGCTGCGTGATTTCCAGCGCAACCCGGCGATGGCGTGTGGCGATATCGACACATTGCTCGACCGCCAGATCGACCAGATCCACGCCCAGCGCGTGGCGCTGGAAGCGCTGGAAGGGCAGTTGCGTGCGCTGCGGCATACCTGCGAGAACCCGAACCCGCATCCGGCCAGCGAGTGCGGGATTCTCCAGAACCTCCAGCAGGCGGCCGAAGGAGCAGCCTGCGAATGTCATCCACGGCATTGATGTGATACGCTCAATTGTATGAATGCATATCAATGCAACGCATAGGGTACACCCTCGGCGCGCGCCCGCGGACGGCTGTGCTAGCATGGCCGTTCGTAACCCCTGCATCTCAGATCATTCTCACGATGTCTCGTCACCGGCCTCTCGCAGCATTCGCCATAGTCCGCTTCCAGCGGCCGGCGGGTGCGTGCGCGCTGGTGGCGCCCATCGCCATGCGCAGCATCGACCGCCGGATCAACGCCCCGCTTGATCCCGCCCGGTTCCCGGCCTGACCGACCCCCAACAAGCGGGCCCGGCGCCGAACCGGGCCCGAGTCACCGCAGCATCCATCCTGCCGGCGTCGCCACATCGCGCCGGCCATTGAATTCCTGACACCCTGGCCGCCGCGCGCCTGAATCTGCGTCCGGCCGCCGCCTTGCGAGAGAGACCTTTGCCATGGCCAAGTCCACCGGCGTTTCCAGCAACGCCCCCACCCTGTACCTGACCGAGCTGGACGTGACGCGCCTGGAAGGCATCGCCAGCCGCGCCGCCACCGCCGAACTCGACGAAATGCTGGACGCGCTGCTGACGCGCGCGGCTATCGTGCCGCCGGACGCCATTCCCAAGGACGTGGTGACGATGAACTCCCGTGTGGTCTGCGCGCTGGAAGGGGAGCCCGCGCCGCGCGACTGGACGCTGGTCTATCCGGACGATGCCGACCTGGCCGCCGGCCGCCTCTCGGTGCTGTCCCCGGTGGGGCAGGCGCTGCTCGGCGCCCGCGCCGGCCAGACCGTGGACTACCGCCTGCCGGACGGCCGCCAGCAACGCGTGACCGTGCTGGAAGTGGCCTTCCAGCCCGAGGCCAGCGGCCAGTTCACGCTCTGATCCCGCGCTGACTTCGCGCTGAGCCACCGGTCATCCGCCCAGGATTGACCGGTCAACGCGGCTGGCACCCCGCCAGTCGCGCCCCGCGGCCACCGTTCATCGGCAGGTCCGGCGTTTCACGGCGTGCAACGCACCATTCGTCGCAGCGGTATTTCTCGTTGACGGCCGACCCTCTAACCTTCACTCCGTGCTCAGATGGCAACGCAGATTGTTCATCCGGGCAGCAGTTCAGCTGTCTACATAAAAAAGCAGTGAATCAGTTGAAGGAGTCCCAGATGAACGCCAAACATATCCTTGGCGGCGCCCTTGTGTTCGCCGCATTCGCAGCGTCAACCGCGGCCATGGCCGCGCCGGCCGCCACCAGCAAGGCTGGCAAGTTCGACGTCTATGCCGATGCCTTGCGCACCGGCAGGTTCGATGTCTACACGGACGGCGCGAAGACCGGCCCGTACGACACGTTCACGGATGGCGCCCGCCAGGGCCCGTTCAACCCGTACGGCGAAGGCACCCGGCAAGGCAAGTTCGACAGCTTCAGCGAAGGCAGCCGTGCGTTCAGCGGCGAAATCTCCGCCAGCCCGCTCGACAACTCGCGCAATGGCGATTTGTATGGCTACAACTATCGCGTCTGAGCGTAGCCAGTCCTGACGGACAACGCGGCCACTTAGGTGGCCGCGACAGTTTTCTCTCCCACCTGCCGGCCGACCTCCTCCTTCTCTCTCTCCGCCCGGCAGGTGATTTTTCCCTGCACAACTCAGCGCGGCCTTATAACTTCTTCGCCGCAAACGTGTCGCATTTGCGGATATCCCCCGTGGTCAGCCCCTGCCTGAGCCAGCGCACGCGTTGTTCGCTCGTGCCATGGGTGAACGCCTCCGGCACCACGTAGCCCTGCGCCTGCCGTTGCAGGCGGTCGTCGCCAATCGCGGCGGCGGCTTTCAGCCCTTCTTCCACATCGCCCGCCTCCAGCAGTGCCTGATTGGCCTTTTGCGCCGTCGCGGCCCAGACGCCGGCCAGGCAGTCGGCCTGCAATTCCATGCGGACGGACAACTGGTTTGCCTGCGCCTCGCCCATGCGGCGGCGCGCGGCGTCTACCTTGGCGGACACCCCGAGCAGGTTCTGCACATGGTGGCCAATCTCGTGGGCAATCACGTATGCCTGGGCGAAGTCCCCGCTCGCGCCGAAGCGCTTGCGCAGTTCGTCATAAAAGGCCAGGTCGATATAGACCTTCTGGTCGCCCGGGCAGTAGAACGGCCCCATCGCCGACTGCCCGGTGCCGCACGCCGTGGGCGTGGCGCCCGAGAACAGCACCAGCGTGGGCGGCGCGTAGCGGCGGTTCAGGTCGGTCTCGAAGATGTGCTCCCATGTGCGCTCGGTATTGCCGAGCACCTTGCGCGTGAACACGGTGAGCTGGTCGGTGGCCGGCGGGCGGTGCGCCTGGGACTGCGGCGCCTGCTGCGGCTGGCCCTGGATGACCGAGGCGCCCTGGAAAATCAGCGACGGATCGATCCCAAAGAAATACGAGGCCGCCAGCGCGATGACGATGGTGCCGATACCGATGGACTTGCCGCCGATGGGGAAGCCTCCGCCGCCAAATCCGCCGCCACGGCGGTCTTCCACATTCTGGCTTTCGGCTTCGTCGTCGAGACGCATGAGGGCTCCGTCATATCTTGAATGGCGGCGGCCGCGTGGGGCCGCCATATGTCGGAGCAGTATAGCAATGGCGCCCGACGGTAGATGTCAGCCATCCACCGTCAGGCACATCCCTTAGTGGCCCTCAGCGGGCCCTCAGACCGCCGCCGGCTGGCGCAGCGCGCCGCCGATGCCGAGGTCCGCGTCCAGGCTGCCCGCCACCTCGGTGCCGACTTCGGCCACGCGCAGCAGGTTGGTGGTGCCGCCCTGGCCGAACGGCATGCCCGCCGCGATGGTGATCTGGTCGCCCGGCGCCGCGTAGCCTTCCACCAGGGCCGCGCGGGTGGCGGCTTCCACCATCTCGTCCACGCTCTGCACGTCCGGGCTGACCGTCGAATGAATCCCCCAGGCCATGGCCAGCCGCCGTGCAATCTCAAGATTCGGCGTGATGCTGACGATGGGCGCGCACGGCCGCTCGCGCGCGGCGCGCAGTGCTGTGGCGCCAGACGACGTGTACGTCACCGTGGCCCGCGCGCCAATGATCTGCGTGACCTCGCGCAGCGCCGCGCAGATCGCATCCTGGCGCGTGGAAAGCGGCGCCTCGTGCTGCGCATCGATCATATTGCGGTACAGCGGGTCCTGCTCCACCTCGGTGATGATCCGGTCCATCATCGATACCGCCGGTACCGGATGCCGGCCGTTGGCCGATTCGGCGGACAGCATCACCGCGTCGGCGCCGTCGTAGATCGCGCTGGCCACGTCCGAGGCCTCGGCGCGCGTGGGCACCGGCGAGTCGATCATCGATTCCAGCATCTGCGTGGCGATGACGATGGGTTTGCCGAGCTGGCGGCAGATGCGCAGGATGCGCTTCTGCACGCCCGGCACGCGCTCGGGCGGCAGTTCCACGCCGAGGTCGCCGCGCGCCACCATCACCGCGTCGGACACGCGCACGATCTCTTCCAGCTGTTGCAGTGCCGCCGGCTTCTCGATCTTGGACAGCACGCCTGCGCGCGTGCCGATAATCTCGCGCGCCTCGGCGATGTCCGAGGGCCGCTGCACGAAGGACAGCGCGATCCAGTCCGCCCCCAGCTCCAGCGCGAAGGCCAGGTCGCGGCGGTCCTTCTCGGTCAGCGCGGGGATCGGGATCACCGCGTCCGGCACGTTCACGCCCTTGCGGTCGGACAGCGTGCCGTTGTTGGCCACACGCGTGGTGATGCTGCCGCTCGCCACGGACACGATGTTGAGCCGCACCTTGCCGTCATCGATCAGCAGCGACTGCCCGGCGCTGGCCGCGCGGAACAGCTCCGGGTGCGGCAGGTAGACGCGCGTGGCATCGCCGGGCGTGGGGTCGCTGTCGAGCACGAAGCTATCGCCGGCCTTGACCGCCACCTTGCCCACCGCGAAGGTGCCGATGCGCAGCTTCGGGCCCTGCAGGTCGGCCAGGATGGCGATGGGGCGGCCGGTCTCGGCTTCCACCTGGCGCACGGCGTCGTAGCGCGTGCGATGGTCCTCGTGCGTGCCGTGGCTGAAGTTCAGCCGGAACACGTCCGCGCCGGCATCGAACAATTGGCGGATGACCGCGATGTCCGAACTGGCGGGTCCGAGCGTGGCAACGATCTTGGCTTTGCGCTGGCGTCTCATGATGTCTCCTTCCTGTTTCCGTGGGGCTCTTGTGCGTCTTGTGGGGCGGCGCGATCCGGCATCAGACGATCAGGATCGCGCGGAAATCGTTGACGTTGGTACGGGTGGGGCCGGTCACGACCAGATCGTCGATGCCGGCGAAGAACCCGTAGCCGTCGTTGTTGTCGAGGTGGGCGCGGGCCGACAGGCCACGGGCGCCGGCCCGCGTCAGCGTGTCCGGGCCGAGCAGGGCCCCCGCGTTGTCTTCGGAGCCGTCGATGCCGTCGGTGTCGCCGGCGATGGCGTGCACACCGGGCAGGCCGTCGAGCGCCACGGCCAGTGCCAGCAGGAATTCAGCGTTGCGGCCGCCACGCCCGTCGCCGCGCACGGTGACAGTGGTCTCGCCGCCGGACAGGATCACGCACGGCTTCTGGAACGGCTGGCCGCGCGTGGCCACCTGCCGGGCGATGGCGGCGTGCACTTCGGCCACGTCGCGCGCCTCGCCCTCGATGCAGTCCGAGAGGATGTGCGCGGTCAGGCCCAGTTCGCGCGCCCGGGCCGCGGCGGCTTCGAGCGACTGCTGGGCGCTGGCCAGCGTGACGCTGCGGTGGCCGGCAAAGCGCGCATCGCCGGGCTTGGGCGTCTCGCCGGCGCCGCTCTCCAGGTGCCGGCGCACGTTGGCGGGCACCTCGATCTGGTATTTGGCGATGACCGCCAGCGCGTCGGCACAGGTGGTGGCGTCCGGCAGCGTGGGGCCGCTGGCGATCAGGGTCGGGTCATCGCCAGGAATATCGGAAATCAGCAGCGTCTCCACGCGCGCCGGCGCGCAGGCCAGCGCCAGCCGGCCGCCCTTGAGCGCCGAGAGATGCTTGCGCACGCAGTTCATCTCGCCGATGCTCGCGCCGCTGCGCAGCAGCGCCTTGTTGACCGCCTGCTTGTCTTCCAGCGTCAGGCCAGGGGCCGGCGCCGCCAGCAGCGCCGAGCCGCCGCCGGAAATCAAGCAGAGTACGAGGTCATCGGCGGTCAGTCCCTGCACGGCCTCGACCATGCGCTGGGCGGCGCGCTGGCCGGCGGCGTCGGGTACCGGGTGGGCGGCTTCCACGACCTCGATGCGCCGGCAGTCGGCGCCATGGCCGTAACGCGTGACCACCAGCCCCGACAGCTCGCCCTGCCAGTGCGCCTCCACGGCCTGCGCCATCGCGGCGGCGGCCTTGCCCGCGCCAATCACCACGGTGCGGCCCTTCGGCGGCGACGGCAGGTGCGGCGGCAGGCAGTGGGCGGCGCTGACGGACGCCACGGCGGTATCGAACAGGTCGCGCAGCAGCGTGCGCGCGTGGCGGGAATCGCGGAGGTCAGGGAGGCTGCCCTGTCGCTGGGGCGACAGCAGGGCGGCGGTGGCGTCGGTGGCAAGCATGTGGGGTCCGGAAGGCAAGGCAAGACCCGGGCGCAGGGCCCGGGCGGGTGAGGCTAGGTCTACGTCGCGCGCTTATTTCACGCTTATTTCACGCTTTTTGCGATCTCATGGTTCGACATGATCTCGATCGCCCGGCACAGCGCCGAGTGGTCGAGCTTGCCGAAGCCATTGGCCGCGCACGCGTTGAACAGCTCCTGCGCGGTAGCCGTGTTCGGCAGCGACACGCCCAGCGTCTTGGCCCCTTGCAGCGCCAGATTCAGATCTTTCTGATGGAGTTCGATGCGGAAGCCGGGGTCGAACGTGCGCTTGACCATCCGCTCGCCGTGCACTTCCAGAATGCGCGACGCCGCGAAGCCGCCCATCAGCGCCTGACGCACCTTGGCCGGGTCGGCGCCAGCCTTGGACGCGAACAGCAGCGCCTCGGACACCGCCTGGATGTTCAGCGCCACGATGATCTGGTTGGCCACCTTGGTGGTCTGGCCGTCGCCGTTGCCGCCGACCAGCGTGATGTTCTTGCCCATCAGCTCGAACAACGGCTTGACCTGATCGAACGCCTCGGCCGGGCCGCCCACCATGATGGTCAGCGAGGCCGCCTTGGCGCCCACCTCGCCGCCGGACACCGGCGCGTCGAGGTAGGACGCGCCAAGCTTGTTGATGCGCGCGGCAAAGTCCTTGGTGGCGATCGGCGAGATCGAGCTCATGTCCACCACGATCTTGCTGTAGCTGGCTTCCTTGCCGGCCGTCTTGAGCGCCGCCGCCACGCCCTTGTCGGCGAACAGCACCGCCTCCACGTGCGGGGTGTCCGGCACCATGATGACGATGATGTCCGCGCGCTTGGCCACTTCCTCGGCGCTGGTGCACACGGTCACGCCGGCGTCCACCAGCGCCTGCGGCGCCGGATTAACGTCGTGCACGAACAGCGTGTGCCCGGCGGCGCGCAGGTGGCCCGCCATCGGCGCGCCCATGATGCCGAGGCCGATAAAGCCGACGTTTCGTTGATCTGCCATGGAATGTCTCCTCTCTAAGCTATCGAAAAATTCTTGAATGCCTGCCTGGCCCGTCCGATGGACGGCTTACTGCACGCCCATTGCGGCGCGCCAGCCCAGGCCGGCCTCGGTGGTGGTCTTCGGCTTGTACTCGCAGCCGATCCAGCCGGTGTAGCCAATCTCGTCCAGGTAGCGGAACAGGAACGGGTAGTTCAGCTCGCCCGTGCCCGGCTCGTTGCGGCCCGGGTTGTCCGCCAGCTGCACGTGGCGGATCTTCGGCAGGTTGGCCTTGAGCGTCGCGGCGATCTCGCCCTCCATGCGCTGCATGTGATAGATGTCGTACTGCACATACAGATTCGTCGCATTGACTTGACCGATCAGGTCCACCGCCTGCTGGGTGCGCGAGAGGAAGAAGCCGGGGATATCGAAGGTGTTGATCGGCTCGATCAACAGGTCGATCTGCTCCTTCGCCAGCGCGGCAGCCGCGAAGCGCAGGTTCTCCACCAGCGTCTCGTTGGCCTGCTCGCGTTTCACGTCCTGCGGCAGCTTGCCGACCAGGCAGTTCAGCTGGCGCACGCCCAGTACCTTGGCGTACTTGATCGCCTCGCCCACGCCTTCCTGGAACTCGCCCACGCGGTCCGGATGGCAGGCAATGCCGCGCTCGCCGGCCTCCCAGTTGCCGGCGGGCAGGTTGTGCAGCACGAGGTCCAGCTGGAACCGGCTCAGCCGGTCGGCAATCTGGTCCGCATGGAACGCGTACGGGAACAGGAACTCCACGCCCCGGAATCCGGCACGGGCGGCGGCCTCGAAGCGGTCCAGGAAGGCCACTTCGTTGAACAGCATGGTCAGGTTGGCGGCGAGCTTTGGCATGTGTCTCTCTCTCCCGGTCAGGCGGTGGCCACTTCTTCGGACAGGATGGCCTCGTCGGCGTCCTCGATGTCCTCGATCGGCTCGAACTCGTTGATGTTGTCGATCTCGGTACCCATCGCGATATTGGTCACGCGCTCCAGGATCACTTCCACCACCACCGGCACCGAGAACTCGGCCATCAGGTCGCGCGCCTCGGCAAAGGCCGGCGCGATGTCCTCGGGCTTGTGCACGCGGATGGCCTTGCAGCCCAGCCCTTCCACCACCTTGACGTGGTCCACGCCATAGCCGTCCAGCTCCGGCGCGTTGACGTTGTCGAACGCCAGCTGCACGCAGTAATCCATCTCGAAGTTGCGCTGCGCCTGGCGGATCAGGCCGAGGTAGGAGTTGTTCACCACGAGATGGATGTACGGCACCTTGAACTGCGCGGCGACGGCCAGTTCCTCGATCATGAACTGGAAGTCGTAGTCGCCGGAGATGGCCACCACGTCCGATTCCGGCGAGGCGGTCTTCACGCCGATGGCGGCGGGAATGGTCCAGCCGAGCGGGCCAGCCTGGCCGCAGTTGATCCAGTGGCGCGGCTGGTTCACCGACAGGAACTGCGCGGCGGCGATCTGCGACAGGCCGATGGTGCTGACGTAGCGCACGTCGCGCGGGAAGTACTGGTTCATCTCGCGGTACACGCGCTGCGGCTTGATAGGCACGTTGTCGAAGTCGCTCTTGCGCTGCATGGTGCGGCGGCGCTTCTGCACATCGGCCACCCAGGCCTTGCGGCACGGCAGGCGGCCGGCCATCTTCATCTCGCGCGCCACTTCCACGAACAGCTCCAGCGCGGCCTTGGCGTCCGAGACGATGCCGAGATCCGGGCCGAACACGCGGCCGATCTGCGTCGGTTCGATATCGACATGGACGAATTTCCGACCCTTCGTATAGACATCGACGCTCCCCGTGTGGCGGTTGGCCCAGCGGTTGCCGATGCCCATCACGAAGTCGGACGCCAGCAGCGTGGCATTGCCGTAGCGGTGCGAGGTCTGCAGGCCGACCATGCCGGCCTGGAGCGGATGGTCGTCGGCGAGCACGCCCCAGCCCATCAGCGTCGGCACCACCGGCACGTTGACCAGTTCGGCGAACTGCACCATCAGGTCGGCCGCATCGGCGTTGATCACGCCGCCGCCGCAGACGATCAGCGGGCGCTCGGCCGCGTTGAGCATGGCGATGGCCTTTTCGATCTGCGCGCGCGAGGCGGCCGGCTTGTATGGCTGGAGCGGCTGGTAGGTCTCCGGGTCGAATTCGATCTCGGCCACCTGCACGTCGAACGGCAGGTCGATCAGCACCGGACCCGGGCGGCCCGAGCGCATCAGGTGGAACGCCTGCTGGAACACTTGCGGCACCAGCGCCGGCTCGCGCACGGTCACGGCCCACTTGGTCACCGGCTTGGCGATCGATTCGATATCGACGGCCTGGAAATCCTCCTTGTACAGCCGGGCGCGCGGGGCCTGGCCGGTCACGCAGAGGATGGGGATCGAATCCGCCCAGGCCGAGTACAGGCCCGTGATCATGTCCGTGCCGGCGGGGCCCGAGGTGCCCACGCACAGGCCGATATTGCCCGGCTCGGCGCGCGTATAGCCTTCGGCCATGTGCGAGGCGCCTTCCACGTGGCGGGCCAGCAGGTGCTTGATCGAACCAGCCTTGCGCATGGCCGAGTAGAACGGATTGATCGCAGCGCCGGGCACGCCGAACGCGGTGGTGATGCCTTCCTTCTCCAGCACGGCGATGGCCGCGTCAACTGCTCTCATCTTCGGCATGTCTGTCTCCAGGGATCGAATTGAAATGGGTGAAATGTCCGCTGGCGTCGATCCTATGCCCGCAGCGGGGCGCGGATAAACAGAAGGGCGATCAGTTGATTCGATACCTGAGGTATGTAATGGCACCGCCGGCGCCAAATTTATGTGATGAATTCGGTACGTTGCAGTGCGCAATCCCCGTCCCCCCACGGCGTGGGGGTTGGGCTGATTTGGGGTGGTTTCCGTGCAATTCGGGCTTTCGGTAGCAGGCTGCCCCGGCCAAAATAGCGGGCTCTGTTCTCGCCATCGCCTTGCCATGTACACGCGGCTGCCGTCCACCTATGAATTGATCGAAGCGCTCCAGGCCGGACCCGCCGAGCGCGCGCCGGACAGCCGGCTCGCGGCGGTGCTCTGGGCCGGCTTCGTGCTGGCGCTGGTGCCGGCGCTGGTGGCCGGAGGTGGGCTGGTCTGGTGGCACGAGATCCTCGGCCAGGCGCCGCCGGCGTGGCTGCCGCAGGTGTTCCATGGGCTGCTGGCGGTGTGTGGCGTGTTCTATGTGGGCGCGTGGCTGGTGCGGCTGCTGGCGCGGCGCGATGCGCTGCGGCATCCGCTGCGCTGGCTGTCGCGCCGGGTGGATGTGGAGAGCGACGCGGAGGATGCGCTGGTGCGGCAGCTTGGGCGGATTCCTGCGCTCCAGTTGCGCGCGCGCCAGCGGCGCATCGTGCTGCAGGCGCGGCTCTGGGAAGGCGCCGCGCGCACCGTGGCGCTGGTGCTGGCGCTGGGCCCGGCGGCGGCCGTGCTGGCCGATGGGCTGGTCGTGGCGGCGCCCGACAAGGGGCCCGCGCTGGTGGCCGTGTACGGCGCCGTGCTGGTGGCCGGCGCGGCGTTCGCCCTGTTCGCCCAGTTGCAGTGCTGCGCGCCGCTGCGACGCCTGGCCCACGTGCTGGGCGAGGCCGCCGAGATCAACGACGCGCTGTTGCGCAGCCGCCCCAGCTGACCCGCCGGGGCTGCGAATGCCTCACAATGTGCCAGCAGGAGACAACCGGCTTGACTGGCCCATATGGACAAACTCAAACAAATCGAAGCCTTCATCGCCGTGGTGGAACACGGCAGCATGGCCGCCGCCGCGCTCACGCAGAACGTGACGCCGGTGATGATCGGCCGCCGCATCAACGCGCTCGAGGCGCGCATCGGCGTGAAGCTGCTGCACCGCTCCACACGCCGCATCGTCGTGACGGAGCAGGGCGCGGCGTTCATGGAGCAGTGCAAGAAAGCGCTGTCCGACCTGGACCGCGCCGAGATGCTGATTGCCGAAGGCAAGCACAAGGCCACCGGCCACCTGATCGTGTCCGCCCCGGCTGCGTTCGGCCGCAAGCATGTGGCGCCGCACGCGCCGGCGTTTCTGCGTGCCAATCCCGAAGTGCAGATATCGTTCAACCTGACGGACCGCGTGGTGGATCTCGTGCGCGAGGGCTACGACGTGGGCATCCGCATCGGCGGCGCCATCGACCCGAATTTCGTGGCGATCAAGCTCGCGACGAACAAGCGCGTGGTCTGCGGCACGCCGGCCTACTTCGCCAAACACGGGGTGCCGCATACGCTGGAGGATCTGGAGCGGCATAACTGCCTCGCCTTCAACCTGCAGGGCGGGCAGCAACGGGGCTGGTATTTCCAGCAGAACGGCAAGACGGTGACGGTGCGCGCGCGTGGCAACCTCGATTGCAATGACGGGGAATTGCTGCACCGCTGGACTGGCGAGAGCCTGGGACTGGGCTGGCGCTCCACCTGGGAGATCCTGCCGCAGCTGGAGAGCGGCGAGTTGATCACGGTGCTCGACGAATACGCGCTGCCGGACTACGACATCCTCGCCGTGTACCCGCAGCAGCGGCCGGTGCCGGCCAAGATCCGCTTCTTCATCGAACACCTGAAGACGGCGTTTGCGAAGCCTGGTTACTGGACCGGGCGCGCCGAAGCGTAAAAACAGGGCCGTAAACGAAAAAGCCCGCAGCCGTTGCGGTCTGCGGGCAGCCCTTCTTGCGAAGGGCGGGGAGAGCTCATGAAGTGCGCCCCCGCAACTTCATGGCGAGAGGAATGATGCGCCTCCCGCCACGTTTTGGACTTGATCGCCGTCAAGCGCCTGGCATTCCCTGATGATGCAGCGATCAGGCCAGCAATGCCGTCACCAGATCCTTGCCGCGCGAGGCGCCCGGAACTTCCTCAAAGTGCAACGCCGCCTCCACATGGGCGAGGTGATCGACCATCAGCGTGACCGCCCGCTCCGCATCGCCCGCGCGCGCGGCGTCGATGAACTCGCGGTGCTCGTCGGACGAACACGTGGCATCGCGCCGGCTCTGGTACAGCATGGTGATGACCGCGCTGCGCATCGACAACTCGCGCATGATCTCCGTCAGCACGTTGTTGCCAACCACCTCCGCGAGCACGATGTGGAAGTCGCCTAGCAGCCGGGTGCGCACCTGCGCGTCGTTGCCGCCCAGTGACTTGCGCTCGGCGGCCAGATGCTTGTCGATGCGCTTGTAGTCCGCCGCCGTGGCCTTCGCCACGAACTCGCGCGCCAGCGCGGCCTCCAGGATGCGGCGCACCGCGAAGACTTCGCGCGCCTCCTCGGCACTCGGTTTGGCGACGAAGGCGCCCTTGTCCGGCACGATCTGGATGACCTTGTCCTTGGACAACATCAGCAGCGCGGCCCGCACCTTGGTGCGGCTGACGCGATAGACGCTGGCCAGCGCCTCCTCCCGCAGCTTGGTGCCGGGAGGCAGGCGGTGCGAGACGATGGCGGCGACGATGTCGTCAGCAATCGCCTCGGCGGTCATGTCTGGATCGATGTGCTCGGGCATGGTGTCGCGCGTCTCGCCGTTGGGGGGCGACCGGCGCGGTGCGGGATTGGGAATGCGTGATTCTAGCGCCCCGCGACCGTGCCAGGCAGCGGCGCGCCCACGGGGACTTTCCCGGTGTCCGCGCCGATGCTGTCGCCCAGCGCCTCCAGGCCCGCGTCGAGATCACCCGCCGGAATCGTGCCGTTGAGCACCGCGTGGGCACGCTCCCGGTCGATATCCTTCTCCCAGGCCGCCACCACCACCGTCGCCACGCAATTGCCGATCAGGTTGCCCACGGCGCGCGCGATGCCGATGAACCAGTCCACGGACAGCACCAGCACCAGGCCGATGGCGGGAATCGCCGGATGGGCCGACAGCGTGGCCGCCAGGATCACGATGGCCGAGCCCGGAATGCCGTGCGCGCCCTTCGAGGTGACTAGCGCCACGGCCAGGATGCCGAGCAGGTCGCCCAGTGCAAGCGGCGTATTCGTGGCTTGTGCGATGAAGACTGCCGCGAGCGTCAGGTAGATCGAGAACGCATCGAGGTTGAACGAGTAGCCGGTGGGAATCACCAGCCCGACCACCGACTTGCGCACGCCCATGAACTCGAGCTTCTTCATGATCTGCGGCAGCACGCTGTCCGAGGACGCGGTGCCCAGCACCACCAGCAGTTCGGCCTTCAGATAGCGGATCAGCTTGATCACCGAGAACCCGCAGATCCGCATGATGGTGCCCAGCACCACCAGCACGAAGACCGTCACCGCGCCGTAGAACAGGATCACCAGGAAACCCAGCTGCTTGAGCGAGCCGATGCCGTACTTGCCCACCGTGAACGCCACCGCGCCCAGCACGCCCAGCGGGGCCAGCTTGATGATGAATCCCATCATCTTGAACAGCGTGTGGGAAAAGGTGTCGATCAGGCGCACCAGCGGCTTGCCCGGCTCGCCCACCAGCGACAGCGCGCAGCCGAACAGCACGGAGACCAGCAGCACCTGGAGCACGTCACCGCTGGCGAAGGCGCCCATCACCGTGTTCGGGATCAGCTTGAGCAGGAAATCGACCGTGCCGGCGCTCTTCACCTTCTCGGCGTTGTCGATATAGGCCGACATGGCCGAGATATCGAGCGTGCGCGGGTTCACGTTCATGCCCGTGCCGGGCTGGAACACGTAGGCCAGCACGATGCCCAGCGCCAGCGCGATGGTGGTGACGATCTCGAAGTAGATCACCGCCTTGATGCCGACCCGGCCCACCTTCTTCAGCTCACCGGCGCCGCAGATGCCGGCCACCACCACGCAGAACACGATGGGGCCGATCAGCATCTTGATCAGCTTGATGAAGGCATCGCCAAGTGGCTTGAGCTTGGCGGCGAACTCGGGAAAGCAGAGCCCGAGCAGGGTGCCGAGCACCAGGGCGATCAATACCTGGCCGAATAGCGAGCGAGTAAAGCGGCTAAAACTGCGGGCATGCAGGCGAGGGGGGCGCTGCGCGGGAAGGGATTGCTGCATCGTTGTCTCCGTGCCGGGCGGGTCCGGAAATGGCCTGCCCTGATCTGGGTTTGGGAACGCCACGGCACCCCTTTGCCGGCTGCGACAGGATTGTCGAGAAACGATTGTCCGGGCGGGATTGTCGGTGCGTGCAGGCCAATATAGTGCATATCATTTTTGTATGCAATTTTTGAATTCACTGTGCTAACATGAATCGCAGAGAATAGAGCTTCGGCACCGGGCGCCCGCCCGGACTGGCGCCCCCGCCAGGACCCTCAGCGCCGGGCTACATGTAGATCGCAGGAGACCCGCTATGGCAGTGACCCCGGCAGCAACCCCGACGACCTTGGCCCCGGAGGCCGGCGCCCGCATCATGGCCTGGGCCGACGCCCTGGCCGTCCACACCGAGCAGCCCGGGCTGCTGACCCGCACCTATCTGACCGACGCCCACCACGGCGCCGCCGCGCAACTGGCCGAATGGATGCGCGAAGCCGGCATGACCGTGCGCCGCGACGCCGCCGGCAACGTCATCGGCCGCTACGAAGGCACCTCGCCGGACGCCCCCGCGCTGCTCACCGGCTCCCACTTCGACACCGTGCGCGATGCCGGCCGCTACGACGGCAACCTCGGCGTGATCCTGCCGATTGCCTGCGTGGCCGAGTGGCACCGCCAGGGCAAGCGCTTCCCGTTCGCCATCGAGGTGGTCGGCTTTGCCGAGGAAGAGGGCGTGCGCTTCAAGGCGACGCTGCTGGGCAGTCGCGCGATCGCCGGCACCTTCGACACCAGCGTGCTCGACAACATGGACGACTCCGGCAAGACCATGCGCGAGGTGATGCGCGCGGCCGGTTTCGACGCCGCCCAACTGCCCGCCGCCGCCCATGCCCGCCAGCGCGTGCTGGCTTTCGTCGAGGTGCATATCGAGCAGGGCCCAGTGCTGCTGAACGAGGGCCTGCCCGTGGGCGTGGTGACGGCCATCTCGGGCGCCACGCGCTTTATCGTCGAACTCGAAGGGCTGGCCGGTCACGCCGGCACCGTGCCGATGGACATGCGCCGCGACGCCGCAATGGCCGGCGCCGAGATCGGCCTCTATATAGAGAAGCGCTGCAGCGGCAAGCCGGGCCTGGTCGGCACCGTCGGCCAGTTCAACGTGCCCAATGGCGCGACCAACGTGGTGCCGGGCCGCGCCGTATTCTCCATCGACATCCGCGCCGGGCAGGACGCCGAGCGCGAGGCGGCCGTCAACGACGTGCTGGCCGAAGTCGAACGCATCGGCGCGCGCCGCAACGTGCGCGTGCAGGTGCGCAAGACCCACGAAGCCAAGAGCGTGCCGTGCGCACCGTGGCTGCAGTCGCAATGGGCCGCCGCCGTCGGGCGCCAGGGCGTGCCGGTGCGGCACCTGCCCTCGGGCGCCGGCCACGACGCCATGGCGATTTCCGCGATCGCCGATGTGGCGATGCTGTTCGTGCGCTGCGGCAACGGCGGCATCAGCCATCACCCCACCGAGACCATGACCCCCGAAGACGCGCAGACCGCCGCGCGGGTGTTCGCCGATTTCGTCGAGCACTTCCAGCGGCAGCAGTAAGCCCCGGCGGTACCACGCAGCGCGCCCAAGCCATCTATCGAACAAATCCGAATCCAGAGCCAGAACATGACCGCACGAGACAACATGAACCCCATCGAGACCACGCTCACGCAGACCATCGACGCCCTGCGTCCGCAGCAGGAGGCCTTCCTGGCCGAGCTGGTCAAGGTGCCGTCCGACAACCCGCCCGGCGACTGCGACGCCCACGGCAAGCGCGCCAAGACGCTGCTCGAAGGGCTGGGCTTCCAGGTGGAAGCGCACAAGGTGCCCGAGGACAAGGTCCGCGCGGCGGGCATGATCAGCGCCACCAACCTGCTGGTGCGCAAGACCTTCGGCAAGGGCGGCCCGACCATCGCCATGAACGCCCACGGCGACGTGGTGCCCCCCGGCCTGGGCTGGACCCAGGACCCGTACGGCGGCGAGATTGCCGACAGCGAACACGGCCCGGTGATGTATGGCCGTGGCGTGGCGGTGTCCAAGTCGGACTTCGCCACCTACGCCTACGCGGTGCTGGCGCTCCAGGAAGCCGAGAAGCAGGGCGCCAAGCTCAACGGCACGGTGGAACTCCAGTTCACGTACGACGAGGAAACCGGCGGCGACATCGGCCCGAAGTTCCTGCTCGACGAAGGGCTGACCAAGCCTGACTATGCGATTTCGGCCGGCTTCTCGTACGGCATCACCTCGGCCCACAACGGCTGCCTGCACGTGGAAGTGACCGTCAAGGGCAAGCAGGGCCACGCGGCGATGCCGCACACCGGCGTGGACGCCATCGAGGCCGCCACCCACATCCTGCAGGCGATCTACGGCCTGCGCGCGCAGCTGGCCACGCGCAAGAGCAAGGTGCCGGGCATCGACACGGCCACGCTGAACGTCGGCCTGATCAAGGGCGGCATCAACACCAACGTGGTGCCGGACCTGGTCACCTTCCGCGTGGACCGCCGCATGATTCCGGAAGAGATCGGCTTTGATGCCGAAGGCGAGCTGCGCGCCGTGGTGGAGCGTGCCGCCAAGGATCGCCCGGGCATCGAGGTCAAGGTGGAACGCATCATCCTGGCCGAGCCGCTGTCCGAGCTGCCCGGCGTGGACAAGCTGATCGGCGCGCTCAAGCGCCGTGCCGAGGCCGTGTTCGGCGTGGAGATCCCGGTGCAGGGCGTGCCGCTCTACACCGACGCCCGCCACTACACCAGCCACGGCATTCCCACGGTGCTGTACGGCGCCGGTCCGCGCACGCTGATGGAAGCGCGCGGCCACAACTCGGACGAGAACCTGCGCCTGAACGACCTGAACCGCGCGACCAAGGTGGTGGCGCTGGCGCTCTCGGACCTGATGGCCTGATCCCATGGGCCTGCTCCCGATGGCCTGAGCGCCTGTAAAGAATCCTTTGTTGTGACTTGCGGCCCGCGCGACCTTCGTCTCGCGGGCTTTTTTCATGGCCCGGCTAGGCGGTCAGGCCCTCCTCGGGCGATGCCAGGCTGACCAGCCAGCGCCGCACCACCTGCTCTTCCTCCGGTGTCAGGCCGGCGCGCAAGTCTTCGTCGACCTTGGTCGCGCGCGCCTTGCAGCCGGCCAGCAGCGTGCGGCCGGCGTCCGTCAGCGCGATGGTCTGGATGCGCCCGTGCACCGGATGCGGCGTGCGGGCGATGGCGCCCACCTTCTCCAGGTTGTTCATGATCACGCTGACGGTCTGCGGCGTCAGCAGCGCCAGCCGCGCCACGTCCGCGCCCGAGATGCCCGGGTAGGCGCCCAGCATCGTCAACACGAAGAACTGCGGCACGGTCACGCCGAGGTCGTCCAGCGCGCGTTCCATGCGCAGCCGGTTGGCGGCGCTGGCCTGCCGGAGCAGGTAGGCCAGGTAGCCGCTCTCGCCGCGCTTGCCTTCGCCGGGCCCGGGAATGCGTGACGCTTCCGCCTCTGATGCCCCTACAGGTGCCGTGGTCTTCGTCATAATGTCAAAGCTCTTATATCATGTTCGAACTCTTACATCTTACCGCAACCCGACCGAGCGGGCCACCTGGACCAAGGAGCACCATATGGCGATGGATTTCCAACAATTTGCGGCGACAGCGCCCGATGTCTACGCGGCAATGGGCGGCGTGGGCCGCGCGGTGGACGCGTCCGGCCTGGACAAGGCGCTGACCGAACTCGTGAAGCTGCGGGTCTCCCAGCTCAACGGCTGCGCCTTCTGCCTGCAATTCCACCTGAACATCGCGCGCAAGCTCGACATCGACCCGCGCAAGTTCGACCTGCTGGCCGGATGGCGCGACGCCGGCATCTACACCGAGCGCGAGCAGGCCGCCCTGGCTTGGGCCGAGGCGCTGGTCCGCATGACCGACCACGCCGCGCTGGACGCCGCGCAGGCGCAGGTCAAGGTGGCCTTCACGGAGCCGGAACGCGTGTTCCTGGCCACCGCCATCGCCGCCATCAACGCCTGGAACCGCATTGCCGTGGGGCTGCACTTCCCGCCGCCGGCCGCCACATCCGTCACGCCGACCACGTCCACCACCCCCACCGGGAGCCGCACATGAGCACCGTCGTCCGCGAAATCGACCTGATTCAGATTCGTCGCATCGACACCGGCGGCGAAGTGGCGGCCTGCTTCCCGCTGATGCACCAGCTCCGGCCGCATCTGGCCGATGCCGATGAACTCGTGGCGCGCTGGCGGCGCCAGGCCGACGTGGGCTACCGCCTGGTCGGCCTGTGGGACGACGGCCAACTCGTGGCGCTGGCCGGGTATCGGATGCAGGAGAACCTCGTCTACGGCGATTTCCTGTACGTGGACGACCTGGTCACCGACGCCAACACCCGCAGCGCTGGGTACGGCCAGATGCTGATGGACTGGCTCAAGGAAGAGTCCGGCGCGCTCAACGCCCGCCTGCTGGTGCTGGATACGCCACTCACCAATGTGCTCGGGCATCGCTTCTATTACCGTAACGGGCTGCTGGCCCAGACGCTGCGCTTCAAATTTCAATTGGACTGAGACATGACGACCTTGCTGCACCTGAACGTCAGCCCCCGGGGCGAGACGTCGCACAGCCGCCGCGCGGCCGACTGGATTCGCCAGAAGCTGGCCGCGCAACATGCGCCGCTGACCGTGCTCGAACGGGACCTTGCCGCCGACCCGCTGCCGCCCATCAGCGCCGCGTTCACGGACGCCAACATGGCCGGCGCGGCCGGGTTGCTGAAGGAAGGGGAGGTGCCGCCGGCGCTGGCGCTGTCCGAGACGCTGATCGCGGAACTCGAAGCCGCCGACATGGTGCTGCTGGCCACGCCGATGCACAACTTCACGGTGCCGGCCACGCTGAAGACCTGGATCGATCTGGTCGTGCGGCCCGAGCGCACCTTCCGCAGCACGCGGCAGGGCAAGGTCGGGCTGCTGCGCGACCGCCCCGTGCTGGCCGTGGTGGCCTGTGGCGGCCCGGTGCGCGAAGGCCCCGGCAGCCAGCAGGACTTCCTGACGCCTTACCTGAAGTACGTGCTTGGCACGATCGGCCTCACCAGCGTGGAAGTGCTGCGCATGGACAACACCGCCCGTGGCCCGGAGTACATCGCGCAGGGCCTTGAACACCTGCAGACCTGGGCCGATGCCACGCTGCCGGGGTTGGTTGTCCCGACCGAAGCCGCAGCCTGATCAGCCCGGCACCGAGGCATTGCCGACGCCCAGCGGGCGCTGCATCAGCACCGTGTCGATCCACTGGCCGTGCTTGAGCCCGACCGATTCGAGCCGGCCCACCGTACGGAAGCCCAGCCGCTCATGCACCGCCACGGACCCGGCGCCCTCGCCGCTGGCCGTAAGGGCCACCACGGCCACCATCTGGCGCCACGGCCCGGTCTCGCAACGGGCGATCAGCTCGGCCAGCAGGGCGCGGCCCAGGCCCTCGCCGGTGTGGCGATGATCGATATAGATCGAATCCTCGATGGCGAAGCGGTAGGCGCTGCGCGCGCGGTAGGACGAGGCGTAGGCGTAGCCCAGCACCTCGCCGTCGCGCTCGGCAGCGATGTAGGGCAGGTGCTTCTTGAGTACCTCGGCATAGCGCTGGCGCATGTCGTCCACGGACGGGATGACTTCCTCGAACGAGGCACGCCCGTGGACGACATGATGGGCGTAGATGGCATGGATGGCCGGCACGTCGTCGGGCGTGGCATCGCGGAGGTGGAAGGGCTTGCGGGGGGCGGAGGATTCGGACACGGTGTTTCGGAGGCAGTCAGACCAGTCAGGGAAATCTTGTGCGAAGCACATTCCGTACCTTACCGCGTCGCGTGCGCAGGCGCTTGTATATAGTGCGGTGATATTTATCCGGAGAACGCCACCATGATCACGATCTACCACAACCCCCGTTGCTCGAAGTCGCGCGAGACGCTCGCGCTGGTCGAGTCGGCGGCGCAGCGTCTGGGCGAGCCGGTTGAGGTGGTGGAGTACCTGAAGCAGCCGCCCACGCTGGCCACGCTGCGCCAGCTCCATACGATGCTGGGCGTGCCGGTGCGCGAGATGCTGCGCAGCAACGAGGATGTCTACAAGGAACTCGATCTGGCCGACCCCGGCCTGACCGACGCCGAGCTGCTGGCCGCCGTGGCCGACAACCCGATCCTGCTGCAACGCCCGGTGGTGGTCCGCAACCGCCAGGCCGCCATCGGCCGCCCGCCAGAGGCCGTGTCAGCGCTGCTGGGCTGACCGCCAGCACCGCTCCGGGGCCTGAAATAGAACCGGCCTCCCGCAAGGGGAGGCCGGCCGGTCAGACAGGCGATTCGCGTCAGGCGAGTCGTCGTAATCAAACACCCAGCCAGTGCAGTGCCTCCTGACCGAAAGCGATGGCGGCGAGCACCACCAGTAGCGTCACCAGCGTGACCGTGCTGACATAGACCGTTGCCTTGGCGATTTCCGCATCCTCGCTTGGGGAATGCGTACGGGTGATGGCGGACGTGCGCGTGTGCGTGCGGTGTGGCCAGTGCAGCCTGCCGCTCAGGTCCTTGAGATGGAGATCGGGATGGAATCGCATGGCACACCTCCTCGGGCGTCGGGAGCCGCTTCAACAGCCACTTCTACTATAGGCAAATGCCACGGGAAACGCGCCGTTTACTGCGGCCGCCGGAGCGTACCCAGTTCAGCGGCTGGCGTCGGGAAGTGAGCTGTCGCTATCGGCAGAATCCTTGCTGGTGGCGGAATCTGGCGAAGTGACCGCCACCAACGCCGCCACCAGCGCCGCTTCCCGCGCGCGCAGTTCGGCCAGCATATTGCAGAACAGGGCGCCCTGTTCCAGGGCATCGTCCAGCGCGATGTGGGTGTGCGGCAAGGGGTCGTGCCAGTGGGCCGGGAAAGCCGGCTTGACCGACTTGCGGTACGGCCGGCCGGTCAGGGCGAAACCGAGCGTCTTGATGTCCAGCGCCGCCCAGCCGAAGGGCGAGCGGCCGGCGTACCGCATCATGTACCAGAACACCCAGGTGAAATCGAAACCGGCCGGAAAGGCGATGAACACCGGCTTGCCCGGCAGGCTCTCCACCCATTCCACGTAACGCGGCATCACGTCCTCGGGGCGTTCGAGGTCGCGCCGGCACGCCGCCCAGGCCTCGGGCTGGGTCTTCCACCACTGCATCTGCACCGGATGGCCGGCGGCGCCGGGCAGGGTTTCCAGGTTGGCGGAGAAGGTGCCGAGCACGGTCTTGTCGGCCAGCATCGCCGCCGAGGCGAACGAGAGCATCGAATGCGGGCCCGGGATCGGCCCGTCGGCCTCCACGTCGGTACTGACGTAGATCTCGGGGCGGGTGTCGGGTGCCTGCTTTTTCGCCATCGGGGAGGGGAAACCGGCGGCTCAGGCCGCGTCGATCAGATGATCGGCCACGTAGGGATTGTTGCGGCGTTCCTCGCCGAAGGTGGACACCGGGCCATGGCCGGGCACGAAAGTCACGTCGTCGCCCAGCGGCCACAGCCGGGTGCGGATCGAGCGGATCAGGTCGGCGTGGTTGCCGCGCGGGAAATCGGTGCGGCCGATCGAGCCGGCGAACAGCACATCGCCGACGATCGCCAGCTGGTTGGCGCGCGAGAAGAACACCACGTGGCCCGGCGTGTGGCCGGGGCAGTGGTAGACCTCGAGCGTCTCGCCGCCGAACGTCACGGTATCGCCGTTATCCAGCCAGCGGTCTGGCTCGAAGGCCTCCGCATGGCCGAAGCCGAAGCGGCGCGTCTGGTCGGGCAGTTGCTCGATCCAGAACCGCTCGTCCTGGTGCGGCCCCTCGATGGGAATGCCAAGCTGGCGCGCGAGCGCCGCCGCCCCGGCGCAATGGTCGACATGCCCGTGCGTCAGGAAGATCTTCTCCAGCGTCACGCCTTGCTCCGCCACGGCGGCCAGGATGCGGTCGAGGTCGCCGCCGGGGTCGCACACGGCGGCACGGCCGGTGGTCTCGTCGATCAGCAGCGAGCAGTTTTGCTGGAACGGGGTAACGGGAATCAGGAGGACTTTCATGGGTCGATGCGGGTGCTTTGGCGTGTGCGCCACGGCACGGTCTGGCCGAGGCGGTCATTGTAACGTCGGCCCATGGCACCCCGTCTCAAACGGGTGTCAGACCGGTTGAGAAGATTCTGAAAGTGAAGTTTGCGCCGCCCCAAACCGCCCCGGGCACATTCGGCGCAATCCCTTGTCAGGCTTTGGATTGCGGGGATTCGTGCCGATCTTCAAAGCCACTTGATTAAATTTCGTAACAAAATCAAGGATGTAGCCCACGGAGACCGATGTTAGACTGCGCCGATGTTCAATTTGCCCGTATCTCGTCCGGGGTTTGGTCTCGCACGCGCGACGCAACGCGCGACCCCCGCCAAACCGGACACTAACCGCTTGCTGCGTCACTGCGCGATCCTCGTATCGGCGCTGGTGATGGCCGCTTGCGCGACGCCGCCGGAGAGCGACTCCCAACAGACCGCCGATGCCACCGGTGCGGTGCCGACGCGCGCCGCCAAGGCGAAGCTCGACAAGTCCGGCGCCCGTCCCGACGAGCGTGGCAACTGGGATCTGTTCGGCTGGGGCAAGGATGACAACGCGCCGGCGCAGTCGTCGCTGGACGGCCTGCGTCCGGATCTGGGCACCTTCGAGCAGCGCGGCACGGCGTCCTGGTACGGCAAGGGCTTCCATGGCCGCAAGACCGCCAATGGCGAACGCTTCGACATGCGCGCGATGACTGCCGCGCACCCGTCGCTCCCGCTCGATAGCTGGGTGCTGGTGCGCAACCTGCGCAATGACAAGGTGGCGGTGGTGCGGATCAATGACCGCGGCCCCTACCACGGTGGCCGGGTGCTTGACCTGTCCTATGCGGCGGCCAAGCGGCTGAATTTCGTCGAACGTGGTGCTACGCAGGTGGAAATCCGCCGGCTGTCGCGCACGGAAGTGGCGGCGCTGGGCCCGCAGCTCGAGGCGGGCGGCAACGAAGCCGGTGACGGCAGCGGTGCCGATGACCTGCCCGAGACCGCCAACGCGCTGGTCCCGGTCAAGTCCAAGGCCAGGAACAAGGCTGGGACGGTCAAGGCGACCACCAAGCGCAAGCCCCGGTAGGCACCCCGATGCGGCCTGGCGTGATCGACTCCCGCTCCACCGCCAGCCCGCTTCCCCCTCTTCCTTTCAGACTTTTCTCATTCCTCGCTGTCGCCGCCGTCACCCGCGTCACCCGCGTCACTCTCGGCGGCGCGTTGCGCCAGCGCCAGCCGGTACAGCGCATCGGTCTTCGCCCCGGTGATCGCCGCCGCCAGCTTGGCGGCGCGCTTGGCCGGCAGCTCGGCCACCAGCAGCTTCAGCACGCGCTGGGCCTCGGCATCGGGCGCATCGGCATCGGCCCCTTCGGCGCGCCCCGCGCCTTCCACCACCAGCACAAACTCCCCCTTGCCGCGCGACGCCTCGGCGGCCAGCCACGCCGGCGCCTCGGCCACGGTCAGCACCGGGGTTTCCTCGAACAGCTTGGTCAGCTCGCGGCCCACCAGCAGCCGGCGCGTGCCGGGCAGGGCGGCCGCCAGCGCCGCCAGGGTGTCGGCGATGCGGTGCGGCGCCTCGTAGACCACCCAGGCGTGGTCCAGGGCGGCCAGTTGCGCGATGGCGTCGGCGCGGGCCTTGGGTTTGCCGGGCAGGAAGCCGATGAAGGTGAAGCGGCCTTCGCCGGCTTCGAGCATGTCGCCGGCCACGGACAGCGCGGTCACGGCCGCGCTCGGCCCCGGCAGCGGTACCACACGCAGGCCGGCCGCGCGCACCGCTTCCACCAGACGGGAGCCGGGGTCGGAGATGCCGGGCGTGCCCGCATCGGACACATAGGCAATGCGCTCGCCGGCAGCCAGCCGGGCGACGATCTTCACCGCGGCCTCGCGCTCGTTGTGCTCGTGCACGGCCACCAGCGGCCGTTGCAGCCCCACGCGGGACAGCAGTTGCCCGGTGTTGCGGGTGTCTTCGCAGGCGATGGCGTCCGCCAGCCCGAGCACATGCAGCGCGCGCAGCGACAGGTCGGCCACGTTGCCGATGGGCGTGGCCACCACGTACAGCGTGCCGGGCGGGTAGGTCTGGCCCGAGGCCAGCGAGGTCCAGTCACTCATGCTTGAGAACTTCCGTTGATTCGCTCATTCAAAACCACCACGACCGCGCGCGGCGCGGAGGCCGAGGATCGCGCGCTGGCCTACCTGCTCAGGCAGGGGCTGGCGCTGGTGGTGCGCAATTATCGCTGCAAAGGCGGCGAGATCGACCTCGTGATGCGCGCCGCCGATGGCACGCTGGCGTTCGTCGAGGTCAGGCAGCGCAGCGGCCGCGCCTTTGGCGGCGCGGCGGCCAGCGTCACGCCGGCCAAGCAGCGCCGCCTGCTGCGGGCGGCCGAACACTACCTCGGCACGCTGGACCACACGCCGCCGTGCCGCTTCGACGTGGTGGCGCTGGAGCCCGGGCGCCTGGCCTGGTTGCCGAACGCATTCGACCAAAATGCCGGGGGTGACGATGGCGCGTCCTGGGCTGCGTCATAATGCGCGGGATTGGGCAGAAGTCAAAGAGCCATGAGTATTGAAAGTATCGAACAGCATTTCCTGGACAGCGCCGACACCAAGCGGCAGGCCGCCACGCTGATGGCGCCGCATATCGACGCGGCGGTGGAGCGCATGGTGGCCGCGCTGACCAGTGGCAACAAGATCCTCGTCTGCGGCAATGGCGGGTCGGCCGCCGACGCCCAGCACTTCGCCGCCGAACTGATCGGCCGCTTCGAGCGCGAGCGGCCCGGGCTGGCGGCGATTGCGCTGACCACGGACAGCTCCATCCTGACCGCCATCGGCAACGACTACGATTTCACGGTGGTGTTCTCCAAGCAGGTGGAGGCGCTGGGCCAGCCCGGCGACATCCTGCTGGCGCTCTCCACCTCCGGCAATTCGGCGAATGTGATCGCGGCCATCCAGGCGGCGCGCCAGCGCGACATGAGCGTGGTGGCGCTGACCGGCAAGGGCGGCGGCAAGATCGCCACGCTGCTGGACGAGTTCGACATCCACCTGTGCGCGCCGAGCGACCGTACCCCGCGCATCCAGGAAGTGCACCTGCTGACGCTGCATTGCCTCTGCGACGGGATCGACGAGGCGCTGCTGGGCGAGGCATAGGGAACGGGGGATAGGGCATAGGGGATAGGAAGCGGGGGGTTATCCCACCTTATCCACAGGATTTGCCCAAGTTGTTCACAGGAATTGCGGCGTCATCCACAGAGTCATCCACAGCAGCGCCGCGCCGGTTTCGTCTTATTTCCGCATCATTCCGTATCCAGCCAAGGACCGCATGACTAACGTAACGACCGCAATGACCCAGAAGACCACTCCGGCGCGCGTGGCGCGCACGGCCATTACCGTGGCCGCACTGCTGGTGTCGGCCACGCAACTCGCCGGCTGCTTCCCGGTGCTGGCCGGCGCGGTCGGCACGGGCGTGGTCATGGCCACGGACCGCCGTCCCACCGGCACCCAGGCCATCGACCGTGGCCTGCAGCTCGAGATCGACAACACGCTAGACGCCAAGTACAGCGGCCAGGCCCGCGTGGACGCCGCCGTGTTCAACCGCAAGGTGCTGCTGGTGGGCGAGGCCAACAACGCCAACACCAAGCAGCAGGTGGAGCAGTACGTGAAGAGCCTGCCGAATGCGCGCGAGGTGATCAACGAACTCGAAGTGGTGTCCACGCCGGGCTTCATGACCCGCAGCAACGACGCCTACCTGACCAGCAAGGTCAAGACCTTCCTGGTGACAGCCGAGGGCGTGCCGGCCAATTCGATCAAGGTGACCACCGACAAGAGCGTGGTCTACCTGATGGGCGTGGTCACGGCGGCCGAGGGCGACCGCGCCACCGACGTGGCCCGCAACGCCAGCGGCGTGCAGAAGGTGGTCAAGGCGTTCGACTACGTGAGCGAGGCCGAGCGCGCCCGCCTGGACGCCGCCGCCAGCTCGCAGAATCCGGATGCGGGCAGCCAGTCCGTGGGCTCGCCGGCGCCGGTGCAGACCGTGCCCGGCACCGCGCCGAACGCGCCGGTGACCTCGGATGCGCCGGCCGGCACCGTCAGTACCGCGCCGGTCACGGCGCCGGTGACCTCCCCGACGGCGCTGCCGCCGGGCCGCAACCTGCCGTAGTCTTGCGATAGTCCCGCCCAGGAACCGAACCATGCGCGCGCCCCCGCCCCTTCGCCACAAGATGTCCACCGCACGGCTGGCCTTCTGGATTGGCGGATGGGTGGCGCTGGCGGCCATCGCCACGATGGGGGCGGCGCTGGCCCAGACCGGCACGTCCGGCCCGGCCAGCGAGGCGCGCACCACCGTGGAAGCGCAGTCGGCGCGCATGCAGCAGGCTCGCAATCAGGCCGCCTCGTGCGCGGCCTGCCATGGTCCCGACGGCCGCGCGCCGGCCGATAGTCCCGTGCCGGGACTTGCCGGCCGCCCAAGTGCGGAACTCGTCGAACTGATGCTCAACTACAAGAACGGCAAGCGACCCGGCACCGTGATGCCGCAGATCGCCAAGGGGTACAGCGATACGGAGATCCTCGGCATCGCGTCCTGGTTCGCCGACCAACAATAAGAAGGCCTTCATGCGCAGACGCGCCGTATTGGGAACGTTCGGCGGCCTGATGGGCGCCGCCGCGCTGGGCATGCTGACCCCGCGCCAGGCACGCGCCGCCGCGCCGGCCCGGGTGGTGGTCATCGGCGGCGGCTTTGGCGGGGCCACCGCCGCGCGCTACCTGCGCCACTGGAGCCGGGGCGCCGTGGATGTGACGCTGGTCGAACCCGACGCGGCGTTCGTCTCCTGCCCGCTCTCGAATCTCGTGGTGGGCGGCCAGCGCGGCATGGCCGACATCACGCTCACCTATGACGCGCTGGCGCGCCGACATGGCGTGCGTCATGTGCGCGATACGGCGCTTGCGATCGATCCCGCCGCGCGCACCGTGCGGCTGGCGGGCGGCGCCACGCTGCGCTACGACCGCCTCGTGCTGTCGCCGGGCGTGGAGATGCAGTCCAGCGCAATCCCCGGCCTGGCGCAGCCGGGCGGGGACCAGATCCTGCACGCCTGGAAGGCCGGCCCGCAGACCGACGCGCTGTTCCGCCAGTTGGCGGCGATGCGCGACGGCGGCACCTTCGCCATCACCATTCCGCTCGCCCCGTACCGCTGCCCGCCCGGGCCATACGAACGCGCCTGCCTTGTGGCGAACTACCTGCGCGCGCACAAGCCGCGTAGCAAAGTGCTGATTTTCGACGCCAATCCGGACATCACCTCCAAGGGCGCGCTGTTCCGCCAGGTCTGGGAGACCCGCTACCGGGGCATGATCGACTATCGGCCCCAGCACGAGACCGTGGACGTGGACCCCGCCACGCGCACCCTCAAGTTCGAGGTCCAGGACGACGAGCGCGCCGACGTGGTCAACCTGATCCCGCCGCAGCGCGCCGGCGCCATCGCGGTGTCCAGCGGGCTCGCCACGGCCAATGGCCGCTGGTGCGAGGTCGATTTCCTGACCATGGCCTCGCGCGTGGCGCCCGAAATCCATGTGCTGGGTGATGCCGTGCAGATCGCGCCGCTGATGCCGAAGTCCGGCACCATGGCCAACCAGCACGGCAAGGTGGCTGCCGCCGCCATCCTCCAGCTGCTGGCCGGACAGGGGCCGGACCCGACCCCTCTGTATACGAACACCTGCTACAGCTTCACGTCCGCCGACGAGGCCATCCACATCGCCAGTGTCCATCGCTACGACCCGGTCGAGCGGACGATGGTCACGGTGCCCGGCTCCGGGGGGTTATCCACAGCCCCGAACGCACTCGAAGGGCGCTACGCGTGGGCCTGGGCGCGCAGCATCTGGTCCGACATGCTGGGCGAGGTGCTGGTAGGCTAGCGGGTTCCGGTGTGTTGCGCCTTCGTGACATGCCGCCCCCCGAACCCGACCATGCAAGCCAAAGACCGCCTTCTTGCCCTCGCCATCATCGTGGTGTGGGGCGTCAACTTCGTCGTCATCAAGGTGGGCCTCGCCGGCGTGCCGCCGATGCTGCTGGGCACGCTGCGCTTCGCCCTGGTGGCGTTCCCGGCCGTCTTCTTCATCCCGCGCCCGCGCATTCCGCTGCGCATGCTGCTGGCCTATGGCGGGTTCATCAGCCTCGGCCAGTTCGCCTTCCTGTTCTATGCGATGGCGGTGGGCATGCCGGCCGGGCTGGCCTCGCTGGTGTTGCAGTCGCAGGTGTTCTTTACCGTGGCGATTGCCGGGATGTGGCTGGGCGAGCCGGTGCGCTGGCACAACATCGCCGGCATGGCGATTGCGGCCGGCGGGCTGGCCCTGATCGGCAGCGGGGCGGCGCACGGGCCGGGCGGCATGAGCGTGGCCGGCTTCGCGCTGACGCTGTGCGCGGCGTTCTGCTGGGCCTCGGGCAATATCGTCAGCAAGAAGATCGGGCCGGTGGACCTGCTCGGGCTGGTGGTCTGGGGCGGGCTGGTGCCGATCGTGCCGTTCGCGCTGCTCTCGTACTGGTTCGAAGGGCCGGCGCGGATCACGGCGGCGCTCGGCCAGATTCCGATGATGAGTGTGCTGGCGATCTGCTACCTGTCCTTCGCGGCCACGCTGTTCGGCTACACCATGTGGGGCCGGCTGCTCACGCGCTATCCGGCCAGCAAGGTGGCGCCGCTGACGCTGCTGGTGCCGGTGGTGGGGCTGATCTCGGCCCATGCGCTGCTGGGCGAGGACCTGTCGCTGGCGCAATGGCTCGGCGCGCTGGTGGTCATGGGCGGCCTGCTGCTCAACGTGTTCGGCGGGCGGCTCGGGGCGGGGCGGCGGCTGGTACGGCGCTGACCGTGCGGGTGAGCCGCTGCCTGTGCGAGGGTTAACCCTTGATTCGACAGCGTTTTGCCGTGGTTTTGTGAATACCCTTATCACCGGCGCATCCGTAGGCCGATGGATTATTGAGGCAAAATAGCGGACTGGCCGCACCTGCCCGCAGAGGCATCGCCCCAACGGCGGCCGAGCGCGCCGCGCCGCCCGACCGATGAAGCGCGGCCATTTGCCGTCCCCACGGCTCAATCCGTTTGGAGCAACACGATATGAAGCAGTTTGTCATCGCCGCCGCACTGTTCGCGGCCGCCGCGTCGGCGCACGCCGCCGTGGACGCCGCCCGCGCGCAGGAGATTGCCAACAAGAACGCCTGCATGGGCTGCCATCAGGTGGACAAGAAGCTGGTGGGCCCGTCCTACAAGGAAGTGGCCGCCAAGTACAAGGGTGACAAGGGTGCCCTGGCCAAGTTGTCGGCCAAGGTGAAGAGCGGCGGTTCGGGCGTCTGGGGCCCGGTGCCGATGCCGGCGAATGCCAGTGTCAGCGACGCCGATATCAAGACGGTAGTGGAGTGGATCCTGGCCGGCTCGCCGGCCAAGTAAGCCCCATCTGGTATCGCGGGCCGTCCGGCAGCGCCGGCGGCCCGCGCTGTTTCCGGAAGACCCGGAAGCGGCAGGCAGCACGAATACCGGGGTCGGCAGCAAGCAAGTACGGGACAGACGATGAATCAAAAACGACGAGAAGTATTGCGGGTTTCCGCGGTGCTCTCGCTGATGGCGGCCACCGGCCTGATCAGCGAGGCGCAGGCCGCGGAGTGGAACAAGACGGCTTTCGACGGCAAGAGCGTGGCCGATGTGATCAAGGCGCTGGGCGGCAGCGGCACCGAGAAGAGCGGCGCCATCACGTTCAACGCGCCGGATATCGCCGAGAACGGCGCCGTGGTGCCCGTGGCCGTGACCAGCACGCTGCCGGACACCGAGCAGATCGCCATCCTGGTTGAGAAGAATCCGAATACGCTGGCGGCCGATTTCACCATCCCGGCCGGCACCGAGCCGTTCGTCTCCACGCGCGTGAAGATGGGCCAGACGTCCGTCGTGCATGCGGCGGTCAAGGCTGGCGGCAAGTGGTACGTGGCATCGAAGGAAATCAAGGTCACGCTGGGCGGCTGCGGCGGCTGACGCCCGCGCCCCCCATCGCACCGATTTCCCCGATTTATCCCAAGCCACCCCGAACCACCCCGAGCAGGAGAGCCAGATGGCAGACCCGATGCGCGTCCGCGCCACCGAGAACGGCGGCGTCGTAGACGTAAAGATTCTGATGAAGCACGACATGGAAACCGGCCAGCGCAAGGATGCGGCCGGCAAGACGATTCCGGCCTGGCACATCCAGACCGTGATCGCCACGTACAAGGGGCGCGAGGTGTTCAACGCCCAGTTTGGCCCCGCCGTGTCGAAGGACCCGTTCCTGAACTTCAAGTTCAAGGGCGGCGCCAAGGGTGACAAGGTCACCGTGACCTGGGTCGACAACCGGGGCGACAAGCGCACCGACGAGGCCACCATCGCCTGAACGGGCGAAGCGAGGAAGCAGCATGCGGCGAGCATTCATTCGGGCCACGGCGGCGCTGGCCGCCATCGGCCTTTCGGCCAGGGCGGCGGCACAGCAGGCCCCGGCCCCGGCAGGAACGGGCGCCAAGGCAGGCAAGGGCGGACGGGTCAAGGTGGTGTACCAGTTGTCCGAGGGCATCGACCAGGCCGTGCGCGCCATGGCCAACCTGCGCAACCACCTGAACGCGGCGCCGGACACCAAGATCGTGGTGGTGGCGTTCGGCTACGGCGTGGACTTCCTCGTGGAAGGCGCCAAGGATTCGCGCGGCAACACCTTCGAGGCCGCCGTGGGCGCGCTGGGGTCGTCGGGCGTGGAGTTCCGCGTCTGCCGTAACACGCTGACCGCGCGCCGGATTTCCGAGCAAAGCCTGCTGATGGACGCCAAGATCGTGCAGGCCGGCGTGGTGGAGATCGCCCGCCTGCAGTTCGACGAAGGCTACGCGTACCTGAAGCCCTGATCGCAGTGCCCGGCATCCGGCCAGGAGCCAAGCTGGCCGGATGCCGAAGTCCAGTGCAATAGAACAGTGATGCACCGCCCAGCCTCGATGAGGGGCTGACGCCGGCGGTGCCATCGCGAGGAGAAGCCCCCAATGCGCAATACCCGTCGCCGCCTGCGCGGCACCGTGGCGCTGACCGCCGCGGCCATCGCCGCCGCCTCGCTGGCCGGCCTGGCCTCGCTGGCGCAAGCCCAGGGCAGCACCGCCGAGGAAATCGCCAAGTATCGCCAGATGCTGGCCGAAGGCAATCCCGCCGAACTCTGGGAAGCCGCCGGCGAGGAACTGTGGAAGAAGCCGGCCGGGCCGAAGAACGCCTCGCTCGAACAGTGCGACCTGGGCAAGGGCCCGGGCGTGACCAAGGGCGCCTACGCCGAACTCCCGCGCTACTTCAAGGACGCCAACAAGGTGATGGACCTTGAGCAGCGCCTGGCCTGGTGCCGGGTGACGCTGCAGGGCCTGACCCAGGAAGAGGCGACGAAGCAGCCGTTCTCGGCATCGGGCAAGCCTTCCGACATCGAGCGGCTGGCGTCTTACCTGACCGGCGAGTCGCGCGGCGTGAAGATGAACGTGCAACTCACGCACCCCGAGGAAAAGCGCGTCTACGCGCTCGGCCAGAAGATGTTCTTCTACCGGGGCGGCGCCTATGACTTCGCCTGCGCCACCTGCCACGCCGTGGACGGCCAGCGCATCCGCCTCCAGGACCTGCCGAACCTGCTGGAGCCCAAGGGCGCCCAGGCCGCATACACCACGTGGCCGGCGTACCGCGTCTCGCAGGGCGAGGTCCGCACCATGCAGCATCGGATCTACGACTGCCTGCGCCAGCAGCGCTTCCCCGAGCCCGCCTATGGCTCCGACGTGATCACCGCCCTGTCGATGTTCCTGGCGAAAAACGCCAACGGCGGCACGTACGACGGTCCCAACATGAAGCGCTGAGGCACGGAGAGCACACGATGACGCGATACCAATCGATGGCGCTGACTGCCGTCGCCACCCTGGTCCTGGCCGCGATGGCCACGTTCAGCCTGTCGGCCCTGGCCCAGGACACCGCCAAGCCCGCCCGCGCCGCCAAATCGGGTAGCACGGCCACCACGGCCTTCACCGCCAAGGTCACCGACGCCGACGTGCGCCAGATGATCGAGGCCTCCTTCACCTCGAAGGGCCCGGCCACCGTGGAAGGCGTAATCAACCAGGACGGCGCCCAGAAGGCGTGCAGCCAGTACCCGGACCGCACGCGCGTGCCGGCCGCCGTGGCCAAGAAGGTGGAAGCGGCCGAGCTGAAGCAGGTGAAGTATCCGGCCGACAGCAACTGGATCGGCGACTGGAAGGAAGGCGAGAAAATCGCCCAGAACGGCCGTGGCATGCAGTTCACCGACCCGGTGGGCGGCGTGAACGGCGGCAACTGCTATGCCTGCCACCAGATGACCAAGGCCGAGATCTCCTTCGGCAATATCGGCCCGTCGCTATATCAGTACGGCAAGCTGCGCGGCAATTCGCCGGAGGTGGTCAAGTACACCTGGGGCAAGATCTGGGACTCCAACGCCTACAGCGCCTGCTCCAACATGCCGCGCTTTGGCCACAAGGGCATCCTGACCGAGCAACAGATCCGCGATGTGATGGCGCTGCTGCTGGACCCGGCATCGCCGGTCAACCAGTAAGGCCGGCGCGGCTCCGGGCATGAATCGACGCGAATTCCTGCAGGTGCTGGCCGTGGCCGGCGCGGGCGGCATGGCCTTGCCCGCCGGCGAGGCCCAGGCCGCGCGCGCCGCCCAGCAGTTCTACGATGTGCCGCGCCACGGTAACGTCCACCTGCTGCATTTCACCGATTGCCACGCCCAGCTGCGGCCCGTGCACTTCCGCGAGCCGAGCGTGAATCTGGGCGTGGGGCCCTGGGCGGGCAAGCCGCCGCACCTGGTGGGCGAGGCGTTCCTGCGCCAGTACGGCATCCGCCCGGGCACGCCCGCCGCGTACGCGTTCACTTCGCTCGACTTCACCGAGGCGGCGCGCCGCTACGGCAAGGTCGGCGGGTTTGCCCACCTCGCCACGCTGGTCAAGCGCCTGCGCGCCAGCCGGCCCGGCGCGCTGCTGCTGGACGGCGGCGACACCTGGCAGGGCTCGGCCACCGCGCTGTGGACCCAGGGCCAGGACATGGTCGATGCCGCGCTGCAACTCGGCGTGGATGTCATGACGCCGCACTGGGAGATGACGCTCGGCGCGGACCGCGTGAAGGAAATCGTCGGCAAGGACTTCAAGGACCGCGTGTCCTTCCTCGCGCAGAACGTGAAGACCAACGATTTCGGCGATCCGGTGTTCGATCCGTATGTGATCCGGCACATGAACGGCGTGCCGGTGGCCATCATCGGCCAGGCCTTCCCGTACACGCCCATCGCCAATCCGCGCTACCTCGTGCCCGACTGGACCTTCGGCATCCAGGAGGAAAGCCTGCAACAGGTGATTGACGATGTGCGCGGGAAGGGCGCCCAGGTGGTGGTGCTGCTGTCGCACAACGGCATGGATGTGGACCTGAAGCTGGCCTCGCGCGTACGCGGACTGGACGCAATACTAGGTGGCCACACCCACGATGGCGTGCCGGCGCCGGTGCCGGTGAAGAACCCGGGCGGGACCACGCTGGTCACCAATGCCGGCTCGAACGGCAAGTTCCTGGGGGTGCTGGATTTCGATGTGCGCAACGGCAAAGTCGTCGATTTCCGATACAAGCTGCTGCCGGTCTTCGCCGATTTCCTGCCCGCCGACCCGGACATGGATGCGCTGATCCGCAAGGTCCGCGCCCCCTACGAAGCCAAGCTTGGCGAGGTCCTGGCCGTGAACCGTGGCCTGCTGTACCGGCGCGGCAACTTCAACGGCACCTTCGACCAATTGATCCTGGACGGCCTGATGGCGGTGCAGGACGCCGAAATCGCCTTCTCCCCGGGCTTCCGCTGGGGCACCACGCTGGTGCCGGGCGAGCCGATCACCATGGAGGCGCTGATGGACCAGACCGCCATCACCTACCCGTACACGACGGTGACGGCGATGACCGGCGAGACCATCAAGACCGTGCTCGAAGACGTGGCGGACAACCTGTTCAACCCGGACCCGTACTACCAGCAGGGCGGCGACATGGTGCGCGTGGGCGGGCTGCAGTACACCATCGACCCGAACCAGCCCATGGGCCGGCGCATCAGCAACATGCGGCTGGCCGGCCACCCGCTCGACGCCAGCAAGACCTACAAGGTAGCCGGCTGGGCCCCGGTGGCCGAGGAAGCCCGCCAGACCGGCGGCCCCCCGGTGTGGGACGTCATGGCCCAATGGCTGCGGTCAAACAAGGAAGTCAGCGCCCGGCCGCTGAACCTGCCCACCGTGCGCGGCATGGACGGCAACCCGGGCATGGTGGCCTGAGGCCCTGAGGCGCTCTCGCCGATGTGCAGTGTTGGGCGGACGCAATTGATGCCCCGCGCGGAGTTCGGTTAGAATCGTCCGTCACGGGCCGATAGCTCAGCTGGGAGAGCGCTGCGTTCGCAATGCAGAGGTCGGGAGTTCGATCCTCCTTCGGTCCACCAGGATTTTCTTTGTAAAACAACGTACTACGTCTGGCGATGTAGTGCGTTGTTTTGCTTTGGGATGCGGGTTTTTGCACATCGGGTGTGGCAGATTTGTGGCATTCGACCAACGTGCCACACCTACTCGCATGCATGACACTGCGCAACACTGCTGCTAGACTTTGCTCGCCTGCTACGCGGGCGTTTGTACCTGACACCGTGACTTCACATCCACAAGGCCGGGCTTCGGTGTCGCCCAGGTCAACTACCGGCCAACTGCGCCCTGCGCAGTTGGTTCGATGACTACAGAGCCCCGTTTGTGCTGCGGGTTCGCCTCGACATCGTGATTTCACACACACAAGGCCGGGCCCCGGTGTCGCCCTGGTCAATCACCGAGTAGCTCAACGGCGCAACTACTTGATGACCCTAGCCGGCTTACTGGGTTATCGAAATGGGACAGACTTCTGTCGCAGTAACTACGGCCGTCCTTCTGACGGTCGAGCAATTGGCGCAATGCCTCCATAAGTCCGTAGCAAGCGTCCGTAGCGACGCCACGCGTAATCCGCAGTCCCTTCCGCCGATTTGTCGGCTCCCGGGCACCAAACGGCTCCTATGGCGTGCTGAGGACGTGGAGAGCTGGCTAGCAGCCCACGTCGCGAGATCGCGGCTCGTAGGGGCTCTGAGCCCCTTGCAAGGGCCTTCGCCGCGTCGAGGCCGCCCCACGAAAGCTGAGCAAGTGGAGCGCCAACGGCGCGAACGATCCATTCACCCCGGCCAAAGCGTTTGAAACCGAAGGGGGCGGCTGTGGATAAGCCTGTCGATAGCAAGACTTGTCCACGCCGAATTTACCCCCCCTTTGCGCCGAATCCACCCCCCTTTTTCGCGCCGTATCCACCCCCCCCTAAAACCTATAGGTTTACTCCTATATGTTTACCGATAGTAAGAGCCACGAAATCTGTGGATAACTCGGCCCTGTAAGTGCTGAGCACATTGGAACAACGATGATCTGTCCTACATGCAATGCCGCAGCGATGAAACCCGCCACCAGAGATGTTCCTTACCGCTACAAGGGTCGGGATACTGTGGTCTGTGCTGTCACGGGCTTGTTCTGCCCCGTTTGCGGGGAGTCTGTTACTGACGCCAAGGAGTCGGAGGCCGCCATGCGACAGATGCTGGCGTTCAAAAGGGAGGTCGATGGCCGATCCTGAGCCGGACTGCGGAAGCCACCATTGCCTGGCGTCACGACTTCTTCGGATGCGTAAAGCCTGCGCAAAGCTTCCGTGAAGCTTCCCTAAACCTTGGTGCCACCGCGATAAAGGTAGTTTTCAGATGAGCCCAGAACTATGAAGCCGCAACAAAGTGCGGCAGCAGGGCAAGATATGTGAAGTTAGCTAACCGGCACGCCGATTCGCTACTTTCACGACCATTCGCACCTCTGGCGCTCATGGACGATTGCCTGCCCTACGCTACCGCGAGGGGGGGGCATGCCCAAAAATTTAGCAGCTAAAGTCTGAACGCTAGGTTTGAGTGAACGCGCTCCCGAACTCGTTGCGGCATAAGCCTAGCTTGCCCAACTACAGTCCTATGCAAAGCGCCTCGCTTCGTCCCCCTTTTGACGGTAGATAGGCGGCCCGAATGTTAAAATACGCGCCCCGCCTCGCTCCAAGCGAGGCAACTCCTATTTGTCTGGCGGTTCGGCGCCGGCACGGACCTAAACGGGCACGGCTACTTATGAGGCCGAGCCATCGGGAATGCTCAGGGTATGTCCAAAGCTGTACCCTGCCGTTTGTGGCATCTGTATGGGTGCAACTCGACCGTGGGGGCGCCATCCTTCTGACCCAGACGGCACCCAATTTGGGAACTTTCATTGGCCTTTGCCGCTAGCACATGAAATGGCAGATGGCATCGCAACTGAACAACTACAGCAAGAAATCCAGCAAATGGACAACGTGATCCAAAAGACAACCGTATTTGACGTGTTTGAAAAGTGCGTCGAGGCAAAAGGAGCTGGCGAGAACATCAAGCTGGAGCACAAGAAAGACAAAGAGTTTCACTTTCAAAACTGGTTCGAGAAGCGCCTGGCTGGCCTTGCGGGACACTTCGAGGGTTCAGGACGAAATACCTACCCTGATTTTTCGCTGGTTGAGTACACCGAAGGCTATGAAATCAAGGGTCTGGCGTGGCCTGGGCGAGAGCGCGACTACGACTCGAACAGTCAAGTGCCTACTGGCTATCACAACGGGCGTCAGATTTTTTACGTTTTCGGTCGCTATCCGAAAGAGCCTGACGGCATGGAGTACCCAGTTGTCGATCTGGTGATCTGCCACGGCGACTTCCTGAACGCTGACCACAACTATGTTCACAAGAACAAGAACGTAAAGGGCTTTGGCACCTACGGGGACATCATGATCCGTGACCGGAAGATGTACGTTGCGCCGACGCCGTTTGCGTTGACCAAGGGCACTACTGGTCTGATGACTCTGATCCTGCCGGAGAACTTCGGCAGCGATGACCGCTATCAAGTGGTCGGCAATCTTACTCGTGTCGAGGCCGAAACATTGGTTGTTGGCTACAACTTTGACCTTCGTACTAACGAGCTGAGTGCAGAGCGCGTGCCCAATCCAAACGCAGGCACCCGGCACCAATTTGTGGCCTACAGGCTAAAGGACGACGCGAACAAGCTGGTCACTATGGTTGACACCCTGGTGCAACCCGACGAGAACAACCTGCCGGACGAAGAATGAATAGAACTGATCAGATCGAACTCGCATTTCCGGCAGTAGCGACGGAGCTGGAGCGCGATTTCCCGCTGGTCGAGATCAGTCAGATCGCCGAACAGGAAAGTTGGCGTAAGGAAATCAATCGCCCTATCTACCACATCCACAAATGGTGGGCGACCCGACTCGGGTCGGTGTTCCGTGGCATCACGCTCGGGGCTTTGAGTCAGCCTGGCACCGACACCTGGGCGCAGTTCTACAAGACTCACGACCTGGCGGGTAAGGTGGTACTCGATCCTTTCATGGGCAGTGGCACGACGCTAGGTGAGGCCGTCAAGCTGGGTGCCAAAGCCATCGGCTGCGACATCAACCCAGTCAGCACTTTTCTTGTGCGCCAGGCATTTACGCCAGCGTCCGAGACAGAGCTTCGCGCTGCCTTTGAACGGTTGGAACGCAATGTGGCGCCAGAGATTCGGCGCTATTACCAGACCCGAAATCCATTGACAGGCGAATTGATCCAGGTGCTGTACTACTTTTGGGTCAAGACAGTCACGACGCCGGAGGGCGAGGTGATCCCGTTGCTGTCGCGCTACGTGTTCTCGCAGGATGCCTATCCGAAGAAGAAGCCACGAGCGCAAATCGTTTGCCCTGGCTGCTGGAGCGTGCTGGAGGATCGCTACGATGCAACCGACCTGCGCTGCCAGCACTGCGGCCACCAGTTCAACCCGCAGGAAGGCCCGGCCGCTGGTCAATACGTCACCACCACGGGTGGCCGGCGTTACCGGATCAAGGAGCTACTGCCTAAGGACGGTGCGCCGCCCATCCATCGCATGTACGCGATGATGGGCTTGCGAGCTGATGGTACGAAGGTCTACCTGCCTGTGCGGGATGAGGATATGGCTCTCTACGAGGAAGCCAAGGAGCGCCTTGCGAATGAGGTGCTGCCCCTGCCGGAAACCTCTGTACGACCCGGCCACAACACCGACCAGGCGCGCGGTTATAACTACACCCAGTGGCGTGACTTCTTCAATGCGCGCCAACTCCTGTGCCTTGGGTTGCTGCTTCGCGAAATACTGACCATCGCCGACCTGGCAGTGCAAGAGCAGATGCTGTGCTTGTTCTCCAGCACCTTGGAGTTCAACAATTTGTTCTGCAGCTTCAAGGGTGAGGGAACTGGGGCCGTGCGGCACATGTTCTCGAACCACATACTCAAGCCAGAGCGCACCCCGCTGGAGAACTCCGTGTGGGGCACTAACAAGAGCAGCGGCACGTTTAGCACGTTGTTCGAGTCGCGACTGCTGCGCGCAAAGCGCTATCTCGATGAGCCTTTCGAAGTCGCTTTGGAGCATGACCAGGACGGCAACCGTGCGGGCTCGCGCAAGATGGTGGCCAGTCATCCAATCCGCGCGCGTCACGTCGAGACGTGGCCCGAACTGGAAGCCGCGGATCATGGCCTGATGATCCTCAATGGAGACAGCTCAAGGCTGCCCGTACCCGCTGGCTCGGTGGATGCGGTGGTAACTGATCCGCCATACTTCGACTTCGTTCACTACTCGGAGCTGAGCGACTTCTTCTTTGCCTGGCTCTCGCCCGTTCTGCGTCAGCGCTACCCCTGGATGGCTCGCGAGGACTCGTCTGATAAGGGAGAGGTGCAGCACAAGGACCCACGTATGTTCGCCCGCCAGCTTGCTTCGGTTTTCACCGAGGCATGCCGCGTGCTCAAGGACGATGGGGTCCTAGCCTTCAGCTTCCATCATTCGCGGGCCGAGGGATGGGCGGCCATCTACGAGGCGATCAACAAGGCGGGACTGGCGGTGGTCGCGGCCCATCCAGTCCACGCTGAGCTGCGCGCGGCGAGCCCAAAGACGGCGGCCAAAGACCCAATCAGCCTGGATGCAATCCTCGTGTGTCGCAAGAAGCCATTTGCCCTGCACCAGTCATCCGCCATGCAGGATGTACGACATGCCGTCGATGCGCTGGCTGCGCGGCTGCAAGATGCAGGCATTCGTATTTCTGCAGGTGACCGCTTCGTGATTGGCGCGGCCCAGACTTTGATTGCCCGTGCTGCTGACGACATGAGTTTCGATGAGATTAAGGTCGATCTGGAGGCGATTCGGCTGGCAGTGGGGCCAAATTCTGGCAGTGCCGATGAAGAGACTAAGTCCGCTGACGCCGAGTTGCCGGTTGCATGAGGGAGCGGCTGCGTGGGGTTGCCGGCGGACTCGGGCTCAACTTCTCTGGCGTAGATCGACACAGAGCGGCTCATGGTCGACACGTCGAATGCACCGACGAAACGCCATTTTGTGCGGCGCGGTTCGGCTGAAGTTTTGAAGTTTCGTGTTGGCCGATAGAGCAACTGTAAAGCCGTAGCATCGGCTCGGCAAAAGTTCCGTGTTGGAACGATAAAAGCCCCCGTACGATGGCATCGCGACGCCTAAAGACCACATAAAGCGAGGAGCGCGGGCAGGATATGTGAAGTTAGCTAACCGGCAATCCGGCTTGCTACCTTCATGTTCCCACATTCGCGCCGGGGGCGCTCAAAGGGAATTCTTGCTCTGCAAGGCGAACAGCTATCCTCAGAATTTTTTAGCCGCTAAATCTCTCGCGGGGCGTACCAATAGCCCCTTTTCAGGGACTGTCTGTGAGTCTTTAACTGTTGAAGATCACCGGATCGTAGATTTTTGCAAACCTAATTAGGTGAGCCAGCTAAGTTTGCTGGGCAAAAAATAAGCCACGCAGCGGTGCATGGCTTAAGGATTGATTATCTTTGATAAGCAGTTTCCGGACTATTTTTTCAGCAATTTTTGCTCCAGATAGGCGTTCAACTTCTCCCGCAAAACAGGCTTCCTGCCCTGGTATTCGGAGATTGCTTTGAGAACCACTTCGCGATTGGGCGCACTGAGACTGTAGTTGTGAGAAGTGAGGAATTTGTCGATAAAATACTCCACCTCCCACTCTTCGGTAATCGAAACATTGATTCGATCCAGGTGTCCCCGATAATGCTTGTTGTCCTTGCCGGACCAGCTGCCAGTAGTCAGCGTCATTTCACATCTCCTTGTCAAAATGACATGATATGAGCTCCCATGAGCTCATATTCGGAGAAGTCTCGGCATCTGGTGTCGGAATCTGGTTGCAAGAACATTTCTCATACGAAGCCTATCGTAAAAATTACTCTTTCTTCAGCGTATCGCGCGTCTTTACTGTTTCAGCTGTTTTTGCTTTTGTTCGGATCGCACGACGCTTTGCAGAGGATTTCTCCGTTGCGTCGCGCAAATTCGAATCACCTGACAGCTGAGCCGACGCTTTAGCCTGCAATTTTTTAAGCTTATTTACGCGTTCCGCCTCATCCTTTTCAGCCTCGTCCTTTGCGGCCTGCTGAAACTGTGCCGTCGGAAGTTGCATCATTCCGTGAGTGCTCCGTGCAGTAAGATTAGCCATCATCTCTCGCATCGCGCCATAAATGATGCTATACCCAGTCTGCCGCACGGCCCGAAACACTTCAATTGTGTTATCGAATCCGTTTTTTTCCAGCGTCATAAACGCTTGAACTGTCAAACGGAAGTAGTAGGGAGGGCAGATTTCGCTCGGCTGATCTTCCTTATTAAGAGCAAGCTCAAATTTCAGTGCAAACTCCTTCGGCTCAAAATTCTCACCGTCCTGGTATGCGAGTGAAGATTTTTTTCGGAACATCGCACCGCTAAAATCGAATTCTAGTTGAGGTGCATACCGCTGCTCTTCGGTAGTAAAGCGATCGTTTGCCTCGATAGAGACTTGCGTAAATTCGAGTCTGTTAAGCGTAAGCGGCGCGGCTTTCATTTATAAAATCCTGTCCAGAGAATCTGTCTTCTGCGATGGATTGGCGGCTAAGCACATTTCTTAGATTTCGAAACGTATCTAGATGAATAACGGCACCAGCACACGCTGGTGCCGCTTCAACCGTTTCATCTTCTACGGAAATTTCCGTCCATTCGCTGAAAGCGCTCTGCGAGGGTTGGTCGTTGCAATCCTCGTGGTCTTTATCCTCGGCTTGAGCATTGTCTTGGCCATAGGAAAGTGCGAGCTCCTCCCCAATTGCATCAGCGAGGAGGTAAAGCGTATCCAGCTGAAGGTTCTTATCACCCTTCAGAAGCTTAGAAATATTTGCTTCGGATACGCCCAATCGTTCTGCAAGGTCGACATTTTTCAGCCCTTTCTCATGCATAATTTGTCGAACTTGCATAACCGGAGCCAAGCGGCGAGCCGCCTTCCAAATCGAAGCGCTCCTAAGAATAGCGGCGGCAATTTCGGTGTTGGATTTCATGGCTTAGACCCTTTGCAAAACTCAATAGAATCAGAATCGTCGACGATCTTTTTGATCGCTGTTTCCGCGCGATTCTTAACTGCTTTGGGTGTTGTCTGATCTTTTTTGTGGTGCGCTTCAAGCAACACAATAATCTTGGGCTTGCCCAAAGTATAAAAATAGATGCGGTCCTTCTTGCTAGATTTCAACTCCCATAGGCGCTCTCCGTGTCCGCGATACTTGAATGCGTGTGCCTCTTTGCACTGGACTGCGAGTTGCGTAAGGGCGGCATGAAAGTCCGCCTGTTTGATCGCATTAAATAGCGCAAACAGCATCGCAACGTAGTTTCCGACCTTGTCATCGTCGTCGACCTCTGCCTGAACGCTCCGAGCGAAGTCCGTTGCGTCGAATGGCTCACATTCCTTTGTAAGCACAGTCACCTTCCACAGCGCCAAGGGGGCCTTAGGCGGAGTCACAAGAGGCTTGTGACCCGTGGGCATTACATCAGAGAAGAGGACCTCACGTAGGCGCATGGAACTGATCTTAACTTATAGGTTAAGTTGCTGCAATCCAAATTTCAACCATGTGCCGCGCGAGCTGCATTCCGACCGCTGTTGTGTGAAAACACAATTGCGGGGGTATCGACGCGAACATGGCGAGAACAGCACTGTAGTGTGTACACCTAGAGAGCAGGAACCGCCCAAACGTGGGGCAGCCGGCGTGACTCCGCGTTTGACTACAAAAGTCGCCTCGCCAACTCTTCGGCACGAGGGTGGTAGTACCGCATTAGCATGCGAGGGTCCCGATGCCCGGTGATCTTCGTTAGCTCATGCATCGGGAAGATCGACGCCAGGCGCGAGGTTGCTTCGTGTCGCAAATCATGAAACCGAAAGTCCGTTAGGAACTTCGCATCAGGGCGCTGGCCGACAGCATCACATTGGCGCTCATATTCCTTGCGAGCGCGCCTAACAGCACGCTCAAAGGCCCTAGTCACGGCGTCGCAACGGATGTCGAAAACTCGTGTAGCGTGAACGTTCTGCCCACGAAGCGCCTTGAGGACAACTATTGCCCGCGACGAAAGCGGCACATACCGTGCGCTCCCGTTTTTCGTCGCTGGCAGATGGGCAATCCGCCTTTGTAGGTCAATGTGCTCCCACCTGAGGCCAATGATCTCGCTGCGCCGCATGGCCGTTTCAACGGCGAGTTTGACGATAGAGGGAAGCTGCGCTGACTCGCTAGCTGCCAGGATGCGCTCCAATTCTCCATGCCCCAGCACGCGCTCCGGACCGTCGTTTGACGAGTCGTCGGAAAGTGGGTACGGACTTACGACGGCAATGCGCCGTGTACGAGCGTTGTTTGGCTGAGGCTTGCGAACATATTCCACCGGATTGGATAAGCTCTCCATCCCCCATTCCTTGCGTGCAATGTTAAAGAGATGTGAGAGAACGGCCAGCCGGCGCAGTACGGTGGCCGGCTTGTAGTGCCTCAGCCATTCGTCGCGAACGCCCGCAACATCAGCGGAACGGATAGATGCCAGAGTGCGCTTCGCAAGTTGTAGGTCTCGCCAGGTGCGCACAACCGAACGCTCGGGCTCCGCTCCCTTCTTTGCCGGCAGGATTTCAATCTCGTAGCGATCCAGAGCTTCACGGAGAGTGGTCGCTTCGGCTTCGGCACGGCTCGTCCACACACCGCGCGTCATTTCAGATTCGATAACGGACGCCCATGCCTCAGCTTCAGCTTTCGTGGTGAATGTCTTGCTTTGAGCGGGGTATCCCTTGCGGCGGATCTGCGCTTCCCACTGGTAAGGACCACGCTTGCGAATTGTTGCCATGCCTCAGGTGCCTTTAAGTTCACTGTGGCAAGATTGTGGCAAATAAGCCAACATGACGCTAGACTCATTGATCTATATAGGAAGACTTTTAGGTTCGCAATGCAGAGGTCGGGAGTTCGATCCTCCTTCGGTCCACCAGGATTTGTCTTGTAAAACAACGCACTACGTCGAGAGATGTAGTGCGTTGTTTTGCTTTGGGGGCGGCGTTTTTAATGCCGCCTTGCCCCCATGCTGTCACCTTTCTATAATTGCAGGCATTGAATGCAGTTTTTAAGGGGTGCCTATGCCGATGCTGACCGTGAGAAATGTGCCCGATGAGGTGCATCGCGCCCTGCGCATGCGGGCTGCCGAGCATGGCCGCAGCACCGAGGCTGAGGTCCGCGAGATTCTGGAACGCGCGGTGAAATCCGAGCAGCGTGTGCGGATGGGTGACGCCCTGGCCGCGCTGGGCCAGCGCGCGGGCCTGACAAACGACGATTTCGCGGTGTTCGACACACAGCGTGACAAAGCGCCGGCGGAGCCGATGAAGTTCGAATGATCGTCCTCGATACCAACGTCGTCTCCGAGGCGATGAAGCCGGAGCCCAATCCGGCCGTGCGCGCTTGGCTGAACGCGCAGGTTGCGGAAACGCTGTACCTGTCCAGTGTCACGCTCGCCGAACTGCTGTTCGGGATCGGCGCCTTGCCGGAAGGCCGGCGCAAGCACGGTTTGTCCGAAACCCTCGACGGCTTGCTCGCGCTGTTCGGCGATCGCGTGTTGATGTTCGATACCGGTGCTGCCCGGCACTATGCCGAACTGGCCGTGAAGGCGCGGCTGGCGGGGAAGGGATTCCCCACGCCCGATGGCTATATCGGTGCGATTGCCGCCTCCCGGGGCTACATTGTCGCAACACGCGATACCGCCCCCTTCGAGGCCGCCGGGCTGACCGTCATCAATCCCTGGAACCACTCTTCAATCCCGTGAACACCTTCGGCAAGGACTCACCCGATCGCACCGACCCCGTCGCCCGCGCCCAGGCCGGCCGGCGCAGTACCTTTGTCAGCGTGGCCGTCAATGTCGTGCTGACCATCGCGCAGGGCGCGATCGGCGTGGTGGCGGGCTCCCAGGCGCTGGTGGCGGATGCCATCCACTCCCTTTCCGATCTGGTTTCGGATTTCCTGGTCCTGTTCGCCGGGCATCACGGCAGCAAGGACCCGGATGACGACCATCCGTACGGCCATCAGCGCTTCGAGACGGCGGCGTCGCTGGCGTTGGGGGTGATCCTGCTGGCGGTGGGCGCTGGCATGCTGTGGTCGGCCATCGGCAAGATCCAGCATCCCGAAGCGCTGCAGCCGGTGAAGGCGGTCGCGCTATGGGTGGCGATTGGCACGCTGATCTTCAAGGAACTGCTGTTCCGCTACATGCTCCGCGTGGCGGAGCGCGTGCGCTCGAGCATGCTGGTGGCCAATGCCTGGCATGCGCGGTCCGATGCGGCGTCGTCGCTGGTGGTGGCGCTCGGCATCGGCGGGAACCTGCTGGGCTATCACATCCTGGACCCCGTGGCGGCCATCATCGTCGGGCTGATGGTGGCGCGCATGGGGCTGCAGTTCGGCTGGACGGCCCTGAGCGACCTGATGGACCGCGCCGCCGATGACGACGTGGTGGCCGCCCTGCGCGCCGCCATGCTCGACACCCCGGGGGTGCTCGGCCTGCACGACCTCAAGACGCGCAAGATGGGCGATATGGTGCTGGTCGACGTGCACCTGGAGATCCGCGCCGACCTGACCGTGGAACGCGGCCACGCCATCGCCGCCGAGGCGCGCCGCCGCGCCATGCTGCGCGACGATGTCCTCAACGTGATGACCCACGTGGACCCGGTGCCGGCCCCGGCTCCCGATTCAGCGCAGGTCGCTGCGGCGGTAGAGGCTCAGGCCGACCGCTAGAAAGGCGAGCATGCCGGCGCAGCTGCGGTTGATCCACTGCACGGCGCGCGCTGACAGCGTGCGCATGGCGTGGCGCCCGCCGTACGCGTAGATCGACATCATCAGGATGTCCATCAGCGCGGCAACGACTGCCAGGATCGTGTATTGCAGCGCCACCGGCTGGTCCGCGTGGACGAACTGCGGCACGAAGGCCGAGGTAAACAGCAGCGTCTTGGGGTTGGAGAGCGCCACGAACAGCGCCCGGAAGAACGCCGCCCGGCCGCTGGCCGAGGCCGCGCCGGAGGTGGCCACCAGTGCCTGCGTCGGCGCGCGCCACATCCCCCACGCCAGGTAGAGCAGGTAGGCAGCGCCGATCCACTTGATGACGGTGAACCACTGCTCGGACGCCAGCAGCAGCGCGCCCAGCCCGCAGCCCACCGCGCCGATCAGGAGCAGGTCGGCCAGCGCCGCGCCGGCAATGCCGCAGGCGGCCACCCGCATGCCCCGCGTGGCGCCGTTGCTCAGCGCGAGCAGCATGGTCGGGCCGGGCGTGACCATCACGGCGGCAACCGCAATCAGGTAGAGAAAGAGGGTGGTGGCATCCATCGTCGGGGCTCCTTCGGCAGCGAACCGCCAGTGTGCCCCGATCCTCGCCCCCATGCACGGACCCTGTGGACATCTTCGCCCCGCCTTGGGGACAACCACATGGATTGCCTGTGGCCTGCCTGGGGGCCGCGTGTGGGCGGTATACGGATATCTCCGGGGCGTGGCGGGGGATGAAACCGGGCGCGGGGCGGTTGTCCACGTATACGCGGTGCGCCGCCCCTAGGCTTGTCTTTTTCTCAAGCCCCTGAGGGGAAAGGGAAAAACCGGGTTATCAACGGCCAGGGGCGACGTTTACCTACTACTACTATTTATGTATACGTAAACAATATCTGTATACGTATACGCACCGTTGCCGAAACAGAAAGGCGCTGTGGATGGATTGGCCTCCAGCTAGCCTTCAGGCGAGCATCAGCGTGGCACCTTGAAAGCCTTGCGGGCCTTCAGCACCTCGGCGCGGGTGGCGCAGCCCTCGTGATGATCGTTGACCAGGCCCATGGCTTGCATCAGCGCATACATCGTGGTCGGGCCAACGAACTTCCAGCCGCGCTTCTTCAGGTCCTTCGAGAGCGCCACGGACTCCGGCGACGTCGTCAGCTCGCGCAGCACCTCCGGCGTGACCTTGCGGGGCCGCGACTTCGGGTCCGGCTCGAATTTCCAGAAATAGGCAGCCAGCGAGGGTTCGGTCTTCAGCAGATCCTGCGCGCAGCGGGCGTTGTGGATGGCGGCCTCGATCTTGCCCCGATGGCGGATGATGCCGGCATCGCCCAGCAGCCGCTCCACGTCGCGCGCCGTAAACCGGGCAACTTTGTCGATCTCGAAATTGGCGAACGCCTTGCGAAAATTCTCACGTTTGCGCAGGATCGTGAGCCAGCTCAGCCCGGACTGGAAGCCTTCCAGGCACAGTTTCTCGAACAGGCGCCGGTCGTCATCGACTGGAAAGCCCCATTCGTGGTCGTGGTAGTGGCAGTAATCCTCGATCGTCCCGCACCAGCTGCAGCGTACCCGGGGCTGCGAGGCGGTCTCTGGCGATGTCATGCGTGGAAGCTCCTGATGGGATGGACGGCGCGCGCTGGCGCTTTGGCTGCGATCATGCCCGCACCAGCGGATTTGCGGAAGGCTGGATGCGGACATGCAATTGGAACCCCGCCGCCGCGCAGGCTCCCCCCCACCACCGAGTGATGCAGGTTTCACCCGGGGCAGCCGTTAGGCAAGGTCTGGTCTATTTTTCGGATTGGTCTCCATGATGTCTCACCGCTTTGCCTCCCGTTGCGTCGTGTTCGGCATGGTTGCCGTGCTCCTGGCCGGTTGCGCCGGCGCGTCCCGGCGCGCCAAGGTCGCGCCGCCGCCCGCCCCGCCCGAGCCGTTCGCGGAACTGGTGGTCACCTACCTGCCCACCAAGTACATCGTGGTGAGCACCATCGGTGGCCAGAATGTCCAGCACATGACCAATCTTGGCAGCGCCTTCGGGGCCATCGGCACGCTGGCCGCCCTGGGCGCGGCGCTGGCCGTTGACAAGGCTGCCGGCTCCGGCGCGCTGGTCGAGCGCACGCAACAGCTCGCCAGCCGGATCGAGGCCGTCCGGGAGCAGGACCCCGCTGTGCCGGACGTCAACAAGGCCCTGGCCGAGGCGGTTGCGAAGCAGATTGCCGAGGTGCAGCCGGCCCTGCGCGTGGTCGTGGAGCCCGACGCGATCTTCGCCGCCCGCAAGCCCACCGCCGGCGTTGGCGTGCTGACCGTGGAGACCATGACGGCCTACGTGTCCGCCAGCATGACCGATTCCTATCGTCCCGCCTTCCAGGGCACCTACACGTTCCGCGTGGGCGAGCAGAACCGGCTGATCCGGAAGCAGGAATATGCGCTGCGCTCGGGCACCGGCTCCAGCGACGACGAATACCTGCTGTTCGACAGCCTGCTGGCCGATGCGGCCAAGGTGCCCGGCGTGATGCAGCGCCTGTCGATGGGCGACGTCAAGTCGGTGTCCAGCATGATCGCCGGCATGTACGGCCTGGCCCAGTCCACCGTGCCGAGCGTGGCCACGGCGGCCCCGGTGGCCCCCGCGAACGCTGTAGCGCCTGCCACCGCCGCCCGCTAAGCCCCGCGCATCCAAAGAAAAAGCCAACCCGAGGGTTGGCTTTTTTGACTTCCGGCGACCCCGCCGCGTACTCAGGCGAGCCGCTTGCCCGTGCGGTCGTGCATGAACACCAGCGCGACGATGCTGATCAGCGCGGCGGCAATCACGTAGTAGGCCGGCGCGAGCTTGTTTTGCGTCGATGTGATCAGCCACGTCACGATCAGCGGGGCGAAGCCGCCGAAGATCGTCACGGCGAAGTTATACGCCAGCGAGAGGCCGGTGGAGCGTACCTCGGTCGGGAACTGCTCGGCCAGCACGGCCGGGGCCGGGCCGGTGAACGCGGCCAGCAGGATGCCCAGCACGATCTGTACCTGCAGCAGCGTGGACGTGGTCGGCGAGACATTGAGCCAGTGGAACAGCGGGTAGGCGAGTGCGCCGATGGCCACCGCCACCACCGTCAGCATGCGCTTGCGGCCGACGCGGTCCGACAGCATGCCCATCAGCGGGCACAGCACCAGGATGATGGCGCCGCAGATGGCGGTGGACTGGAACGTCGCGCCCAGCGGCAGGCCCAGCTGCTGCTTGGCGTACGACGGCATGTAGAACACCAGCACGTAGGTGCAGACCGTCCAGAGGATGGTCACGCCCAGGCCGGCCAGCACTTCGCGCGGATGGTCGCGCAGCACCTGCGAGAGCGGCGAAAACTTCACATTGTTCGCGCGTCGCTCGGCCTGGCGCGCCTCGAACTCGGGCGGCTCTTCCAGATGCGAGCGGATGTACATGCCGACGGGGCCGATCAGCAGCCCGAACAGGAACGGGATGCGCCAGCCCCAGGCATCGATCTGCTCGGGGCTCAGGCCGTTGGTCACCAGCGCGCCCATCGCCGCGCCGAGCATGAAGGAGATGCCCTGGCTGGCCTGCTGCCAGCTGGCATAGGCGCCGCGCTCCTCGTCCGGTGCATGTTCGATCAGGAACGCGGTGGCGCCGCCAACTTCGCCGCCGGCCGAGAAGCCCTGGATCAGCCGTGCCACCACGATCAGCGCCGGGGCCCACAGGCCGATGCTGTCGTAGGTGGGGGCCAGGCCGATGATGGCCGTGCCGAGCGCCATCAGCAGGATGGTCAGCGTCAGCGCCGCCTTGCGGCCGACGCGGTCGGCGTAGACGCCGAGCACGATGGCGCCCACGGGCCGCATGAAGAAGCCCACGCCGAAGGTGGCCACGGTCAGCAGGAACGAGGTCAGGTCGTCGCCGGTGGGGAAGAACAGCTTGGCGATGATGACCGCGAAGAAGCTGTAGACGGTGAAATCGAACCATTCCAGGCCATTGCCGATGGTCGCGGCGAGGATCGCGCGTCGTCGGGTGGCTTTGGAGAGGTCATTGGCGGTGGCAATTGTGACGGACATTACACTCTTATATGACGGTGAAAAACAGCCGCCATATTAAGCGAATCCTTACATTTGCCGGGTTTGCGTACGCGGTTGGGAGGTGTCGGGCACCGTCGGGAGGGCGTCTTGCTGCGCCGGAGGGGCCGGGCGCTTGCGCGTGAACCACAGCCAGAGCGCGCTGGCGATCCAGCCCGTGACGAAGACGGTATCGCCAGCATGGTTGAACAGCGCGGGGGCCAGCGGCGTGCCGAAGACGGCGGCCAGTGTGTCCGCCGGCAGCCGCGCCACGATCCACAGCAGCACGGCGGGCCCGCTGCCATAGACGCCCGGCTGCCACCACAGCGCGTGGGGCAGGGCGTGAAGCGGAGCGTGGGGCTTGAACACGATGTTCGCCGGCGAGCCGGTCCGAGGCAGCTTGGGGAGGCGATCCGGGGATCGCGTGCTTTTCGCCATCATAGGCCCAATCGCCATGTGCCTGCCGTCAGGCAGCGGCCTACGCTGTCGGCCTGTGTGCGCTATCCAACGCGGCGGCGCGGCCAGCGTGACGCACACCGTTCCATGTTCAGAAAATTTGCATGAGGTATCCGCAATCCGCGTGTACCGGGGGACGCCAATGTTGCCAAACTTCATGCAGTTGGACAAAAGGATTGAAGGCCATGAGCACGCTTCCCGCCATTTACGTGTCACACGGATCGCCGATGCTGGCGATCGATCCCGGCCCCTCCGGCGCCGCATTCGATGCGCTGGGCGAACGCCTGCGCGCGCGCCAGCCCAAGGCGGTGCTGGTGATCTCGGCACACTGGATCTACAGCACGCTGGTCGTCGGCACGCGCACGCGCCAGGAGGCGTGGCACGACTTCGGCGGCTTCCCGCGCGAGTTGTACGCGCTCCGCTACGACGCGCCCGGCGCCCCGGACGTGGCCGCCCGGGTCAAGGCGCTGGTCGAAGCCGCAGGCGTGGAGGGCGTCTGCTACGTGGCCGAGGACGCCGACCGACCGCTCGACCACGGTGCCTGGATGCCGATGCGTCACTTTTTCCCGGACGCCGATATGCCCGTGCTGCAGCTTGCGCTGAACCCGTACCTGAGCCCTGCCACGCAGATCGAGATCGGCCGCGCGCTGGCGCCTTTGCGCGATGAAGGCGTGATCGTGATCGGCTCGGGCAGCTTCACGCATAACCTGCAGGAAGTATTCGGCGGTGGGCGCAAGGCCCAGCACGGTCCTGAGACCGAGCCCTATGTCGACGCCTTCCGCGATTGGATGAAAGACGCGCTGGACGAGGCGCTGGCCACCGGCGACACCAGCCGGATTGCCGGCTATCGGGACAACGCCCCGTTCGCCCGCCGCGCGCACCCGACCGACGAACACCTGCTGCCGTTCTTCGTGGCGCTGGGCGCGGCGCTCGGTCCGGCATCCAAGTCCGATGGACAGGCCCAGGTCGATCGCATCGCGGATGAAGTCACCTACGGCGTGCTCGCCATGGACACCTTCGTGTTCGAGGGCGGCGCGGGCAGCGCCCCTGCGCGGCAGGCCGCCTGATCTTCCTTCGGGCTAGCGCGGCGTGAGATACCGCCGCGCGGCGCGCGCCCCGAACAGCGCGATCACCCCCATCGTCACCGCCACCACGGCCAGCCCGAAGCGCAGGTTGGCCAGGTGCGCCACCCCGCCGATCAGTACCGGCCCCAGCAGCAATCCCACATAAGCGAAGCGCGCCACGCGCGCGATGCCCTCTGCGGCGGTCACGCCGGGCAGGCGCGACGCCGCCACGAAGAAGATCGGCACCATATTGGCCGCACCCAGCCCCATCAGGCTGAAGCCGATCAACGTCGGCACCGGCCACGGCGCTGCGATGGCCAGCGCGATGCCGGCAAAGCCGAGCCAGGCGCTGCCGGTGAGCGTGCGCGCATCGCCCAGGCGCGCGCGCAGCAGGTCGCCGCCAAAGCGCCCGCAGGCCATGCCGCCCGAGAACGTGGCGTAGCCAAAGCTGATCCAGCCGAGCGGCGCATCGGCCACATCGCGCATATAGACCGCCGTCCAGTCGTACATCGCCCCTTCGCCGACCAGCCCGAGGAACGCCATCAGCCCGAGCAGCCAGAGCGCGCGGGAGGCGTGCGCGCGGTGGTGATGATCGGTCGTCGGCATGGCCGGATGATCGGCCAGCAGCCCGCCCGCGACGCCCACGGCGGTCAGCGCCGTCATGGCCGCGATCATCGCCGCATGGGCCAGTGGCGGCACGCCCAGCGTCAGCATCAGTCCGCCAAACGCCGCGCCGGCCATGCCGCCGAGGCTGAACATGCCGTGCAGGGCCGACATCACGGGCCGGGGGCGGCTGGCTTCCACCGTGGCGGCCTGCGCGTTCATGGCCACGTCGAACGCGGCGTTGGTCATGCCGAAGAGGAGCAGCATCGGCAGCAGCAGCGTGAAGGCGGGCATGGCGAGGATGCCAAGCGTGCAGAGCGCGAACGCCACGCCGCCCAGCATCGAGGCCCGCCCGCTGCCCAGCCGCGCCACCCAGCGGCCGACCGGGCCCATCGCCAGGATGGCGCCCCCGGCCACGGCGAGCATGGCGAACGAGAGCATGGCGTCGGATAGCCCGAAGCGCGCCTTGATGGTCGGGATGTGGACGCCCCAGGTGGCGAAGGTGGCGCCGTTGACGAAGAACAGCGCCATGGTGCCGCGCGTGGCGCGGGAGACATCCGTCATGCCGCGGCCCCCGGGCGCAGCAGCCCGCGCCGGTGCAGGGCGAAGCCGAACGCCAGCAGCGCGGCCACGGCCAGCGCCACCATGACCCACAGCATCAGCCAGTAGCCGCCGGCGGCGCGCCACAGCAGCGCGCCGAACCACGGCGCGGCGGCCTGCATGATCAGCACCGGCGTCATCATCAGCCCGTTCAGCGTGGCGTAGTGGTGGCGGGAGATCAGCTCGGGCATGGCCATCGCGCGCAGCATGGTGTTGACGCCGTTGGCGCAGCCATAGAGCACAGCGGCCAGCATCAGCCAGTAGCCGTGGCCGAGCGCGAAGCAGGCCAGCCCGGCGCCCATCAGGAAGTAGACCGGCATCGACAGCCGCACCGGATGGTGGATCGGCAGGCGCGCCATGACCAGCCGGCCGGCCACCTGCGCGGGGCCGATCAGTGCCGCCACGATGAGCTGCTGGCCCACCGGCATGCCCTTCTCGGTCAGCATCGGGATCAGGTGCGCGCCGAGCAGCGAGGCCACCACCGCCGTCGCCGTGAAGGCCAGCACCACGGCCCAGAACACGGGTTGGCGCAGTGTCAGCCGCGCGATGCTGGGTCCGCCGGCACCGGCCAGCGGCCCGCCGGCCTGCGCGGACGCATAGGTGGCATGCGCCGTGTAGCGCAGCCGCGCATGCAGCGGCGCGCAGACGAACAGGTTCAGCGCGGCAAAGATCACCAGCGTGCCGCGCCAGCCCAGGTGCAGCACCAGCCACTGACCGAGCGGGATAAAGATCGTGCTGGCAAAGCCGGCGAGCAGCGTCACGTGGACGATCGGCTTCTGGTAGCCATCGCCATACGCCTGGCGCAGCACCACGAAGGCGGGCTCATAGAGCGTGGACGCCATGGCCAGCCCGAGCGGTATCCACATCAGCAGGAACATCGTGGGCGAGGGCGACCAGGCCCACAGCAACAGGCCGATGGCCGCCAGCACGGAGCCGCCGCCCATCACCTTGCGCGCCGGCACGCGGTCCAGCAGCCGGCCCACGGCGAACGAGCACATCGCCCAGACCAGCAGCCCGAGCGAGAACCCGCCGGCCAGGAACGGCTTGCCGAGGCCCAGCGACTGGTGCATCGGGTCGATGAAGACCGTGAACGTGAAATAGAGCGTGCCCCAGCTGATGATCTCGGTCAGGCCGAGCGTCCAGACGATATGGCGGGGCGGGGGCGCAGCGGTGGGTACGGCGGGGGCGTCGATGGTGGTCATGGCGCGCCTGGCGCAGGGCGGGCGCGCGCCGGTGGCGATGCGATGGATGAAGCGGGAATTGTATCGGCGCGGCGCGCGAATGCCTACGTCAGCGCACTTGCTCAGCTACCGCCATCGCCGGGCAGGTTGGGCGGGCCTTTCAGTTCGACGGTGTTGCCGTCCGGGTCTTTCACATAGATCGACGGGCCGGTGCCCTCGGCGCCGTAGCGCTGCTCGACCGGCCCGCTATCGATATGATGAATGCGCAGGTGGGTAAAGATCGCCTCGGCATCGAACGGATCGATACGTAGGCAGAAGTGGTCGAGGTTGTGCCCCTCAGCGCCCGGTCCCGCGCCGCCGGCCCGGCCCAGCGGGCCGTCCAGCGAGACGAGATCGATCAGGCCGTTGCCGGCGCGCAGTTGCGTCAGGCCGATGGCGGCCTGCTCGCGCTCCACGGTGCAGCCGAGCACATCGACATAGAACCGCACGAGGCGCGGCACGTTGGCGGTGCGCAGGACGAGGTGGTCGATGCCGGCGATGCGGAGCATGGGCGCGTCAGCCAGGTTCAGGCGTGCAGGCCGTCGTACTCGATGACCTTGAGGCTGGCCAGATCGACGTTATCCACACAGCGCACGTTCACGGCGGCGGTGGGATTGCCTTTCTGGTCGGTCGCTTCGGCGTAGGGGCCGCAGCCGCAGACCGGGCAGAAGCGATGCGCGATCTTCATCGTGTTGAAGCGATAGGTGGAGGCGTGCTCGTCCGGCGTCTTGAGCCGGAACTGCGCCTTGGGCACGAACCAGAGCAGATGCCCGCGCCGGCGGCAGATGGTGCAGTTGCACTGCAGCACCTGCGTGATCTCGCCGTCCGCCTCGAAGGCGACGCGGCCGCAGTGGCAGCTTCCCTGGTACGTGGTCATGGGGTCTCCTTTTTTGTGGATTTCCGCCCGCCTACTGGTCCGGAATCAGCCGCTTGCCCAGGCTGACGGCCGCATCCCGGCCATAGCCAAGCTTCGCGTAGAACGCCATCACGGCGTCGTTGCCTTCGCGCACCTGCAGATTGATCTTGGGGCAGCCGCGCTCGATCAGCAGCGCCTCGGCGCGCGCCATCAGCATACGCCCATAGCCGCGCCCCTGGCAGGCAGGCGCGACGGCGAGGTAGTAGACCCAGCCGCGATGCCCGTCGAAGCCGATCATCGCCGAGGCCACCAAGCGGCCATCCGCCTCGCCGACGAGGAACAGCTCGGGCTGCTCGGTCAGCTTGCGCGCGATGTCGCGGTGGGGATCGTTCCAGGGGCGGGTCAGGCCACAGGCTTGCCACAGGGCAACCACGGCGGATTCGTCGGCGGGGCGGAAGGGGCGGATCTGCATGCGCGTAAGACCGGTGTGGGGGAAGACAGGGTGAACCCCAGTGTACCGAAAGCGACAGTCATCGCGCCGACACACTTCGGGTTTAAATTTTCATTCGAACATCTAACATGATCGAATGAGCCTAACTCCGCGACAACGTGAAATCCTCGACTGGCTGCGCGATGCCAGCGAACTCAGCACCGACCAGCTTGCCGATCGCTTCCAGGTCAGCACGCAGACGATCCGGCGTGACATCAACGACCTGAGCGAGCAGGGCCTGGTGCGGCGGCTGCATGGCGGGCTGAGCCTGCCGGCGGGCCAGCGCAACCTCAGTTTTTTGCAGCGCAGCACGGCGCAGATCGAACGCAAGCGGCGCATTGCCCATGCGGCCATCGCGCTGGTGCCGGACAACGCCACGCTGTTCCTCGGCTACGGCACCACGGTGGCCGAGTTCGCCCGCGCGTTGCCCGCCGACCGGCCGCTGCGCGTGGTCACCAACAACCTGGACGCCGTGCACGCGCTGGCCGAGAAGCCCGCCATCGAGACCTGGGTGGCCGGCGGCCGGCTGCGTCCCGGTGACCGCGACGTGATGGGCAGCGCCACGCTCGAATTCATCCGCCGCTTTCGCGCGCACCTGTCGATCTGCGGCGCGGGCGCGGTGGATGCCGAGGGCAGCCTGTTCGAGTTCCACCCGGACGAGGCGGAGTTCACCCAGGTGCTGTTCGCCAACAGCCACGTGCGCGCGGTGCTGGCCGACAGCAGCAAGTTCCTGCGCGACGCGCCGTGCCGCGTGGCCACGCTCGCCCAGATCGACCATTTCTTCACCGACGAGGAAGCCCGCACCGTCGCCGGCGCGGACCTGCCCGCGCTGTGCGAGCGCGCGGGCGTGACGCTTCATATCTGCTGACGGATTCGCCGACCCCTACGCCGACCCCTACGCCAACAAAACAACCATGGCCTACCTGCGACTCGACAACCTGCAGCAGCGCTTCGGCGAGCACCACGTGCTCCGCGGCATCGACCTCGACGTGGCGCGCGGCGAGTTCATCGCGCTGCTCGGCGCCTCGGGCTGCGGCAAGACCACGCTGCTGCGGCTGATTGCCGGCCTGGACCGGCCGAGCGGCGGGCGGATCTGGTTCGATGGCGCGGACGTGACCGATGTGGACCCCGCCGAGCGCCACCTGAGCATGGTGTTCCAGTCGTACGCGCTGTTTCCGCACCTGAGCGTGGGCGAGAACATCGTGTTCGGCCTGCGCGCGCGCAAGCTGCCGCGCGACGAGCAGGCGGCGCGGCTCAAGCAGGCCGCCGACATGCTCGGGCTGGACAAGCTGCTCGCGCGCAAGCCGGGCGAGCTGTCGGGCGGCCAGCGGCAGCGCGTGGCGCTGGCCCGCGCCATCGTCTCGCATCATCCGGTCTGCCTGATGGACGAGCCGCTCAGCAACCTCGATGCCCAGCTGCGTGCCGAGATGCGCGCCGAACTGCGCAAGCTCCAGCGCGCGCTCGGCCTGACGGTGATCTACGTCACCCACGACCAGGTGGAAGCCATGAGCATGGCTGACCGCATCGTGCTGATGCATCAGGGCGAGATCGCCCAGGTCGGCACGCCCGAACAGCTTTACGAGCAGCCGGCCACGCCGGTCGTGGCCCGCTTTATCGGCCAGCCGCCGATGAACCTGCTGCGCGTGCCGGGGACGGACGGGCTGGTGGGGATTCGGCCCGAACACATCGCGCTGGCGGCGGCCGGCACTGGCGGCACGGATGTTCACGATGGCGTCGTCGCGCGCAGCGAATATCACGGCGCCGACACGCTGATCGAGGTGCAGGTGTACGAGCAGCCCGTGCTGGTGCGCCATCCGGGCCGGCTCGCGCTGCAGACCGGCAGCCGGCTGGCGCTGGAATGGCCGGCGGCGCGCGCCCACCGGTTTGCCGCGTGAAACGCCTTCCATGCCATTCCCGATGACTTTCCCGATGTTTTGATTCGTCTTTCACCAGGAGCCTTCATGTCGTTCAAATCCCGTGGCCTGGCCCTTGCGCTGGGCGCCGTTCTCTCGATGGCCGCGCTGGGCGCGGCGGCGCAGACGCAGGCGACCACGCAGGTCACCATGTACTACCCGGTCTCGGTCGGCGGCCCGCTGACGCAGGTGGTGGACAAGCTGGTCGACCAGTTCCAGCAGGCCAACCCGGACGTCAAGGTCAACGCCATCTACGCCGGCAACTACGACGACGCCCGCACCAAGGCGCTGGCCGCCCTCAAGGCCGGCACGCCGGTGCAGACCTCGGTGCTGTTCTCGATCGACCTGTTCGAGCTGAAGGACCAGAACGTGATCCGGCCGTTCGATGACTTCGCCACCACGCCCGAGGACAAGGCGTGGCTCCAGAGCTTCTACCCGGGCCTGATGGACAACGGCCGTGCCGACGGCAAGACCTGGGGGATCCCGTTCCAGCGCTCGACCATCGTGATGTTCTACAACAAGGACGCCTTCAAGCAGGCCGGCCTGGATCCGAACAAGCCGCCGCGCACCTGGACCGAGATGCGCGAGGCCGCCGCCAAGCTGGTGAAGCAGGACGGTGGCGCCACGTCGCGCTGGGGCGTGATGATCCCGTCCACCGGCTACGCCTACTGGATGTTCGGCGCGCTGGCCAAGCAGAACGGTGCCACGCTGATGAACGCGGCCGGCTCGCACACCACCTTCGACACGCCGAAGACCGTGGAAGCGCTCCAGTACTGGACCTCGCTGGCCAAGGACGGCCTGAGCCCGAAGGGCCTGATCGAGTGGGGCACGCTGCGCCAGAACTTCGTCGAGGGCAAGACGGCGATGATGTGGCATTCCACCGGCAACCTGACCGCCGTGCTCAAGGACGCCAAGTTCGACGTGGGCGTGGCCCCGCTGCCGGGCAACCCGACGGGTGGCTCGCCCACCGGCGGCGGCAACTTCTACCTGTTCAAGAGCGGCAGCGAGGCCGAGCAGAAGGCGGCCTACCGTCTGGTGCGCTTCCTGACGGCGCCGGAGCGTTCGGCCGAATGGAGCGTGGCCACCGGCTACATGGGCGTGAGCCCGGCCAGCTACGAGACGCCGACGCTCAAGAGCTACGCTGCCAAGGTGCCGCAGACGCTGGTCGCGCGTGACCAGCTCCAGGTGGCGACCGCCGAACTGTCGACGCACCAGGCGGGCCGCGTGCGCAAGGTGCTCGAGGACTCGCTCCAGTCGGCCATCACCGGCCAGCAGGAGCCGAAGGCCGCGCTGGCCGGTGCCCAGGCGCAGGCTGACCGCATCCTGAAGCCGTACCAGCGCTGACGCGGCGGGCTCATCGTGAACGACATCCGCCACGCCATGACTTCCCGATCCTTCGTCTCCAGGCCGGCTGTCCATGCGTGGCTGATGTTGCTGCCGGCGCTGGTGCTGCTGGCGGCGTTCACCTACTGGCCCATCGCGGGCAGCGTCTGGGAGAGCCTGCACACGCAGGCGCCCGGCGTCGATCCGATGTTCAGCGGCGCGGACCAGTTCGCCGCGCTGCTGGACGATCCGGTGTTCCTGCAGGCGCTGCGCAACAACTTCTGGTACGCGCTGGTCACGGTGCCGGTCTCGGTAATGCTGGCGCTGGCGATGGCGCTCTGGGTCAACGAGCGCTTCGCGGGCCGCGGCCTGCTGCGGCTGGCCTTCTTCACGCCGACCATCCTGCCGATGGTGGCCGCCGCCAATGTCTGGCTGTTCTTCTACGCGCCGGACATCGGCCTGTTCAACCAGCTGCTCGGCGCCGTCGGCATTGCTGGCCGCAACTGGCTGGGCGATGTGGAGACCGTGCTGCCTGCGCTGATGGTCATCACCATCTGGAAGGAGGCGGGCTTCTTCATGATCTTCTACCTCGCCGCGCTCCAGTCGATCTCGCCCGAACAGCGCGACGCGGCGCGCATCGAGGCGCCGTCCGCCTGGTATCGGCTGCGGCGGGTCACGCTGCCGCTGCTGGCGCCGACCACGCTGTTCGTGGTGGTCAACGCGCTGATCAACGCGTTCAAGCTGGTCGATCACCTGTTCGTGCTCACGCGCGGCGGCCCGAACAACGCCAGCACGCTGCTGCTCTACTACCTCTATGAAGTGGCGTTCAAGTTCCAGGACATCTCATACGCCTCGGCGCTGACGCTGGTGCTGCTGGCGCTGCTGGCCCTGTGCTCGGCGCTCCAGTTCTGGTTCTCCCGCAAGCGGGTCCATTACCGATGACGATCGCTCCTCCCCGGTTGTTGCTTCCCGTGGCCGGCTGGCTGGCCGGCCTGCTGTGGATCGCCCCGCTGCTGCTGATGTTCTGGGCGGCGTTCCACCCCGATGGCGATGCGCTGCGCCTGTCCTTCGATACCCGCTGGGGCTTCGGCAACTTCCCCGCCGCGTGGCGCGTGGCGCCGTTCGCGCGCTACCTCGTCAACACCTTCTGCATCGTCACGCTGCTGCTGGTACTCCAGCTCCTGGTGTGCACGCTGGCCGGCTATGCGCTGGCGCGGCTGCGCTTCCCGGGCCGGGGGCTGGTGTTCGCCATCGTCATGCTCCAGCTGATGGTGATGCCGGAGGTGCTGATTACCGAGAACTACGTCAGCGTGGCGCGCCTCGGGCAGGTGGATCACTACCTCGGCGTGGCGCTGCCCTACATTGGCAGCGCGTTCGGCATCTTCCTGCTGCGCCAGACCTTCATGATGGTGCCGCAGGAGCTGGAGGACGCGGCGCGCATCGAGGGCCTGGGCCGGCTGGCGATCCTGCTCAAGGTGTACGTGCCGCTGGCCCGGCCCACCTACCTGGCCTATGCGCTGGTGTCCATCAGCTATCACTGGAACAACTTCCTGTGGCCGCTGGTGATTACCAACACCGAGGCGAGCCGCCCGGTGACCGTGGGCATGGCGCTGTTCGCGGCGCCCGAGACCGGTGTGGACTGGGGCGTGCTGTCCGCCGGCACGCTGCTGTCGATTGGCCCGCTGCTGGTCGCCTTCCTGCTGTTCCAGCGCCAGTTCATGCAGTCGTTCATGAACGCCGGCATCAAGTAGCCCGGCAAAACTGGCCCCGCGCGAGGCGGGGCCGGGGCGCGATCAGTGGTTGCGCCAGCGCTGCACCATCACCTGCTGGACCTTGCCCTTGAAGAAGTAGCGGCGGTCGGTGGCGCCCTGCGGGTCGGCGCCGATCACGATCGGGCTGGTGTTCAGGCCGACGCCGCCCGTCACCGAGACCGACGGGGTGCGCTCCACGTTGTTGACCCAGAGCCGCACCGCGCCGTCGCCGTCATAGGCGCCGACGATGAAGTACGAATCCGTGCCATTGAGCGAGGACAGCGGCACGGTAGCGTACTGGTAGCCGCCGTTGACGTAGACGCCGAAGCGCAGCAGCGTGCCCGCCTGCTCCAGCGCGAAGCCGCCCGCGTCGCTCTTGGCCAGGATCGCGGCGGTGGCGCCCGAGGTCAGGTCGTCGAAGTTCACCACTGCGCTGACCAGGAAGCCGCCGTTGGTGTCGTTGTCGGCCTGCCAGGTCGTCACCGACTGCGCACCGGCAAACACCATGCTGCCGCCCACGCGGTCCTCATCGGACGTGACCGACAGCACTTCCAGCGTCGGCGTGGTGCCGCTCTGGGCCACCGTGGAGGTCGCCAGGCCCGTGCGCCTGTATGTCAGCGGGTAGGCGGTCTGCGTCAGCGTGTTCATGTGCAACAGCGAGGTGGCTTCGGTGATCAGCGCCCGGGCCGAGGTGGCCAGCGGCGTGGCGCCCCGGTCGTAGTCCGAGGTGATGAAGTCCACATCCTCGCGCAGCGCCGACAGGTACAGCTCGCCGAGGCTGGCCGGCGTGGTGTAGACGCCCACGCCGAGGCCGAGCAGCTTGGCCTGATCGATCGCGCCGAACAGGCTGGCCATCCGGTATTCGAGTTCCACGCCCTGGAAGCCCAGGCTCTTGGCCGTGCGCATGCGGTTGCGGATATCGCTCTCGATCAGTGCATGAAAGCGCACATGGTCGCGAATGCTGGCGAATTCGGATTGGGCCAGCAGCGCCTTGGCTCGCACCAGATGCTGGTGGCGATTGTTGCCGTCCATGAAGGCGCGCAGCATGACTGGCCGGCCCGCTGTGGCATAGCCCCAGTCGCGGATCGCGCGCAGCACGCCGAGCATCAGGGTGTCGCTGGCGGCAGCCGTCGAGTAGCCCTCCTTGATTTCGAGGAACAGCATGCGGTCGCTCTGTTGCAGCGCGGTATTGGCCAGGGCGCTGGCGAAGGTGCCCACGGCGGACTCGGAGTCGCTGTGCTCGACATAGACCTGGCCATCGGCGTGCAGGGTCAGGTCGAACTCCACGAGGTCGAGCCCCCGGTTCAGCGCCATCGACACCTGGGTGGTCGTGGCAGCGTTGGTGGTGCCGTAGCAGTTGTGGCAGGACAGCGCGACCGTGTTGCCGAGTGGCGAGACCGGCAGGCTGCGGGACACGCCGGTCCAGTAGCCCGCGAATGCCGGGGAGCACACCGCAATCAGTAACAGCCCGGAACATGCGCGAATGAAACGTCGAAACACCAGCGTAGTGGACGACATGCGAACCTCGCTTTGAAGGTGAAATGGCGATGGAATTGGCGATGGAACTGCGAAAAGTGCCGCCTGATGCACGACTGGGTGGCGGCAATGCGGATTGTTCCGGCTGACCATGTCAGCGCCGTGACGCTGTTGCTGTGGCGATACGCAAGTCGCCAAGATTCACTTGAACATTGATAGACGAAAAAAAGGGCAGGTGCCAGCGATTGCCGACACCTGCCCCTGCTTACCTCAGCGCTATCAGGCGGCTTGCTGCCCCGCCTCCGGATGCTTGAACTGCGCCAGCAACTTGGCCCACCGGCCGCGCACCGCGTTGAGATTGTTCTCCTTCACGTGCCCGAAGCCGCGGATGTCGTCCGGCAGGTTCGCCAGCGCAATCGCGGTGTCATGGTTCGCGGCGGACAAGCCTTGCGTCAGCGTGTCCAGCAGCGCCCGGTACTCGCCGATCAGCGCGCGCTCGGTACGCCGTTCCTCGGTCTTGCCGAAGATATCGAGCGCGCCGCCGCGCAGGCCCTTCAGCCTGGCGAGCAGGCGGAACAGTGTCATGGTGGACGGACCGAAGCGGCGCTTGACCAGATGCCCCTTCTCATCGCGCTTGGCCATCAGCGGCGGCGCGAGCCAGAAGTTGAGCTGGTAGTCGCGGCCGGGTTCGCCTTCGAACTGGGCGCGCAGCTTGTCGAGGAACACCGGGTCCGTGTAGAGCCGCGCTACCTCGTACTCGTCCTTGTAGGCCATCAGCTTGGCCAGGTTGCGCGCAGCGGCCTCGGTCAGCGGCAGCGGCTTGCCGGCGCCCACCAAGGCGGTTTCGGCCGCGCGCACGCGTTGCACGGCGTCGCGGTACCGGGCCGCGTAGGCGGCGTCCTGGTACTGGGTCAGCAGGTCCACGCGGCTTGCAATCAGCTTCTCCAGCAGCGCGCCGGACGACGTCGGCAGCTTCACCACGTCCGCGCCTTCCATGGCCGGCTTGAGCTTGCCGGTCAGCGCCAGCACTTGCGCCGGGTCGTGCGCCATATGGCGGCCCCAGTCGAACGCAGCCTTGTTCTTGTCCACCGACACGCCGTTCAGCTCGATGGCGCGCTCCAGCGCCTGCAGCGTCAGCGGAATCCAGCCCTTCTGCCAGGCAAAGCCGAGCACCAGCGGATTGGTGTAGATGGCGTCGCCGATCAGCGCCACGGCCAGCGCGCTGGCGTTGATGAACTCGCACTGCTCGCCCACGGCGGTACGGATGTCCTGCTCTGCCGACAGCCCCGGGAACTGCCACTTCGGATTCTTGATGAAGTCGGCGGTCGGCGTCTGCGCGGTGTTGACCACCGCGCGGGTGCGGCCCGCCTGCGTCTTCGAGATCACTTCGTCGTTGGCGGAGACGATGGCATCGCAGCCGATGACCAGATCCGCCTCGCCCATGGCGATGCGCGTGGCATGGAGGTCATCGGGCTTCGCGGCAATCTGCACGTGGGAGAGGACCGCGCCACCCTTCTGCGCCAGCCCGGCCATGTCCAGCACCGTCACGCCCTTGTTTTCCAGGTGCGCGGCCATGCCGAGCAGGCCGCCAATCGTCACCACGCCTGTGCCGCCCACGCCCGTGACCAGCACGCCGAACGGATGATCGAGCCCCGGCAGGGTCGGCTCCGGCAGCGCCGGCAGGTTCTCCATCGACATGCCCTGCGCCTTGGGCTTGCGCACCTGGGCGCCTTCGGCCGTCACGAAGGACGGGCAGAAGCCGTTCAGGCACGAGAAGTCCTTGTTGCACGACGACTGGTTGATCTGGCGCTTGGTGCCCAGCTCGGTCTCGAGCGGCTCCACCGACAGGCAGTTCGACTTGACCGAGCAGTCGCCGCAGCCTTCGCACACCGCGTCGTTGATGAAGGCGCGGCGGGCCGGATCGGGGAAGGTGCCGCGCTTCCTGCGCCGGCGCTTTTCGGTGGCGCAGGTCTGGTCGTAGATCAGGATGGTGCAGCCCGGCACCTCGCGGAGTTCACGCTGGATGCGATCCAACTGGTCCCGATGGTAGACGTTCAGCCCTTCCGGCAGCTTGATCGCGCCGTTGTACTTCTCGGGCTGGTCCGTGACGATGACGATCTGCTTCGCGCCCTCGGCGGCCACCTGCCAGGCGATGTCGCGCACCGAGAGCTGGCCGTCCACGGGCTGGCCGCCGGTCATCGCCACGGCGTCGTTGTAGAGGATCTTGTAGGTGATGTTGACCCCCGCCGCGATCGACGCGCGGATGGCCAGCAGCCCCGAGTGGAAGTAGGTGCCGTCGCCCAGGTTGGCGAACACGTGCTTGTCCCCCGCGAACGGCGCCTGGCCGATCCAGGCCACGCCTTCGCCGCCCATCTGGCTGAAGGTGCTGGTGCTGCGGTCCATCCACACGGTCATGTAGTGGCAGCCGATGCCGGCCAGCGCGCGCGAACCCTCGGGCACGTTGGTTGACGTATTGTGCGGACAACCGGAGCAGAACCATGGCTTGCGCTCGGCGGTCACGCGCGGCGTGGCCAGCGCGCGCTCCTTGGCCTCGATCACCGCCAGCCGGGCGGCGATGCGGGCGCGCACATCGGACGGCAGATCGAACTTCTCCAGCCGCGTGGCGATGGCCTTGGCGATGATCGCCGGGGACAGCTCGTAGTGGGCCGGCAGCAGCCAGTTGTTCTGCGGGATCGACCATTCGCCGCCCGCGTTGTCTCGCTCGTCGAACTTGCCGTACACCTTGGGGCGCACGTCGTCGCGCCAGTTGTACAGCTCCTCCTTGAGCGCGTATTCCATGATCTGGCGCTTTTCCTCGACCACGAGGATTTCCTGCAGCCCCTCGGCGAACTTGCGCGCGCCGTGCGCTTCCAGCGGCCACACGCAGCCCACCTTGTAGAGGCGGATGCCCAGCCGCGCGCAGGTCTCGTTATCGAGGCCGAGGTCGGACAGCGCCTGGCGGGTGTCGAGGTAGGCCTTGCCGGCGGTCATGATGCCGAAACGCGCGTGCGGCGAGTCGATCTCGATCCGGTCGAGCTTGTTGGCGCGCACATAGGCCAGGCCGGCGTACCACTTGTAGTCAAGCAGGCGCGCTTCCTGATCCAGCGGCGGGTCGGGCCAGCGGATGTTCAGGCCGCCCTGCGGCAGGATGAAGTCGTCGGGCAGCACGATCTCCACGCGGTGGGGGTCCAGTTCGACCGAGGCCGACGATTCCACCACGTCGGTCACGCACTTCATGGCCACCCAGAGGCCGGAGTAGCGGCTCATCGCCCAGCCGTGCAGGCCGTAGTCGAGGTATTCCTGGACGTTGGACGGGTAGAGCACGGGCAGGCCGCAGGCCTTGAAGATGTGCTCGGACTGGTGCGCCAGCGTGGAGGACTTGGCCGAATGGTCGTCGCCGGCTAGCACCAGCACGCCGCCGTGCTGGCTGGAGCCGGCGGAGTTGGCGTGCTTGAAGACGTCGCCGGTGCGGTCCACGCCCGGGCCCTTGCCGTACCACATGCCGAAGACGCCATCGAACTTGGCATCCGGATACATGTTGACCTGCTGGGAGCCCCACACCGAGGTGGCGGCGAGATCTTCGTTCAGGCCAGCCTGGAAGACGACGTTGTGCGCTGCAAGATGCTTCTTGGCTTTCCAGAGCGACTGGTCGAGTGCGCCGAGCGGCGACCCGCGATAGCCGGAGATGAAACCGGCAGTGTTCAGACCCGCGGCGCGATCCCGTTCCTGCTGCAGCATCGGCAGCCGTACCAACGCCTGCGTGCCGCTGATATAGATGCGGCCACGTTCCAGCGTGTACTTGTCTTCGAGGGAAACGTTCTCTAGCGCGCGACGAATGGCGTCGCTGACCGGCGGGGTCAGGGGGGCATTCATAAGTGCTCCTCTATGGGCATGCTGTCGGGATCACCGACACATCAGTTGTGGGCAACCTTCCGGGGCCTCTTGTGGAGGCGTGGGAAGGCCGTGTCTCTGCGCGGCATGGTAGCACCCGCGTAGCGCGCGCGGTACCTTGCTATGCAGCATAAACCGGGCCAGCTACCCCCGTGATTTCCCGTAGGGGCGGGCCTCCAGCGTGTACACTGCGTTGCATCCAGGCGGCCGCGGCTGCCCGCTCCGGGCGGCGCCGGCTGCACCGCAACCCCCCTATCGACACATGACAAATTCCCCTCGCCAGGGCGCGACCCTGGCTGTGCTGATCGACGCCGACAACGCGGCGCCCGCCATCGTGGAAGGCCTGTTGGCCGAAGTGGCCAAGTACGGCGTGGCCGCCGTGAAGCGCATCTACGGCGACTGGACCAAGCCCAACCTGGCCGGATGGAAGGAGCGACTGCTGTCGCACTCGATCCAGCCGATCCAGCAGTTCCGCTACACCGTGGGCAAGAACGCCACGGACAGCGCGATGATCATCGACGCAATGGACCTGCTCTACACGGGCCGCTTCGACGGGTTCTGCATCGTCTCCAGTGACAGCGACTTCACGCGGCTGGCCTCGCGGATCCGCGAGCAGGGGCTGATCGTCTACGGCTTTGGCGAGCGCAAGACCCCCAAGCCGTTCGTGACGGCGTGCGACAAGTTCATCTATTCCGATGTGCTGCGCGCGGACACCGATACCGACGTGGAAGCCGAGGGCGCCGTGGCCCCGGCGCGCCGCCGCAACAGCCAGGAACTGCGCCAGGACTCGCGGCTGGTGCGCCTGCTGCAAAGCGCGGCGCAGGCGGTGTCCGACGAAGACGGCTGGTCCACGCTGGGCGGCATGGGCAACCACATCGCCAAGCAGGCGCCGGAATTCGACTCGCGCAATTATGGGTACGGCAAGCTGTCCGAACTCGTGGCGTCGACCAACCTGTTCGAGGTGGAGACGCGCAACGGCGGGAACAACAAGACCATCTGGGTGCGGCTGAAGAAGCGCGCCAGGGGGGAGGGCGGCCAGCCGGGGCAGCAGTCTGGCCAGCAGTCCGGTCAGTCCGGTCAGTCCGGTCAGTCCGGTCAGTCCGGTCAGTCCGGTCAGTCCGGCCAGCAGCAACGCCCGCAGCAAAACCAGCCGCAAAACCAGTCGAACCAGCAGGAGCGTCGTCCGTCGCCGCCGCCGCTGCCGGCCACCACGGTGGCCCAGGCTGTGCCGCCGGTGGAAACGCCCGCGCCGGTGGTCGAGATCGACGCCATCCCCGAGCCGGCCCCGATCTTCTCGGCGGCGTCCGAAGATGAGCCGGCCGGCTCCGCCTCGACCCTGATCCCGGAAGCCGTGGAACCCCCGGCCTCGTCACGCGGCAAGCGCGCCAAGCGTCCGGAAGTCGCCCTGAGCGACACCCCGTGGCCAATCGACCAGTCGGTCTTCGCCGCCCCGGGCACGACGGTGCTGTCCGCCCAGGTTGTCGAGGAACCCACCGAGCCCGCCCCGGCCCCCGCCGAGGAAGCCCCGAAGCCCGCCGACAAGAAAGCTCCCGCAAAGAAAGCCGCCCCGCGCAAGCGCGCGCCGGCCAAGAAGGCGGTGAAGAAGGCAGCGGAGTAAGGTAGTGAGGGGAGGGCGGCCGGCTTAACGAAGCCGGGCCGCTCGCCCACGCCGGTCCAGCATCCACCTGCGCGCCAGCCAGGTTCCGATCACCACCGCCACGAATGACAAGGCGAGGTGGACCAGGAGTTCCAGATCGTCGCCAGCTTCGCCGTCCCAGAATCCCGGGACATGGGTGAATATCCAGAACCAGAACGACTCCGGGAATGGGAAGATGGCCGCAAGCCAACGCAGCCAAACGAAGGTTAGCGCGAGCGTGGCAAAAACCGTCCACACGGCCAACAATAGCCACCGAGCCAAGGTCTTCATCTGACGATCACCCTGCCATACGCCTTGAGCGTCGTCCCCGGCACGGGGTGTTGTCGCTGGGCTTTGAGGAGCGAGCGTAGGTGGTGGTAGCCCATGTGGCTCTCGACGGTAATGCCCCTTTGCTGATGCCTTGGCCGCCCTTCGGATGGAGGCGGAATTCGCCGCGCCGTATGGCGTTGCAGAAGGCTTCGTCATCTATCTTGCCGTCAACAGCATAGAGAGCGAACCATTCGTTCTTGTTCCGAAGCGAATCTCTGATCGACCCGAGCATGCCTCCGGATTGCCGATCAACGACGTAGTAGGTTCCGCGGGGAATCGGACCTGTACTTGCATAGCAGGAAAATTCGGGTCGATTCTTATGGTGATCCAGGCCAGAAAACGCTGGAAAAGCCAGAGCGCCGCAGCGCAGCGCACTCATTGCTTTGCCATTCAGTTCAAAGGTGCATTCGAGCATGTTCGTTCTCCATCGAAGTCTCTCAACCGTGAGAGCACGAAGGAGGCTACGCCTCAGACTTTGGCGCGAACATCGTACGAGTTCGAAACTCAGCGCATCAGAGGGCTGCGCGCTTGAGCAGGCGGGCGCGGGGAGCTAACCGCCAGCCGTGGCTATGCCTTCGGGGTGCTTCCCTCTCCCCGTGGGAGAGGGACCGAGGGAGAGGGCAGGCGCATCAACGAAGTCCGGCCATGCGCCGGCGCCGGGCCAGCACCCATCTGCGGGTCAGCCAGGTTCCGATGACCACCACCCCGAACGACAGCCCGAGGTGGATCAGCATGACGAGGTCGTGGGACGATTCACAGTCCCCGAACTCAGGGAACTGGGTGAACATCCAGACCCAGAAAGCTTCCGGAAATGGGATGAGGAACGAGACCCAGTGGAACCACACGTAGGTCAGGCCGAGCGTCCCCACGATGGTCCACAGGCCGAGCAGCAGGTAGCGGATAAGCGTAGTCATTTCACCTCGCAGGCAGTAGAGCCCACGAGGCTAGCGACTCCGTATCGCCGCGAACATCGTACGAGTTCGAAACTCAGCGCACCAGCTGATTGATCTCGATAATCGGCATCAGCACCGCCAGCACGATGAGCAGCACCACCACGCCCATCGTCAGAATCAGCAGCGGTTCCAGCAGGCTGGTCAGGAACAGCGTGCGGCGTTCCAGTTCCTGGCTTTCGCCGATGGCGGCGCGTTCCAGCATGATCGGCAGGTTGCCGGTGGCTTCGCCGGAGCGGATCAGGTGGACCAGCACCGGCGGGAACTGGTTCTGGGCGGCCAGCGCGCGGGCCAGCGAGGCGCCTTCGCGCACGCGGGTGGTGGCGTCGTCCACGTTGGTTTTCAGCGCGAGGTTGGTCAGCGTTTCGCCGGCGGCCTGCAGGCTGCGCAGGATCGGCACGCCGGCCGAGACCAGGATGGCCAGCGTGCTGGCGAAGCGCGCCGTGTTGTAGCCCCGGATCAGCTTGCCCACCAGCGGGGCGGTCAGCAGCCAGCGGTGCCAGGCCAGGCGGACGTCCGGCTGGCGCAGCACGCTGCGGATGGCCAGCGTAGCCACCGCGATCACGCCCAGCGCCGCCCACCACCAGTTCCGCACGAAATCCGACAGCGCCAGCATGACGATGGTCAGCGTCGGCAGTTTCTGCTTCGTATTGGCGAACACGCTCACCACCTGCGGCACCACGTACGACAACAGGAAGATCACGATGGCGAACGCCACCACGGTGACGATGGCCGGGTAGGTGAAGGCCAGCCGGATCTTCGAGGTGAGCTGGTTGCGCGTCTCGATATAGGTGGCCAGCCGTTCCAGCACCACGCCGAGGTGGCCGGAATGTTCGCCGGCCGAGACCAGGGCGCGGTAGATATCGGGAAAGTCCTTCGGATGCTGGGCCAGCGCCACGGAGAGCGAGCTGCCGCCCATCACCTCGGCGCGGATGCCGGCCAGCAGTTCGTGCACGTACTGGCGTTCGGCCTGATCGGCCAGCGCGCCCAGCGCCTCGTCCAGCGGCAGGCCGGAGACGATCAGGCTGGCGAGCTGGCGCGTGAACAGCGCCTGCTCCTGCGTGGAGAGCCGGCGCACCAATACGCTGCTGCCGGTGCGTGGCGCCAGCCCGGCGCCGGCCAGCGGATCGACGGTAATCGGCGTCAGGCCGCGCGCGCGCAGTTGCGTGCGCGCCTGCTTGGGGCTGTCGGCCTCGATGACGCCGCGGTCGGCGCGGCCGGCGGCGTCGGCCGCTTCGTAGCGATAGGCGGGCATGCGGTGCGGCTCCCGGCTATTCGCGCGTCACGCGCAGCACTTCTTCGAGCGACGTGGCGCCGCTGTCGATCCAGCGCTGGGCGTCCGTGCGCATGGTGTGCATGCCCTTGGCCAGCCCCACCTGCTTGATCTCGGATTCGGGCTGCTGGCGGTGGATCATGGTCTGGATGTCGGCATCCACGGTCAGCAGTTCATAGACGCCCATCCGGCCCTGATAGCCTGAATGGCCGCACTTGTCGCAGCCCACGGCGTGCCACACGCGCTGGAGCGGCTTGCCCTGCGCGTGCAGGATCTCGGCCTCGGCGGGTGTCACTTCGATCACTTCCTCGCGCTTGCAGTGCGGGCACAGCCGGCGTACCAACCGCTGCGCCAGCACGCCGAGCAGCGACGACGACAGCAGGAATGGCTCGATCCCCATGTCGACCAGACGCGTCACGGCCGAGGCCGAATCGTTGGTGTGCAGCGTGGCCAGCACCAGGTGGCCGGTCAGCGAGGCCTGCACGGCGATCTGCGCCGTCTCCAGGTCGCGGATTTCGCCGATCATCACCACGTCCGGGTCCTGCCGCAGGATCGCGCGCAGGGCCTTGCCGAAGGTCATGTCGATGCGCGGATTCACCTGGGTCTGGCCGATGCCGTCCAGGTCGTACTCGATCGGGTCTTCCACCGTCATGATGTTGGTGGTGCGCGCATCGAGCCGCGACAGCGCCGCGTACAGCGTGGTGGTCTTGCCGGAGCCGGTCGGCCCGGTCACCAGCACGATGCCGTGCGGCTGGCGCACGAGATGGTCGAAGCCGACCAGCGTATTGGGCGCCATGCCAAGCTTGGCAAGGTCCAGCCGGCCGGCTTCCTTGTCGAGCAGACGCAGCACCGCGCGCTCGCCGTGGCCCGTGGGCAGCGTGGAGACGCGCACGTCCACCGGCCGGCCGCCCACGCGCAACGTGATGCGGCCGTCCTGCGGCAGGCGTTTCTCGGCGATGTCGAGCTGCGCCATGATCTTGATGCGCGAGATCAGCGCGCCGTGCAGGGCCTTCTTGGGCCGCACCACGTCGCGCAGCGTGCCATCCACCCGGAAACGCACCACGGACGACGACTCGAACGGCTCGATATGGATGTCCGAGGCCTGCTCCCGCGCCGCCTGGGTCAGCAGGGCGTTGATCATGCGGATGATCGGCGCGTCGTCCTCGGACTCGAGCAGGTCTTCCACGGCGGGGATGTCCTGCATCAGGCGCGACAGGTCGACTTCGCCCTCCACCTCGCCCACCACCTGGGCGGCGCTGCCGTCCTGGCGGTTGTAGGCATCGGAGATTGCCGCGATCAGCGCGTCCGGCTCCAGCACGCGCAGTTGCAGCGCGCCGTGCACGCGGGCCACCTCGGCCAGCGCCTGCGGCGCCGTGGCGCGGCTGACCCAGACCTCCACGCCATCGGGGCGCTGGTGGGCGATCAGCAGCGGCGCTTCGCGCGAGAACGAGTACGAGACCAGCCGCGCCGCCATCGGCGAGGGCGGCTCGAGTGGTGCCGGTACAGGTGCCGGTGCCGACGGTGCCGGCGGTGCCGGCGGGGCGGTGTTGTCGAGGGTTTCGGTGGCCATGGTTCGCCTTTAACCGGCGTGTGGCGTATCGGTGGCTTGCGGGCCCTTGGAGATCGGGCGCGGCGCTGCCTGCGGGGCCGGCGACGGCGCGGCAGGCACGGTCGGGTCCAGCGGCAGCGGGCTCTGCACCGGCCCGTTGTAGCGCGGATCGACGAACGGCGCGCCCGGCGCGTCCGCCGGCGGCAGCACCGGGGTGTCCTTGTCGTGTACGAACATGTTAGGCGAGACAAAGCCCTGCTGCTGGCCGCGGATGTACTCGTAGCGGTCTTGCGTCAGGCGGTCCGTGGCCTGCGCCGTGCGCATGATGTACGGGCGCAGGAACACCAGCAGGTTGGTCTTCTTGCGGTTCTTGTTCTCGTAGCGGAACAGGGCGCCGAGGTAGGGAATGTCGCCCAGCAGCGGCACCTTCTGCACGCCGTCGCCGTAGCTGTCCTCGATCAGGCCGCCCAGCACGATGATCTGGCCGTCATCCACCAGCACGTTGGTCTCGATCGAGCGCACGTTGGTGGTCGGGCCCTGCGTGGCGTTGACCGTGTTGGCCACCACCGACGAGGACTCCTGGTAGATCTGCATCTTGACCAGCCCGCCGTCCGTGATCTGCGGGCGCACGCGCAGTGTGATGCCGACGTCCTTGCGGTCGAAGGTCTGGAACGGCGTGACGGAGGCCGAGCTGCCGGTCTGGGCGTAGGAGCCGGTCGTGATCGGGATGTTCTGGCCGATCAGGATCTTGGCTTCCTCGTTCTCCAGCGTGATCAGGTTCGGCGTGGAGAGCAGGTTCACGCTGTCGTTGCTGCCCAGCGCGCGCAGCAGCGCGCCCAGGCCGATGGCCTTGTTGACCACGCCCAGGTTCAGGCCGCCAATATCCGGCACCAGCTGCGTGGCGGCCGCGATGCCCGCCGTGCTGTCGTTGTTGATGGCCGCGATGGCGCCGGTCAGGTTGATGATGTTCTTGCCGCCCGAGCCGAAGTTGGTGCCGGCGAAGCCGATGGCGTTGCCGCCCGAGTTGATCAGGCCCTGCCACTGGATGCCCAGTTCGCTGGCCTGCGTGGCGCTCACTTCCACGATCATCGACTCGATATAGACCTGCGCGCGGCGCGCGTCGAGGTCTTCGATCACGGCGCGCAGGTTGCGGTAGACCGGCTCGCTGGCGGTGATGATCAGCGCGTTGGTGGTGGGGTCGGCCTGGATCGTGCCGCCGGTGGTCGGCTGCTGGTTGACCGCGAACGACGACGAGAACGCGTTCGACCCGCCGCCGCCGAAGCCCGAGCCCGACGAGCCCGAGCGGCCATAGCCGCCGCTGCTGGACGACCCGCCGCCGTACTGGCCGCTTTGCGTGGACGCCTGGTTCTGGAACGTGCCGGACGTGGCGGTGTTCGCGCCCGCGCCGGCCGTCCCGCCCGGCTGCGTGGAGCTGGCGAAGCTGGTGTCGGCGGCGACGATGGCGCGCAGCGTGGCGGCCAGCTTCACCGCATCGGCGTTCTTGAGCGGCACCACCCAGATGTTGCCGGGGCGGGCGTAGGGCTGGTCGAGCTTCTCGATCAGCTGGCGCGCCTGCTGCACGCGCGCGCGGCTGGAGGCGCGGATCATCAGCGAATTGGTACGCGGCTCGGCCACCACCGAGGTGCGCAGGCTGGCATCGCCACCCGGCGCGGCGCCGCCACCGGCGCCGCCGGAGGCCGACGGATCGAGCAGCCGTTGCAGGATCACGGCGGCGTCGCTGGCGATGGCGTTCTTCAGCGGAATCAGTTCGACTTCGCCCGACGCCGGCGCGTCCACGGCGGCGATGATGCGGGCCAGCCGGCGCAGGTTGTCGGCGTAGTCGGTAATGACCAGCGTGTTGTTGGCCGGGTAGGCGGTGATGGTGTTGTTCGGCGCGATCATCGGGCGCAGCACCGGCACGAGGTTGTTGGCGGACTCGTAGTTGAGCCGGAACACCTGTGTGACGACCTGGTCACCCCGGCTCGAGCCGGCGCCGATCACGGTGGGCGATCCCTGCAGCTTGGCGTCCGCCTCGGGCACCACCTTGGTGAAGCCGTTGCTCTCCACCATCGCATAGCCCTGCATGCGCAGCACCGAGCCGAGCGTCTCCAGTGCCTGCGCGCGCGACACCGGCTGCTCCGTCACCAGATTCACCGTGCCCTTCACGCGCGGATCGATGACGAAGTTCTTGCCCGTGGCCTGGCCCACGGCCTTGACCACCGAGTCGAGGTCGGCGTTGACGAAGTTCAGCACCACCTGGTCGCGGTTCTGCGTGCGCGGCGTGATGTCGTTGGGCTGCGGCGGCTGGCCCTGGGCCCACAGCGGGGCCGGGGCCAGCAGGGACAGGCCGCACAGCAGCGCGGTGGCGCGGGCGCAGGCGGTACGGAGAATGCGGTGGTGTGCGTGCGTTGTCATCATGGTTCGAAGCGTGCTGCGCTCGGGGTCAAGGGCTAGTGGTGGCTCAGAAGCGCAGCCGTGTCACGTTGTTCTCATGTCTACCCAGCAGGCTCAACAGCCCTGCCAGTTGCGTGGCGGCGTCGGGGTCGGTACGGGCCGTGCCCTCGAAGCGCGCCTGCCGGCCCAGGGTACCGCTGCCCTCCAGGTACAGCGGTCCGGCCGTGGTCTTCAGTTGCAGCGTGCCGTCCGCGCCGGCCAGGTCCACTTCGGCACGATAGCTGCCCAGCGGACGCAGCCGGCTCACGGCGGAAGACACCTGGTCGAACTGCAACGTCAGGTGTCCGAAGGTCTGGCTGCCGGCCTTCTGGTCGCCGAATTGGCTGCGCAGCGCGGACCAGTCGATCCGCATCTGGCCGTCCGGCCGCAGCGTGTTGAACGGGGCGCCGATACCTTCCAGCAGTGCGGCCGGCAGGCGGATGGCGCCGGCCTGCGCGGTCCAGCCGGTGGGCGTCACAGCCAGCGTCACCGGGGCCGCCATGGCCTCGCTGTGCGCCAGCGCCACGCGCAGCGTGCCGGTCAGCAGCGGCCAGCCCGCCACGTTCCATTCGAGCCGGCCCGGCAGGACCGTCGCGGTCTGGCTGCCCGTGCCGGCGGACAGCGCCAGCGTGGCGCTGCCGTGCCAGATCGTGCCGGCCGCATCGGCCAGCAGTACCCGGCGCTGCGTGCGGCTGGCCACGCTTTCGGCCAGCCACGCGGCGGGCGCGCAGGCCGCCACCGTCACGGCTACCGTGGCCACGCCCAGCAGGGCCCAGCGCACGCGCTTCCAGCCATGCGCCACGGGCGCGCGCCGGCGCGTCAGACGCAGCGATTCCAGCCGGACCATCAGTTGCGGCCGCCCGAGCCGGGGCCTTGGAGTGTGGCGGTCACGTTGACCAGCGCCGTGGCGCCCACGTAGGCGATGCGGGCATCGACCACCTTGAGCCGCTGCTGCGCGCGTACGTCCTGGAGCCAGCCGGCTACCGCGCCGAACGGCACTTTGTCGAGTTGGAGCTGCACGGCATTGTCGCCGGTCGGCGCCAGCCGGGTCGGTTTCAGGCCGTGCTGGCCCATGCTGTCCTGCAGCGCCTGGGTCAGCGCATCGCCGCGCAGCGTGGGCGCCGGGCTGGCGGCCAGGCCGCGTGCCTCGTGCGCCAGCGTTTCCATCTCGGCGAGGTCCGCGCGCATCTGCGGCAGGTTGCGGTTCAGGCGGGCAAGGCCATCGGCGGCCGGTTCCCACAGCAGCAGGTAGCCGAAGACGAGCACCAGCAACACGGCGCCGCCGCCAAGGATGGCCTGCTCGCGCGGGTTGCGGGCGTTCCAGAAGGCATCGAAGCGTTCGCGCCAGCGTTCCGGCACGCGCGGCTTCAGGCGCGCGAAGCGGGCGGACAGGGCGGAAACGGTGCTGGGCTGGGTGGAAGGGCGCGAAATCTTCATGATGCAGCCTTCACGATCCAGCGCGTGGCGCCCTGCGGGGGCGAGCTGCCGCCGCGTGCGGCGTCCGGCGGATTCTTGTCTTCTTCCATCTGCAGGCCGGTCTGGCGCACCGCGTTGCGCAGCGCGCCGGTGTTGGTGCCGGGTTTCAGCGTCACATAGAGCGTGCCCGCACGGTACTCGAGCGCCAGCAGCGCATCAGGCGGCAACTGCTGGGCGCCGCGCGCGAAGCCATCGGCCAGCGGCAGGAAATCGCCCGGCACGCTGCGCCCGCTCGCCGTGCGCAGCTGTTCCACCTGGCGGCGCATCAGCAGCGGCGGCTCGGCGATCTGCGGCACATTGGGGAAGGCGGTGTGGAGCAGGTCCGCCTGCGCGGCCTCGACCCGCTTCGCCTCGTTGCGCAGCAGCAGCCACTGGATATTCGTGCCGATGATCTGCACCAGCAGCAGGCCGACGGCCAGCGCCACGGGCAGGCGCCACGCGCGCAGGTTCCAGCGATCCATGCGGCCCTGCGCGAACTCGAACTGGGCGAGGTCGAGCTGGGGATTCTGCAGGCATTCTTCGGCGCCGGTCAGCCAGATGCGCCAGGTTTCGGAAATCCGCGAGGCGCGGGTAACCGTGGGCTGCGCGCGGAGCGCCGGCACCGGGGCGTGGGCGCGCGCCGTGGCATCGCCATGCCATTGGCCGGCCGGGGCGAGCGCCTGCCAGGCCGCCAGCGCGGCATCGCCCAGCAACAGGCCGAAGCCTTCGTACTGGCCGGTGCGGGCGGTGAGCTGCCACATGCGCGTTGCTTCCGTCGTGGCGGTGGCCGTGACGTCGAGCAGCGAGGCGGATTGCGAAAGTGCCGTAGCAGCCGCTTCCACGATCAACGTGGCCGGTTGGACCGGGACGACAGGCTTCGATACCGGGACGGCCGGAGCCGGCTGGGCAGCGCCGGCGCCAGCTAACACCGGCTCGGGCGCCTCGGCGTCGGCGGGCACTGCCTCGACCGGTTCCGGCAGCGGCAGGCAAAGCTGCGCAGCCACTACGTGGCGGCGGCGGTGCTTGTGTTCGGCGAAATTGTCGAGCGCGGCGCGCAGCCAGGCGCGGTCCGTCACCATCAGCAGGCGGCGGCGCGCGCCACGGGCGGTGGCCGCTGGGTCCAGCGCCGGCCCGAGCGCGATATGGCACGGGGCGGCGTCCGTCGCCAGCATGTCCTCGACCAGGTTCGGCAGGGCCAGCCGCAGCCGCGCGGGGGGCAGCGGGGGCACCATCGCCGTGGTCAGCAGCACGTCGCTGGCGGCCACGATCAGCACCAGGCGGTCCGCCGCCGGCATGTCGGCGGCCAAGGCGTGGCCTTCGCGCAACAGTTCGGGGGCGTGCGGCAGGCCCGGACGGCGGCTCTTGTCCGCCACCGGCGTGCGGACCAAGGCAAACGCCATGGCGCCAAACTGCCACGGTTGCGGCTGGTCGTGCGGCCGTTGCGGCAGGCGGACGTAGAGGGTGGTGCTCAAGGGTTACCTAAATGGAATCGCTCGGTCTGGATGGGCGGCGCGGCAGGCCGCCCGGGTTCGGCGCAACAGCGTACCTTGCCTGTGTGACTAAAGCACGTCAATACAGTCCTGTCTGAATCTGGGGCCGACATTCGTCCGACATTCGTCCCACATCTATGGAGCATGCCGCACCCGGGGTGCCTGCGCGGCTCAGGGCGCCTCGGGGAGGCGGTCGGTGTCGCGTACCCAGAGTACACGGGTGGTGTTGCCGCTCCCGAGCGTGGGGGCGCGCTGCACCAGGGATACCTGCAGCCGCCGCGCACGCTCGTGCCGCACCAGACCATACACCAGGAAATAGTGGGTACTTACCTCAAGGGCTTCGCCGGCGGTGCTGCCGGCCTGCGGCGCCACGGCGCGCAGCTGCGTACTGATGTCGCCCGTATTGCGGAAGTAGGCGCGGTCACGCTGGCGCACCAGCTCGCGGGCGCGGTCCAGCGGGAGCTTGTCGATGGCGGCGGCCAGCACCTCGGGCTCGGCCGTGTTGGCGTTGATCTTGGTCCGTTCGGGCAGGAAGACGATGAACGGTTCCAGTGCGGCCACCATATCCGGGTTATAGCCGGGAATGGCGAGCAGGTCGGCGGCGGTGTCGGGCGGGCGCGGCACGGGCTGGCCGTCGGGCGACGCCCCGCGCGCCGCGCGTACCAGATACTGCGCGGTGGGCTCCGCCAGCGACGGGTTCATGCCGAGCGTTTGAAGCAGGCGGCGGTAGACCAGCAGCGAGGGCAGGTCGATCTCCACCACGCGCCCGGTGCCCGAGGCGTTCCAGATATAGAGGTTGTTGAGGTTGAAGCGCGCCTGCGCATCGACGATGCGGCCGGACAGGAACGAGGTCTCCCCGGCCTGGTCCGTGCGCAGCCCGGCGCCGAGGAAGTCGGACAGCCGCGTCTCCGCCACCGGCACCGACCACGGCTCGCCGAGATAGTCGACGTTGGAGCGGCGCTGGTCGTCGCGCAGGATCAGCCGCGCCCAGTCCACGGCGGCGCGCTCGATCCACGCGGCCTGCGCGGTCAGGCGCTGGTTCTCGATCGACCGGATCTGTACCTGCTGGCGCCACAGCATGCCGGAGACGATGACCACGGCCAGCGTCACCATCAGCAGGGCCGTGACCACGGCGGCGCCGCGCTGGTGGGTACGGTGGCGAGGGAGGGCAGGGCGCGCGTTCATAGGCCGGTCATGCAGACTTTCTGGAACCGGCGTGGCGCGTCGCCATCGCCCATCTTTGCCAGCACGGTCAACTCCAGCGCGCGCAGCGTGGCGTTGCCGTTGATATTGGCGGCACTGGCGTCTGCGTCACTGGCGCCGGCAGCCGTGGCGGCGGTTGCGGCCTGTGCCGCCGCGCTGTCGATGGCGCTCTGCTGCATCAGCGCGGCCCGTACCCGGCCGTTCTCGGCCTGCCAGCCGGCTGGCTCCACCCAGACGCGCGCGGCCAGCTCGGCCGTATCGGGCAGCAGCGGCCGCACCTGGGCGCCGCCGGGCGCGCCCTGGCGCAGGTTCACCATCGCGCCCTGCACCGCGTTGCGGGAGAGCGCGGGGCGGCTGGCCATGCGGACCAGCGTGTTGTTATCCACACGGTAGACCACCACCTGCCAGGCGGTGGGCTGGCCTTCGTCGCGGCGGTCGCGCACCAGCATCAGCTGGTTGGCGCCGAGTTCCACGGGGCTGGCCTGGAGTTGGGTGGGGTTGGCCAGGTGCTCGCAATCGGACTGGAACTGGCCGTAGAGCACCTTCAGGGCGTCGAGGCGCGCGTCGTGGTCGGTCAGGCGTTCGCGGCTGCGCGTCAGGGAATCCAGCGCGCGCCAGCCAATCACGGCCATCACGGCCATCAGCGTGATGGCGACGAGCATCTCCAGCAGCGTGAAGCCACCTCGGCCATTCCGGCCATGGCTGCGGGGGGAGGGCCGCTCAGAGGACGCCGCGCGTTTCATTGGGAACCAGGGTGACGAGCCAGGCCAGCCTGACCGATTTGTCGGTGGCCGACGGGTACACGGCAATTTCCACGCGCCGGAACGACGGATTGGGGGTGCCCGAGACCGATTCCTCGCACCAGAGCGGCGTGCCGCCCTGCGGGCAGTCGTAGCCGCGCGTGCCGGCCTCGGGCCAGGTCTTGGAGAGGCGCAGTGTGGCGAAATGGTTCTCGGCGCTGAACTCGGCCAGCATGCGCGATTGCAGCGCGGCGCTCGACTCGGTCATCGATCCCATCGCCCGCATGGCGGCCGTGAGCGCCACGGCGAGGATGGTCAGCGCCACCAGCACCTCGATCAGCGTGAAGCCGGACCGGTGTTGCGGACGGAGGGTCGATCGGGGGAGCGTGCGGCGGCTCATTGCGGCACCGTGGCCTGGTAGCGGCCGCTGCCGTCGCCGGTGATGTCCACGCGGATGTCGCCGCGCGTGAGGACCAGCCGCTGCGGCTCGTCCACCAGTTCGCGGCCGAATACCAGCCGCTGCGGGCCAGTGCCCACGCGCCGGCCGCCTTCGACGATCATCACGCTGTCCAGCCCCAGCCGCCAGCGGCCGGGCGCGAAGACATCGGCGCGCATCGGCACCCAGCCCTGCGGGGTGGATTCCAGGAAGCGCCAGCCGCCGGCATCGCCCTCCCAGGCCAGCGGGCGGGCGCCCAGCTGGGCGTCTTCCTGGGCCAGTTCGAACAGCCGGGCGATGCGCTGGCCGTCATCGAGCACGCGGCCCCGCTCGTTGGGCGAGGCGTTGACGGCCACCAGGGAGATGACGATGCCGGCGATCACCATGACCACCAGCAATTCGAGCAGCGTGAAGCCGGCGGGCCGGCGGCGCTGCGGGCAAGGGCGGCGCGGTAGCAAGGCGGGCGTCGCCGGGACCATGTGGATGAAGGAGCGGGAGGCGGGAGGACTTATTCCCAGTTGCCGATATCGGCGTCGTTGGCGCTGCCGCCGGCCTGGCCGTCGGCGCCGAAGCTGAATACGTCGATCTCGCCGCGCACGCCGGGGTTCAGGTACTGGTAGGCATGGCCCCAGGGGTCTTTCGGCAGCCTTTCGAGGTAGCCGCCGCCCTTCCAGTTGTTCGGCACCGGCTCGGTGGTCGGCTTGCTGACCAGCGCCTGCACGCCTTGCTCGGTGGTCGGGTAGCGGCCGTTGTCGAGGCGGTACAGCTTGAGCGCCTGCATGATCGACGAGATATCCTGGCGCGCGGCCACGATACGGGCTTCGTCCGGGCGGCTCATGATCTTGGGTACCACCAGCGCTGCCAGCACCCCCAGGATGACGATCACCACCATGATCTCGATCAGGGTGAAGCCGCGGGCACGGCGCTGGCCATGCGGGCGGGCGGTGGCGGGCGTGCGGGCGGAGGAGAAGTTGGCGAATCTGCGCATCGTGTGTCTGGCCTTATCGGGATGGACATTCCGCGCCTGGCGGGCAGGCACGGCCGGGTATGGCCAGAAAGTATAACCCCCGCGGCGTGACTGTTTCGTGTGGGGTGTGGCGTACCCGGCAACCGCGCATTTATAACTTGCATCTTCAATGCATCTTATCTAGTATTTCATCCACGATGCAACTGACCCGTTTCTCCGACTATGCGCTGCGCCTGCTGATGTATGTATCGCGGGCGGATGGCAGCCGGCCGATCACGATTGCCGAGGTCGGCCAGCAATTCGACATCTCGCACAACCACCTCGTGAAGGTGGCTGCGCGGCTGTCGAAGCTCGGCTGGATCACGGCCACGCGCGGCCGCCATGGTGGCCTGCAGCTTGGGCCGGGTGCGGAACGGCTGTCGGTGGGCACGATCCTGCGCGAGCTGGAAGGGCACAAGTCGGTGGTCGACTGCGCCGATCCGCCGTGCGCGCTCAAGGGCAACTGCCGGCTGAAGCTGGCGCTGGACGAGGCCGAGGAGGCCTTCTACCGCGCGCTGGACGGCGTCACCCTGGGCGATGTCATCGGCAGCCGTACCGCCGAGTCGATCATCACCCTGCATCGTAATTTCCTGAGCCGGCGAGCAGCCTGACGGTTCCGGGACCACAGATCCCGGACCCTCGAGCCATGCGCCGGCTTTATTGTGCGATAAAACATGCATCCAACATGCATGATAATTCGGAGTTTTCCAGATGCTGTCGGCAGCTTCCCGCCCCTATATCGATGCCAGCGTTCCCGTGCTGCGTGAGCACGGCCTTGCCATCACGACGCACTTCTATCGCGAAATGTTCGCCGCGCGGCCGGAACTGACCCGGCTGTTCAACATGGGCAACCAGGCCAATGGCGCGCAGCAGCAGTCGCTCGCCTCGGCCGTGTTCGCCTACGCCGCCAATGTGGACCGCGCCGACGTGCTCGCGCCCGTGGTGGAGCGCATTGTCCACAAGCACGTGGCCGTGGGTTTGACCTCCGCGCACTACCCGATCGTCGGCAAGCATCTGCTCGAAGCGATTTCCGCCGTGCTGGGCGACGCCGCCACGCCGCCGCTGATGGCCGCCTGGGACGAAGCCTACTGGCTGCTGGCCGGCGAACTGATTGCCGCCGAGGCACGCCTCTACGACCGCCACAACGTGAAGGCGGGCGAGCTGCAGGCCGTGCGCGTGGTACGCCGCGAGAACGAGGGCGATGCCGTGGTGGCGCTGACCCTGGCCGCTGAGGATGGCACGCCGCTGCGCGACTTCGCGCCGGGCCAGTACATCAGCGTGGAAGCCAATTTTCCCGATGGCGGCCGTCAGCTGCGCCAGTATTCGCTTTCCGCCGAACGTGGCCTGCCGACGTGGCGCATCTCGGTCAAGCGCGAGGCCGGCAATGCCGAGACCCCGGCCGGCGCCGTCTCCAACTGGCTGCATGACACCGCCCATGTCGGCACGACGCTGAACGTGAGCACGCCGTGGGGCGACTTCGCGCCCGCGCTGGCCGGTACCAAGCCGATGGTGCTGATGTCGGCCGGCATCGGCATCACGCCGATGATTGCCGTGCTGCGCACGCTGGCGCTGGAGAACCCGAACCGCCCGGTGCTGTTCGCCCATGCGGCGCGCCATGGCCGTCACCACGCCCACCGCAAGGACCTGGCCTGGGCGCGTGAGCGCATGCCCAACCTGCGTACCCATATCAGCTACGAGACGCCCCAGGCGGGCGACGTGGCCGGGCACGACTACGATCACGTCGGCACGCTGCCGATCCACGCGCTGCTGACGGCCGAGGAAACCTCCGCGTTCCAGGACGGCCAGTTCTATATGTGCGGCCCGATCGGCTTCATGCAGGCCCAGCGCCTGGCGCTGATCTCGGCAGGGATTCCGGTGGGCCATATCCATCGCGAAGTGTTCGGTCCCGACCTGCTCGACGACCTGCTCTGACCGGCTGGCGGACCGCCGATTGACAGTCGACTGACAGCCGACACATGCGTCTGGTACGCTAGGCGATCTTCTTTGATCGTCGGCGTGCCGGCGTACTGTCTCGTGGCCACCCTTTCCCGGTCTCCGCTTCGCTTCGACCTCTCCGCTCCCTGGCTGCCCCGCGTCGCGGGGCTGCTGCTATTTGTGGCACTGTGCGCGCTGGTGACGCACTGGGTGCTCGCGTTCAGCGCGATGCGCACGATCCCGGTGCCCAAGAGCGCGCGCGTGGCGCAGACGGAGGCGGTGGAGACAGGCGCCGTGGCCACGCTGTTCGGCGGCAGCGCCCAGGCGGGCGTGCGTGACGTGCAGCTGATCGGCGTGGTGGCGGACCTCGACGGCGTGGGTCCGGCCGCCGCCATCCTCTCGCTCGACGGCGGGCCGGCCAAGTCCGTGCGCGCCGGGACGTCGCTGTCGCCGCAGATCAAGCTGACCGAGATCCACGGCCGCAACATCGTGATCGAACGCAACGGCGTGCGGCAGGAAATCGCGCTGCCGCTCCAGACCGGCGTGAGCGCCGGCAGCCGTGGCCCCGCGCCGGCGGCACCGCCATCGGGCGCCGCCGCGCCGCTCTCCACGCCGTTGCAACCGCCGGGCAACCTCGCACCGCCGCCTTCCGTAACGGCTGGTGCGATGGCGCAACCGGCCCAGCAGCCCCAGCAGCCTTATCAGCCTTATCAGCCACCACCGCAGCAGACCATGCAGCCGCAGCCCCAGGTGGCGCCGCCGCAGATGCCTCCAGGCATGCCTGACGCCCCCGGGGGCGGCTGACGCAACCGTTTCAAACGGTTGCGCAATATTGGGCTGTCTTTCGCATGTTTACGCGAGTCGTCCATTCTGTGAGGCCCGTAACATCGTATTAAAAGTGCCAACTTTGCGAGATCGTCTGCGTTCTAATCCGTACATGCCCAACATGACGAAAAGGAGCACAGACATGCAACGGACTCACAAGACCCACATCCTGAAGAAGTTCGCGGCCGCTTCGGCCATGGTCGTGGTGGCGGGCGCCGCTTTCGCCCAGGCCACCACCCCGGCCCCGGCACCGACCACCCCCCCGGCGGCGCAAGGCCCCCAAGGCGGCCCGCGCGGCGACATGGCAGGTCGCCACGGCGGCCCCGGCCACCACCATGGCGGCATGTGGCTGAAGTCGGTGGATACCGACGGCGACGGCGCCATCTCGAAGGCCGAGGCCGACGCGATGTTCGCCAAGATCGATACCAACAAGGACGGCAAGCTCGACAAGTCGGAACTGGCGGCCTACCGCAAGACCGCCATGGAAGAGCATCGCGCCAAGATGAAGGCCGAGTTCGAAGCCAAATTCAAGGCAGCGGACAAGAACAACGACGGCGCGCTGACCCGTGACGAGTTCAAGGCCGCGTTCCCGCGCATGGCCAACCGCTTCGATGCGATCGATGCCAACCGCGACGGCAAGGTGACCACCGCCGAAGTGGAGTCGAGCATGAAGAAGATGCGCGACGAACACATGAAGCGCCACGGCGGCCCCGGCCGCGGCCCGGGCGCCTCGGCCCCGGCGGTGCCGTCGAGCAGCGGCGGCTAAGTCTTCGCCACCCCGCTGGAAAGCGCGACCTTCGGGTCGCGCTTTTTTTTGTCTGGGTACCCCGGAAAGTGCCGAAGTTGGCACCATCCTTGCCTCTCCGGGGCGCACCGCCGGCGCACGTCGAGGGCGGTTCAGGCGGATATCTCATCAAATAAATTGCGTACTTGTGCCTGACTTGCTAAATTTGCGCAAAAAAATTGCCGACAAATATACTGCGGAGCAACAAAACGTGAGCAAGGTGGAGCTGGACAAGATCGACCGCAAGATTCTGGAGGTCCTGCAGACCAACGGGAGGCTGACCAATCTGGAAGTGGCCGAGCGCGTGAACCTGTCGCCGAGCCCATGCCTGCGCCGGATCCGCCGGCTCGAGGAAATCGGGGTGATCCGCCAGTACGCGGCGCTGCTCGAGCCCTACAAGATCGGGCTGGGGCTGCTCGCCTATATCAATGTGCGGCTGGAGAAGCAGGGCGGTACGCCCAAGGGCAAGGCGCCGCTGGACCAGTTCCGTGCGGCCATCCAGAACTGGCCCGAGGTGGCCGCCTGCCACGCCATGACCGGCGAGATGGACCTGCTGCTCAAGGTCTATGTGCAGGACATGGAGCACTTCGCCCGCTTCATGCAGGAGCAATTGCTGGCGCATCCGTCGGTGATCGATGTGCGGTCCAGCTTCGCGCTGGAGTCGATCAAGGACACCACGGCGCTGCCGGTGGCCGGGGGCTGATCGGGGGAAGTCGGCCTGGTAAGTGGTTCGTTAAACGCAATCGGCGCACCACCAGGGTGCGCCGATTCGGTCATGCCGTTGCGGGCGAGCCGTCAGACCACGCGCTTCTGCGGCAGCAGCGAGCGCCAGAAGCGCAGGCCGAAGCGCCGTGCGTCGCGCAGGTTGCGGCGGACCATGTAGTCGAGGTCGGCCACCTGTTCGTCGAGCGCCTCGGTCAGGCGGCTCACGGTGTCGGCGGGCGGCAGTTCCAAATAGGCATCGGCCTCGCCATAGGCATATTGCACCTTCATGCCGGCCTTCTTGGCAATGTGCATCATCGCGGCATTGCGCGACAGGCAGTGCATATACAGCGTGCGGACATTGGTATTGCGGCCATGCATTGCGGCGCGTTCGAACAGCGCGCTGCCGATACCCCGGCCGCGCGCGCTCTGCGAGACCGACACGCCGAACTCGGCCACGCGGCCCTGGGCGTTGTCGCGCAGGTTGGCAAAGTGCCCCACGCCAATCAGCACGAGGTCTTCGTCATAGACGCCGAATACGGTGTCGTGGTCGAAGTCGATGCTGTCCACGTAGGCTTCGATCACGTGGTCGCCAACGGACTGGCCAAAACGGAGCAGGCGATCTTCCTCGCCCAGGGCGAGAAAATGCTTGAGCAGGCGCGAGCGGTGATGCGCGGCCAACTCCCGCACCAGGACGGTGGAGCGTTGTCCGGCCCGGCTGGCGGCACTGGCCTCGGCGGCACGGCGAAGATCTTCATCGGTTACGGCACCGACGGCCTTGCTCAGTTCGAGCGGGTTCACTTTGGTTTCCTCTTGCGACAATCAGTATGAAAATAGCACCCACGCCATGAATGCCCAGTCACTTTCAGCGATACTCGGGGCAAACACTAGGTTGCTGCAATGCGAAAAGTATTGTAGTGGATTTGTCAGGGTCGCGTAAGCTTTCGGGCGCAACAGTCGCCGCAGGAAATTGCATCAGACTGTGACAGCTCAGAAAATCCCGTAAAATCAAGCGGTTGCCGGAGAGACTACAACGTCATATGGGTGACGGCTGTGGATTTGCTGCAACGCCGCACACTTCCAGCGGTCTGTGGCTATCAGACGCTAACTCGGAATCTTCGCCTTGCCACCCTCCATGCACGAGCCCCCCATCGTTGTGATCTATGCGCATCCTGCGCCCCGCCGTTCGCGCGTCAACCGTCCGCTCGCCGAGGCACTGTCGGCCCTCCCTCACGTGGCCGTGCGCGAGCTCTACCGGCTCTATGTGGATTACGACATCGACGTCGTGGCCGAGCAGCGGCTGCTTTCCACCACCGAGACGGTGGTCCTGCAATTCCCGGTGCGCTGGTACAGCGTGCCTGCGCTGCTGAAGCTCTGGATCGACGAAGTCCTCGAATCCGGCTGGGCCTACGGGCCGGGCGGCACCGCGCTGCGCGGCAAGTCGATGCTGGTGGTGGTCAGCACCGGCGGCCACGCCGACGCTTACGGGCCGGACGGCTCCCACGGCCATCCGATTGCCGATTTCCTGCTGCCGCTGGAGCAGACCGCCTTGCTGTGCGGCATGACCTGGCTGCCGCCGGTGGTGCTGCACGATGCCGGCAATGCCGATCCGGAGGCCATTGCCCAGCATGTCGAACACGTGGCCCGGCACCTGACGCCGCCCCTGCCGGTACCGCCCGAGGTGTCCTCGGCCGATGAAGTGCCGTCCGAGGAGCCGGAGGACGCGCCATGAACCAGCATGACTTCCTGATCGCGCTGCTGGTGTTCCTGGTGGCGGCCGTGGTGGCCGTGCCGCTGGCGCGGCGGCTGGGCCTGGGCGCGGTGCTCGGCTACCTGATTGCGGGCGCCGCCATCGGCCCGTTTGCGCTGCGGCTGGTCACCAATGTCGAGTCGATCCTGCATTTCTCGGAATTCGGCGTCGTGATGATGATGTTCGTCATCGGCCTGGAGTTGGAGCCGCGCAAGCTCAAGAACCTCAAGAAATCAATTTTCGGCTACGGATCGACCCAGCTTGCGGCCTGCGCGCTGGTGCTGGGCGTCCTGGCCGCGCTATTGGGGGCGCCATGGCAGGTGGCGCTGGTGGCGGGGCTTGGCCTGGCGCTGTCTTCCACCGCCATCGCGTTCGCCACGCTGGCCGAGCGGAACCTGATGAGCACCCCGGCCGGCGCGGCCAGCTTCGGCATTCTGCTATTCCAGGATATCGCCGCGATCCCGATGATCGCCTTGCTGCCGCTGCTGGCCGCCGACGCCGTTGGCGCGGTGCCGCACGGCCCCCCCGCGTGGCAGACCGCCGGCAAGGCGGTGGCCGTGATGGCGCTGCTGGTGGTGGTGGGCCGCTACCTGGTGCGCCCGGTGCTGCGCTTTATCGCCCGCACGGACATGCGCGAGATGTTCACCGCGTTTGCGCTGCTGCTGGTGGTGGGCATCGCGCTGATGATGGACGCGGTGGGCGTTTCCATGGCGCTCGGCACCTTCGTGGCCGGCGTGCTGCTGGCGGATTCGGAGTACCGCCATGCGCTCGAGGCCGATATCGAGCCGTTCAAGGGCCTGCTGCTCGGCCTGTTCTTCATGGCCGTGGGCATGTCGATCGACTTCGGCGTGCTCGCGCAGGCGCCGGGGCAGGTGCTGGGCCTCGTGGCGGGCTTCGTGGTGGTCAAGACGCTGATCCTGGCGCTGCTGGCGCGCCGCTTCGGCATCGCGCGTGGCCAGTGGCTGCTGTTCGGGCTGCTGATCTCGCAAGGCGGCGAGTTCGCCTTCGTGGTATTCGGCGTGGCCGCCCATGCGGGCCTGCTGCCGCCGCATATGGAGGCGCTGCTGGTGTTGGTGGTGGCCTTGTCGATGGTGGCGACGCCCTTGCTGCTGCTGGTTTTCGACCGCCTGATCGCGCCGCGCCTGCATGCGCTGTCGCGCCGCAAGGATGACGCGATCCCGCCGCAGCACAACCCGGTGCTGATTGCCGGCTTCGGGCGCTTTGGCCAGATCGTCGGCCGCCTGCTGTACTCGCAGGGCATTACGGCGACGATTCTCGACCACGACCCGGACCAGATCGAGTTCCTCAAAGGCTTCGGCTTCAAGGTGTTCTATGGCGATGCCACCCGCGTGGACCTGCTCGAGGCGGCGGGCGCCGGCACGGCCAAGATCCTCGTGGTGGCCATCGAGGGTATGGAAGACAGCCTGGCGCTGATCGACCGCGTGCGGGCGCGCTTTCCGCACCTGAAGATCTACGCGCGGGCGCGCCACGTCTCGCACGTGTACCAGCTCAAGGACCGTGGCGTGGAGATCTTCGAGCGCGAGATGTTCGAGGGTTCGCTGATGATGGGGCGCCGCGTGCTGGAAGGGCTGGGAATCGATCCGGCCGATGCGCGCAGCGTGGCATTGCGCTTCCGGCGTCACAATATCCAGGCGATCGACCGCTTCTATCCGCACTACCGCGACCAGACCAAGCTGGTGTCGCTGGCGCGGCAGGCGCGCGACGAACTCGAGGAAATGTTCCGCCAGGACCGCGAGCAGCGGCAGAAGCAGGAAGACGCGGAGTGGTCCTGATTCAGGGCTGGGCCGGCGCGCTGCGCGCCAGCCCGCTGGCCAGCCCGGTTGCCAACCCAGTTGCCAACCCATTGTCGAGCAGGTCCACGACCATCTCGGCGAACTGGGCGTAAGACAGCTTGCCGCCCGGCTTGAGCCAGGTGAAGGTCCAGTTGATCATGCCGAACACGGTCATCGCCAGCGCGGTCTGGTTGTCGCGCGTGACGCGCGCCGGGTAGGCCAGCCGCAGCTTGCGGGAGAAGGCAGCCACCACGTCGCGCTCGCGCTTCAGGATCAGGTCGCGCTGCTCTTCGGCCAGGAACTTGACGTCGTTGATCAGCGCGATGTGTCGGGTTTGAGACGTTTCGTACTCGGCGAGGAAGGCGCGCAGCAGATCGCCGAAACTCTCGGCGTCCGTACGGCCCTGGCGCTCGCTTTCGGCCTCCACCTCGGTGACGATCAGCATCAGCCGGCGCGTGTAGCGGTCCAGCAGGTCGAACAGGATCGCTTCCTTGCTCTCGTAGTAGTGATAGAGCCGCGCCTTGGACGTGCCGCAGGCCGCTGCCAGGTCGGCCATCGAGGTGCTCGGGTAGCTGCTCGCCGCGAAGGCGGCGGCGGCCAGGTCCAGGATCTGCTCGCGCTGTGCCTCGAAATCGGGCGCCTTGGTTCTTGCCATGGGCCGCTTATTCCGCGCTCGCGTTGAGTTGGTTGCGGCGCAGTTCGCAGGTCTGGAGCGAATCGGCGTTGCCGCGCAGTACGAGCTGGCCCGTGCCGATCAGCTCCCGGCAGCGCCAGAACACGAACCAGTCGCTGGCCAGCAGGCCCTCGATGGCGCCCATGACGCTGGCCACCACCTCGGCGGCCGGCTTCCAGTCCTCGGGGGCGCGCTCCAGGATCACGTCGTCGACGTTATGGTAGGCGGCCGGCACGAGCGTGTTGCCCTTCCAGAGCCGCACGTCGGCGTTCTCCTTCACGTTCTGCTGCCATTCGTAGCCCAGCCGGCCCAGCCGCAGCACCGAGACCGGGGCGATGGTCGAGAACCGCCGCGCCAGCCGTGCGGCCGGGTACATGCCGATGGCGGCGAGGTTGCCCTGGGCGGGCACCTCCAGTTCGCGCAGGTCCATCGACACTTCATTGATCCGCTGGGGCGCCTGGTACAGGTGGAAGACCACCCGGCGCAGCATCAGCTGGTCGGAGGCGCTCTGGCCGTGCCAGATGGCGACCTCCATGTCGGCGCGGCGCAGCGACTGGAGCTGGTCCAGCGCCTGGCGCATCTCGGCCGCGAAGTCGATATCGGTATGGGGCGCCACCCGCTGCCAGAAGCCGGAGCGGATCAGGCCGGTGCTGTCCACGTCCGCGATGGGGCCGACGGCCAGGTCGTCGCGCAGGACGACCACCGGGTCGGGACGGGCCGCCTGGGCCAGGGCCTGGCGCAGCGTGTTGCCCGCAACATCGCCGTTGACGACATGGATATATTGCATGACCGTGATTGTATAGGGTGCGACGTGTCCCGGAGGAATCCCGGCCGCCATCGGCCCCGCCGTCGGCGGACGGCCCTGTGGCGGACGATGCGACGCATGGAGCGTGTCCCGCCATTGTAATCACGGCAACAGTCGTGCCACCAGCAACAACTAGCGTTCGTCGTAGCTGACCACCACCCGGGGCGTGAGCGCGCGCGCCTGGCAGGTGAGCACGAACCCCTTTTCCATCTCCCACGGCTCCAGCGTGTAGTTCTTCTCCATTTCGACCTGGCCCTCGAGCACCTTGGCGCGGCAGGTGCAGCAGACCCCGCCCTTGCAGGCGTAGGGCAGGTCCAGCCCGGCCGCCAGCGCGGTGTCCAGCACATTGGCGTCTTCCAGCGGCAGGCGCATCTTGTGCTGCTTGCCGTCCAGCACGACCACGAGTTCGGCCGTGCCGGCGTGGCTGGCGTAGTGTTCCGTCGACGTTTTGCGCGGCGCGGACGCCAGCGGCACCCCAAAGCGTTCAGCGTGGATCTGGTGGGGGTCCAGCCCCGCCGCCTTCAGTGCTGCCTCCACTTCGTCGATCATGGAGGCCGGGCCGCAGACAAAGGCGGCGTCGATATCGTCGACGGGAATCAGCGTTTCCAGGAAGGCGGCCACGCGGGCGCGGTCGAGCCGGCCGTGCAGCAGGTCCACCTCCTGTGGCTGGCGGGACAGCACGTGATAGAGCGTGAAACGGGACAGATACTGGTTTTTCAGATCCTCCAGCGCCTCGGAGAAGATGATGCTGTCCACGCTGCGGTTGCCGTAGACCAGCGTGAAGCGGCTGCGCGGCTCGCGCGCCAGCGTGGTGCGGATCAGCGACAGCACCGGCGTGATGCCGCTGCCGGCGGCAAAGGCCACGTAGTGGCGCGCCGCGGCGGCGTCCAGCGGCACGTGGAAGCGGCCATCGGGGGTCATTACCTCGAAAACCTGCCCGGGCGCCACGGTGTCGTGCAGCCAGGTGGAGAACAGGCCGTCGTCCACCAGCTTCACGGCCACGCGCAGCTCGCCGCGCTCGTCGTAGTCCTGCACCCCGCAACAGATCGAATAGGAGCGACGCACGTCCTTGCCATCGACGGCAGCCCTCAGCGTGAGGAACTGGCCCTGCGTGAAGCGGTAGGCGTCGCGCAGCGGCTCGGGCACCTCGAAGGCGATCGACACCGTGTCGGACGTTTCCGGGCGTACCTGCGCCACGCGCAGCGGGTGGAACTGTGGGGTCATCGCGTGTCTGCCTCTGGCTTTCTGGGCTTAGTAGGGCTTGAAGTAGTCGAACGGCTCGCGGCAGTCCAGGCAACGGTGGAGCGCCTTGCACGCCGTGGAGGCGAAGCGCGACAGCTCCTCGGTATGCGTGCTGCCGCAATGGGGGCAGGCGATGACCTGGGTTGCGCGCGGTACAAAGCGCAGCGGCCGGACCGCGGCGCCCGCGCCCATCTCGCTGTCTTGCGATCCGCAACGCCCCGGCGGGGCGATGCCGTACGCGCGCAGGCTGGCGCGGCCGGCCTCGGTGATCCAGTCGGTGGTCCAGGCCGGTGCCAGCACCGTGCGCACGCGCCACGGCGCCAGTCCGGCGGCTTCGAGCGCGCGGCCTACGTCTTCCTCGATCTGTGACATGGCCGGGCAGCCGGAGTAGGTCGGCGTGATGATCGCCTCGACCGTCGCGCCGTCGTCGGACAGCCGTATGTCTCGCAAAATGCCGAGATCGCGGATCGACACGACCGGGATTTCGGGGTCTGGCACGGCCTCCAGCGCGGCCCAGGCGGCGGCGAGCCGGTCGTCGGCCGAGCGCGGGCCAGCCGGGGCGGCGGCAGGGAAGGCCGGTGCGAAGGGGGAGGGGATCGTCGACGCAATCCGCATGACCGGACCCCCGCCTACCACTGCGCGCCGGGGTGGGCGCGCGCCAGCCCCTGCATTTCGGCCAGCAGGTAGCTCATGTGTTCCGAATGGAGGCCGAGCTTGCCCGTGGAGACGAACGCCGACGGGGCCGGCAGGCGCAGCGTGGCGTCCTCCAGGGTGGCGTGGACGATGGCCTCCCAGTCGTCGCGCAGGCTCGCCGTCGGCACGGCCACGCCCTGGTCAGCGGCGGCCTGCTCGACCGGATCGGGCGCGAAGCATTCGTTCATATAGGGCAGCAGGTGGTCCAGCGCGCGCTGCATGCGGACGTGGGACGCATCGGTGCCATCGCCCAGCCGCACCACCCATCCCGCCGCATGCTGCAGGTGGTAGCGCGCCTCCTTGGCCGATTTGGCGGCGATGGCGGCCAGCCCGGCGTCCCGGCTGTTCTCCAGCGCGGGCCAGAGTGCGGCCATCAGCGCCCCGTATAGGAAATTTCGCATGATGGTGACCGCGTAGTCGCGCTCGGTCCGGGCGGTGCCGGCCAGCGGGCCGGTGTGCGGCAGTTCCAGCAGGGTCCAGTTGCGGAATTCGCGTTCCTCCCGCCAGTACGCGTACTCGTCCTCCTGGCGCGCGCGGCCGGTCAGCCGGCCCTCGAGTTCGCCGGCATGGGTGTACAGCAGCCGCGCCTGGCCGATCAGGTCCAGGCTGATATTGGCCAGCGCGATGTCTTCTTCCAGCGCCGGGCCATGGCCGCACCATTCGGCGTTGCGCTGGCCCAGGATCAGCGCGTTGTCGGCCAGCCGCAGCACGTACTGCAACGGCGCGGTGCGGGCGAGGTCTGCGGTGCGGTCGAGGGAGCGGTCGTCGGCGATGGGGGTCTGCATCATGGGGCCGGCCTTACATATGGTTGACTTCGTCGGGGAGCTGGTAGAACGTCGGGTGCCGGTAGATCTTGTCGGCGGCCGGGTCGAACAACTCGGCCTTCTCCGCCGGCGCGCTGGCCGTGATGGCGGACGAGGGCACCACCCAGATCGACACGCCTTCCTGCCGGCGCGTGTAGACATCGCGGGCCATGTGCAGCGCCTGCTCGGCGTCCGCGGCGTGCAGGCTGCCGCAATGCTTGTGCTCCAGCCCTTGCTTGCTGCGGACAAACACCTCCCACAGCGGCCATTCCTTCTTGTTCGGGTGCATCTCGGGTGTCGATTGCGCCATTTCTGTCTCCTTGGGCCGCGTTCAGGCGGCTTCGCGCTGGGGTCGTTCCGCGCGGCGGCGGGCGTGGGCCAGCGCGGCCTCGCGCACCCAGGCCCCGTCTTCGTGCGCCTTCACGCGCGTGGCCAGGCGCTCCTTGTTGCAGGGGCCGTCGCCGTTGATCACACGCCAGAATTCGTCCCAGTCGAGCGGGCTGTAGTCGTGGTGGCCGCGCTCGGCATTCCACTTCAGGCCGGGGTCGGGCAGCGTCACGCCCAGCACCTTGGCCTGCTCGACGGTCGCATCGACAAACTTCTGGCGCAGGTCGTCATTCGAGATGCGCTTGATGCCCCAGGCCATGGTCTGGCTGCTGTTGGTGGAGGCGGCGTCCGGCGGGCCGAACATCATCAGCACCGGGAACCACCAGCGGTTCACTGCGTCCTGGACCATCTCGCGCTGGGCGTCGGTGCCGCGCATCATGGCCAGCAGGGCGTCGAAGCCCTGGCGCTGGTGGAACGACTCCTCCTTGCAGATGCGGATCATCGCGCGCGCGTACGGGCCGTACGAGCAGCGGCACAACGGAATCTGGTTCATGATCGCCGCGCCATCCACCAGCCAGCCGATCACGCCGACGTCCGCCCAGGTCAGCGTCGGGTAGTTGAAGATCGACGAATACTTGGCGCGGCCGGTGTGCAGGGCATCGACCAGATCGTCGCGCGAGGCATTGAGTGTTTCGGCTGCGCTATATAGATAGAGGCCGTGGCCGCCTTCGTCCTGCACCTTGGCCAGCAGGATGGCCTTGCGCTTGAGCGACGGCGCGCGGCTGATCCAGTTGCCTTCCGGCAGCATGCCGACGATCTCCGAGTGCGCGTGCTGCGAGATCTGGCGCACCAGCGTCTTGCGGTAGGCGTCGGGCATCCAGTCCATCGGCTCGATCTTGCCGTCTTCCGCCATGCGCGCGTCGAACGCGGCCTGGCGCGTGGCGAGGCCGGCGTCCTGCGGCCCGCCATGCGACGCGGCTGCGCTGGGCTGGCCGGGCAGGTCGAGACTCTGCGTGTACATAACGTCTCCTTCTGGTGGGTGGCCGCGCGGGGGTTGTTCTTGTCGAGGGCTGGACGGCGGCGGCGGGTCTGCTCACTATATATATAAACCGACCGGTCGGTCAATTTAATGGCGTATGGACGGGGCCACGTGATGGGTGATCCGCCTATCCCATTTTCAGAATTGGCTCATCACGTGGGTTTGGCGCCACGTGTAGTATCGGATGTAGCGGTCGCGGCACGGCTGCGGCGCTTCTCTCTTCTTACCGGAGGACAAGGCAATGACTAGCACGGCTTACAACAGGATCGTGGTGGCGGTGGACGGCAGCAGCACGTCCGACCTGGCCCTGCGCGAGGCCCTACGCGTGGCCGGCGGCGGTGCGACGATCCTGGCGCTCTATGTGGTGGACAACGGTGTGATGCTGTTCGACGCGGGCTACTACGACCCCACGCAGATCGAGCGCGCCTTCGCGGACAGCGGCAAACGCGCGCTGGAGGCGGCCGGCAAGGTGCTGGCCGATGCCGGCGCGACGTTCGAGACCAAGCTGGTGACGGAGCCCGCCGTGGCCGGCGACATCGCCGGGTCGATCAATGAAGCCGCGCGCGAGTGGGGCGGGGACTTGCTGGTCATCGGCACCCATGGCCGGCGCGGCGTGCGGCGTATCGTGCTCGGCAGCGTGGCCGAGGCGGTGATCCGTCAGGCGACGATGCCGGTGCTGCTGGTACGCGGGCAGGCGGCCGAAGGGTAACCGCTCAGTCGTAATCGCTCAGTCCGCGAAGCGGAAATGCCCGCTGCGCAGGACAATCTCGCGCGCCTTGGTCAGCTCGAACATGGTTTCCGCCAGATGCTCGATGCGCTGGCGGTGACTCGTGAACGCGGCGCGCAGGTCGTCCTCGCGCGGCGACTGGGCGCCGCAATGGTTCTCGAGCGCCTCGGCCGTGACGGAATACTGCGATGAATTGCCATTGACCGTGGCGGGGCACGATAGCGTCAGACTGGCGGCGCAGTAAGACGGAACGCTGGTCGGGAAGGAGATTTGAGCCATGGCGCACCTCGGACTTGTCGGGAACGGGGAAACGGCGGGTATCCAATCATTCTAGGATAGTTGCCGGTGTCTGCCTGATCGCCTGCCCGAACCCCAAAACGCCGGGCTATCTCATCCCGCCTTGACCCCGCGCAAGCGCGGGCGCGTCGCCAGCGCCTGTTCCGCCACCAGGGTGCGCAGCCGGGCCACCGTGTGATGCGCGGCATCGATATGGTTGTCCGCGTAGCCGGCCTGTTCGGCCAGAAAGCGGTCGAAGGGCGGATCGGTGGGTGTCAGCGGTGCCAGGCGGGCCGGCGCCACCGCGTCCGTCACGCCGGTGTGACCCGGCCGGACGGCCACCTCGGCCAACCGCGCCTCCAGGTCGCCCAGCAGCGCCTGCACGGCCGGCACGGGCCGTGTGTAGATCTCCCCCGATTCGGTGCCGGCGCGCAGCAGCCCCGCCAGCGCGGCCATGCGCCGTGCCGTGGCGTGCAGGGCGCGATGGGTGGCCGCCAGAGCCGGGTCCAGCTCGGCAGCACATTGGGAGAGCGTGTCCTCGGCCCGGGTGGAAGCACGGCCTGCGGCCACGCGCAGCGCCTCGAGCCGAGCCGGCGCTGCGGACAGCGCGCGCGCCGCGCTGATCGATGCACGGAGGTAGACGGCGTTGACCGCGAGCGCATCCAGGCTGTGGCGGAAAGCGCGCGACAGCTCCGCGCGCGGCGCCAACACCACATAGCTGGCCAGCGCGATCAGGCAGCCGATGGCCGTATCGGCACCGCGCAGCGCCGCCACGTGGCTGCTGCTGGCGGCGGGCTCGCCCAGCCACGAGAACAGGATGACCGCCGGCGTCAGGCAGAACGCGAAGGCTCCGGCATTGCCGGCCAGTCGCGTGGCATAGGCGGCGGCAAGGAACGCGGCGCTGATGCCGAGCGCCAGCGCCGGCGTGGGATGCATCAGGCTGATGCCGCAGGCTAGCAGCGCACCGCCCAGCGAACCGGCAAAGCGCAGAAATGAGATCTGCCGCGTGGTTTGCAGGCGCGGGCTCAGCACCATGATCACAGTGACGGCGACCCAGTAGCTGTGATGGACCTGCCAGATCTGCGACGGCAACAGGCTCAGTCCGCCCGCCAGCGCCAGCCGGACCGCGTGGCGCGACACCCGGGCATCGCGCGCGGCGAGGTCGGCCAGCGTATGGGCCAGACGGTCGAGCATGGCCGTGACGCCGGTATTCGGCCAGACGAAGCGCTCGCGCCAGCGGTCGAAAGCGGGGTGCTGGGCCAGCGCGGCCAGGGCGGACTGGTAGGGGGGCGGCGCGGACGCATTGGGGCGCTGCGCCACGAGGCTGCGCAGGTCGCGGGTCAGCATCGCGCTGAGAGCCGGCAGGTCCGGGGCATGGCGGGCGAGGGCCTGGCGAACCTGCTCCTGCGTATCGGCAAGGCAGCGCGCGGCATAGGCCAGCGGCAGGCCGTGGGTGTCGCCGGCGCGCTCGCGCAGTTCGCCAGCAACGATCAACAGGGCGAAGATCGCGTCGGCTACCGCCACGGCGTAGGCGTAGTGGAGCAGGCCCAGCGGGTCACGCAGGCCGCGCCGGGCGGTCACGGCGGCGCGCGCGGCCTCGATGCGAAGGCGGATTTCCTGCTTGTGCGGCGTGCTGTCGTGCGCGGGCGAGGTTGTCGCCAGAAAATCGGCAAAGCGCAGCAGGGCGTCGTAGACGGCAACCACCTCGGTACGTGGCCGGGTGTCACGCTGGGAGGGAATCAACAGCAGGCAAGTCAGGCAGGCAAAGACGCCGCCCAGCAGGTAGTCGACACTGCTAGTCCACGCGTAGGTGCCGATCGGCAAGCCTTCGGCCGGCTGCAGGCAGGCGGCAATCAGCACGACATAGAGCAGCTTGAAGCACAAAGCGGCTGCGGGGCCGCGCAACTCGACCAAACCGGCCGCCAGCCCTGCGGCGAGCACCACGAGCAGCGCCAGCAGCGGCGACCCGGAAAGGCTCGCGCCCAGGCCGCTGGCCAGCGCGCCGCCAATGCCCACCGTGCCCAGCGCGCGCATGCGGGCTGCCGCCGTGCCTTGGCGGTCGGCCAGGCAGGTCCAGATCGACGCCGTCGCGGACCAGAGATAACCGTGTTCGCCGGTCAGCCAGCCAGTGCCCGCCAGCGCGAGGAAAGACAACGCGTAGACGATGCCTCGCCGCAGGTAAGCGGCATCGGGCCAGTAGCGGAGAAGGCGCGCAGCGGTAGGCATCGCAGGCAAATAAAGGAGAGCGGCGGGGATCAGGGTTATTGCTGATGCCACTCTACGATGCCGATTGGTGCGTCGCAACAAAGCTGTGGGTTTTCTGCGATTTGCGCGGCAACTGTGCGCGTTTGCACCACGGCGGGGAAATGTGACGCTGACCGGTGCAGATGTCAGATTCATGACGTAGACCGATCAAAAACTACCTATCGATCTGAGGATTCCGCGGATTTTGGGCAAAAAAAACCCGCGCAGGTGATGCGCGGGTTGGAATCCACCGAGGTGGTGGAGGAGACAGACTTCACTATACACAAGTTGTTGCGACGCACCAAGTCCTGCGCTCGAGAATGACTTCAAAAGCGCACAATCACGTTGCATTTGGACAACAGTCTTATCGAAAGAGGTAGGCGATCCACACGGCGGCGGTCATGCCGACGATGTCGGCGAACAGCGCGCAGCCCAACGCGTGACGGGTATTGCGCACATTGACGCTACCGAAATAGACGGCCATCACATAGAAGGTGGTCTCGGTCGATCCCTGGATGATTGCCGCGAGGCGCCCCTGGAAGGAGTCGACGCCGTAGGTGCTCATCACATCGACCATCAACCCGCGTGCGCCGGCGCCGGACAGGATCTTCATCAGGCCAACCGGCAGGGCGGGCACGAAGTCGGTATCGAGTCCCAGCCATGCGAATCCGGCCGACAGACCTTGCATGAGCACATCCATGCACCCCGAGGCGCGGAACAGCCCAATCGCCACGAGGATTGCCACTAGATAAGGAATGATCTGAACCGCGACGCCGAAGCCTTCCTTCGCGCCATCGATAAAGGCGTCGTAGACATTGACCCGCCGCACCGCGCCGCAAACCAGGAACAGGGTGATCAGTGACAAGATGAAGGCGCTGCCGACGAGCGCCGCCAACTGGCTGACCTGGTCCGGCGGCGCGTGCCGCAGCCAGACGAACAGGCCGCCGACAGCGGCCGCTGCGATCGCGAACGCGGCCAGCACAGCGGGTTTGAGCAGGTTCAGCCGCTGCACCCAGGCCACGGCCAGCAGGCCGGCCAGGCAGGAAACGCCCGTGGCGAGCAGCGTCGGCAGGAAGATATCGGCCGCATTGAAGCCGGTGAGCCCCTGCTTGACCGCCATCGCCTGCCGGATGGCGATGACGGACGTGGGAATCAGCGTCAGCCCGGCCGTGTTCAGGACGATGAACATGATCTGGGCGTTGCTGGCAGTGTCGGCCTTGGGGTTCAGCGCCTGGAGCTCGCGCATCGCGTTGAGCCCGAGCGGCGTGGCGGCGTTGTCCAGGCCAAGCAGGTTGGCCGACACATTCATCATCATCGCGCCCTGTGCCGGATGGCCCTGCGGCACGCCCGGGAAGAAATGACGCAGTAGTGGGTTCATCGCCCGGGCGAAGAGATCGACGACGCCGGCCCGCTCGCCAATCCGCATGATGCCAATCCAGAGGCACATGACGCCGGCCAGCCCAAGAGAAATCTCAAAAGCGGTGCGCGCGTTGTCGAACAGGCTGGCGAGCATGGCGGGGAAGACCGCGGTGTCGCCGTGGGCTAGCCGCACGCAGGCGGCCAGGAAGGAAATCAGAAAGAATCCAAGCCAGACGAGGTTAAGTGCCATCGACGTATGAGAGGCCAGTGAGAAGCTTCGCCTCGCCTTCTTACTAATAAGGAGGCGGCGAAGCTTCGCATCATAGCGTGCGGATTACGCCAGGTCGGCGCCCCGCTTGGCCAGCAGGTCGCGCAGGATGGCGCGATGACAGTGAGATTCGTCTTCGCAATAGCAACCGAGCGAGAAGTTTGTCTGATGAGACAACGCCGCAAGCAGATCGAGCGTGCGGCTGGCATCGGGCTCGGCCATCTCGGCGCGGTACTTTTTTTCGAAGACGCGCCACGCCTTGTCGTCCGTGGCCGTCTGGGCCAGCGCGACGAGGTCTGTGGACGGCGCAAGTGCCGGGTACCAGACATCGTAATAGTCCCGGCTGGCAAACTCGGCCTTGGGCACGCCCCGCGGCGGCCGCCGGACGGTGCCCATGCGCAGCCCTTCGTGCTCGACGCGCGGTGATCCCAATCTCACGATGCGGATGGTCATGGCTTCCTTATATTTGTGCGCTAAACAGCATCTGCGATGAACTTTAGAATTATTTTGCGAAATCGCTTGCCAGCCCGCCATCAGTCGCCTACTATTCGTCCCCTCGCAACACAAACCGCGCTGCAAACGCAGCAGCGACAAGGGTTGCGGGGTTGATGGGTGGTCGGGCTGAGCAG